>NZ_CP020814.1:2032172-2676845 GCF_002109385.1 Halalkalibacter krulwichiae | reverse complement strand
TTTATACAAGTTCTAATTCAAATGATAAAAAACAAATTATGATACGTAATCTGTTCGAAGAAGGAATCTTCAATAGAATTGATGATCGTCTTGCGCCAAATGAACAACCTAACCACTTTACAAACAATGAAGAGGTAAATAAGAAAACGGAAGCTGAACTTGCTGCAGCTCAAGCAAAAGCAAACCAATTGATTGCTGAAGCAGAACAAGAAGCCCGAAATTTATTGAAACAAGTTGAGGTTGCTCGTCAAAGTGCAGTTGAAGAAATTGAGGTTTTAAAGGCGGAAGCGAAAAAGCAAGGTTATGAGGCTGGTTATGTAGAGGGTCAGAATGAAGGGTTTCGAGCTTACAATAAATTAATTGAACAAGCCCATTCAGTTATTGTTCAATCAGAAAAAGATTATGAGCGAACGATTGAGTCAGCTGATCCTGTGATTATTGAGGTGGCTTGTGCGCTCACGAAACGAATGATCGATCTGCAATTAGAGGGAAACTCTCATGTGTGGGGAGCGCTCTTACGGCAAGTTATAACGGAAGTGCGAGAGCATGAAAAGGTTAGAATTTTTGTTCATCCAGATTGGTTTGAATATACAACAAATCAAAAAGAGGAACTCGAACAGCTATTAAGTCATACCGAGAATCTTTTTATTTATCCCGATGCAGGTTTGATGAAGCATGGGTGCGTGATTGAAACCAAATATGGTCGTATTGAAGCGACAGTAGACAAGCAGCTAGAAGTTCTCAAAGCGCAATTATTGGAGATGGTTCAGGAGGGCATTTATGAAAGTTAGTGCGTTAATTGATTCAATTCCTTCTTTATCTCCTTATAAGTGGTACGGGAAAGTAACACGTGTAGTAGGCTTAACAATTGAATCGAAAGGGCCTCAAGCTTCGATAGGGGACTTATGTTATATCATTGTTGGTAAAACCAAAAAAACAAAAGTAAAAGCAGAAGTTGTCGGATTTAAAGATGAGAATGTGTTATTAATGCCACTAGATGGCACGACAGATATTTCTCCAGGGAGTTTAGTAGAGGCGACAGGCAAGCCACTCCAAATAAAAGTTGGGGTCGGATTGATCGGGAAAGTTATAAATGGTTGTGGCGACATAATGACAGAAACCTCTCTACCAAAGGGGCTGATGTCTTTTCCTACAGACAATGCCCCACCAGATCCTTTATCGAGACCGCGAATTACTGAAAAGATGTCTCTTGGAGTTAGAGTGATTGATTCGTTATTTACAGTAGGGAAAGGACAACGCATTGGAATTTTTGCCGGTAGCGGTGTAGGGAAAAGTACATTGCTCTCAATGCTAGTAAGAAATTCAGCCGCCGATATCAATGTGATTGCCCTTATTGGTGAAAGAGGCAGAGAAGTCCAAGACTTTATTGAAAGAGATTTAGGTAAGGCAGGTATGAGTAAAACGGTATTAGTTGTCGCTACTTCAGATCAACCCGCTCTTATGCGGATAAAAGGTGCAATGACCGCAACCGCAGTAGCTGAATATTTTAGAAATCAAGGGCTTCATGTCAATCTAATGATGGATTCGGTAACGAGGTTTGCAATGGCACAACGTGAAATAGGTCTTGCAATTGGGGAACCGCCAACATCAAAAGGGTATACACCATCTGTATTTGCTATGTTGCCAAAGTTATTAGAACGATCAGGTACAAATAAGCGTGGTTCGATTACTGCTTTTTATACAGTACTTGTCGATGGCGATGATATGAATGAGCCAATAGCTGATGCGGTAAGGGGAATATTGGACGGGCATTTGGTTTTGGATCGTAAATTAGCCAATAAAGGTCAATTTCCGGCGATTAATGTTTTGAAAAGTGTTAGCAGGGTCATGGCAGATATTGTTGATGATCAGCACAAGTTTGCAGCAGAACAACTTAGAAGCTATTTGTCGATCTACAATGAAAACGAGGATTTAATTAATATAGGTGCCTATAAAAGAGGGACTTCAAGAGAGGTAGACGAAGCGATTCAGATGTACCCAAAGATTATTGCGTTTATTAAACAAGCGACGGATGAAGTCATAACATTGAATCAAGCTGTGGAAAAATTAATTAATGAGTTCGGAAGAGGTGGACAGTAGTATGGCATTTCAGTTCACGTTGCAAAAAATAATGCAAGTAAGAGAACAGGAGAAAAATACGGTACAAGTTGAATATCAAGAAGCAGTTAATCAATTTGAACATATTGCTACTGAACTATACGAACTACTTAAGTGGAAAGAACAGCTTGAAGATTATGCACGAAAGCAAGTCTCAAGTGGAACATCCATTTATCATCTACAACAAAATCAAATGAAAATTCTACAGTTACAACAGGAGATCGAGCATAAGCAACGTGCAACGCAAGTAGCAAGAGAAAAAATGAATCAAAAGCAACAGGTTTATATTACGAAATCTACTGAACTTAAAAAATATGAAAAAATGAAACAAATTAAGGAAGAACAATTTAATGAAGAAGAAAAGCGGGTTGAACTGATAAACATGGACGAGTTATCACTTCGATTGTTTGCAAATCGATAGGTATGGTGATTTTATGAGTGAAACTTCAAAAGGACATAGTAAATTTCAGTGGTTTTTTCTCGTAGTGTGTATTCCCGTTATTTTTGCGGTTATTTTATTTAGTGTCATTTTATCTCTTCTCGGAGTTAATGTTTTGGATAAAGCGAAGGCATATGGTAGTGAGATTCCGGTAGTTGCTTCATTACTTGAGAATGAAGCAGTAGAGGTGGTAGAAGAGGTAAATGTTGAGTATCTAAATGAGACGATACAAAAGCTAGAGGCTGAAGTAGACCGTCTGCAAGTGACATTAAATGAGCGAGAAGAAGAGATAAAAAAGTTAAGTGATGAACAAGCTCAAATTGAGCATAAAGCAGCTATTGAAGAAGCACGACTTGAATCTGAAGTTCAAGAATTGAAAGACTTAGCAAGGACTTATGAAGCAATGTCTACTAAAAATGCAGCTGCTATTATAGAACAATTATCGGATGAAGATGCTCTTTTACACTTATCTCAGATCTCAATTGAAGTACGCGCCGGAATCTTGGCAAAGATGGATAGCGAATTAGCAGCAAATCTTATAACGCAATTAGCAAATCAATAATTCTAGAAGGAGGTGAAATTGGTTGACAGATACTGCCATTTATATTGGGACAAGTGGTTCGAGTTCACTCATTAGAGTGAACAATCCAACAAAAGTAGAAAGCGATCGCTCTTTTGCACAAATACTAGGGCAGGAAACGGCTGTTAGTAAGAGGGATGGACCTTCTGAATTCGAAGAGAAAACAACGTCATTATCGGAGTTCTTAAACGAACTGATTCAATTGAATCAAGAGATGGATGATATCTCATTTGAAGCCGATGAAGAGATTACGTCACTGTTACAAATTCTAGCACCTGAATTGGATGACATAATTCACAATGTACTGCAATCCCCTGTTAGTGATAATGAAGGTGTTCACACTCTTTCAGATGTCGGTCAATTCATTTTATCAATGATTGTTTCTTCAAAAGTTAGTCAAAATACCCATTCTCATTCACATACAGAGAAAATGGATTTATCAATAGCGTTAAGTGGACTATCGAATAAGGTTCTCGGAATTGATTTATCAGATACGAACTCTACAAAAGAAATCATTCAGCAATTTAGATTATTTATGGAGCGAAACCAACCGAAGGAACAATTGTTAGATTCCCAGGAAAATAATAAGTCACTATTAGATTTAAAATTATCTGTCTCAGATCCTTTACCTTCAAATATAGTTAAGAATCATTCAAATGGACATGAGGTCGGTCACCTTCAGTTGAAAACAGAACAGGCTGTCATGTATATAGGTGATCGTTTACCTAAAGAGGTTCAGGCACAACAGTTTTTGCGGCAATTTCATTCGTTTTTGAAACGTGGTGTGTTTACGCAAAACCAAGGTAATATGAATACTTTTACAATTAAATTATTTCCAGCTCATTTAGGTCGGCTTCATATTCACTTAACTCAATTAGATGGATCCATTACAGCTCAAATTACAACTGGAAACCATGCTGTTAGGGACTTGATTGAATCTCAGATTACTCAATTGCGCCAGGCATTTATCCAACTACAGCTTCAAGTTGATCGTATTGAGGTTACTCAACAAAACCTGGATGAACAAAAGGAAAGAGAAAAAGAATCATCTAGTGGTGGAAATGAAAGAGAAGAAGACGCTCAAGATCAAGATCAGTTACCGGTATTCCATCAACTATTAGAAGAAGCTAGATTTAATGAAGAAATATAGGTGATACTATGACAACTATTCATGAAGGGTATCGTTTAGAAACCCAGACGAAAACGCAAAGCAATAATCAAGGAATTTTAGGGAAAGATGATTTTCTTAAAATTTTAATTACACAACTCCAAAATCAAGATCCATCAAACCCAATGGATGATCGTGAATTCATTGCTCAAATGGCTCAATTTTCAACATTAGAACAAATGACCAATATGAATCAAGCGATGCAAAGGTTTGTGTCAATCCAGTCGAGTCAAAATTTAGTGCAACATAGTGAGTTAATCGGAAAGAAAATTCAATGGCAACGTCAAGTGCCAATTGATGAATATCGTACGAAAACGGAAGATGTTGAAAGTGTTGTAACGTCTGTTCGGCTTGAAAAGGATGGTCAGTTAAGAATTCAACTAGATGATGGGCGTTGGATCAGTAATGAACAAGTAGTACAAGTTAGCAAAGCAGAGACTAAATAAGAATAAGTTCGGCTTGGTGGAAGGAAGTGGTCAAATGGATTCGAGAATTTCGACTCAATCTATCTATTCGCTGCCAAAGCCTACTCGACGAAATGTCAATCAGCAACAAACAGTTTCCTTTCATAACTTTTTAAACAATGAAATAAGGAATTCAAGTGTTTTAAAGATTAGTAAGCATGCACAGTACAGAATGGATACAAGGGGAATTGATTTTTCAGCAGAAAAATGGTTGGCAATTCAAGAGAAGGTGAAAGAGGCTAGAATAAAAGGTGTTAAAGATTCTCTTGTCATAACTCAAGATGCTGCTCTTGTAGTTAGTGCTCAAAATAATACGGTGATTACTGTTCTAAATCGTGATGAAGCAAAGTCACAAATATTTACAAATATTAATGGAACCATTTTAATTGATTAGGACTGGACCCTTCTGGGAGGTCTTTTAGCTGCGGATTGATGGAAGCGGCAGAATGAGGAGGAAAACATATGCTACGTTCAATGTATTCAGGGATTTCCGGTATGCAAAATATGCAAACGAAATTAGATACAATTGGTAATAATATTGCAAACGTAAATACATTTGGCTTTAAAAAAGGTCGTACAACCTTTAAAGATATGGTGAGTCAACAAATGGCTGGTGCAACAGGGCCAGGACAAAACCTAGGGGGAGTTAACGCGAGACAGGTTGGTCTGGGGATGCAAATCGCTTCAATTGATACTATTCATACTCAAGGAAGTCTACAAAATACTGGAAGAGAACTAGATTTAGGAATTTCAGGTGATGGTTATTTTGTTGTTGGACCAAGCCCTGTTACAGGTGTTGGAGAATTCTCTTATACACGTGCAGGAAACTTTTATTTAGATCAAGAGGGTTACATTGTTAATTCTGATGGTCTTTATTTAATGGGAGTAAGACCTAATGGTGATGCTTCTTTTCAATCAGTCGATGATTTTGATGCCACTGAGGGTGCTTTAGGGCGAATTAGAATTCCGGCTGATGCACAAAGTTTTAGTGTTGGTGCTGATGGCAAGGTTATGTTCATAAATAATGGTGGTCTTCAAGTTGCTGGTCAGATTGGATTAGCTAAATTCTCAAATCCAGAAGGTCTACAAAAGACAGGGAATAATTTATACGCGGCTTCTGCAAACTCAGGGAATATACAAGGAACAAATATGACATTGAACGGGTTTGCCAATCTTGGCGCTTATATTTCCATTCCTCAGTTAGGGGCAGCTGGTACAGGAGCACTTGTAGCAGGTACATTAGAAATGGCTAATGTTGATTTGTCAGAAGAGTTTACTGAGATGATTGTAGCTCAGAGAGGATTCCAAGCGAATACACGAATTATTACAACATCGGATGAAATTCTTCAAGAGCTAGTTAATTTGAAACGATAATACTAGATCAATTTTTTAAGAGAGGGGGTGGGCTAGAGTTCGCTCTAGTCCATTCAATGTATGATTGAACTCATTCGTTTAAACGGCCAGCCTTTTTTACTTAATGTCATGTTAATCGAACAAATTGAATCTTTGCCGGATACAACAATTACGTTAGTAAGTGGAAAAAAGATTGTTGTCCGTACTGAGATTGAGGAAGTTAAAAAAAGAATTAATCAGCAATTTTTACAGATCGGTCTTATTAGTATGTACAAAGAAGTGGAGGAGTCTTGATTGTTTAAAAATAAACTTGTCAACATTATGTTACTTATTCTCGGCTCCTTAACACTTGTTGGAGTGGTAGCTTTTGTCCTAATAACTAATTATACGAATCAACCTGTTCCAGACGCTCCGCCAACGATTGAAGAAATTATTGCCCATTCATTTGATACAAAAGAGATTACGACTAATTTATTATCAGATGATTTCATTCGAGCATCATTTCGGATTCATGTAGATAATAAAAAAGCTCTAAAAGAAATTCAAAAACGGGATTTCCAAGTGAATAATATCATCTTACGTGCGCTCTCCGGAAGGAAAGCGAGTGGATTAGCTGGTCCAGAAGGGATAGCTGAATTCGAGGATGATATTAGAAAGGAGATTAATCAATTAATGCAAGAAGGGCAAGTGATACAAGTTTATACGACAACATGGGTGATACAGTAAGAGTAATGAGATAGAGAGGTGAGGATCTTGGCTGATGTTTTGTCACAGGGAGAAATAGATGCCCTTTTATCGGCACTTTCTACTGGTGAAATGAATGCTGACGAACTCAAAAAAGAAGAAAATGAGAAAAAAGTAAAGGTATACGACTTTAAAAGAGCGTTACGGTTTTCAAAAGACCAGATAAGAAGTTTATCAAGAATACATGAAAACTTCGCGAGGTTATTAACGACTTACTTTTCTGCTCAACTTCGAACATATGTCCAAATTTCAGTAACGTCAGTAGATCAACTTCCATATGAGGAATTCATCCGATCAATTCCTAAAATGACAATACTTAATGTCTTTGAACCTTATCCTTTAGAAGGAAGGTTGTTAATGGAAGTTAACCCTAATATTGCTTATGCAATGCTCGATCGGTTGTTAGGGGGTAGAGGGGTTAGCATAAATAAGGTTGAAAATTTAACCGAAATTGAAACTCGGATTATGACACAGTTATTTCAACGGACGATCGATAGTTTCCAGGTGGCTTGGAGTTCTGTAATTGAACTAGATCCTGTAATGGAGGATTTAGAAGTGAATCCACAATTTTTACAAATGGTATCGCCGAATGAAACGGTAGTTGTCATATCTCTTTCAACTACAATTGCAGAAACGTCTGGAATGATTAATATTTGCTTACCGCATGTTGTTCTAGAAGAGATATTGCCAAAACTTTCGGTCCACTATTGGATGCAGGAAAAGAAAAAGCAAAGGCTATCTGAAGAAATAGAGAATATTGAAAACAAAATTAGAAGGGCACCATTAATAGTTCAAGCTGAATTGGGGCGTTCTGAAATTTCGATACAAGAATTTTTACAGCTCGGAGTGGGAGATGTAATTGAATTAAACCAAGCGATTGATAAGCCTTTGTCCGTACTTGTTGGAGGCGAACATAAGTTTAATGCACAGCCAGGAAAAATGAAGAATCAGATTGCTGTCCAAGTGACAGAAATAGTTGAGGAGGCAAATGAGCATGAATGATGATATGCTTTCCCAAGAAGAAATTAATGCGCTTTTAGCAGGAGTGACTGGTGATGATGAAGAGGAAACCATCAGTAAAGGAAGCCTTGACTTAAAGCTTTCCGATTATATTTCAGAAATTGAACAAGATACTTTAGGGGAAATTGGAAATATCTCTTTTGGGAGCGCGGCAACTGCACTATCAACATTATTAAACCAAAAAGTAGAAATCACAACACCTATGCTTTCTATTATAAAGAGAGATAAACTTGAATCGGAATTCCCACATCCACATGTTGCTGTTCATGTTCAATATACGGAAGGGTTCGAAGGAACAAACCTCCTAGTTATTAAGACGAAAGATGCGGCAATAATTGCCGATTTAATGCTAGGGGGAGATGGCACTGACCCTTTAATGGACTTAACTGATATGCATATAAGTGCTGTTCAAGAGGCGATGAATCAGATGATGGGTTCTGCTTCAACTTCGATGTCTACGATATTTAATAAAAAAGTTGATATTTCTCCTCCAGGAATCAACTTAATGGATTTGAAAAAGGATGAAGGGACTATTCAGCTGCCACAGGAAGACATCCTTATTAAGGTATCATTCCGATTAAAAGTTGGGAACTTGATTGATTCTAATATAATGCAATTAATTACAGTGTCTTTTGCAAAAGGTTTAGTACATGAATTAATGAGTCCTCCAAGTGAACAAACGGATGATTTATCTATTAAATATGAAGAAGAGTCAATAAGCGAAATAATCCATCAAGAACATTCAGACAGAATTGATGTCGCGCGACCTAGTCTTGCGTCTCCGAAGACTGAACAGATTTATGACCAACGTGGTAATCAGCATATCGGCAATGCTTCTGCAATGCAAAGAGAGATTGATGTTCAGCCCGCCGCATTTTCAACGTTTGAAAATCCTAGACTGACTAATCAAGAGTCGAATAACTTGAATATGCTACTTGATATTCCGCTTCAAGTGACTGTTGAGTTAGGAAGAACGAAACGATCGATTAAAGAAATTCTTGAATTCACACAAGGTTCGATTATAGAACTAGATAAATTAGCTGGAGAGCCTGTTGATATTCTCGTGAATCAAAAGTTAATTGCTAAAGGAGAAGTTGTCGTTATTGATGAAAATTTCGGAGTGCGTGTAACGGATATTGTTAGTCAAGAAGATCGAATAAAAAACTTAAAATGATAAATGCTGGTCGTTCAATCATTAAAATGTTAATAAGATCATCCAACAACATACTTATAAAGGCAACTAGAACCATTGACACCTAATGCTATATTGTTGTGTTAGAAGGTTGGTATGTAATTAACATAAAGAAGTAGGGAGCTATTTATCGATGCATTTAAGATTATTTATTTTTGCCTTAGTTCTTATAAGTTTGTTTGGGTGGCAGAATCATGCTGGAGCTGAAACAACTGATGAGAATAGAAGAGTATCTGAAACATTACATGGAAATGAGTCTGTTGAAGACGAAATGTCCAATGAATCAGAAGAAATAGTAGATGAGAGCGGTATAATTGAAACCGATTCAGCAACAGACGAAATTATTCCAGAACAAAATACATTTTTAATTTTTGCGCAAATGATTAGCGCCTTAGCACTTGTAATTGTTCTCATTTATCTTCTTTTACGTTTTGTTAACAAACGCTCTCAATCATTTCGTTCTACCCAGATGCTTCAAAATATCGGAGGAGTTTCACTCGGACAAAGTCGATCAGTACAATTGGTTAAAGTAGGGGAACGTATATTAGTTGTAGGCGTTGGTGAAACCATTCAGTTACTAAGAGAGATTGATGATAAAAAAGAGATGGAACTTCTTGTTAAAAAGCAGCAAGAACAGTTTGAACAATTGGATCAACCGTTAAATAAATTTATTTCATTTGTTTCAGGGAAATTTACTAGTAATAAAAAACAAGAAAAGCTTAAGAATGTACCGAATAAAGCGAATCAAAATGAGTTCAAAGATTTACTTGAAAAACAATTAAAAGACCTTTCTAAATCACAGAAGAATTTACATGATGCAGCAAGGGAGCGTGATCAATAATGCTAGACACTATTATCATTCCTTTTATTACCCTCCCTGGTCTGGATCTTGATTTTATAAATGATGAGCCTGCAAATGTAGCAACAACCATTCAATTGTTGATTTTGCTTACGGTTTTATCGTTAGCACCATCTATTCTCATTTTAATGACAAGCTTTACGAGGATTGTTATTGTTCTGTCATTTGTAAGGCAAGGACTTGCAACTCAGTCAATGCCTCCGAATCAAGTGTTAATTGGTTTGGCCCTATTTTTAACCTTTTTTATTATGGCACCAGTATTTGCGGAAGTGAATGAAGTTGCAATTACACCTTTTATAAATGAAGAAATCGATCAAGAAGAAGCTTTTTATTTAGCTAGTGTTCCAATGAAAGAGTTTATGGCAAAGCATACTCGTGAGAAAGATTTAGCCCTATTTATGGGGTATGCTGGATTAGAAAGGCCTGAAACTTTAGATGATATTCCTTTAACAGCATTAATACCAGCTTTCGCTATTAGTGAATTGAAGACTGCTTTTCAAATTGGTTTTTTGATTTTTATTCCCTTTCTAGTCATTGATATGATCGTAGCTAGTGTTTTAATGTCTATGGGTATGATGATGTTACCACCTGTTATGATTGCTTTGCCTTTTAAGATCTTATTATTTGTACTAGTAGATGGCTGGTATTTAATTGTTCAATCGTTATTACTCAGTTTCAATTAGAGGATGGTGAAATAGGTGAGTCCTGAATTTGTTATAAATATGGCTGAAAATGGAGTGTGGACTGTCCTGTTAGTAGCAGGGCCGCTCCTAATTGTTGCTTTAGGTCTCGGATTGTTAGTAAGTATTTTTCAAGCAACAACGCAAATTCAAGAACAAACGTTAGCATTTATCCCGAAAATAGTTGGAGTTTTTGCTGCTTTAATTATTTTTGGACCGTGGATGCTATCCAATGTTACAAACTTTACCCATCAAATTTTTAGTAATCTTCATAGGTTTATTGGCTAATGGTTGATTTTGTAAATCTGTTTCCAGCTTTTCTACTCGTTGTTGTTCGAGTTTTAGCTTTTTTGGCTGTGTTGCCGATCTATGCACATCGATCGATTCCAAACACTATGAAAATAGGGATCGCTTTATTTTTAGCGTATATTATAGTCTTTTCCCTTGAGTCACCTATTATTGTGATTGATGGATTATATTACTTTTTAATTATTAAAGAAGTAATGGTAGGAATTGTTGTAGGTCTACTCGCTGCCATTCTTATGTATGCCATTCAAGTTGCCGGTGGATTTATTGATTACAGTATGGGATTTATGATTGCCAATGTTGTTGATCCTCAAACAGGAGCCCAGACGCCTTTAACTGGGAGTTATTTATATACGTTTGCGTTACTGTTTCTATTACT
Organism: Halalkalibacter krulwichiae; assembly: GCF_002109385.1. Lineage (NCBI taxonomy): Bacteria > Bacillati > Bacillota > Bacilli > Caryophanales > Bacillaceae > Halalkalibacter > Halalkalibacter krulwichiae. The sequence continues at coordinate 2,665,543 of NZ_CP020814.1, read as the reverse complement.
TGTTAATGGACATCATTTATTATTAGATGGCATTTATTATAGTTATCAATTTGTACCATTGGAACAAGTTACACTACCTTTTGACCAAGAAAATGTTATCAGGTATATTGCGACAACTTTTAATGCGATGTTTATCATTGCATTCCAAATGGCTTTTCCGATAGTAGGTTCATTATTCTTAGTAGATGTGGGGTTAGGGATGGTGTCAAGAGCGGTTCCACAAATGAACGTGTTTGTTGTTGGGATGCCTTTGAAAATAATCGTTGGTCTACTATTATTAACGGTATTTATGGGCGTTTTCTTTATAGCTGTGCAAAAATTATTTGACCAAATTATTGTTTCAATGCGGACGTTATTACAATTACTAGGAGGAGCCTAAGTTGAATTCTTTCCATCGGTTATTAATAGATGATGATCATGTCTCGATGAATAACGACGATTCTACGAAGCTGAGTCCTATATTGAAGATAAACCTGCAGTTTTTTGCTGAAGAAAAAACGGAAAAAGCAACTCCGAAAAAGCGTCAAGATACTAGAAAGAAAGGGCAAGTAGCTAAAAGCACAGATGTAAACACAGCAATCATTTTATTGTTTGTGTTCTTATTTCTATGGTTGTTTGGCGGACTGCTTGGCGAGACGCTAATTAATCTACTAACGCATACGTTTCAAACATACTTGTTACTAGAGATCACTGAAGCTAACTTCTCTTCCATTTTTTTAGAACTTATTTTTGAAGCTGCAATTGTGTTAATCCCGGTTATGACGATAGCTTTAATTGCTGGTTTAGCTGCAAGTTATATGCAAGTAGGTGTTCTATTTGCTCCAGAAGCGATAAAATTAAAACTTTCTAAGCTTGATCCTATTAAAGGTGCAAAGCGTATTTTTTCGATTAGAGCTTTAGTAGAGTTAGTTAAATCTTTATTGAAAATTGGTTTAGCAGGATTAGTTGTCTTTATCATTATTTGGACTAGCTTAGAAGACGTTATGTTACTCTCGCAAAAAAGTGTGGCCGATGGCTTTTATGTTATAGCTCAACTAGTTGTCACTTTAGGTGTATCTATTGCAATATTGTTGCTTATTCTTTCGATACCTGATTACTTATATCAAAAATATGACCATGAAAAGCAAATTAAGATGTCTAAAAAAGATATTAAAGATGAGCATAAGAACATGGAAGGGGATCCGAGAATTAAATCAAAACGTAAGCAGAAACAAATGGAGATGGCGATGCAACGAATGATGCAGGAAGTACCAAAAGCAGATGTCGTTATTACAAACCCAACTCATTTTGCAGTTGCCCTGCGTTATGACGAAGAAAAGGCTGATGCCCCGTTTGTAGTTGCAAAGGGTGTTGATTTTGTTGCTCAAAAGATAAAAGGAATAGCGGCAGACAACCAAGTTGTAACAGTAGAAAATAAACCTTTAGCACGAACTCTTTATGCGCAGGCTGATATTGGAGATCAAGTTCCAGAAGAGCTATTTAAGGCTGTTGCAGAAGTTCTTGCTTATGTATATCGTTTGAAAAACCAACAGGTTAATTAATAACAAAGTACTTGTAATGTAAGGAGAGAAAAAATGTGGCAGTAAGAGACCTATCTGTTTTACTAGGCGTTATTTTAATCGTCATTATGCTTATTATCCCGTTGCCAACGGCAATGTTAGACTTTTTGATTATCATTAATATCTCTCTTGCGCTTGTTATTATTCTCGTTGCAATGAATACAAAAGAGCCCTTACAATTCTCGATCTTTCCAACGTTATTATTATTAGTGACATTATTTAGGCTAGGGTTAAATGTATCAACTACTCGTTCAATTTTAGGCGAAGCAAATGCTGGAAATGTAATTGATACTTTTGGGAATTTCGTAGTGGGAGGAAATGCTCTAGTTGGTTTTGTTGTGTTCTTAATTTTAATTGTCATTCAATTTCTCGTCATAACTAAAGGCGCAGAGCGAGTATCTGAAGTAGGGGCACGATTTACATTGGATGCCATGCCGGGGAAGCAGATGAGTATTGATGCTGATTTAAATGCGGGCATGATTTCTGATGCTGAGGCGAAGGCACGACGAGAGAAAATTGAAAAGGAAGCAGACTTTTATGGATCGATGGACGGTGCGAGTAAATTCGTGAAAGGAGATGCTATAGCTGGAATTGTCATTGTTATCATTAATCTTCTATTTGGCTTAATTATTGGAATGTCACAAATGGGGATGGATTTATCAACTGCTGCAGGAACCTATACATTGTTAACTGTTGGAGATGGCTTAGTTAGCCAAATTCCTGCACTACTTATTTCAACGGCAACTGGTATCGTTGTAACACGTGCCGCATCAGAAGGGAATCTAGGACATGATATTACAAAACAATTATTAGCTTATCCTAAGATGCTCTACATTGCTGGTGGAACGATCTTTTTGTTAGGTGTCATTACACCGATTAGTCCGCTCTTTACTATTCCCATTTCGCTAGCGTTGTTGTTTGGCGGGTATTTCCTCTCTAAAAATGAAAAAGATGATCATTTGAATGAGGAACAACCAGAGGAAGAAGAACAACCTGATGATATGAAGTCACCGGAAAGTGTAGTTAGCCTTTTGCAAATTGATCCTATTGAATTTGAATTTGGCTACGGATTAATTCCTTTAGCAGATGCCAATCAAGGTGGAGATTTATTAGATCGAGTAGTAATGATCCGACGCCAAATGGCTCTGGAGTTAGGCATGATTGTTCCGGTTATTCGGATTCGAGATAATATTCAATTACAGCCGAATGAATACACAATAAAAATTAAGGGAAATGAAATAGCTCGAGGGGAGTTATTATTAGATCACTATATGGCAATGAGTCCAGGTGTAGATGATGAAAGCATTGTTGGTGTGGATACTATTGAACCTGCCTTTGGATTACCTGCTTTATGGATTGGTGAAGATATGAAAGAGCAAGCTGAATTATCAGGATATACAGTTGTTGATCCTCCTTCTGTTGTTTCAACTCACTTAACCGAAGTGATAAAAAGACATGCTCATGAATTGTTAGGAAGACAAGAAACGAAACAACTTGTTGATCATCTGAAAGAAACGTATCCGGCTCTTGTCGAAGAGGTAACACCTAACACGCTTTCAACAGGAGAGATTCAACGAGTCCTAACCAATTTACTTAAAGAAAATATTTCAATCCGAAACTTGCCTATCATTTTTGAGACACTTGCAGATTACGGACATATGACAAAAGATATGGATCTAGTGACGGAATATGTTCGTCAAGCATTATCTCGTCAGATCTCTAAGCAAATGACAACGCCTGGAGAGCCAATGTATGTCATAACATTAAGTGGTTCTGTAGAAAAAAAAGTAGCTGACTCTGTGCAGCAAACTGAACATGGTAATTTCGTTTCAATGGATCCAAATGATTCTCAAAGAATCCTCGAGTCGGCAGCAGGTGAAACCGACCGGTTATCGCAGATGGGACAAGTTCCTGTTATTCTTTGTTCTCCAGCTGTCCGCATGTACGTTAGACAGTTACTTGAACGTTATTTGCCACATGTCCCTATATTGTCGTACAACGAACTTGAAGCAGATATAGAAGTGCAAAGTGTAGGAGTGGTGAATGTAGAATGAAAGTGAAAAAGTATACAGCTCAGACTATGAATGAAGCAATGAAAATAGTTCGCTCTGAATTAGGTGATGATGCCGTTATTCTAAATTCCAAAGAGGTGGAGACAGGAGGCTTCTTAGGTTTTTTCACTAAAAAACAAATTGAAGTTATTGCGGCTATTGATTCTTCGGTCAAAAAGAGGCCATTTAAAAAACAAATTCCAGATTTCAATTTAGAAAAAGAGCTCCCTTTAAGTCAGGTGAGAAAGGAATCATTACAACACCAAACAAATGTAATCAATGAAATCGAACAACTTAAAAAACTCATTCAAGAGTTTACAGATAAAAAGGGTTCTGGTACAACAAAGTACCCTGACCCTTTCCAAAAAGTTGAAGAGCATTTATATGATCAAGGTGTTACAGAAAAGGTTCGACTTATATTAATGAAACATCTTTTGAAGAATTGGTATGAACAAGAAGATAAAAAAACTGAGCTATCAAATATTAATAAGGACTTAACATCGTATATTGCATCAAAACTTGCGCCACTTTCTATTGGTGGGTTTGAACATAATAAAAGAGTAATTAATTTAGTCGGGCCAACAGGTGTAGGCAAAACAACAACTATCGCAAAACTAGCTGCGCATTTTGTCATGAAGAAGCAAAAGAAAGTTGCTTTAATTACGACAGATACGTATCGAATTGCGGCGGTCGATCAATTGAAAACCTATGCAAAAATATTAAATATTCCATTAGAAGTTGCCTATTCTATTGATGATTTTAAAAATGCTCTTGAACAGTTTAGGCACTATGATTTAGTACTTGTTGATTCTGCTGGCAGAAATTTTAGAAATCCACTTTATGTTGAAGAATTAAATAAGCTAATTGATTTTAATAAGAATACCGAAACTTACTTAGTTTTATCACTTACTTCTAAATACGGAGATATGAAAGATATACTTAATCAATTTCATCTCATTCCTATTCACAAAGTTATTCTAACAAAAAAAGATGAAACGAGTACATACGGAGCAATGCTAAATATTCCTATGGAAATGGGAAAAGGAATTGCTTACGTAACGAATGGTCAAAATGTACCGGATGATTTAATAGAAGCTTCGACACCGTTTCTATTAGACTGCTTGTTTGAGGTGAATGAATAAATGCATGATCAAGCAGAAAATTTAAGACGCTTGCTTCAGCAAAAAGATCGTCCAGAAGCAAAGGTTATAGCGGTAGTAAGCGGCAAGGGTGGAGTGGGAAAGTCGAATGTTTGTTTAAACTTTGCTATTGGTTTAGCGGAAATGGGAAAGAAAGTTCTTATTATTGATTTAGACATTGGCATGGCTAATGTAAATATTCTAATGGGATTAAATCCTACCTATCATTTAATAGATCTACTAGAAAATGAAAGAAATATATGGGAATTAATTGAAAAAGGACCAGCTGGGATTTCCTATATATCTGGTGGTACTGCGTTTGATACTTTTGTTGAAATGAATGAAATGCGTCTTCATAAATTTTTTTCACAGCTCGAGCTGATTGGGCGAGAATTCGATTATGTATTTTTAGATATGGGGGCAGGGGTCACTAAAGAAAGTTTAGAATTCATTATGGCTGCAAATGAAGTATTTGTTGTAACGACACCTGAGCCTACAGCAATGACAGATGCATACTCAATGATTAAATACATTTTTCTTAAAGAAGACAAACTAATTTACCTTATAGTTAACCGGGCTGATTCAGAACAAGAAGCTAAGCGCACCATAAAAAGTTTTAAACAGGTTACACTTTCTTTTTTGAGTAAAGAACTGGTTGAATTGGGGTTTATTCCTAATGACCCTGTAGTGTCAAGGGGGTTAAAGCACAAGTTCCATTTATCTTATTGGATAAACATGCCAAAGCAAGTGTTGCTTTGACGCAAATGGTTACTTCTTTTATTGGTGTTAAGAAGAAAGATCCAATTACCTTTCTTCATTTTCTTCTGAAAATGAAGAAAATGGTTAATTTTAAGAAATAACTTGGGAAGGACTGGAGATAAGTGGAGAACAACATACGTGTATTGGTTGTAGATGATTCTGCTTTTATGAGAAAGGTTATTTCCGATTTGCTTAATAAGCATCCTCGAATTCATGTTATAGCGACAGCTCGAAATGGAGAAGATGCGCTTACGAAAAGAAAATTGAATTCACCCGATGTCATTACATTAGATGTAGAAATGCCAATTATGGATGGGCTTGAAACATTGAAGATCTTAATGAAAGAAAACCCCATTCCAGTTGTCATGGTTAGTAGTACGACAAAAGAAGGAGCGAGAAATACACTTTTTGCAATGGAGTTTGGAGCAATTGATTTTGTAGCAAAGCCATCTGGGGCTATTTCTTTAGACATCGAAAAGATAGAACAACAAATTATTGATAAAGTCATTCAGGCAGCTAAAGCAAAATTAGTTCGTTCAGAACACGAAGCTACATATGTGGTTCAATCAAAGAAAGATAATCGAATAAAAAAGGTTAGAGCGAAAAAAATTGTCGCCATTGGGACATCAACAGGTGGACCCCGTGCGTTAAAAGATGTGATTCCGAAAATACCAAGCTCCATTAAAGCTCCTATCTTAATTGTCCAGCACATGCCTCCTGGCTTTACTCTTTCGTTAGCAGAAAGATTGAATTCTCTTTCAGAAGTCATCGTAAAAGAAGCTAACCATGGTGAAGTTTTGCAAAATGGAACTGCTTATATTGCCCCTGGAGGATATCATTTGAGTGTTCAGCAAAAAGGCAATGCTTTTTTGGCGAATGTCGATAAACAAGAACCGCGAAGAGGGCACCGTCCTTCTGTTGATATTCTATTTGAATCAATTGCAACACTAAAAGATGTTGAAAGCATTGCAGTAATTATGACAGGAATGGGAGCTGATGGTACGGAAGGCCTTATTAAATTAAAAGAAAGCGGTTCTTGTTATGCAATTGCTGAATCAGAAGAATCTTGTGTTGTTTTTGGAATGCCAAAAGCAGCATTGCGAACAAAGCTAGTCGATGAAATGGTTCATATCCAGCAAATCAGTGAACGGATTATGAATCATTTCTAATAGTGCAAAGTGTAATCATATCCATATGGGGAAGAACAATGGACTTATTAAAAGGATTGAAGCCCTATCATTTAGATGTATTAAAGGAAATTGGGAATATTGGTGCAGCTCATGCAGCAACGGCTCTTTCGCAATTACTAAATAAGAAAATTGATATGAACGTTCCGTCAGTAAGGCTAGTTTCTTTTCATGACTTACCTGAGCAATTGGGAGAAGCGGATGCCAAAGTGGCAGCCATATTTTTGAGGGTGGAAGGCGATGCGCCAGGAAGTATGTTTTTTATTGCACAAATAGAAGGTTCGGAAAGGCTCGTTAAACATGTGACGAAAAGGGCGGAGTTTCAACTCGATACGCCGCCTTATGACGAAATGGGAATTTCAGCTTTTTTGGAGGTTGGAAATATTTTAGCGGGGTCCTACTTAAGTTCTCTAGCCGATTTTACTAAATTGAGCTTTTATCCTTCTGTGCCAGAAGTTAGTGTAGACATGGCCGGTGCTATATTAAGCTATGGACTTTTACCTCTTTCTCAGGTGGGTGATTACGCAATTGTAATTGATACGATGATAAGAGAGAGACTCAGAACAAACAAGCTTAAAAGGCCAATTTCTTCTTTTACCTGACCCGAATTCTTTTGCTGAAATCTTTTCTGCTTTAGGGGTGGAAATACTATGAATGCTACGGTCATCAAGGTAGGGATGGCAGATTTTAAAATAGCAACTACTCTAAACACTATTCGAACATCTGGTCTTGGTTCATGTGTGGGGATTGTCATTTATGATGACAGAAAATTAATAGCAGGAATGGCCCACATTATGTTACCAACCTCAGGCTTAAACAAGCAAGAAAAGATTAATGTTGCGAAGTATGCAGATACGGCAATCCCAGCTTTAATACAAAGGTTATTACAGAATGGAGCTTCACGTTTTACTTTAAAAGCAAAGATAGCAGGCGGTGCTCAAATGTTTTCTTTTTCTACAGGGAATGATTTAATGCGAATTGGTCCGCGCAATGTTGATGCAGTGAAGGAGAAACTAGAGGAAATGCGAATTCCATTAGTGGCTGAAGATGTAGGGGGCAAAAGTGGGAGGACTATTGAGTTCGATCCAAATTCTCAATTGCTACAAATTAGAACTGTAAATAAAGGAACAATCCATATTTAATAAGCGAAAAAAGATATTTGAAAAATTGGGGGGGGGGCAATAATGGGACATGTTTCAGCTGTTGAGGACAAAAAACTCTGGGATATATGGTTTACAGAGCGGAATCATGATGCTTGTGATGAACTGATAAGACGTTATATGCCGATCGTTCATTACCATGTTCAACGTATTTCGATAGGTCTTCCAAAAAGTGTACAAAAAGATGACTTAATCAGTCATGGTCTGCTAGGTTTATATGATGCTTTAGAAAAGTTCCAGCCAGAACGAGATTTGAAATTTGAGACATATGCTTCTTTTCGGGTCAGAGGAGCAATTATTGACGGGCTTCGTAAAGAAGATTGGCTTCCAAGGTCAATGCGTGAAAAAATCAAGAAAGTGGAGTCGGCTACTGAAAGGTTAGAACAATTGCATGGACGCTATGTATCAAGTGAAGAAGTAGCAAAAGAATTAAACATGCCGACACACGAAGTTGAACATGCGATGACAGAATATTTCGTCTCGAACGTGTTATCCATAGATGAACAATTTCAAGAGACGGAACGAAATGATGCTTTTGCAACGACAATTATTGATAGAAGAACGAAAACGCCAGAGCAATATTCGAATGAAATTGAAACAAAAAAAGAACTAGTAAAAGTGATTGAGCAATTATCAGAGAAAGAACAGCTTGTAATTAGTTTGTTTTATTATGAAGAGTTAACCTTAACTGAGATTGGACAAATCCTAGAGCTATCTACATCACGTATTTCTCAAATACATTCTAAAGCGCTTTTTAAATTGCAGCAAACATTGAAAAAAAGCTTGCATTTCTCGTAAGAAACCCCAATAAGAAGCTTAGTCATCTTAGGCTGTTATGAGCAGTTATATACTATTGGGCCGTTTTTAAATATATATGAGCAATACACTGGCTTATTTGTATCTAATAAACGGTCCAACCGTCTAAACTTGTTTTGTAGTGATTGTCTTTTGCTGATGAAGGGGAAGAGATGGGTTTACGTCCTCTTGAAGTGCAAGGTTCGATTCCTATGACGCAAAGGGGACATTTTAAGTTAATAGAAAGGACTGACCGATGACAACCATTCTTGTCACAATAAGTTTGTTACTCCATGGCATAACGTTTTTGTTTTTATTGACACGCCAGCAACAACAAACTAACTATCAAAATGAAATGGAAACGATGAAAAACGAAATGGAAGACTTGCTTATTACTTATATAACCGAATTAAAAGAAGAAAACGAGCGCCTAGTAATGGAACTTAAAAAGAGGAACCATTCTAATGAGAATCAGAAAATGGTCGAATTGAAAAGTGAGAATATGAAAGAGTTTGAAGTTTCTGTTTCAAAGAGTAAAAAGGAAGATACACATTATGAGACCTACTCACCGCCTTCAGTTGAAGATGAAGAACAATCATTTTATGAACAGTCGGATACGGCAAAGGTACTTGGATTAGCTGCACAAGGGTTATCAGCGAAAGAAATAGCAGAAAAATTGAAACTCGGTAAAGGGGAAGTTGAATTAATGTTGAAATTTTACCGTTAATGTCTAATTATGCTTGCAACGATTAATTCAATATGATATATTAATCAACGGTGTTAATCACACACGCATTCTAATTTGTGTGAGGGTGCTGGTTCGCCAGTGTCACATGAAGATGATGAACGCGGAGGAAAAATAAAAAACCAATCTGAAGGAGGTGTTTGATGTGGCAGTAATCTCCATGAAGCAATTACTAGAAGCTGGGGTACATTTCGGTCATCAGACTCGTCGTTGGAACCCTAAAATGGATCGCTACATCTTCACAGAGCGTAACGGTATTTACATTATTGATTTACAAAAAACAGTTAAGAAAGTTGAGGAAGCGTATAATTTCGTACGTGACTTAGCTGCTGACGGCGGAAAGATCCTTTTCGTTGGTACTAAAAAGCAAGCTCAAGATTCTGTAAAAGAAGAAGCTGAGCGTTGTGGAATGTACTTTATCAACCAACGTTGGTTAGGTGGTACATTAACAAACTTTGAAACAATTCAAAAGCGTATCACTCGTCTTAAAAATCTTGAAAAGATGCAAGAAGACGGAACATTTGATGTTCTTCCTAAGAAAGAAGTTATCCTTCTTAAAAAGGAAATGGAACGTTTAGAAAAGTTCTTAGGTGGTATCAAGGATATGCAAGGTGTTCCTGACGCACTTTTTGTTATTGATCCTCGTAAAGAGCGCATTGCAATTGCGGAAGCTCACAAGTTGAACATTCCAATTGTTGCGATTGTAGATACAAACTGTGATCCAGATGAAATTGATTATGTAATTCCTGGTAACGATGATGCAATCCGTGCAGTTAAACTTTTAACTGGTAAAATGGCAGATGCAGTAATCGAAGCTACTTCTGGTGAAGAAGAAGTAACAGAAGTTGAAGAAACAACAACAGCTTAATTTCATTTAAACAAAGGGTGGTAAAGGGGATTACCCTTTTACCACTTTTTTTAGAACTAATAGTAGGCTGAATTGGTTTAGATGATAATGTACCTGTACATACTTACAATTTAAGGAGGCGTTTTTAATGGCTGTAACTGCAAGCATGGTAAAAGAATTGCGTGAAAAAACTGGCGCAGGAATGATGGATTGTAAAAAAGCTTTAACAGAAACAAATGGTGATATGGAGAAAGCAGTTGACTTTCTACGTGAAAAAGGAATTGCAAGTGCTGCTAAAAAAGCAGATCGTGTAGCTGCAGAAGGATTAGCTCTTGTAAAAGCTGAAGGGAACAAAGCGGTTATCGTTGAAGTTAACTCAGAAACAGACTTTGTTGCAAAAAACGAAAACTTCCAAAAGCTTGTTAATGAACTAGCTTCACATGTTATTGCGAATTCACCAGCATCTGTGGAGGAAGCTCTAGAGCAATCTTTCGCTGAGGGACAAACAGTTCAAGAATACATTAATGTTTCAATTGCAAAAATTGGAGAAAAGATCTCTTTACGTCGTTTTGAAATTGTTGAAAAACAAGATGGCGATGTATTTGGTGAGTACTTACATATGGGAGGACGTATTGGTGTCCTAACTGTAATTTGCGGTTCATCAGATGCTGAGTTAGCTAAAGATGTAGCGATGCACGTGGCGGCAATTAACCCAACTTATGTATCTCGTAATGAAGTGTCACAAGAGGAAGTTGACCGTGAGCGTGAAGTATTAACACAACAAGCTCTTAACGAAGGTAAACCTGCTAACATCGTTGAAAAAATGGTTGAAGGTCGTTTAAGTAAATATTTTGAGCAAGTTTGTTTATTAGATCAGCCATTCGTTAAAGATGGTGATCAAAAAGTAGGCAAATATGTTCGAAACAAAGGCGCTGAAGTGAAGAGTTTTATCCGTTATGAAGTTGGAGAAGGTATGGAAAAACGCGAAGATAACTTTGCTGAAGAAGTAATGTCTCAAGTGAAAAAGTAATAAGTGTAAAGGGGCACAATGTGTCCCTTTTTTCGGAAGAGGCAAACTTAGGCTTTTTTGTACATTTATTCATAAGAGTAAAAAGTGAAGCTGTATACAGAAAAGAGAGGCTTGAGCTTACTCCTGGTTTATATTTCCTTTGAATTACATATATAATGGATTAATTCCTCGATAAAGGATTTACAATAATGGAAGTAAGTTGATTTCTCTCATGATTTATATATAAACTTCATCTCATGTCGGAGGTTTTCATGCAAACATATAAACGAGTGATATTAAAGCTTAGTGGTGAAGCTTTAGCAGGAGAACAAGGTTATGGTATTGATCCAATAGTGATCCAGTCTATAGCAAAACAAGTAAAAGAAATTGTCGAATTAGACGTTGAAGTTGCTGTAGTAGTTGGTGGAGGTAACATTTGGCGTGGAATGGCTGGAAGTGCGAAGGGAATGGATCGTGCAACTGCCGATTACATGGGAATGTTGGCTACTGTTATGAATTCATTAGCACTGCAAGACAGCTTGGAAGACATTGATGTTGAAACAAGGGTCCAAACATCCATTGAAATGCGTCAAGTAGCAGAACCATATATTCGTAGAAAAGCAATCCGTCATCTTGAAAAGAAACGAGTTGTTATATTCGCTGCTGGAACAGGTAATCCGTACTTCTCAACTGATACGACAGCGGCTTTAAGAGCTGCCGAAATTGAAGCAGAAGTTATTCTTATGGCTAAAAACAAAGTAGACGGTGTTTATAGTGCTGATCCTTCTATCGATGCAAATGCAAAAAAATATACAAAGATCTCCTATATGGATGTGTTGAAAGAAGGATTAGCTGTTATGGATTCAACGGCATCATCACTATGCATGGATAATGATATTCCGCTCATAGTCTTCTCAATAATGGAAGAAGGAAATATTAAACGAGCCGTATTAGGTGAAGAAATTGGAACTTTAGTAAGGGGGAACTCATAATGTCACAAGAGGTTATAAAAGATGCTGAATTACGTATGGAAAAAGCAATCGAAGCGTTAACGCGTGAACTGGCTAAATTAAGAGCTGGGCGTGCAACCCCATCGTTACTTGATCGAATTACAGTGGAATATTATGGTGCGGACACACCACTTAATCAGTTGGCAACGATCTCAGTGCCAGAAGCTCGTTCATTGTTAATTCAACCATTTGATAAATCTTCAATCGCAAATATCGAGCGTGCAATTCAAATGTCTGATCTAGGATTAACTCCGTCGAATGATGGTCAAGTTATTCGAATCACGATTCCACCATTAACGGAAGAGCGTCGTAAGGATCTTGTAAAGCTTGCTAAAAAAGCTGCTGAAGATGCAAAGGTCGCAGTTCGCAATGTGCGTCGTGATGCGAATGACGATCTTAAAAAGCTTCAGAAGGATGGAGAAATGACGGAAGATGAATTACGCCGCAGCACTGATGACGTTCAAAAGTTAACTGATAAGACGATTGTAAAAGTCGATGAAGTGGCAGAAAAGAAAGAAAAAGAAATCATGGAAGTATAACTGAGTTCCATGTAAAATAGATAGTGTGAAAAGACCCTCTTTTTCTAGGGGGTTTTTTACACTTTTATACTTAAAAAGGCTTTTGAACAAAGCAATCTCTTTCAAAATCCTGAGCGGGATTGTAGGTAAGTTCTTAAATTGCTGCAATTTGGTATATGCTTAATCTTTTATAGAAAAAGGTGTGCCCAATAGGATTATCCCAGTTTTTATAATAGTACTGTTATGGGGTACAGAAAAAAAGGCAAAGCTACAATTAAGCGAACCTGCTGATGCATAGATGGAGGGCGTCAAGATGCTTGAAAAGTTATCAAAATGGAAATCGAGTTTATCGTCTCAAGAAGTGAGAGAAGATATCGATCTCGCCAACATACCCAAACATATTGCAATTATTATGGATGGAAACGGACGTTGGGCGAAGAACAGAGGTTTACCTCGAATTGCTGGACATCGTGAAGGAATGAAAGTCATTAATAAAGTAGTTCGAAAAGCAAATGAATTTGGAGTTGAGGTCTTAACATTATACGCATTTTCAACAGAAAACTGGAAGCGACCAAAAGCGGAAGTTGAATATTTAATGAAACTACCAGAACGTTTTTTGAAGAAAGAATTGCCTAATTTGATGGAAGAGAATGTGAAAGTGCGTTTAATGGGAAGTGTTGAAGAATTACCAGATCATACTAAGAGTGCTGTAACAGAAGCTGTAAAGAAAACAGAGAATAATACTGGCTTAATATTAAATTTTGCTTTGAACTATGGTAGTCGATCTGAATTAATGAATGCGATGAAACAAATAGCAAAAGAGATTGAAATGGGGACATTATCTTCTAAAGAGGTAAGTGAAACACTTCTTGAACAATATATGATGACTGCTGAGTTGCGAGATCCAGACTTATTAATCAGAACTAGTGGAGAAATAAGGCTCAGTAATTTCATGCTTTGGCAAGTTGCTTATAGTGAATTTTGGTTTACAGATGTTTTATGGCCTGATTTTAATGAAAGCCATTTATCAGAAGCTATTGCCGTCTATCAAAAGCGAGCGCGCAGGTATGGTGGCGTTTAGAAGGGGCGGTTTTGAATGAAACAACGAATTATTACAGGAGTTATTGGTGGAGCTGGATTTATCCTAATGGTAATATTAGGAGGGTGGTTTTTTTCTCTCTTTATCTCAATTCTTGCTTCAGTCGCTATGATTGAGTTATTAAAGATGAAAAAAATAGCACCTTTATCATTAATGGGAATTGTAAGTCTAGTATCAATGTGGCTGCTGCTCGTTCCAACGAATTGGTATGAACAGTTGTTCCCATCAAACTTCACTAAAGTTGAAATATTTATCTTTTTAATTTTGGTCTTATTAATGTTTACTGTTATTACTAAAAATGCGTTTACATTTGATCAAGTAGGTTTTGTTATCCTTTCTTCTGTTTACGTTGGATTTGGTTTTCATTACTTAATAATGACTCGGGAAATACCGGAATACGGATTATATTTTGTCTTTTTTGTGTTATTGCTTATTTGGACAACGGATTCAGGGGCTTATTTTGTTGGAAGAAAGTGGGGCAAACATAAATTATGGCCCGATATAAGCCCGAAAAAGACAATCGAGGGATCTATTGGTGGAATTGTGTTTGCTGTAATTGTAGGAACAATTTTTTATTTTATTTTCCCAATCTTTTCAAGTTATTTGACAGCATTTTTAGTAATCATTGTCGCTTCAACCTTTGGACAATTAGGGGATCTTGTTGAATCAGCTTTAAAAAGACATTATTCAGTAAAGGATTCAGGAAACGTACTTCCTGGTCATGGGGGAATACTTGACCGCTTTGATAGCTTAATTTACGTGATGCCAATTTTGCATTTACTTCAACTAATTTAAAAAGATGGCTGTACAATGTAAAGAGGAACTAGGCAAAACTTGTTTTTTCTCTTTGTGTTCCTATTAATGTTTAATAAATAGTGATATTTTGGATAGTAGGTGAGTAAGTTGAAGCATATTAGTTTGTTAGGTGCCACTGGTTCAATAGGAACACAGACGCTCGATGTTATAAGAAAGCACCCAAACCATTTTAACCTTAGCTCAATGTCGGTAGGGCGCAACATTGAGCTAGCGATACAACAAATTCATGAGTTTTCTCCACAGCTTGTTTCAGTTCAAACAAGAGACGATTATGAAAAACTAAAGTTGGAAATACCAAATGCTACAAAAGTCGTTTATGGTCAGGAAGGCTTAGTAGAAGTAGCAACGGATCCTCATTCAAATATATTAGTCAATGCCGTTTTAGGTAGTGTAGGCCTTGTACCTACATTGGCAGCGATTGAAGAGGGAAAAGCAATTGCAATTGCTAACAAAGAAACTCTAGTAACAGCTGGTCATATTGTAACAAAAGCAGCGAATACTTATAATGTTCCTTTACTGCCTGTTGATAGTGAACATTCCGCCATCTTTCAAGCATTAAATGGGGAAAAGATCAATCAAGTAGAGCGTTTGATTTTAACAGCATCAGGCGGTAGCTTTAGAGATCGGACAAGAGATCAATTAATAGATGTAACAGTTCATGAAGCACTAAACCATCCAAACTGGTCTATGGGAGCTAAAATTACGATTGATTCAGCTACGATGATGAATAAAGGATTAGAAGTGATTGAAGCTAGATGGCTTTTTGATATCCCTTATGACAAAATTGATGTAGTATTACATAAAGAAAGTATTATTCACTCAATGGTAGAGTACATAGATGGAAGTGTTATTGCACAATTAGGAACCCCTGATATGCGAGTTCCAATTCAATATGCTTTAACTTACCCTGATCGTATAGATTCAATTTCAAATGAAAGATTGCACTTATGGGAACTGGGATCACTGCATTTTAGTAAGTTAGATATGGAAAGATATCGTTGTATGGCATTTGCATACGAAGCAGGTAGGATTGGTGGAACAATGCCAACTGTATTGAATGCTGCAAATGAAGTAGCAGTCGCTGCTTTTCTAGATAATAAATTAACGTTTCTAGAAATAGAAAACAAAATTGAACAAGCGTTAGAGAGGCATCAGGCTATTAGTCAACCTACTCTCGAGGAAATTATTTCAGTTGATCAAGAGACGAGGGCTTTTATCCACTCAAGTATTAAATAAGAAAGGTGGAATCGTAATTCGATGGAAACTTTACTTTCAGTCATTATCATATTTGGCCTATTAGTATTTATCCATGAATGGGGTCATTTATACTTTGCTAAAAGAGCGGGGATATTATGTCGGGAATTCGCTATTGGATTTGGTCCAAAAATTTTTTCATGGAAGCGAAATGAAACTGTTTATACTATTCGACTCCTCCCACTAGGCGGATTTGTACGTATGGCTGGAGAAGATCCTGAAATGATTGATATAAAACCGGGATATGAAATTGGTCTTGTTTTTAACGCTGCACGTAAAGTTAGTAAAATCATTGTGAACAACAAGTCAAAACACCCTGAGGCACTTGTTGTACAAGTTGAAAAAATAGATTTAGAGCACCAATTAGTCATCGAAGCATATAACGATGAAGGTGAACGGATTCAGTACAAAGTTGATGAACAAGCTCAGTTAGTTCAAGATGAGCAAGAAACACAAATTGCTCCGTGGAACCGTCAGTTCGGGTCAAAAACAGTCGGTCAACGTGCGTTGGCAATTTTCGCTGGACCTTTAATGAACTTTGTTTTGGCAGTCGTAATATTAATCGCTTTTGCTTTATTTCAAGGAATGCCTGTTGATGAAGCAAAGATCGGGGATGTAACACCGGATAGTCCTGCTGCTGTTGCTGGTTTACAAGAAGGAGATCAGGTAATATCTATTGAAGGCCAGCCGATTGACACATGGGAAGAAATGACGAGTGTCATTCAACAACACCCAAATCAAGCTATCGTCTTTGAAGTGTTCCGTAACAGTCAACAACAAGCGATATCCGTTACTCCAGCTGAGAGGGTAGGACAATTTGGCGATCCAGAAGGGTTTGTTGGAATTGCTAGACCGACAGAATTCTCTTTAATGGGCTCAATTGTATTTGGCTTTACTCAAACATATGCATTTATGACAATGATTTTCGAAGTGTTGGGGATGATCGTAACTGGTCAATTTTCCCTTGACTATGTAGCTGGACCTGTCGGGATTTATAATTATACTGGTGAGGCCGCAGCTATGGGGATTTTTGTATTAATGCAGTGGGCAGCAGCGCTTAGTGTAAATTTAGGTATTATTAATTTATTGCCAATTCCTGCTATGGATGGAGGGCGTTTAATCTTTATTGGGATTGAGGCTGTAAGAGGGAAGCCAATGGACCCTCAAAAAGAAGGTTTGGTTCATTTTATTGGATTTGCTTTTCTGATGTTATTAATGATTGTTGTAACTTGGAATGATATTAATAAATTCTTTATGTAGTTAATGACTTTCTTCAAAAGTAAGTCATAAGGTCATTATTTATGCAAGAGATACAACAGTCGTTTTTTAAAAGAAGTGGTATCTTGATATTTAAATGAAAAGTAGATTGGGAAAGGAATTTTATATGAGACAACGGACTTATTTAACACCAACATTAAGAGATATACCAGCTGATGCTGAAATTAAAAGTCATCAACTGATGCTACGAGCTGGATTCATCAGACAAACAGCTTCAGGTATCTACTCTTACCTGCCATTAGGAAAAAAGGTTCTTAGGAAAGTAGAGGCAATTATCCGAGATGAAATGGATTCAGCAGGTGGGCAAGAAGTTTTCTTACCTGCTATCCAGCCTGCGGAACTCTGGGAAGAGTCGGGACGTTTAGGAGATTACGGACCTGAGTTAATGAGATTAAAGGATCGTCATGGTCGTGATTTTGTTCTCGGCGCTACTCATGAAGAGGTTATCACGACGCTTGTAAGAGATGAAGTGCAAACATATAAAAAATTGCCAATAAATCTTTATCAAATTCAGACTAAATACCGAGATGAACGCAGACCTCGTTTTGGTGTTTTAAGATCTCGTGAGTTTATCATGAAGGATGCTTACTCTTTTGATACTTCACAAGAAGGGTTAGATAAAAGTTATCAAGCAATGTATCAAGCTTATCAAAATATCTTCTCGCGTTGCCAACTTGATTTTCGTGCGGTAGAGGCAGATTCTGGTGCAATTGGTGGGACAGACACACATGAATTTATGGTGCTTAGTGATATAGGGGAAGATACAATTGCTTATTCGGATCAATCTGGTTTTGCAGCAAATGTTGAGATTGCACCAGTTGTTTGTGACTACATCAAATCAGATGAAGCTATAAAAGAACGAGAATTAGTAGATACACCGAACACTAGAACGATCGCTGAACTTTCAGAATTTCTTCAAGTTAAAGCTGAATCGACTATCAAATCGCTTTTATTTATTGTAAATGAAGACCCGGTCTTAGTGTTAGTACGTGGTGATCATGAAGTGAATGAAATCAAAGTTCGTAATGCTTTTAATAAAGCTACTGTAGAACTTGCTAGTCCTGAGGAAACAGCAAAAGTATTAAATTGTGAAACTGGATTTATTGGACCAGTTGGAGTATCTGACAAAGTAACGATTATTGCAGATAAAGCAGTTGAAGCAATTGTAAACGGTATTTGTGGTGCAAATGAAAAGGACAAGCATTTTAGAAATGTAAATCCAGGCCGCGATTTTGAAGTAAGCCGTTTTGAAGATTTGCGATTAATCCAAGAAGGTGATCCTTCTCCAGATGGCCAAGGAACAATTAAGTTTGCTATGGGCATCGAAGTTGGACATGTATTTAAACTTGGAACGAAATATAGCGAAGCTCTTGGGGCGAAATATCTTGATGAGAATGGAAAATCACAAACGATGATAATGGGTTGTTACGGAATTGGTGTAACAAGAACGATTGCTGCAATCATTGAACAAAATCATGACGAAAATGGAATCGTCTGGCCAGTATCTGTTGCTCCATTTGATCTTCACCTAATAGCAATAAATGTAAAAGATGAAGACCAAAAGAAATTAAGTGAGGATTTATATGAAACTCTTGTAAAAGAACGTTTTGAAGTTTTGTATGATGATCGTCCTGAACGTGCTGGTGTTAAATTCAAAGATTCAGATTTGATCGGTCTTCCTGTCCGGGTTGCTGTTGGAAAGAAAGCATCAGAAGGAATTGTCGAAGTAAAGTTACGTAAAACAGGCGAAATGTTAGAAGTTCACGTATCTGAATTGGTTGAGAAATTAACACAGATTTTTACTGAATTAAGCTAATTATATATTGTTAGAGCAATTACGAGCGCCGCTTCATATAAAAAGGTTATTATTAAAAAGATTTGCTGCGTTTACGTATTTGCTCTTCGAGGTTGTCAAAGGTCAAAGGTATGATCTGTGACAACCTCTCTCTTTTCTTTCATGACCATTCGTTTTACAATAGAGAAATATTATATTGGGGAGGAATACACATATGTCACAAGATGAGCAGCTCAGAAAAGAGCGACTCCAATTGCTTCTCCAACAGTTACAAATGCCTGAACAAGCTGTTCAAGCTCACTTCCAAGAAGCTAAGATAAAGAAATTAGTGATCTCAAAAGAAAAGAGAGCTTGGCATTTTCATATAGATGTTCCTGTTATCGTGCCAGCCGCTATATATGAATTGTTTTCGGAGCGCTTAAGAATTACCTTTGAACATATAGCTGCTGTTTCATTTACATTTCATTATGGAACAATTGAAGTATCAGAGTCGCATTGGATTGATTATTGGCCATCGATTATTTCGAGATTGCATGCCATTTCTAATGGGATTAAAGAATTATTAACTAAACAAACTCCTTCATTTGACGGAAAAAGGTTGGTAATTGAGGTCAGGAATGAAACAGAAGCGGTTGCTTTGAAACGGAAACTTTCTGAGCCTTTTCAACAAGCTGTAACGTCTTTAAGTTTGCCCCTTATTAAAATTGATACAGATATCAAAGAATCTAAGCAAGAATTTGAGAAATTTGTTGAAAAAAGAAATGAAGAAGACCATTCAAAAGTAGTGGAAGCAATTCTAGAGAAGAAGAAACAAGAAAAGCAAACTGAAAATGAATTAAGTGGCAAGCCATTGGTGATTGGGTATCCAATAAAGGATGAACCAATGCCTCTTGAAGCAATTGTTGATGAGGAACGTCGTGTTACGGTACAAGGTTATGTGTTCGACGCAGAAACCAGGGAGCTTCGAAGTGGTAGAACGTTGCTAACTTTTAAAATCACGGACTACACCGATTCTATTTTAATTAAGATGTTTTCAAGAGACAAAGAAGACATTCCTTTGCTTCAAGCGATTAAAAAAGGTATGTGGGTCAAAGTACGTGGAGGTATTCAAAACGATACATTTGTTCGGGACCTTGTGATGATTGGAAATGATGTGAATCAGCTTAGCCCGGTGGAGAGGACAGACCGAGCAGAAGATGGGGAAAAACGAGTTGAGCTTCATATGCATACAACTATGAGTCAAATGGATGGGATTGTCTCTGCCGGCAGATATGTTGAACAAGCTGCTAAATGGGGTCATCCTGCGGTTGCAATTACAGATCATGGTGTTGTTCAAGCTTTTCCAGAAGCGTACTCTGCTGGTAAAAAACATGGAATAAAAGTTCTTTATGGACTTGAAGCCAATGTTGTCGATGATGGTGTTCCGATTGCATATAATGAAGCCCACCGTTTACTAATGGAAGACGAATATGTTGTATTTGATGTAGAAACGACAGGGTTATCTGCTGTATATAATACGATTATCGAGCTTGCGGCTGTTAAGATTAAAGGTGGAGAAATCATTGATCGATTTGAATCTTTTGCAGATCCCCATGAACCGTTAACGAATACAATTATCGAATTAACAGGCATAACTGATGATATGGTGAAAGGACAGCCAGAAGTTGCCGATGTTCTTCGGAAATTCAAAGAATGGACAGGCGGTGCAATTTTGGTTGCTCATAATGCTAGTTTTGATATGGGATTTATTAATGTAGGATACCAAAAAATTGGTCTGGGGGAAGCGGGTAATCCAGTCATTGATACACTCGAGCTAGGTCGGTTTCTTTACCCCGAATTGAAAAATCATCGTTTAAATACGTTATGTAAAAAGTTTGATATTGAGCTTGTAAGTCATCATAGAGCAATCTATGATGCTGAAGCAACTGGTTACTTATTGTGGAAAATGGTGAAAGATGCGAACGAACGTGAAATTGAATATCACGATCAACTTAATGAGCATATGGGTCAAGGGAATTTTCATCGACAACGTCCGGCTCATTGTACAATTTTAACGCAAACACAAAAAGGTTTGAAAAATTTATATAAACTCGTTTCAATGTCACATGTTGATTATTTCTTCCGAACACCTAGAATACCAAGGTCACAATTACAAAAGTATCGAGAAGGGCTACTAATCGGTTCTGCTTGTGATAAAGGGGAAGTTTTTGAAGGAATGATGCAAAAATCTCCGGAAGAAGTAGAGGAGATAGCTAAGTTTTATGATTATATAGAAGTTCAGCCGTTAGCGAACTATCAACATTTAATCGAAAAAGAATTAGTGAAAAATGATGAGGCCTTGCAAGAGATTGTTTCAAATATTGTGAAGTTAGGTGAAAAACTTGGTAAGCCGGTTGTTGCAACGGGAAATGCTCATTATCTTCATAAAGAAGATTATGTCTATCGAAAAATACTAATTGCTTCTCAAGGGGGAGCAAATCCATTAAATAAACAAACTCTACCAGAAGTTCATTTCCGAACAACAGATGAAATGCTTGAAGCTTTCAGTTTCCTAGGAAGTGAAAAAGCGAAGGAACTCGTTGTCACTAATACACAAAAAGTCGCTGATCTAATTGATGAGGTTCATCCAATTCCGGACGATCTATATACGCCTAAAATTGAAGGCGCAGACGATGAGGTTAGACAAATGAGTTATAACCGAGCTCGAAGCATTTATGGAGAGGAATTACCGGAAATTGTAGAAGCCAGAATTGAAAAGGAATTAAAAAGTATTATTGGACATGGATTTGCGGTTATTTATTTGATCTCACACAAACTCGTTAAGAAATCATTAATTGATGGGTATCTTGTTGGTTCACGTGGATCAGTTGGATCTTCTCTTGTGGCGACCTTGACTGAAATTACAGAGGTGAATCCATTACCACCGCATTATGTTTGCCCGAATTGTCATCATTCTTATTTCTTTAATGACGGATCCGTTGGTTCAGGTTTTGACTTGCCAGACAAAGATTGTCCAGAATGTGGAACGGCTTATGTGAAAGACGGTCAAGATATACCGTTTGAAACGTTTTTAGGCTTTAAAGGAGACAAGGTTCCGGATATCGATTTAAACTTCTCTGGTGAGTATCAGCCGCGAGCTCATCACTACACTAAAGAGCTATTTGGTGAAGAATATGTGTATCGAGCAGGAACAATTGGTACAGTCGCTGAAAAGACAGCTTATGGCTATGTAAAAGGGTATCAGAACGATCATAACCTTCAGATGCGTGGTGCGGAAATTGATCGTTTAGTTTCGGGGTGTACAGGTGTTAAGCGTACAACAGGTCAGCATCCTGGGGGATCATTGTTGTTCCAGATTATATGGATATTCATGATTTCAGTCCGATTCAATTTCCAGCTGACGATAAAAATTCAGAATGGAAAACGACACACTTTGACTTCCATTCCATTCATGACAATCTATTGAAGCTTGATATTTTAGGACACGATGATCCGACTGTTATTCGTATGCTCCAAGATTTAAGTGGTATTGACCCTAAAACAATCCCTACAGATGATCCAGAGGTCATGAAAATCTTTAGTGGACCCGATGTATTAGGGGTTGATGAGGAACAAATTATGTGTAAGACAGGGACATTAGGGATTCCTGAATTTGGAACTAGGTTTGTTCGTCAAATGCTTGAAGAAACCAAACCAAGTACGTTTTCAGAGTTGGTTCAGATTTCTGGATTATCACACGGAACGGATGTATGGCTTAACAATGCTAACGAATTAATATACAACGGTACATGTGAATTAAAAGATGTAATTGGTTGTCGTGATGATATTATGGTTTACTTAATCTACAAGGGATTAGAACCATCACTAGCTTTTAAAATAATGGAGTCCGTCCGTAAAGGGAAAGGATTACCTCCAGAATGGATAGAAGAAATGAAGCAACACGATGTCCCTGATTGGTACATCGGATCTTGCTTGAAGATTAAGTACATGTTCCCTAAAGCCCACGCAGCTGCTTATGTGTTAATGGCAGTAAGAATTGCTTATTTTAAAGTTCATCATCCAATTCTTTACTATGCATCATATTTCACGGTTCGAGCTGATGATTTTGACCTTGATACGATGATTAAAGGCTCAGCTTCTATTAAAGCAAAGATTCAAGAAATTAATGCGAAAGGGTTAGATGCTGCACCGAAAGAGAAAGCCGTTCTAACTGTGCTTGAGTTAGCATTAGAGATGTGTGAAAGGGGCTTCTCTTTCCAAAAAGTAGACCTATACCGTTCGAGTGCTACAGAATTTATTGTAGAAGGTCAGTCATTGTTGCCCCCATTTAATGCAATGACAGGGGTAGGAACAAATGCAGCCTTAAATATTGCCAAATCAAGAGAAAACGGCGAGTTCTTATCAAAAGAGGACTTACAACAACGAGCGAAACTGACGAAAACCGTTTTAGAGCATTTAGATGAGCATGGTTGTTTAGAGGGGATGCCTGATTCAAACCAGCTTTCATTATTTTAATACTGAGGTAAGTTTAAAGGATGAAACTGTTCTAAATAGCACCGTTTAAAGATGGGTACGATTGCCTGCTTCCTTGCAATGAATAGAAGAGTATGGTATTGTGTTTATGGTAATACTTAGAATATGGTAAACAAAAAGAGTGGGGGAAACCCACTCTTTCGTTTGTTCACTCTACTTTAAACGATAATTTATTGAAGACAAAGCTAAAAGTTAACAGAAGCTAAAATTCATATAATGATTTCATGCAAGCGAGGAGGGTATAGATGAGCAAGAAAGTAACAGAAACAACTAGTGAGCTAGTAACACCTATTCTAGATGAATTGAATCTAGAATTAGTGGATGTTGAGTTTAAAAAGGAAGGACCTAATTGGTTTTTACGTGTTTTTATTGACTCAGAAACAGGCGTTGACCTTGAAGACTGTGGTCAAGTAAGTGAAAAGTTAAGCGAAAAACTGGATGAATTAGATCCTATACAGCAAGCATATTTTCTTGAGGTTTCTTCACCAGGTGCTGAAAGGCCTCTGAAGAAAGAAAAAGATTTGGTGAAAGCTGTTGGGAAAAATGTTCATGTTTCAACATATGAACCAATTGAAGGTGAAAAAGTTTTTGAAGGTAAGTTAATAGCGTTTGACGGCAATCAATTAGAAGTAGAAGTGAAAATTAAAACACGGAAAAAAGTGTATTCTATTCCATATGACAAAGTAGCAAACGCTAGGTTAGCAATTATTTTTTAATACAGACTATAGTCTTCGTATATGAAAGGGGGAAATGAGATCCATGAATAGCGAATTTATGGATGCATTGGCAACATTAGAAAGAGAAAAAGGTATCAAGAAAGAAATTATTATTGAAGCAATTGAAGCTGCTTTAATTTCTGGATATAAACGAAACTTTAATCAAGTACAGAATGTTCGTGTTGATGTGAATAGAGACAATGGAAGCATTCGTGTATTTGCAAGAAAGACAGTCGTAGAGGAAGTTTTTGACGCTAGGTTGGAGATTTCCTTAGATGAAGCACAGAAAATCAATCCAAGTTATGAGGTTGACGATGTAGTCGAAATTGAAGTCACACCGAAAGATTTTGGACGGATTGCTGCTCAAACAGCTAAACAAGTTGTTACTCAACGTGTTCGTGAGGCAGAAAGAGGAATTATTTACTCTGATTTCATCGACCGTGAAGAAGATATTATGACAGGAATTGTTCAGCGTCAAGACCACCGCTTTATTTATGTGGACTTAGGTAAAGTAGAAGCGTTACTTCCTTTAAGCGAACAAATGCCAAACGAAACTTATAAGCATAATGATCGAATTAAAGCCTATATTACAAAGGTTGAAAAAACAACTAAAGGACCTCAGATCTTAATTTCAAGAACGCATCCTGGGCTCCTAAAGCGTCTATTCGAACTAGAAGTTCCAGAAATCTATGATGGTACGGTTGAAATCAAATCGGTTTCTCGTGAAGCAGGAGATCGTTCGAAAATTGCTGTACATGTCGATAACCCTGAAGTAGATCCTGTAGGGGCATGTGTTGGTCCAAGGGGTCAGAGAGTCCAAACAATCGTAAATGAGCTTAAAGGTGAAAAAATTGATATTGTTCGATGGTCAGAGGACCCTGTTGAATATGTAGCAAATGCATTAAGCCCTTCTAAAGTATTAAAGGTTAATGTTAATGAAGAAGAGAAAATGACACAAGTAATTGTGCCTGACTACCAACTGTCATTAGCGATTGGAAAAAGAGGCCAAAATGCTAGGTTAGCTGCTAAATTAACAGGCTGGAAAATTGATATTAAGAGTGAATCAGATGCAAGAGAGCTTGGTTTATTAAACGATGATGATGAGTTATTAACAGGTCTCTCTCCTGAAGATGTTTTTGTATCGTCTGAAGAAGAATAAAAAGGGGATGGAGCAAGTGAAACAACGAAAAGTTCCTCTTCGCAAGTGTATTGTCACAAATGAAATGAAACCTAAACAAGAGTTAATTCGCATTGTCCGTTCACCAGAAGGGGAAGTATCAGTTGACCTAACTGGAAAAAAGAACGGAAGGGGAGCTTACATTAGCAATAATGATGAAAGCTTTGAATTAGCAAAGAAAAAAGATGTCTTGTCTAGACACTTACAAGTAAAAGTAGATCCTGAAATCTATGATGAATTACAAGAAGCAAGTAAGCGGAGTCGCAAATGATTGAAAAGTGGATATCATTACTGGGATTAGCAGCACGAGCAAGAAAGTTAGTAACTGGGGAAGAGCTCGTTTTAAAAGAGGTAAGAAGAAAAACGGTGAAGTTGGTTTTGTTATCTTCTGATGCTGCTGAACAAACAAAGAAAAAAGTATTGGACAAATGCGGCCATTACAATATACCGGTACGAATTACGTCTGATCGTGCAACGCTTGGGCAAGCTATCGGAAAAGCGGAGAGAGTCGTCATTGGTGTAACAGATGATGGATTTGCAAAGAAGATGACCGCATTACTTGACCAATGATTCTGGAGGTATGAATATGAAAAAAATGCGAATATATGAGTATGCCAAAGAAAAGGATGTAGCTAGTAAAGAAATTATTGATCAATTAAATAACTCAGGTTTCAACGTTGCCAATCATATGTCTGTCATCGATGAAAAGATGATGCAGACACTTGAGGGAAGTACGAAAACTGCTTCGAATGTTGCTACAGAAACGAAAAAGACAGAAGCAAACCAAAATCGTCCTCCTAAAAAAGATAAAGTTGATGTGAAACGTAATAAACCTTCAAACAATAATAAAAAAGGTCAACAAAACCGTGGAAATAAACAACAACAACAACGTGGGGGGCAACAACGTCAAGAGACACCTAAGCCTAAACCACTTCCGGAAAAAGTCACATATTCGGGATCATTAACAGTTGGCGAATTAGCTAAGAAGTTACATAAGGAACCATCTGAATTAATTAAGAAATTAATGTTCCTTGGAGTAATGGCTACCATTAACCAAGAATTAGATAAGGACTCAATTGAACTGATTGCTGGTGATTACGGCGTCGAGGTTGAGGAAGAAATTGTTATCGATGAAATGGATTTCGAAAGTTATGTTGATGAAGATAAAGAGGAAGACTTACAAGAGAGACCTCCTGTTGTAACAATTATGGGTCACGTTGACCATGGTAAAACAACGTTACTTGATTCAATCCGACACACGAAAGTGACTGAAGGAGAAGCTGGAGGGATTACGCAGCATATTGGTGCGTATCAAATTGAATCAAATGGCAAGAAAATCACATTCCTTGATACACCTGGACACGCAGCATTTACAACAATGCGTGCGCGTGGAGCTCAAGTAACAGATATTACAATTTTAGTTGTAGCTGCGGATGAT
This sequence comes from Halalkalibacter krulwichiae, assembly GCF_002109385.1. Classification (NCBI taxonomy): domain Bacteria; kingdom Bacillati; phylum Bacillota; class Bacilli; order Caryophanales; family Bacillaceae; genus Halalkalibacter; species Halalkalibacter krulwichiae. The sequence continues at coordinate 2,638,658 of NZ_CP020814.1, read as the reverse complement.
GGTGTTATGCCTCAAACAAAAGAAGCAATTAGCCATGCTAAAGCTGCTGGGGTACCAATTATTGTTGCTGTGAATAAAATTGATAAAGAGGCAGCTAATCCAGACCGTGTCATGCAGGAATTAACAGAATTTGAACTTGTCCCAGAAGCATGGGGAGGAGACACAATTTTTGTTAATGTTTCAGCTCTAGCAGGAACGGGTATTGATGAACTACTGGAAATGATTCTTCTTGTATCAGAGGTGGAAGAGTTAAAAGCAAATCCAGATAAGTTAGCTCGTGGTACAGTTATTGAAGCAGAACTTGATAAGGGTCGGGGAGCTGTTGCAACTCTTTTAGTTCAAGCAGGAACATTAAAAGTTGGTGACCCAATTGTTGTTGGTTCGTCATTTGGCCGTGTTCGTGCGATGGTAAATGATCTTGGTCGCCGCGTAAAAGAAGTTGGCCCTTCTACACCAGTTGAGATTACGGGACTAAATGAAGTTCCTCTAGCAGGGGATCAATTCCAAGCATTTGCTGATGAGAAAAAAGCACGTCAAATTGGTGAGGCTCGCTCATCACGTCAGCGCGAAGAAAACCTAGCTGAAAATTCTAAGGTTAGCTTGGATGATCTCTTTAATCAAATTCAACAAGGTGAAGTTAAAGATATTAATATCATTATTAAAGCAGACGTACAAGGTTCAGTTGAAGCAATGCGTGGATCATTAGAGAAAATTGATGTTGAAGGTGTAAAAGTTAACATCATTCATACCGGTGTTGGCGCAATAACGGAATATGATGTTATGCTTGCATCTGCTTCTAATGCGATCATCATTGGCTTTAACGTTCGACCAGATGTAAATGCTAAGCGTACGGCAGAAGCTGAGAAAGTCGATGTTCGTCTGCATCGTGTTATTTATAACGCAATCGATGAAATTGAAGCAGCTATGAAGGGGATGCTTGACCCTGAATTCGAGGAAAAAGTAATTGGTCAAGTTGAAGTAAGAACAACATTTAAAGTATCAAAAGTAGGAACAATCGCTGGTGCTTATGTGACAGAAGGTAAGATTACTAGAGATTCTACTGTCCGTTTAATTCGTGATGGAATTGTTGTTTATGAAGGTTCAATTAATGCCCTTAAACGCTTTAAAGACGATGCTAAAGAAGTAGCGGCTGGCTATGAGTGTGGTATTACACTTGAAAATTACAATGACATTAAAGAAGGCGATGTCATTGAAGCGTATGTTATGGAGGAAATTGAGCGTAAATGATTATAGGGTTCGTTCGCCTCGAACTGCTCATTTATGATGCTCAGTCCTTAAAAGAAAAGCGCTCCGTCTTAAAGAGCTTACACACTAGATTGAAACAGCGCTTTAACATTTCGGTTGCAGAAACTGATCACCATAATACATGGCAGCGCGCTGAGTTAACGATGGTCACTGTATCAAACGATCGTACTGTTTGTGAGCGAGAATTGCAAAAAGCACTTGCGTTAATTGACAGTCAGCCAGAGGCGGAAAGAACGGTTACAGATTTTGAATGGCTGTAATGTAAAGAGCAGAGGTGAAAGAAATGAGTAATGTTCGTGCACACCGTGTAGGTGAACAAATGAAAAAAGAACTAAGCGATATCATTATGCGAGAAATTAAAGATCCTCGTGTTAGCTTCGTTACAGTGACAGGAGTAGATGTTACTGGAGATCTTCAACAAGCAAAGGTCTTTATTACAGTGCTTGGTAGCGATGAGCAAAAAGAAGCAACACTACAGGCTCTATCAAAAGCGAAAGGTTTTATTCGCTCAGAGATTGGAAAACGAATTCGCCTTCGTAAGACGCCAGATATTTTCTTTGAATTTGATGAGTCGATTGAATATGGAAATCGTATTGAAACCTTGTTACAGGATTTAAATAGAAACCAAAGATAAAGGTTAGGATAGGAGGCTTGTTCTCCTATCCTTTTCTCTATTTACTAAATGGCGGTAAGTTTGAAGGGGTTTAGAAAGAAGCAGATGCAAAAAAATTAACTCTTACTTGAGATAAAGAGTTAATTATGGCTTACTTATAAAAAAGGGCTTAATCCTTTTATAAAAATTATGTTAATACGGAGGAAAAAATGAATCCGAGTGGTATTTTAATTTTACATAAACCTAGAGGTATGACTTCGCATGATTGTGTGATGAAAGCAAGACGTCTATTTCAAACTAAAAAGGTCGGACATACAGGAACGTTAGATCCAGATGTAAATGGGGTCCTCCCACTATGTATAGGAAAGGCAACAAAAGTCGTTGAGTATATGTCAGGATATTCGAAAGAATATGTTGGAGAAGTAACAATTGGCCTTTCTACGTCAACAGAGGATTCAAGTGGAGAAATAGTAGAGAGCAAAAAGGTAGAAGAAAGATGGAGTACAGATTTTATCAAAGAATTGCTTCATTTATTTGTCGGAGATAGTATTCAAATTCCGCCGATGTATTCAGCTGTAAAAGTTAATGGCAAAAAATTATATGAGTATGCTCGTGCTGGTAAAGAAGTGGAACGCCCTAGACGTAATATTACGATTCATGAAATAGAGTTACTGTCAGACGAAATTACGTATTTAAATGGAAGAGCATCCTTTCGCTTTCGTGTGAATTGTAGTAAAGGGACATATGTTAGGACTTTAGCGGTGGATATAGGTAAGAAGCTTGGTTATCCTGCTCATATGTCAGATTTAGTCCGAACATCTTCGGGTCCCTATCAATTAAACGAAAGTTTGACTTTTGAAGAGTTGGAAGTGAGGAAAGAGAATAGCACGTTACATGAGACTTTATTACCATTTGATACGGCTGTAAATTTCTTACCTAAAACAGTTGTTGACAAAGGGACAGAAAAGCTTGTGAAAAATGGTTCCGTCTTGCAGGTGAAGAAAGGGTTAGAAGAATTTCGATTTACCGTTTATAATGAAGAAGGAGAATGTTTAGCTGTCTATAAACGCCACCCAGAGAAAGAGGGATTTGTTAAACCTGAGAAAATGTTTTGGACAGGTGAGGCGACTTAGGAAATAGTTGATGAAAAGGGGATTGTTTCATGGAGACGATTTTTTTACAGCATCCCATTGATATTAATACGTTAAAGCGTAATTCAACGGTGATGGCTTTAGGTTTTTTCGACGGGGTTCATAAAGGTCATCAAGCTGTTATTAACAAGGCAATTGAAATAGCTAAACAGACGGGGACAACTACGTCAGTTATGACTTTTAATCCACACCCTAAAGAAGTACTTCGAAAGCAAGAAGGGGAAATGAAGTACATAACGCCATTACTAGATAAAATTGAAAAGATTAGAAATTTAGGTGTCGATACGCTCTATGTGGTTAAGTTCACACGTGATTTTGCAGAATTGACACCTCAAGAATTTGTTGATCAGTATTTAATTGGACTAAATGTAATTCATGCAGTTGCAGGGTTTGATTTCACGTATGGCGCTCTTGGAAAAGGGACAATGGAGACATTGCCTTTTCACTCCCGAGGTAAATTAAAGTCCTCAATTGTTGAAAAATTAGAAGCGGATAATCAGAAAGTTAGCTCTACGAGAATTAGAGCATTGCTCGAAGCTGGAGAAGTTGAAAATGTTACAAAGTTACTAGGTGAGCCATACTCATTAAGAGGAACGGTTATTGACGGCGAAAAGCGTGGTAGAACGATAGGTTTTCCTACAGCTAATATTAAACCGATTGAAAATAATATCATTCCGAAAACTGGCGTTTATGCAGTGATGTTAAAAGTGAGAGACAGAGAGGTTTCTGGTGTTTGTAACATCGGTTACAAACCTACATTTCATAAAGAAGCAGATGAGCCAGTGATTGAAGTGCATCTATTTTCTTTTAATGAAGATATTTATGGCGAAGAAGTCGAACTAACATGGTTTTTTCATATTAGAGACGAACAAAAATTCCCGAGCCTTGATGATCTTGTAAAACAAATTAGCCTTGATAAAGAAAAGGCAATGAAGTTATTACCTTCCTAATAGAATAAACTTGCATTCTCCTATAAAAGAATGTATAGTATTCCTTGTACTTAAATGTACAGATCCGTTTCTTGGCAGATCGAGTCACCGACGTTTGCTAGGGAATCGGAGATTTAAAAAAGGGAGGTGAATAGGATGGCTTTAACACAAGAGCGTAAAAATGAATTAATTGCAGAATTCAAGACGCATGATACTGATACTGGTTCTCCAGAAGTTCAGGTTGCTATCCTTACAGAGCAAATCAACACATTGAATGAGCATTTACGTACTCATAAGAAGGATCATCACTCACGTCGTGGTCTTCTAAAAATGGTTGGTCAACGTCGTAACTTATTAACGTACTTACGTAATAAGGATGTAACACGTTACCGTAACCTAGTTGACAAGCTTGGCTTACGCCGATAATCGTGATAAAAGCGGGATATTTTCCCGCTTTTTTCTTGATTGTTTAACATTGGTAATTAAACAATAATTAACCAATAACATCTCAATCTTTTAAAAATTATACAATTGGTAATAATAAATGTAAGTATGAAGAATGAATAAATGGTGTACGAGAGGAGTACGCGTAATGGAACAAACGAAACACGTATTTAAAATGGATTGGGCTGGCCGTGAGCTAACCGTTGAAACGGGTCAACTAGCTAAGCAAGCTAACGGTGCAGTCCTTGTTCGCTATGGTGATACAGCTGTATTATCAACAGCGACTGCTTCAAAAGAACCTAAAGATTTAAATTTCTTTCCTTTAACAGTTAACTATGAGGAACGTCTGTATGCAGCTGGTAAAATTCCAGGTGGTTTCATTAAACGTGAAGGACGTCCAAGTGAAAGAGCCATATTAACAAGTCGATTAATTGATCGTCCAATTCGTCCTTTATTTCCAGATGGATTTCGTAATGAAGTACAAGTAATTAGCATCGTTATGAGTTCAGATCCAAATGCCTCTTCTGAGATGGCTGCTATGATTGGATCGTCATTAGCTCTATGTGTATCGGATATTCCATTTGACGGACCAATTGCAGGAGTGACTGTTGGTCGCTTAGATGGAGAGTTTATTATTAATCCAACAACAGAACAGCTTGAACAAAGTGATATTGACTTAGTTGTAGCAGGAACAAAAGAGGCAATCAACATGGTTGAAGCTGGAGCGGATCAAGTTTCCGAAGAAGCGATGCTTGAAGCAATCATGTTTGGTCACGAAGAAATTAAAAAAATTATCGCTTTTCAAGAAGAAATCGCAGCTGCTGTTGGAAAAGAGAAATCAGAAGTACAATTAAAAGCAATTGATGCTGAGCTTGAAAAAGAAGTTCGCTCTTTGTCTGAAGCAGATTTGAAAGAAGCTGTACAAGTTCAGGAAAAACATGCTCGTGCAGAAGCAATTGATGCAATCAAAGACAAAACAGTTAGTTCTTTTGAAGGAAGAGAAGATACTGATCTAGGTGATGTCAAGGAAGTCTTACATAAGATTGTGAAGGAAGAAGTACGTCGATTAATTACAGTTGATAAAGTTCGTCCGGACGGACGTAAAGTCGATGAAATACGTCCGCTTGCTTCACAAGTAGGGTTGCTTGCACGTACACATGGATCTGGTTTGTTTACACGTGGACAAACTCAAGCACTAAGCATTTGTACATTAGGAGCGCTTGGTGATGTGCAGATTCTTGATGGGCTTGGTATTGAGGAATCGAAACGCTTCATGCATCATTATAACTTCCCGCAATTTAGCGTTGGAGAAACAGGTCCTATTCGTGGCCCTGGACGTCGTGAAATTGGGCATGGTGCTTTAGGAGAACGAGCACTTGAACCAATTATCCCAGATGAAGGTTCGTTTCCTTATACAATCCGACTAGTTTCAGAAGTATTGGAGTCTAATGGATCTACTTCACAAGCAAGTATTTGCGCGAGTACGTTAGCAATGATGGATGCTGGTGTGCCAATCAAAGCACCAGTTGCTGGTATCGCCATGGGCCTTGTAAAACAAGATGAGCACGTATCAGTCTTAACGGATATTCAAGGTATGGAAGATGCATTAGGAGACATGGACTTCAAAGTAGCTGGTTCTCGTCAAGGGATCACAGCGTTACAGATGGATATTAAGATTTCTGGTATTAATCGAGACATTTTAGTAGAAGCATTAGCTCAAGCTAAAAGAGGTCGTATGATTATTTTAGATAATATGCTATCTGCAATCGCAGAGTCTAGAACAGAACTGTCTACGTATGCACCTAAGATCATGACAATGAAAATTAATCCTGACAAAATTCGTGACGTTATTGGGCCAAGTGGTAAGATGATTAATAAAATCATTGAAGAAACTGGGGTTAAAATTGATATTGAACAAGACGGAACGGTCTACATTTCTTCTGTAGAAATGCAAATGAATGAAAAAGCACGTTCAATCATCGAAGACATTGTTCGAGAAGTAGAGGTTGGACAAACTTATTTAGGTAAAGTGAAACGAATTGAAAAGTTCGGATGTTTTGTTGAGCTTTTCAAAGGAAAAGATGGGTTAGTTCATATATCTCAGTTAGCTGAAGAGCGTGTTGAAAAAGTAGAAGATGTTGTGAAGCTTGGCGATGAAATTCTTGTTCGTGTTACAGAGATCGATAATCAAGGAAGAGTAAATCTTTCTCGAAAAGTGATCCTTAAAGAAGAAAAAGAACGCAAGCAACAGGCACAGAAGTAAGAAGAGTGGAGGCTGGGAATTTGAACCTAGTCTCCTTTTGCGTTCTAACCTGTCCCCAATGTGCATACAATCGCACTAGAGGAGGGACGGGTGATGAAGAAGAGGTTTATTCACTTTTTTGTGTTCGGTTTTATTGTCATCCTCTCGTTCGGGGCAGTCCAAAATCCTTTTACCTTGAATTATTTAGGACAGTTAAAAGGTGAAAGTGAGATGGTGTTAAAGAAAGAGGACTCTCTTTACGAGGAGATTGTAGCGCGGGCGGATTCTTATTCTGAACCTGCTAGAGATGCACGAATTGATAGAGTCTGGAAAGCTGTTCCAGGATACAATGGGATAGAGGTTGATATAGAAGCCTCTTATGATAAGATGAAGAAACTTGAGCAATTTGATGAGAAAAGACTCGTTTTTAAAGAAACAAGTCCTAATGTTCATTTAGATGATTTACCTCCTTCACCTATTTACAAGGGTAATGAGCATAAGCCAGTTGTTGCTTTTCTTGTAAATGTTGCTTGGGGAATGAGTATTTACCTGAAATGTTGAAGACTCTAAAGAAACATGAACTACATACTACATTCTTCTTAGACGGTTCATGGGTGAAAAACAATCCAAACCTTGCCATTATGTTAAAAGAAGAAGGACATGAGATTGGTAATCATGCTTATTCCCATCCAGACATGAGTAAGTTAACAGCAGAAAGAATTAATGAAGAAATACAAAAAACAAATTCTGTCATTGAGGCAACAATTAATGTTACACCTAAGTGGTTTGCTCCTCCTAGTGGGAGCTTCAACCAAGCCGTAGTTGATCATGCGCGAAATCAAGGGATGCATACGATCCTTTGGTCTGTTGATACGGTTGATTGGCGGAAGCCAAACTCGCAAGAAATGGTCAATCGAGTCTTATCGAAGGTGCATAATGGGGCGATGATTCTCATGCATCCAACTGAACCAACTGCACAAGGATTAGATTCACTGATTACAGGGATAAAAGAAAAAGGTTACCGGATTGGAACAGTCTCTGAAGTTCTATCAGAAGAGCGTGTCACATTAGGTGTAACCCTAAATGGCAATAGGGGGACAAATAGTGATAACTAGAATAGAGTTAGATAATGGTGTTCGTATATTAGCGGAGAATATTCCTACCGTTCGTTCAGTTTCTATAGGCGTATGGATTGGAACTGGATCTCGTTTTGAGAGTCAGGAAGAGAATGGGGTTTCTCATTTCTTAGAGCATATGTTCTTCAAAGGAACTAAGACTAGATCGGCTGCTGAAATAGCTGAATCTTTTGATCGGATTGGCGGTCAAGTGAATGCCTTTACATCAAAAGAGTATACTTGCTATTATGCTAAGGTTCTTGATGATCATGCTGGTTTAGCAGTTGATGTTTTATCGGATATGTTTTTCAATTCTGTTTTTGATAAGAGCGAGCTTAAAAAAGAAAAAAATGTCGTATATGAAGAAATCAAAATGGTCGATGATACACCAGATGATATTGTCCATGATTTACTCAGTGAAGCTAGCTATGGGAAACATGCTCTTGGGTATCCTATACTAGGAACTGTTGATACTCTTCAGACGTTTGATGAAGATACGTTAAGAAATTACATGGCTAAGTTTTATACAGGTGATCATGTTGTTATTTCGATTGCAGGCAATATTACAGATGAGGTAATAGAGCAGTTGAAAGAAAGTTTTTCAAAAGTAGAACCTACGACATATCAACACCCAGAGGATAAACCTACTTTCTTGTCTAATACAATCGTTAGAAAAAAAGACACTGAACAAGCTCATTTATGCCTAGGATATCCTGGTCTCTCAATTGGAGAGAAGAATGTATATGCGTTAGTCTTACTAAATAATTTACTAGGTGGAAGCATGAGTAGTCGCTTATTTCAAGAGATTCGTGAAAAAAGAGGTTTATGCTATTCTGTGTTCTCCTATCATTCCTCTTATCAGGATAGCGGCATGCTCACAATTTATGCGGCAACGGCACATAGTCAGTTGGATGATCTAACGAAAGCTTTATTAGAAACAACTGCTTATTTAGCTGACAATGGTATGACGGAAAAAGAGCTAAACAATGGAAAAGAACAGCTCAAAGGAAGCTTAATGTTAAGTTTAGAAAGTACGAATAGCCGTATGAGTAGAAATGGTAAAAATGAATTACTACTGAAAAAGCATCGTTCACTTGATGATATTGTCGATGAAATTGATAAGGTTACCCTTTCGGACGTTAATAAATTAGCTGCCTCAATTTTGAAAGAAAAGCCCTCAGTATCATTGATCAATACAACAGGGGTGTTACCAGAAGTATTTGCGAAATAAGGGCAACAATCAAGACTAGACTATTTAACCATAGCCTGGTCTTTTTTGTGATCTTAAATCATACTTTACTAAAAAGGGTCACAGGAGGGTTGAACATGAGACTTAGTGAAATAAGTGGAAAGGAAATTATTGATTTTCAAAAAGGAGAACGGCTAGGGATCTTAGGTCAGACGGATTTGTTAGTTAATGAAGAAACAGGAGAGATTGAAGCATTTATCATCCCGACCATGAAATGGTTTGGTTTTGGAAAGAAGGATCGTGAAGTAACCGTTTATTGGGAACAAGTTAAAAAAATTGGTGAAGACATGATTATCATTAACCTAGATCAATATGAATAGGTAAAGTGGAGAGACATACTCAATCAGCCAAAAGATGACGATTGAGTATGTCTCTTTTTTGTTTTGTTCATTTCTTTTACCCGTTAAAAAGTAGATATATATTTAAAACTTATAGATAAAAATGGTATTCACCTAATGAATCTTATAGACATATGCTATTGTGAATCGTTGCTGTTCATCCTTTGGTCAGGAAGAGATGTGATAGGCGAAAGTGTCTCTTTCCATTTAGCTTACCTGCGATGATGATCAGATTCGCATGAAAGAAAGGAGAACAAGAGCAGATGTTAACAGATAAACACGTTGTCATTATTGGTGGAGACGCACGCCAACTTGAAATCATTCGAAAGCTTTCAACTCTTGATGCACAAATATCGATGGTCGGGTTTGATCAGTTGAACGATGGTTTTATTGGTGCTTCAAAGCAATCAATCGATGATATTGAATGGTCAACTGTGGATGCTATTTTATTACCAGTAAGTGGAGTTAGTGCAGATGGAAAAGTAGAAACCATTTTTTCAAATGAAACAATCACATTAAAGGTTGAACAATTAAAAAAGACACCGAGTCACTGTGTTGTTTACTCGGGCATTACCAACGATTATTTAAATGATTGTATAGAAGAAGCAAATCGCTCGCTTGTGAAGTTAATGGAACGTGACGATGTCGCTATATACAATTCCATTCCAACAGCTGAAGGAACCGTTATGATGGCAATTCAGCATACGGATATTACAATCCACCGTGCAAAAGTCGCTGTTTTAGGTTTAGGAAGAGTTGGTATGTCAGTTGCAAGAACATTTGGTGCTCTTGGTGCAGATGTGAAAGTAGGAGCGAATGAATCGTACCAATTAGCGAGAATAACTGAAATGGGGTTGACCCCTTTTCACACAGCGAATATAAAAGATGAACTAAAAGATATTGATTTATGTATTAATACCATTCCAGCTCTTGTTTTAACAGCAAAAGTTCTAGCTGAAATGCCTTTGCACACTCTTATTATCGATCTGGCCTCAAAACCGGGTGGGACCGATTTCCACTATGCAGAAAAGCGTGGAATGAGAGCATTACTTGCGCCTGGGTTACCTGGAATAGTAGCACCTAAAACAGCGGGTCAGATTTTAGCTGATGTTTTAGCAGTGTTGTTAACAAATGAGCCGAATAATTAGAGGAGGATGAGTCATGTCATTAAAAGGAAAGCATATCGGTTTTGGTTTGACTGGATCACATTGTACGTATGATGCGGTATTACCAGAAATGGAGAAGCTGGTGAATCTTGGAGCAAAGGTAACACCTTTTGTATCCTATACTGTCCAACATACCGATACGAAATTTGGTGATAGCGCTGACTGGTTAAAAAGAATACAAGAAATTACATCAGAACCTATTGTAGACTCAATTGTAAAGGCAGAGCCATTCGGGCCAAAAACCCCATTAGATTGTATGGTCATTGCACCATTGACTGGTAATTCCACTAGTAAATTAGCAAATGCGCTAACAGATTCTCCCGTTTTAATGGGGGCAAAAGCAACCCTTCGAAGCGGTAATCCTGTTGTGTTAGGGATATCAACTAATGATGCTCTTGGATTAAATGGTGTAAATATTATGAGACTCATGGCGACTAAGAATATTTACTTTATTCCTTATGGTCAAGACGATCCTTATAAAAAACCAAACTCATTAGTAGCTAGAATGGAAGCATTAGTGGATACGGTTGAGTCTGCCATAGCTGGTAAGCAATATCAGCCTGTACTAGTTGAAAAATTCAGAGATTAATCAAATCACACGGTTGCAGAAATGAAATATTTCCCTTAAAGTTTAATAGAGAGGTTAGAGATACAAACGAGGGTGGATATGCTATAATCATTCCATCTAAGTTAACTCTATTAAACAGCAAGTATATGAGGGGAGATTAACCAAATGTCAAATTATCATGTAGCCGTAGTCGGCGCAACTGGAGCAGTCGGTCAACAAATGTTGAGAACTTTAGAGGAGCGAGATTTTCCGATTGCTAGCTTGAAACTATTATCTTCAAAACGTTCAGCAGGGAAGGTAGTTTCTTTTAAAGGGAAAGATTATACAGTGGAAGAAGCAACACCCGAATCATTTGAGGGTGTTCAAATAGCATTATTTTCAGCAGGTGGTTCTGTTTCTAAAACATTAGCTCCTGAAGCTGTAAAGAGAGGGGCAATTGTTGTTGATAATACGAGTGCCTATCGAATGGATCCAAATGTTCCACTTGTTGTGCCTGAAGTGAATGAAGAAGATTTACGTGCTCATAATGGAATTATTGCAAATCCAAATTGCTCTACGATTCAAATGGTGGTTGCATTAGAGCCGCTTCGTGAAAAATACGGTTTGAAGAAGGTTGTAGTATCAACTTATCAAGCAGTTTCAGGTGCTGGCCTTGAAGCAATCGATGAGATGAAACAACAAACAAAGGCAATCCTAGACGGTGAAGAGTTTACTCCAGAAATTTTACCAGTTGGTGGAGATAAGAAACATTATCAAATTGCTTTCAATGCTATTCCTCAAATTGACCTTTTTCAAGAAAATGGTTATACATTTGAGGAAATGAAAATGATCAACGAAACAAAGAAAATTATGAACATGGCAGAACTAGAAGTAGCTGCTACTTGTGTTCGTCTACCTGTTGAGACAGGACATTCAGAATCAGTTTACATTGAAACAGAACAAGGCGGAGCAACGGTTGCTGAAATCAAAGAGTTACTTGCTTCAGCCCCTGGAATTACGTTGCAAGATGATCCTGCAAATCAAATCTATCCACTTGCTTCAGAATGTGTTGGAAAGAATGATGTATTTGTTGGTCGTATTCGTCATGATTTAGACCGTGACAATGGGTTTCATATGTGGATTGTTTCAGATAACCTGCTAAAGGGTGCAGCATGGAATTCAGTACAAATTGCTGAAAGTCTTGTAAAATTAAAGCTTCTATCGTAATCAAAGAGTAGGTGTCATATGAAGATAATTGTTCAGAAATTTGGCGGTACGTCTGTCCGTGATGAGAAAAGTAGGTCATGTGCAGCCAATCATGTAAAAAAGGCTGTTGAAGACGGTTATAAAGTTGTCGTTGTCGTTTCAGCAATGGGACGTAAAGGTGAGCCTTATGCAACAGATACTTTATTAGGTCTAGTTAATGAGAACCAAATTACCAAACGTGAGCAAGATTTAATTGTTTCTTGTGGTGAGATCATTTCGTCTGTTGTCTTTACAGACCTATTAAAAGGAATGGGATTGTCATCCATTGCATGCACGGGTGCTCAAGCTGGGTTCAGAACAAATAATGATTTTGCAAATGCAAAAATTATTGATATGAATTGTGATTTTGTTAAAGCACAACTTCACATGCATGATGTTGTTGTGGTAGCTGGTTTTCAAGGGCAGACGACTACTGGTGAAGTTACGACACTTGGAAGAGGCGGTAGCGATACATCTGCAACGGCATTAGGAGCCGCCCTTCAAGCAGAATGGGTCGATATCTTTACAGATGTTGAAGGCGTTATGACAGCTGACCCAAGGATTGTGAAAGATGCACGGCCGCTTGAGACGATGTCCTATGAAGAAATTTGTAATATGGCTTATCAAGGAGCGAAGGTCATTCATCCTAGAGCTGTTGAGGTTGCAATGCAAGCTAAGATTCCAATCCATGTCAGATCAACTTATTCTGATAGCAAAGGAACTCTTGTTACTGTTAAACCTTCTGAGAAAACAGCGGAGGTAAAGGATCGATTAATTACAGGAATTGCTCATTTAGCCAATGTTTCACAAATTAAAATATTTGCCAAAGAAGGCGAATATGACTTGCAAGAGAAAGTGTTTAAAGCAATGGCTGCCGAGGAAATAAGTGTTGATTTTATTAACATTAATCCACGTGGAGTAGTTTATACAGTAATGGAAAACGTAACAGATAAAGCAATTGATGTGCTACTAAAATTGGGGTATGAGCCAATTGTAACAAGAGGTTGCGCGAAAGTTTCAGCTGTTGGAGCAGGAATGACTGGAGTGCCTGGGGTAACAGCCAAGATTGTCAGTGCACTTTCGCAAAATAATATTCAAATTTTGCAATCAGCTGATTCTCATACTACAATTTGGGTATTAGTTAGGGAAGAAGATATGGTTAAAGCAGTAAATGCACTTCATCATATGTTTCATTTGGAACAACAAGGGCAGCACCTAGATGTAAACATCTAAGAATACCCTAATAAGGAGCTGAAGGGTTATGGACTTTGGCCATATTTTAACGGCGATGGTGACTCCCTTTAACGATAAAGGTTTGATCGATGTAGAGAAAACGAAGCAACTACTTGATTACCTTATAGAAAATGGTAGTGACGCAATTGTCGTAGCTGGAACAACAGGTGAGTCACCTACATTGACTCATAAAGAAAAGATTGATCTTTTCCAACTTTGTGTGGAATATGTAAATAAAAGGGTTCCTGTTATTGCAGGTACAGGGAGTAATAATACTCAAGCTACAATTGATTTGACGATTGAAGCAACAAATATTGGTGTCGATGGGATTATGCTAGTGGTGCCATATTATAATAAACCATCACAAGAAGGCATGTATCAGCATTTTAAATGTGTGGCGGAATCTACTGAACTTCCTATAATGCTTTACAATGTTCCTGGCAGAACTAGTTCTGCACTGAAGGCTAGTACAACGATAGCATTGTCGAAAATAGCAAATATTGTTGCCATTAAGGAAGCAAGTGGAGATTTGGAGCAAATGGCTGAAATTATTTCAGCTACTGATTTTGATTTCTATCTGTATACAGGAGATGATGCTAATACATTGCCTTCGTTGGCAATTGGTGCCCATGGAGTCGTATCGGTTGCTTCTCATATTATCGGAGAGGAAATGCAAGCAATGGTTGCTTCATATAAAAAAGGTAACAATGCTGAGGCGGCTAGACTTCACAGATCCTTGTTACCAATTATGCAAGCAATGTTTCTTGCTCCGAATCCAACTTGTGTTAAATTTGCTTTAAATAGTAAGGGAGTTGAAGTTGGAGGCGTTCGCCTGCCCCTTGTTCCTTTAACGAAAGAACTAGAGAATGTAGTTAGAAGTGTCATCTAAAGGATGGTTGATTTATACCTCAAAGCTGGTCCAAGTTGGATCAGCTTTTTTTATATCTTTAGTAAACATTTTACATATAAGGAATAAATTAGTGAAAATGTTTTAAGGTGACAACAGAGGAAGTTCAGTCTTGTTTTTCATTTGATAGTTAAGGTATACTTAAGTTACTTGATTTGTCCGGGTTATAATCAACATTGATTTTTCAAAGTTGACTGTTATTTTAGCAATATAGTAATCATCTACGCCAAGGATGAGTGAACGGTAGTAAAAATAAAAAAAATTTCGGAATTTTAGTTATGTTAATAGTAGGAGGAACGTCCATTGTCCAAAGAAAATATAGAGAAAGTACGTGTTTTTGCCTTAGGTGGAGTCGGTGAAATAGGAAAAAACATGTATGTTGTTGAAGTTAATGAAGATATTCTAGTTGTTGATGCAGGATTAATGTTTCCAGATGATGACATGTTAGGTGTTGATATTGTCATTCCAGATGTGTCTTACCTAGTTGAAAATGCTGAGCGTGTGCAGGGATTATCCTAACGCATGGTCATGAGGATCATATTGGTGGCTTATCTTATGTTTTGAAAAAGATTAACGTTCCAGTTTATGGGACAAAACTAACCCTTGGCCTAGTAGAAGAAAAGTTAAAAGAAGCAGGGATTATCCGTCAAAGCACATTAAGGTTAATTGATGCGAATTCCAGATTGAAAATTGGATCTACGTCTGTTTCCTTTTTCCGTACAAATCATAGCATTCCTGATTCAGTTGGTGTTTGTTTTGAAACTTCGCAAGGAGCCGTCGTTCATACAGGAGATTTCAAGTTTGATCAAACTCCGGTCGATGGTAAACAAGCGGATATTGGAAAGATGGCACATATTGGTAAGAAAGGCGTATTATGTTTAATGTCAGATAGTACAAATGCGGAGCGCCCTGGCTTAACCAAGTCTGAGACGGAGGTGGGGCAAGGGATTGCTGAAGTATTCGAAAACACACAAGGTCGGATTATTGTTACGACTTTTGCTTCCAATGTGCATCGTATTCAGCAAGTAATTAATGCATCAGTGAAAGCAAATCGTAAAATGGTCGTAGTTGGAAAGAGTATGATTCGTGTCATTACCATAGCTTCAAAACTTGGATATATCCAAGCACCAAAAGATTTATTCATTGAAATTGATGAGATCGGTAAGTATCGTCATGAGCGTTTAGCTATCTTAACGACTGGTTCTCAAGGAGAGCCTATGTCTGCACTAACAAGAATGGCTAAAGGCGCTCATAGACAAATTACGATAACATCTGAAGATACAGTTATTATTGCTGCATCTGCAATACCTGGTAATGAACGCTCTGTTTCTGCAGTAATTGATAAGCTATATAGAATTGGAGCAGAAGTCGTTTATGGTTCAGCGAAAGTCCATGCTTCAGGACACGGAAGCCAAGAAGAATTAAAGTTAATGTTAAATTTAATGAAACCGAAATACTTTGTGCCAGTTCATGGAGAATTTCGTATGCAGCATGCGCATCGAGACTTAGCGATTCAAACAGGCGTTCCGCAAGAAAATGTATTTTTAACTGAAAAAGGCGAAGTTGTTGAGTTTACAAATGGACAAGCAAGAAAAACAGGTAAGGTACCATCTGGTAACGTACTTATAGATGGATTAGGAGTAGGAGATGTTGGTAATATTGTTCTTAGAGATCGACGTCTACTCTCTAAAGACGGGATTCTTGTTGTTGTAGTAACTCTTAATAAAAAGACGGGCGAATTTGTCTCCGGTCCAAATATTATTTCTCGTGGCTTTGTTTATGTAAGGGAGTCAGAGAAGTTACTTGAAGATGCGAATGAGCTTGTTGAAGTAATTCTTAAGAAGTGTGTCAATGAAAATGTAAATGAATGGTCTTCTTTAAAAAGCAATGTTAGAGAAGGGTTAAGCAGATTCCTCTTTGAAAAAACAAAACGTCGTCCGATGATTTTGCCAATCATTATGGAAGTATAATGAAAAACTGTACCTTTGTAGTTAGAGCTAACTACAAAGGTGCAGTTTTTTGTATTTCCTTATTATGAGGATCATAAGAAATAGTAGCTTCTTTGGATATTAAATTCAAACGAGTTCATACTATTTTTAGATATGTTAAAGGAGGACGTTGGAATGACGATGGAAAATCCAAACCCTGAACAACAACCAGCAGGACCACAAAAGGAGCAAAAAAGCTCAGGTATCATTGAAAAGATTCAAGAGCTAGGCCAAACGAATGTACCTGATATGGGACAATCGAACATTCATTGTATGACTATCGTTGGGCAAATTGAAGGGCATATGCAATTACCTCCACAAAATAAAACAACTAAATATGAACATATTATCCCTCAGCTTGTCGCAATAGAACAAAATCCTAAAATTGAAGGGTTACTGTTAGTACTGAACACAGTTGGTGGAGATGTAGAGGCTGGCCTTGCCATTTCAGAAATGATTGCATCAATGTCAAAACCATCCGTAACCCTTGTATTAGGAGGAGGGCATTCAATTGGTGTACCAATTGCTGTTGCATCCAATCACTCTTATATTGCTGAAACAGCAACGATGACGATTCACCCTGTTCGGTTAACAGGGCTTGTTATTGGAGTTCCTCAAACGTTCGAGTATTTGGATAAAATGCAGGAAAGAGTGATTAATTTTGTTACGAAAAATTCCTCGATTTCAGAAGAGAAATTTAAAGAATTAATGTTCTCGAAAGGGAATTTAACTAGGGATATAGGGACGAATGTCGTTGGAACAGATGCAGTTGAGTACGGGTTGATTAATGAAGTTGGTGGAATTGGTCAAGCTTTAAAGAAACTAAACGAGCTAATAGAACAAAATAAACCAAACCAACAAGGGGATGTTGTCCAATGATTCTCTATACAATGATGCCACAGGAATATATTTTCCCAGAGGATGATTATAATTGGAAAGCGCAACAAGTCATCTCATGTGAGGATGGACATCTAGTCGTTGAACAAGTTAATTCTTCGCAATATCGAATTATTCGTTTAATTAGCGGGAATCCAATGAGTTACTTAAATGAAAAATATTCACCGGGTTCTATCATTCAAGCAAAACCTCAACTTTAGCTATGTAGACAGGGAATGTCTTATGCTATAATTAATTTCATCCAAGCATGGTCGAAGCAGCCTATTTTGGCTGCTTCTTATATATGCTAAGAAGATATAGTTGTAAAGGGTGAAATGTATGGCTAGGAGAAAGAAAAAAAGGAAAACCGAGTGGAAATCTCAGCTTACGTATGAATTAATCGGTCTCGGCCTACTAGTCATTGCTGTTGTTACTTTTGCACGATTAGGCTCAGTTGGAGAGACATTTGTCAGGTTATTTCGTTTCTTCCTAGGTGAATGGTTTATCGTGCTCGCAATAGGGCTTCTAGTAGTAGCACTGTACATAATGATTAAGCGTCAAAATCCAAAGCTATGGTCAAGGAAGATATCAGGACTATATGTGATGATTCTCTCTTTTGTGTTATTTAGTCATGTTGGTCTTTTCCATCAACTAAATGGCAGGGAAGGATTTCAGGACCAATCTGTAATCCGCAATACATGGCGATTATTTTGGATGGAGATGAGCGGAGAAACACCACCTTCTGATTTAGGTGGGGGAATGATAGGGGCATTGGCTTTTGCTGTCAGCCATTTCTTGTTTGCTGAAATGGGAACTTATTTTCTATGCTTTATTTTATTTATCATAGGATTTATTCTTTTAACAGGAAAATCGCTTTCTGAGATTTTAGGGAAAGGCTTTAGAAAGTTTTATTTGTTTGTGGTTGATACATTCAATAGTTTGTTCCAAGAAATGAAACTTATGAAAGATAAAGCAAAAGAACGGCTACAAGAAGAACGAGAAGCTCAAAAAGCAAGGAAAGATGCAGAGCAAGAAAAGAGTGTACGGCAACAAAAGCGCTCTGAAGCAGGGATTGAAGAGGAGTCTGTCGAAGAGGTTGAACCAGAAATTGTTGATTTTACTCAGAAAGTTTATCGTGGAGACATCGAAAGTGACGTGAAGGGAAAGTCAACTGAAACAAAAGAAGTAGAGAACAAAGGAGAAGATGAGGAAGTACAAGCTCCGCTTGTTACGGCGCAAGAAACAAATGAAGCATATAGATTGCCGAACGTTGAAATCTTAAAATTGCCGAATAATCCGAGTCAAATCAATGAAAAAAGACATTTAACAGCCAATGCTAAAAAGTTAGAAGAGACGCTTGAGAGTTTTGGAGTGAAAGCGAGAGTATCTAAAGTTCATTTAGGACCAGCTGTTACAAAATATGAAGTGAATCCAAGCGTTGGTGTAAAAGTTAGTAAAATAGTTAATTTAGCAGATGACTTAGCACTCGCCCTTGCTGCAAAAGATATTCGAATTGAAGCTCCGATCCCTGGTAAATCAGCTATTGGAATTGAGGTGCCAAATCAAGAAGTGGCAATTGTTACGTTGCGTGAAGTGCTTGATTCACCGGAAGCTGAAAAGGATGAGAATGTCTTATCTGTTGGCCTAGGACGAGATATTTCGGGTGAGCCTGTTTTAGCTCATCTAAATAAAATGCCTCATCTTCTAGTCGCAGGAGCAACTGGAAGTGGAAAAAGCGTTTGTATAAATGGAATTATTACTAGCATTTTGTTAAAAGCAAAACCACATGAAGTGAAATTAATGATGATCGATCCTAAAATGGTTGAATTAACAATCTATAACGGGATTCCTCATTTATTAACACCTGTTGTCACAGAACCGAAAAAAGCTTCACAAGCTTTAAAGAAGGTTGTTGCTGAGATGGAGAGACGGTACGATCTCTTCTCACA
The DNA here is from genome assembly GCF_002109385.1 of Halalkalibacter krulwichiae. NCBI lineage: Bacteria > Bacillati > Bacillota > Bacilli > Caryophanales > Bacillaceae > Halalkalibacter > Halalkalibacter krulwichiae. The sequence goes on along the minus strand of NZ_CP020814.1, from coordinate 2,619,400 downwards.
CAGTGGTACACGTAATATTGAGGGGTATAATGAGCTTGTAAAACGCCAAAATGAAGAAGAGGAAGCAAAACAGCCTTTATTGCCTTACATTGTTGTTATAGTTGATGAGCTTGCTGACTTAATGATGGTTGCTTCTGGAGATGTAGAGGATTCAATTGCTAGACTTGCTCAAATGGCAAGGGCTGCTGGTATCCATATGATTATTGCAACCCAACGACCTTCTGTTGATGTTATTACCGGTGTGATTAAAGCTAATATACCTTCTAGGATTGCTTTTGGTGTTTCTTCGCAAATAGACTCAAGAACGATATTAGATTCTGGAGGAGCAGAGAAATTACTCGGGCGTGGAGATATGCTTTATATGCCTGTTGGAGCAACGAAGCCAACGCGGATTCAGGGGGCTTTCTTATCAGATGGTGAAGTAGAAGAAGTAGTTAACTTTGCTATTTCTCAACAAAAAGCACAATACCAAGAGGAAATGGCACCTTCAGAAGAAAACGTTGTTACAGACAAGGTAGAGGACGAGTTGTACGATGCTGCTGTTGAATTAGTAACGGAAATGAACACAGCATCCGTTTCAATGTTACAAAGAAGGTTTAGAATTGGGTATACGAGAGCAGCAAGATTGATTGATGAAATGGAAGTTCGCGGGATTGTTGGACCATATGAAGGGAGTAAACCAAGAGAAGTACTTGTTGATAAACCTAGAGAAGATGAGGCTTCTGTATAAATGATAAGGGGAATTTGAAAAAAGGGGTGGAGAGTGTGATTAAAGCGGACCACAGGCCGTTATACTTACAAGTAATTGATCGAATTAAAGATGATATTGAACAAAAAGTTTATGAAGAGGGAGAAAAATTGCCTTCAGAGTTTGAACTTTCTAAAATCCTTGGAGTCAGTCGTGCAACGCTTCGCGAGGCGCTACGATTACTTGAGGAAGAAGGGGTTGTAGTTAGAAGGCATGGAGTGGGCACTTTTGTCCACTCGAAGCCACTTTTTTCAGCTGGAATAGAAGAATTATACAGTGTAACGGATATGATTATTAAAGCAAATATGGAACCTGGGACGATTTTTTTGTCTTCATCTGTACAAGAAGCAACTGATGAGGATCGCCGTAAATTTATGAAGGAAGACCTGAAAGAGATCGTGGGAATAGAACGAGTCCGAACAGCTGATGGTTCCCCGGTTGTATATTGTTTAGATAAAGTCTCTAATGAGTTAGTAGAAAATCATTCTATTCATGAAACGAAATCAATCTTCCGCTTTTTGGAGGAGGTTGGTCGTACAATATCTTATGCAGTAACCTATATCGAACCTATCGGCTATCATGAGCATGTTTCTGAAATCTTAGAGTGCGAACCTGGTACGTCACTCTTATTGTTAAAACAAATGCATTATGATCAGGCCGAGCAACCTTTGCTATATTCACTAAACTATTTTCGAGCAGATAAATTTAAGTTTCACGTAGTAAGAAAAAGAGTGTAAGCATAACCTATGCAAGAATGGTAAAAAGGAGATGATGTACTTGGACCAAATACAAGAGCGTATTCATATAATGAATGGCTTGACGATCCATACGATGCAAACAGATAAGTATAAAACCAATTCCTTAATTTTAATGATAAAAGCACCGCTAACTAAAGAGACGGTTGCCATGCGAGCATTATTGCCACATATTTTACAAAATGGGACAGCGAAAAGTCCAACAAGAAAAGAGCTTAGAGAACGATTAGATGATTTATATGGTGCGATGCTTGCAACCGATGTTCAGAAAAAAGGCGAAGAGCATGTCATAACAATTCGTATTGATGTTGCAAATGAACGTTTTTTATCTGACTCTACTCCATTGTTCGAGCAAGCAATTGAATTAATGAGCGAAGTGATCCTAGATCCTCGTCTTGAAGCAAATTCTTTTGTTCAATCAGTTGTGGAAAGCGAAAAACGTTCACTCAAACAAAGGATTCAATCTGTTTTTGATGATAAAATGCGCTATGCAAATGTTCGTGTTACTGAAGAAATGTGTAAAGACGAACCTTTTGCATTAACAGCTTTTGGAACAAAAGAAGAGGTTGATGCTATCACCCCTCAATCAATTTATGATTATTACAAAGAAGTATTGAAATCTAATCAATTTGATCTGTACATCGTTGGAGCAATTGATGAGGATAAAGCGATTGAAAGCGTATCTGAGAAGTTTCGCGAGTTACCAAGTGACAGAGGAGCTCATCATGAGACGACTGTCAGTCCGGAAGTAACAAATGTTAATGTAGTAAATGAGGAACAAGATGTCAAACAAGGGAAGCTTCATATGGGCTTTAGAACATATACAACATACGGCGATGATGATTATGTTGCCATGCAAGTCTGTAACGGTTTATATGGAGCTTTTTCTCATTCGAAATTGTTTCTTAATGTCCGCGAAAAAGAAAGCTTAGCATACTACGCCGCTTCAAGATTTGAAAGCCATAAAGGTATTATGATGGTTATGTCAGGAATTGAATTTAGCAAGTATGAACGCGCAGTGGAAATTATTAAAGAGCAATTCGATGCAATGAAAAAAGGTGATTTTACAGATGCGGAAGTTGAACAGACAAAGGCGATGCTGAAAAACCAAATTCTAGAAACGGCTGATGTCGCAAGAGGATTAGTTGAACTTTCTTATCATCAAGTTGTTAGCGGTAAAAAGCGCTCAATCGAACAATGGCTCGAGGAAATTGATACGGTGACGAAAGATGATATCGTTAAGGTAGCCCAGAAAGTTCGTTTGGATACAATTTATTTCTTAACAGGTAAGGAGGCGAACAAATGAAACCGGTTCAGTTCCAACAAGTAGAAGAAATACTTTATCATGAAAAATTAGACAATGGATTAGACGTTTACATTCTTCCGAAAGAAGGTTTTAATAAAACCTTTGCTACTTTTACGACAAAATACGGTTCAATTGATCAAAAGTTCACTCCGCTTGGCCAAGGTGAAGCAATTGAAGTACCTGATGGAATTGCTCACTTCCTAGAACATAAAATGTTTGAAGAAGAAGATGGTGATGTCTTTCAAGACTTCAGTAAACAAGGGGCTTCTGCGAACGCTTTTACTAGTTTTACGAGAACAGCTTATTTATTTTCTAGTACAACGAATGTCGAGAAGAATTTAGACACTTTATTGAACTTTGTTCAACATGCGTACTTCACTGATGAGAATGTTGAAAAAGAAAAAGGTATAATTAATCAAGAAATTACAATGTATGATGATAATCCGGATTGGAGAGCATATTTTGGTGTAATTGAAAATATGTTTCATCATCATCCAGTAAAAATTGATATTGCTGGAACAATTGATTCTATAGCCAATATTACAAAAGATTTATTATATACTTGTTATGAAACATTTTACCATCCAGCGAATATGCTTTTATTTGTCATTGGTCCTGTTGATCCTGAGACAATAATGAACCAAGTTAAAGAAAATCAATCTAATAAGACTTTTGCAAAGCCCGAAGAGATCAAACGTTTCTTTGATGAGGAGCCTGACACAGTTGCGAAAGAAAAGCATATCATTACAATGCCTGTTCAAACGCCCAAATGTCTAATGGGTTTTAAAGAAAAAGGAGCAATTAGGCAAGGTGATGATCTATTAAAGAGAGAGCTTTCATTAAATATTCTATTGGACCTAATGTTCGGACAAAGTTCGGACAATTATCAAGCGTTATTTGAAGAAGGATTAATAGATGATTCGTTTTCATTTGATTATTCTGCTGAAGCTGGGTTTGGATTCACTATTATTGGTGGAGATACAATGTATCCTGATAAGTTGTCAAGCCGCATAAAAGAAATGGTTGAGACATTTAAGCAATCAAAATTAACAGATGATCAAGTTAATCGAGCAATCAAGAAAAAGATTGGGTCATTTTTGCGGTCCTTAAATTCACCAGAGTATATTGCTAATCAATTTACTCGATATCAATTTAATGATATGAACTTATTTGATGTTGTTTCTATGCTAGAGAGTTTAACGGCAGAACAGTTACAAGAAACGCTAGAAGATCATTTTCAGTTTAATCGCTTCACCGTTTGCCAAGTAAAGGCAGAAGGGTTTGAAGAATAAATGGAATCAATTTTGATTACAGGAGCATCAGGGGGAATAGGGTCAGCTATTGCAAGAGAGCTGGCATCTCCCACTTGCTCTCTTTTTTTGCATTACAGTCAAAATAAACAAGCTGCGCAATCAGTAGCTAATGAATGTAGGGAAATGGGAGCAACAGTGACCTTAATAGAAGCAGATCTAACAAAAGATAATGGAGAAAGTCAATTGCTAAAACAATTGCCCACTGGGGTTGCCTTTCAAAGTATTATACATAATGCAGGTATATCACATTTTGGCTTATTTACGGATGTAACAAATGAACAGATTAACGAAATGATGAATATTCATTTAATTAACCCTATGAAGATTACGCGCTCGCTTTTACCGGCGATGCTCAAGAAGAAAAAAGGGAAAATTGTGCTTATCTCGTCCATTTGGGGTTTAACGGGTGCATCATGTGAAGTTATGTATTCGGCTGCAAAAGGAGGAGTGAATTCTTTTATAAAAGGGTTGGCAAAAGAGGTAGCACCAAGTCAGATTCAAGTAAACGGAATAGCACCTGGTGCAATTGATACGAATATGTTAGTCCATGATGACGTTGATGAGTTAAAAGAAGAAATACCAGCTAATCAAATAGGAACTCCAATTGATATAGCTCATGCTGTTTCATTTCTTGTATCAGATCGATCAAATTACATAAATGGACAAGTGTTGTCGGTTAATGGAGCTTGGTATTGTTAAAAAGATCTTTTTATTCCATGAATAAGATTCCTCCTAATAGAAAAAATAAGGTTGTAGTACATTATCAAGGGAGGTTCTAATATGTCTGTACTTGACAATTGGGAACAATGGAAAGATTTCTTAGGTGATCGTTTAAATCAAGCTCAACAAGAAGGTATGAGCCAAAACGTTGTGTCGGATGTAGCTTATCAAGTTGGTGAGTACTTGGCGCAGCAAGTTGAGCCTAAAAATGAACAAGAGCGTGTTTTAGCTGAGTTATGGAGAGTAGCAGATGAGCAAGAGCAGCATGCAATTGCTAATATGATGGTAAAGCTTGTACAAAGCGAAGGTTAAAAGCAGTATCATAAAAGAACGCCGCAACCGCGGCGTTCTTTTATACATAATATAAACTAAATAAAGCAAACTGATACTAATGCCATTTTTCCTACAATGAGGTATATATTTTTGTCAACATGTAATAATTTCCGACAAAGTTCTTTCATTTATAATCAAAATCAATTATCATGTAAGTTGAATACATACAAAGGGTGAGGGAAATGAGCTTGAAAGAATGGTATTTAGAGTATCAAATTCATAAAAATAGGCCGGGTTTACTTGGAGATATTTCATCTCTCCTTGGTATGTTATCGATAAACATTGTTACGATTAACGGTGTTGAGAATATGAGACGTGGTATGTTAATTAGAAGTTCAAGTGATGATCAAGTGGCACGATTTCGAGCCATCTTAGAGACAATTGAGGATATAAGTGTTATTAAAGTGAGAGAACCGAGATTGCGTGATCGCTTAGCTATTAGACATGGAAGATATATTGAAAGAGATGCTGATGATAAGAAGACCTTCCGTTTTGTTCGCGCGGAATTAGGCTTGTTAGTAGACTTTATGGCTGAACAGTTTAAGCGTGATGGTCATTTTTTAGTTGGGATACGTGGAATGCCACGTGTAGGTAAAACAGAGTCGATTGTTGCAGCCAGCGTTTGTGCAAATAAAAGATGGTCATTTATTTCATCAACTTTACTAAGACAAACTGTAAGAAGCACCTTAGCAGAGGATGAAATGAGTGAGGACCACATCTTTATTATCGATGGAATTGTGACGACGATGAGATCAACGGAGAAGCACCGTATGCTTGTTAGTGACGTTATGAGACTCCCAGCCGTTAAAGTCGTCGAACATCCTGATATTTTTGTCCGTGAAACAGAATATGAATTGGATGATTTTGATTGCATAATTGAATTGCGAAATGATGATGGGGAAGAGATTACATACGAAGTTGTGGAATCAGGTTTTTCTTCTTTCGACATAAGTTAACGTGTAGGTAGGTGTTAGGATTGTCAGAATTAGGTCAGTTTTTAAAAGAGGCTAGAGAACAGAAAAATATTTCATTAGATGACCTTCAACAAACGACGAAAATACAAAAAAGATATTTGGTTGCGATTGAAGAGGGACGGTTTGATACGTTACCGGGTCTCTTTTATGCGAGGGCATTTGTTAAATCGTATGCAGAAGCAGTTGGTCTTGATCCGGAGCCTCTATTTGATCAATATAAAAATGAGCTCCCAAACCCACAACGAGAGGCTGTTACACTTCCATCGAGGGCTGAACGTTCCAAATCAGTTAGTCCAAGAAAACGAACAAAGAAAGGGTCGATTTTCCCAGCCCTTGCTGCCATTGCTTTTATTGTGGTTCTAGTTGTTGGCATTTGGATCTTTGCTCAAGGAAATGGGGCAAGTGAAGGTGATGCGATCGCACCCGACGACAGTGAAAATTTAGATGCTGAGTTTTCAGATGATGTTGGTAATGACGAAGAAGCATCAGGAGCAACTGAAGAATCGGAACCTGTTGAAGAAGTTGAAACAGTTGAAGAGGAAGAAATCGAAGAAGAGGTAGAACCAGAACCTGAATTCACTCTGAATTTCATAAAGAGTGAAGGCAATACATCATTCTTTGACCTTGAAAATGGACGCTTATCAGATGTTTTAATTGAATTTAATGGAAGTTCCTATGTTGATATAAAAAATGAGCTTGGAAAAACTTTTTATAGCGGCACGCCAACAAAAGGGGATGAATTAACGTTCGACTTTGAGGCAGAGGAACGAGTTTTATTCAACTTCGGTGCGTCACAAAATGTAGATTTTTATATAAATGGGGAGCAAGTTGACTTCCCGTTAGACCGAACGCATCAAAAAATCGATATTGAAATTTTAGATGGAGATTCAGAATAAGGACTCAAATTTCCTCGCAAAAGAAAAAATGACTTGCCGTCAATAGGGCAGGAAATCAATCTTTTGTGAGGAGTAGAGTCTTTTTTTGATGAAAGAGAAAAATGGTTGAATTTATCAATCGTGTTAATTATGATACAATGAAAGTTGAAGCAATCATTGTTTATGAAGGAAGGGAATTTTGTTGAATTTACCGAATAAAATAACGATCTCTCGTATTTTTCTTATTCCAATTTTTATGATTTTTTTATTAGTACCATTTTCTTTTGGTGAAGTTAACTTTATAGGGACAATGATTCCAATTGCTCATCTGATTGGAGCTATTATCTTTATCATAGCTGCTGTAACAGACTTTTTAGATGGCTACTATGCGAGAAAATATCAGCTTGTGACAAACTTAGGTAAGTTCTTAGACCCGCTTGCTGATAAGCTATTGATTACAGCTGCATTAATTGCACTAGTTGAGCTCCAACTTCTTCCCGCATGGATAGCAATTATTATTATAAGTCGAGAGTTTGCTGTTACAGGTATTCGATTAGTTGCAGCGGCAGATGGTGACGTAATTGCTGCAAGTAATTTAGGGAAGCTCAAAACGGTTTCTCAAATCGTGGCAATATCTGCATTGATGTTACATAACTGGCCGTTTCAAGCGATTTCATTACCGTTTGACATGATTGCAATTTGGGTTGCTACCTTTTTAACAATTGTGTCAGGAGTTGACTACTTTCAAAAAAATCAACATATTCTTCTTAAATCAAAATAACAGGCGGTAGATGCAATGAATGCTGAAATTATATCTGTAGGTTCTGAATTGTTACTAGGACAAATTGTCAACACGAATGCAGCATACCTCTCACAAGAATTAGCCATTTTAGGAGTGAATGTTTTTCATCAAACTACTGTAGGAGATAATGACACAAGGTTAACAGAAGCATTAATACAAGCGAAAAAAAGATCTGACCTTATTATTTTAACCGGTGGTTTAGGACCAACTAAAGATGATCTCACAAAGGAGTCGGTAGCTCGTTTCGTAGGAAAACCTTTAGTACATCATGAACAATCTTTACATAATATTGAAGAATTTTTTAAGAAGCGTAATCGACCGATGTCTGATAATAACCGAAAGCAAGCACTCGTAATAGAAGGTAGCCATGTACTAATGAACCATTTTGGGATGGCTCCGGGGATGGTAGTCACTTTTGAAGGAGTCCTATTTGTTTTATTACCGGGCCCACCGAAAGAGATGAAGCCGATGTTTACCAATGAATTGCTTCCTTATATTACTGCACAAGTAGGTAGTCGCGAATCGATTACATCAAGAGTACTTCGTTTCTTTGATATCGGTGAATCGCAACTTGAGACGGATTTATTAGATATAATTGAGGGGCAAACAAACCCGACAATCGCGCCTTTGGCTAGTGAGGGTGAGGTTACTTTAAGACTAACCGTTAAACATGCTGATGAAAAAGAGCAACAAAGACTGTTGGATGAAACTGAAGCACTTATTACAAACCGTGTTGGAGATTACCTATATGGATATGGTGATACATCATTAATAGAACAGCTCTTTATCCAATTGCAACAGAAACAGGTTACGATTGCTTCTGCAGAGAGCTTAACAGGCGGGAAATTTTCTGGAATGTTGACTTCTTTTGCAGGTTCATCCTCTGTCTTTAGAGGGGGAGTTGTCTCCTATGCAACAGATGTGAAAGAGAAAGTATTGGGAGTGCAAGGAGATATTATTAACAAGTTTGGAGTTATTAGTTCACAGTGTGCTAAAGAGATGGCACGTTGTGCGAAAGATCAATATCGTGCAGAGATTGCCATTAGCTTCACGGGTGTAGCGGGCCCGGCTCGTCAAGAAGAAAAAGAACCTGGTACTGTCTTTATTGGAATTGCTGGATTAACAAAAGAACCGCTATCTTATGAATTAAATTTAGCTGGTGGACGAGAAGCTATTCGAGATCGTGCCATTAAATATGGATGTTTTTATTTATTGAACGAATTGAAAAGGTGGAATAAAGCAGAATGACAACGTATTTTAATGATTTTAATATCTCAGATTCAATTAAGAAGGCAATTAAGGATATGGGTTTTGAGGAACCATCCCCCATTCAAGAAAAAGCAATTCCAGTCATCTTGGAAGGGGGAGATGTAATCGGCCAAGCACAGACAGGAACAGGGAAAACGGCGGCATTTGGTATACCCGTTGTTGACAAAGTTACTTCTGATCGCTATGTTCAAGCCCTCATTTTAACGCCAACGAGAGAACTTGCTATTCAAGTATCTGGTGAATTACAAAAATTATCTATTCATAAACCAATTCGAACACTACCTATATATGGTGGACAATCAATTAGTCATCAAATTCGTGCTTTAAAGCAAGGGGTACAAGTTGTAATTGGAACACCTGGAAGAATCCTTGATCACTTACGCCGTCAAACGTTAAAGTTAGATCGTGTGCATACAATTGTTCTAGATGAAGCTGATGAAATGCTTGATATGGGGTTTGTTGATGATATCGAAGCGATCCTTCGCCAAGTGAATACAGAGAGACAAACGCTTTTATTCTCAGCAACAATGCCCCCTGCAATAAAGAAACTGTCGCATAAATATATGTCGACTCCTAAAACAGTAACAATTAATAAAGGTGAAGTAACAGCACCATTAATCGATCAAATGTATTATAAAGTTCTAGAACGGAATAAAATTGAGTCATTATGCCGTATCATCGATAGTGAAGACATTGAACTTGGAATTTTGTTCTGTCGAACGAAAAAAGGAGTAGCTGAGCTTGCAGAAGCTCTTCAAGCAAGAGGATATCTCGCCGATGGTTTGCACGGTGATTTAACTCAATCACAACGAGATGCTGTCATGAAGAAATTCCGTGATTCTTCAATAGAATTTCTCATTGCTACAGATGTAGCAGCGCGAGGCATTGATGTTGATAATGTGACACATGTGATAAACTACGATATCCCTCAAGACCCTGAGAGTTATGTACATCGAATTGGTCGAACGGGACGAGCAGGTAGAAAAGGTTTGGCTTTAACTTTAGTGACACCACGTGAGATGAAACACTTGCGTTCTATCGAACAAGAAATTAAAATGAGTATTCCATCACAAGATGTTCCTACTATTGAAGAAGTGGTTGTAAAGCAACAAGGCTCCTGGAAAAAGTTAATCTCAGATGCGATCACGGGCGGTGGAAAAGAAATAGAATTGTTTGCCCCGCTTGTCGAAGAAGTATTAGAAGAATATGATGCTCGAGCTGTCGTTTCAGCCCTTTTGAAAATGAACTTTTCACCATCGACTACAACTGAAGAATCTGGGTATAATTTTGGTGACACAGGTGCTGCGAAAGGAAAGGTTCGATTCTTTATAAACGTTGGAAGAAATGTTAATATGACACCGAAAATCTTAATTGAATCGATCTCTGAACTTGTTGGCATTCCTGGTAAGACGATTGGCAAGATAGATATTTTTGAAAATTTTACCTTTGTCGAAGTTCCAGAAGAAGCAGCGCCGTTTGTATATGAAGCACTTCGTTATTCTCGAATTAACGGAGCTAGAGTGAATTTAGAACCTGCAAAACCTCGTCCGAAGCGTGAGCGACCACCAATGCGCGAACGCCGGACAACTCCAAGCCGTAGCTAATAAAATTAGCGTATCAAGGATCCACCCCCTGGATTCTTTCCTCTCGAGGTTGTCTCAAAAGATATTACGATCTTTTGAGACAAATCCTCTCCTTACTTTCATTCTTCTTTTCCAACTATTCTCTAACTATTTTACCGAATAAATGTTCGTAAAAACTATTGGCAAAAGCGAAGAAAACAGGTATGATAGAGTAGAACGAAACATAGATTCGCTTTTCCAATTTTATATATATATTATTTATTATAGAGGAGAGATTTAAATGAGTGATCGTAAAGCGGCCCTTGATATGGCCTTGCGTCAAATTGAAAAACAATTTGGTAAAGGATCGATTATGAAGCTTGGAGAACAAGCGGAGCAAAGAGTATCAACAGTTTCTAGTGGTGCTCTAGCATTAGATATCGCGCTTGGGGTTGGCGGATATCCAAAAGGCAGAATTATTGAGGTATATGGACCGGAATCCTCAGGTAAAACAACTGTAACTCTTCATGCAATTGCTGAAGTTCAACGCCAGGGAGGGCAAGCTGCATTTATTGATGCAGAACATGCTCTTGATCCAGTCTATGCACAAAAGTTAGGTGTAAATATTGATGAGCTTTTACTTTCTCAACCAGACACTGGTGAACAAGCATTAGAAATTGCTGAAGCTCTTGTTAGAAGTGGTGCGATTGATATTCTAGTTATTGATAGTGTTGCAGCACTTGTTCCAAAGGCGGAAATTGAAGGGGACATGGGAGATAGTCATGTCGGCTTACAAGCTCGTTTAATGTCTCAGGCACTTCGTAAATTATCTGGTGCGATTAACAAATCTAAAACAATTGCAATCTTTATTAACCAAATTCGTGAAAAAGTTGGAGTTATGTTTGGAAATCCTGAAACAACTCCAGGCGGACGTGCACTAAAGTTTTATTCTTCAGTGCGTCTTGAAGTTCGTCGTGCTGAAACATTAAAGCAAGGAAACGATATGGTTGGTAACAAAACGAAAATTAAAGTTGTGAAAAATAAGGTAGCTCCACCATTTAAAGTAGCGGAAGTTGATATTATGTACGGAGAAGGTATTTCACGTGAAGGTTCCGTATTAGATATAGCTTCTGAGCTTGATATCGTGCAAAAGAGTGGTGCTTGGTACTCATTTAATGAAGAGCGTCTAGGACAAGGACGTGAAAATTCAAAACAATTCTTGAGAGAAAATGCGGAAATTTTGAATGAGGTTGAAACATTAGTTCGTGATCATTACGGTCTTAATGGTGAAATTGAAGTGCCAGCAGCTACTGATGAGGAATTTGAAGAAGTTCCTTTCGATTTAAAATAAATCTCTAGTACGTATTTGGTTAAGAATATACATGCATAGAATAAGCACCTTTTTAGAGGTGCTTATTTCCTTTTCTAAAGGTGTGGGAAAGTTTATAGTAGAAGTAAGGTTAAAGTTTTAAAAGAAAATGACATAAATAAAGGAGCGAGTTGAGATGAAATTCTTATATGTGACGGATACTCATATTCGCGGAACGACACCGAAAAATCGCCTAGATGTTTATACAGATACATTGAAGGAAAAGTTGGAAGAAGTAATTACATTAGCTAATTATGAAAATGTGGATATGATTCTTCATGGTGGCGATGTATTTGATCGACCAGATTTATCACCGAACGTAGTAGGACAATTTGCTAAAATATTTATGAAAGCTGAAATGCCAATTTATGTTGTAGCAGGTAATCATGACACGTTTGGACATAATCCGGACACCATTTCTAGAACGATGCTTGGGTTAATGGATTCGTTTGGGGTTATGCAAGTTATCGATCAAAACAATCCGATCTTATTTGAGAAAGATAACATTAAAGTGCAAATATCTGGACAACCATATCACTACGATCTAGACCAACGAGATCCGAAATTAGACTATTACCCAGCAAATGTAACTGAAGCGGATTTTATGATACATATGGTTCATAGTATGCTTGTTGAGAAAGCATTGCCTGAAGGAGTACCTCATACGATAATTGATCATATATGGGGCACGCCGGCAGATATTTTATTTACAGGTCATTTCCATGGTGGCTTTGGAATTAAGGAGCGAAATGGAAAATTCATTTGCAATCCAGGTGCTCTAGCGCGTGTGAATAATCACTGGTCTGAGATCAGTAGAATGCCTAAGGTAATTATTGGTGAAATTGTGGATCGCAATATCTCTCTAAAGGAAGTAACGATCAAAAGTGCACGAACTGGTGAAGAAGTTCTTGACCGAACATTTTTGGAAAAGGCTGTACATCAAGAAGAAAAACTTCATAGTTTTGTTCAGCAAGTAAAAGAGGCATCCAAATTTCAATCACTTAATATGAGTGATATTATATTAGAAATTGCCTCATTAAAAAATGTTGAAGAGAAAGTAAAGCAAGAGGCACTTCGCAGAATGACGGTTATTGAGGAGGTGTGGAAAGAAGAGGATTATGCATAATATAAAAGCAGTAAGATTAGAAAATTTCCAATCACATCTTGATACGTATATTGAGTTTAATCAAGGGTTAAACGTGATTGTAGGACAGTCTGATAGTGGAAAAACCGCAATTCTTCGAGGAATTCGCTGGGCCTTATTTAATCAGCCTCGTGGTACGGATTTCATTCGTGTCTCCGGAGATTTTGTAAGAGTTACGGTTCTATTTGAGAACGATACCGTCATTATAAGAGAAAGAACGAGTTCTAAAAATCGTTATACGATTCGTAAACCCGATCAAGAGGAGCTTGTTCTTGAAGGCTTTGGGATCCATGTTCCAGATGAAGTGTTGCAAGCTCATGGGATGGGTCATTTAAAAATTGATCAGGATAATGAGATTATGATCCATCTCTCGCAACAATTAGACGGTCCCTTTTTATTAGAGCAAACGAGTTCGATTAGAGCCAAGACATTGGGGCGGATTAGTGGAGCTCATTTCCTTGATATGGCCATTCGTGATACAACGAAAGACCTTTCACAGCTCAATTTAAGAATGAAACAAGAGCAAGTTGTCATCGACAAGTTAAAGGAAGAACTAAAAGAATATGAACATTTAGATCAATTAAAAAGCAGTCTTGTCACTTCAGAACAAAACATTGAAAAGCTTGGAGCGGTGATTAGTAAAAAGGAGAGGCTTGAACGAATACAACAACAATGGCAAGAGGTAAGAAAAGAAGAAGAGTTGGCTATGGATCGAATACAACTTGTACAAAATATGTCATTGTGGCAGGAGCGAGTTTATGAGCTTGAAAGAATGATTCAACGTTATACTACGTTTAAGGACAAGCTTACTAGAAAAAATGAGCTCGAAAAGGATAGTGAAGTTTGCCAGAAGTGGATAGCAAAAACAGAGCAAAATGACACTGCAAATACAAAATATCGTTTAATAGGGGAAGCGCTACAGCGATTAAAGCTATTGGAAGCCATTGACAAGCAATTAAATCAAATGACTAATTTGATGAACCAAGAAAGTAAACATTTAAAGCAATCTGATTTTTTAACATCTATTAATCTTGATCAGCTTCATGCAGTACCAGAGAAACGATCAAGGCAGAAGCAATTAGTGAATGTTCAACGTTCGCTTTTACAAATCGAGAAGCAAGATAACCAAATTAATCACATTTTTAATAAACTACCAAATGAAGAACAGCTCGAGAGCAAACATAAAAAGATCGTTAAGCAAGCAGAGCGGCTGGAACGTATAAAGCAACTTGAAAATAGTTTTAGGGATTATCAAAAGAGAATTCAAGAAGGAAACCGATATATGGCGCAACAAGCACAAGAATTGGAATGGAGAGAACAAGAGTTACAACAACAGTTGTTAAAAGCAGGAACGTGTCCAACGTGCGGTCAATCCATTTGCCGTCACGAAAATCTAAAATAGAGGTGAACATAATGACAGTGGAACAGCAATTAGCCCAAATAAAAAAAGCAATTGATAAAGCACGAGATATGCGTTACCGGGCTGAAGCCAAATTAGAAGAATTAGAAAATCAAAAAGCACGTCTACTAATTGAATTAGAAGAACTTGGAGTAAAACCTGAAGATCTAAATCAAGAAATTCAAAAGTTAGAAATTGAAATTGAACGTTCTTTGAAGGAAACATGGGAGTTGATTCCTAAGGAATTGATAAGCAATGACTAATGTTGCAAATCAACTGAAGGAACTTGAAAAACGATATAAAAAAGCACAAAATCAGTGGATGAGACTTGATGCAAAAAGAGTTTTATTAGAAGAACAGATTGCAGAGAAACTGAAAGAGCTTGATTCATATTTTGAAACGATAGATACATATGAAAAAGCAAGAGTGCTGTTGCAACAATCTGCAGAGTACGCTAGAGAACAGGCTAAGCAACAAATAGAAACATTAGTAACAAATGCGCTGCAGTATGTCTTTGGTCCTTTGTTTGCTTTTCAAATCGAATTAGAGGAACATGGGAATAAGGCTGTGGCTGAATTTTATGTAATATCAGAGTATGAAGGGGTAAAAATAAAAACTAGACCACAAGATTCTAGAGGGGGCGGAGTCGTTGATATAGTAACGCTTGCTCTTCGCGTTGCATTAATAGAAACGGTTCAGCCAAGACGAGAAGGTCCGTTGTTATTGGATGAGCCAGGGAAGCATGTTTCTGGGGATTATGTTCTATATTTATATGAATTTCTAAAATCTCTAAGCACAATGTTTAACCGGCAAATTATTATGATTACGCATAATTATCATTTAGCTCAATCAGGGGACCTTGCTTATGAAGTTTCGATAAGAGATGGGATAAGCGAAGTTGCTAAAATTGACAACACTTGACATTCATAAAAACGAGCTTTAAAATTAAGTGGAATGCGGTGAAGTTTTATGTCATATTTATTTTTTCCGCGATCAAATGTAATATGCGTTTGTTTTTTTATAACTGATGAAGTATGACAGAATGAAAACCAACAATTAGATAGCAAGGGGAGGTGAAAGAGTATGGATATTATAATCATCTCCATTTTGCTTGTTGTCTCTGCAGGTATTGGTGCAGTTGTTGGATATCTTGTTAGAAGATCCATTGCAGAAGCGAAAATTTCTAGTGCGGAACATGCAGCAAAACAAATTGTGGATGATGCTAAGCGTGAAGCGGAAGCGAGTAAAAAGGAAGCTGTCCTCGAAATGAAGGATGAAGCACATAAGATTCGTACGGAAGCGGAGCGTGAAGTTCGTGAACGTAGAAATGAGATTCAAAAACAAGAGAATCGTTTGGTTCAAAAAGAAGAGATTCTTGACCGGAAGAGTGAAACCTTAGATAAGAAAGAAGAATCTTTGGATAAAAGGGAGGAATCTCTCACCAAAAAACAACGACAAATTGAAGAGATGGATAGCAAAGTGGAGGAAATCTTGAACAAGCAGCAAGCTGAGCTTGAACGAATTTCTGGATTTTCTCGCGAAGAAGCTCGTGAAACCATTCGAAGTGAAGTAGAACAAGAGCTTGCTCATGAAACGGCTCTTGTCGTCAAGGAACGAATGGCACAAGCGAAAGAAGAAGCTGATAAGAAGGCGAAAGAAGTATTGTCTCTTGCCATCCAACGTTGTTCTGCCGATCATGTTGCAGAAACAACCGTGTCGGTTGTTACATTGCCTAATGATGAAATGAAAGGTAGAATCATCGGTCGTGAAGGTCGAAACATTCGTGCTTTAGAGACATTAACAGGGATTGATCTAATTATTGACGATACGCCTGAAGCAGTTATTTTATCTGGCTTTGATCCAATTCGTCGTGAAATTGCTCGTACAGCATTAGAAAAACTTGTTCAAGATGGAAGAATACATCCTGCTCGTATTGAAGAAATGGTTGATAAATCGCGTCGAGAAGTCGATGAAGCGATTAGAGAATACGGCGAACAAACGACTTTTGAAATGGGAATTCATGGATTGCATCCTGATTTAATTAAAATTCTTGGTCGTCTTAAATTTAGAACAAGTTATGGTCAAAATGTGTTAAAGCATTCGATGGAAGTTGCTCACTTAGCTGGGCTAATGGCTTCTGAATTAGGAGAAGATGTTAAGCTTGCTAAAAGAGCCGGACTTCTTCATGATATTGGTAAAGCCATTGACCACGAAGTGGAAGGAAGTCATGTTGAGATCGGAGTAGAGTTAGCAACGAAGTATAAAGAACATCCAGTTGTGATTAATGCAATTGCTTCTCACCACGGTGATACAGAGTCAACTTCTATAATAGCAACGCTCGTGGCTGCAGCCGATGCGCTTTCAGCAGCAAGACCAGGAGCAAGAAGAGAAACGCTTGAGACATATATTCGTCGTTTAGAAAAACTGGAAGAAATTTCAGAGTCCTTCGATGGCGTTGAAAAGACTTATGCTATACAAGCTGGTCGTGAAGTGAGAATTATGGTTCGACCTGATGTCGTCGATGATGCACTAGCTCACAAGCTAGCTCGAGATATTACGAAACGAATTGAAGAAGAACTCGATTATCCTGGTCACATTCGTGTTACCGTTATTCGAGAAACAAGAGCAGTTGAGTATGCAAAATAAAGTGGCGATATTCGTCACTTTATTTTTTTTAAGGATTTTGGCATCCTAAGAAGGAGTAAGTAGAGCCGTTTTCTAGTAGCCAAATGATACTTTGAAAAAGTATATTAGGATATAGATGTTAGAGAGTAAAGGAGTTTATATGAGAATTTTATTTATTGGGGATGTTGTTGGATCTCCTGGACGCAAAATGGTGAAAGAATATACAATGAAGCTTAAACAGCAATATAAACCGACTATTACAGTCATTAATGGAGAGAATGCAGCATCGGGAAAAGGAATTACTGAGAAGATTTATAAGGGGTTTTTAGATGCAGGTGCTCAAATTGTCACATTAGGTAATCATAGCTGGGATAATAGAGAAATCTTTGAATTTATTGATCAAGCAAAGGCATTGATCCGACCAGCTAATTATCCTGCCGGAGTGCCAGGAAAAGGCTATACATTATTCAAATATAATCAAATTGAAATAGCTGTAATTAATTTAATGGGAAGAACTTTTCTACCAGCAATTGATTGTCCCTTTCAAAAAGTGGATGAGATATTAGAGGAATTGAATGGACGGACACCGTTTATTTTTGTTGACTTTCATGCTGAGGCTACTAGTGAAAAACAAGCTATGGGCTGGTATTTGGATGGAAGAGTGTCAGCTGTTGTAGGAACTCATACACATGTACAAACAGCTGATGAGCGTATTCTTCCACAAGGTACGGCTTACTTAACAGATGTTGGAATGACGGGACCTTATGATGGGATTCTTGGAGTGGAGAAGGAAGCGGTCCTGCATCGTTTTCTTACAAGTTTACCTGTCCGATTTAATGTAGCTGAGGGGCGAGAGCAATTAAGTGCTGTTGTAATTGATTTAAATCCTAAAACAGGACAAGCAACTTCGATTAAAAGAATTCTAATTAACGAAGATCATCCTTTTTATGCATAATATTAGATTAAATTTCTGTTTTTAGGAATAAGGATAGACTTTGTGAAATAGGATGAATTAGATGAACATCTTGTACGATTAGTGAGTTCCTTGCTTATATATTGACGCATGAGAACAATCGTAATCATAGACAGCCCACTATTGTTTACAGAGGAGGTACAAGAAATGGAAGTCTTAAAAGTTTCAGCAAAGTCTACTCCCAACTCTGTTGCTGGTGCACTAGCCGGAGTAATCCGTGAAAGAGGAGCAGCAGAAATTCAAGCAATTGGAGCAGGAGCACTTAATCAATCAATTAAAGCGATTGCGATTGCAAGGGGTTTGTCGCCCCAAGTGGAATTGACCTCGTTTGTATCCCAGCCTTTACAGATATTCAAATTGAGGGTGAAGAACGAACAGCGATGAAAATAATCGTTGAACCAAGATAACGGTCAAGGTTCAGTTTCATGCAACAAGAACCATTAAAAGAGGGGGATCTATATGATCCCTCCTTTTAGCGGTTTGTTAGATAAGAAAATAGTAGAACCATGCATTGTAGCACCAATTTCCTACTAAAATCGTTCCTCCGATGGCAATATGAATCCAACCGAGGACTCGAACAAGCTTTTGTTCTGTTTTAAGTTGATCGCGTTTGTAGATGCCACTGTCAAAAAAAAGTGCAAATATACCAGAAAAGATAAACAAGAAAATTGAAAGATAAATGACTCCATCTTGATGCATCTCCTTTAGTCTCCTTTACTTATTTTTCATTCCAATTCGTTTAATGCTAGCGGTCACTTTTAACTCAACACCTAAATCTTGATAGATCTCGCCCCATTTTTCTTTTGTCTTCACATGTTGATTCCAGTATTGCCGATGTTTTGCTCGAAAGTGTTCACCAAAACCAAAA
Organism: Halalkalibacter krulwichiae; assembly: GCF_002109385.1. Classification (NCBI taxonomy): domain Bacteria; kingdom Bacillati; phylum Bacillota; class Bacilli; order Caryophanales; family Bacillaceae; genus Halalkalibacter; species Halalkalibacter krulwichiae. The sequence continues at coordinate 2,600,365 of NZ_CP020814.1, read as the reverse complement.
ATATCTGATTGATTCTTTTGTGTCTGTGCTATTAAATTCATAAAACTTTCTTTTGCGTTTTGGCTGAGTGCATCTTCAATTTCACGTATAGATTCAGATGTTAATGTAAAATCCATTGTTAATACTTCCTCTATTTCTCCATCAACATGAGTATTAATCAGAATTTTTGGTTTACCATTGACAATCTCCGTTCGAAACCTTGATTTTCGCTTGATCGATTTGAACATAATTGTTGCATCTTCTTCTTTGAAAGGAAGTAAGACAGAATAACCACCCGGATTGATTCCCATAATTGCCATATAACGACCGATTTCAAGTGCTTTAGTTGTTCCAATAAGTTTTCCATCTCTAAAATAAGCAAGTCCTGAGATTTCTATATTGCCATTTTCTTTAATTGTCACAAAAGGTAATATTGGTTCTTGACCTAAACTAACATATTTCGTCCATGCAATCCCCATATATTCTTCAGGGAATTTCCCAATTTTAATTGCTTCATCAATAACGGCAACTAAATAAAGAGCTGGGATTCTTCCTAATTCGGGTTCTAATTCCATATACTTGTCTGCTGTTCCTTCTGCTACAATCATCCAAGCGGTCCTTCTTATTTCTGGATTTCGTCTCCAAAAATCCCCAAACCGTTCTAAGCCAGCTTTGGCTAAAGCATCACTTACGACTAAAACACGCAAATGACCCATGAAAAGAGGAAGCGATACTTGTTGTTCAAGGTTTTCCCAAGCATCACTGATCGTTCGGCCTGTTACTTTAATAACCTTTACGGTATCTTTGCCAGTTACCCCACCTTCGCCAGCACTACCTAAAGGAAGGCTACCGGGTTTTGCGATTTGTACGGTAAGACGAACAGCACTTTCGTGAGGAAAAGTTATATCCTGCTTGTTTTCATGTGTAATTTCACTCTCTTTTTCTACTTCCTCTACTGAAGCTATATCAAAAGAAATACCTAACACATTGGCCCTTCGTTCTATATCAGAATAATCCCAGCAACCACTTAGGCAAACGATCAGTAGCAGAAGTAAGAAACTAAAACATGCTTTAGCCATGAGAGCTTGTACTCCTTCCGTGATCTTGCTTTCCTATTGTTTTTTTTATCAAAAAAATAGCAAGTAATAAACTTGGATAGATAATGGTAAAAAAAAGGCCAGTGATCGCGAGATACTCGGCAAAACTATACACTTCTGTTACGTTACGCGGAATAGCAGATATTAAAAAGACCATTGGTAAGATAAAAAAAGAAAATAGTTTATGGTCTTTCAGACGACAAACTTGCTTTAGACCATAAACAATAATGAAATAACTAGAAAATAAAGAAGTATAGACGGCAGTAACCCAAACAGCTAAATAAGCAGCGTCCAACCGCTGTAGAATCTCTCCTGGTAAAGTCGTTATTCTTGTAAGTTCCAATGTCGGCCAAATAAGGTTCTTTATTTCTTCTGATCCAAATACAGAAAGAGTGGCAATGACAATGATAAGATAAAGTCCAGCTGAGAGGGCAAGGCCCCATGTAGCTGCCTTGAGTGCTTGGCGAGATTCTCTCATTGCTGGCATGATGACCGTAAGTACAAAAGAAAATTGAAACATCGCTGTCACCAATAATATTGCTTTAATATGGTTGGTTGGATTGTTTCCGAGTACTGGTTGAAGGTAAAGCACATTTGAGTGTTGCAAGGAAGCAATCGTAATAATAAGAACGGGCATAAAGACAATTGGGAAATAAAAATGATGGATATAAGCAAATGTCGTAATGTTATTGCGGCAAGAAATCGCAACTAAAACTAAAATGGCTACAACAATTATCTCTAATGGAGTTTCCCGTAAGACAGAGGTCCTAACGACAGCTCCAAACTCCCGAGCAGTAAAACCTGCAGCTACAGCAAAAAAAGCAATAAGCAAAGTATTAATCAAACGAGCCGGCCATTTGCCGATAATGTCTTCACTATATTGAAAAAGTGTTTTGCCTTTGTATTTATTTCCTAGATGAGAGAGGACCCAAATTGGTAGAAACGCAATTAGGATCCCAGTGCTTGTAAGAAGGGGAGCGAGTGTATCGACTTCCTCAGTCACTTCTCTAGCAATGGTCATTAAACCAGTACCTGTAATGCTACTTGCGATGATAATCGCTGTTTGAATGGCCGTTATCTTTTTTGGATACTCCATTTGTCTTATCCCACCTTTTATAACCGGCTTGTAAATCTAATGGGTTACTTTGCTCTTGATTGAATTCCATGTCTTCATTTTTTCCTAACCGATCTTGGTTTTTCGGATGAAACTGTCCAGGACGTTTAGGCATTTTCCAAAGTGGCATTCGAATAATGGTATCTTTCATTCCTTGAAAATCTCCTGGAACAATCGGTGTTAAATATGGAACTCCAAAAGATTTTAAAGAAAGAATGTGATTCATGACCAAAATGAAGCCAAACATTAACCCAATTAAGCCAAAAATTCCAGAAAGTATTACGAGTGGAAAGCGTAGCATTCGCAATGCAATTGCGGCATTATAAGCTGGAGTAGCAAACGAACCAATCGTCGTTAAAGCAATGACAACGACTGTAATTGGATTTACAAACCCAGCTTCAACGGCAGCTTGCCCGATTACTAAAACACCAACAATCGACAGTGCACCGCCAACCTGCTGTGGAAGACGTACTGTTGCTTCTCTAAGCACTTCCATCGCAATTTCCATAAATAAAACTTCTATCACAGTCGGAAAAGGAACACCGGCTCGTCCACTAGCGACGGCGATCGCAAAATCTGTTGGTATAAGCTCCGGATTAAAAGCAATGATTGCCACATAAAAAGATGGAAAAAAGAGTGCAAAAGAAAGAGCTAATACACGGAGCAATCTCAGTAGACTACCCATCATAAATCGTTCGGTATAATCCTCGATCGTTTGAAAGAATTGGGCAAAAACAGCAGGGGCAATGAGTGCAAATGGTGATCCGTCGACTAGGAGGACAACTTTCCCTTCTAGCATTGCCGAAACTGCTTTGTCAGGACGTTCTGTATTTTGAATTTGTGGAAATGGAGACAGGTGACTGTCTTCAATAAATTGTTCAATGTAACCTGAGTCTTGAATTGTATCAATGTCAATGGAAGTAACACGGTCTTTTACTTCCTGTACAAGCCCGGGGTCCGCAATTCCTTTAACGTAGCATAAAGCCACCTTAGTATTCGTTACGCGTCCCACCTTCATTGTATTTATACAGAAATCTGTTGTTTGCAAACGATAACGTAGTAAAGCAATATTAGAGGATATCGGTTCAATAAATCCCTCACGCGGCCCCCGAATCGCTCTTTCAGTGTCCGGATTGTCTACCGAGCGTTTATCAACATTACGGGCACCGATAACAAAGGCTTCATTTAAACCGTCGATCAATACAATTGAATTGCCTTCCATCAGTGCTTGGAGCAATGTCGATATATCACCAATGAGCTTAGCATCTGCATGAAATAGAGTTTCATTTAGCAATACTTCTTTTAGGTAAATTTTTGAAACTTTCTCCTTTTCTAGATGCAATGGTGGATACATAAACGATTTCAGTATATCCTGTACATCTTCTTTATTATTGAAATATTCAAAGTAAAAGAGAACGGCGTCATGTTTGCCAAATACATGAAACCGTCTCATAACCATGTCATCATTATCACCGAGTAAATTTTGCAGAAATTCAATAGACTGTTGTATATCGGGGTTTACTTTTTGATTTTTAAATTTTGCGATTGTTTGATCTGTCGGTGTTTGAAATTGGTCTTCGTTGTTTTGTTTTGTCTTCTTCTTTTTAATAAGCCGAGGCTTTCGATGTTTCATCACGTTAACCTCTCCTTTTAACGTTATCTATGATATTGATCTTTTAAGAGTCTGATTAAAGAGGTTTTATTACCATTATGACCGTTCAAATGACTAGATCTCTTTTTAAAAGGTCAATGTCATAGTTAGGCCGAAGAGAGAAAATAAATCTGGTTTTATTTTGGATAGTTTGTCACATGTAAGGAGAAATATTCAATGTATAAAATGGTGAAATATTAATTAAGAAAACGAGAGAAGTCGGCTGAAGAGAAGAAGCGACAGGAAAAATAACTTGCATTTTTAGAGGAGAGGGACTATTATAATGACGTTTAAGTTCCTACATTAGATTAAAGTTAAAATAAATTCTAGTAGTCTACTCGGAAATGTGCTAAAATAACTATAATTTTAATTACGTGCTATATAGTCTAAAAGACAAATGAGGAGTGAAGAGAGTGAGAGAGCAATTATCATGGAAAGTCGGGGTCAGCAAGGGGAAGGAATTGAGAGCACAGGTGAGATTTTTGCTTCGGCATTAAATCGCCAAGGTTATTTTCTATTCGGATATCGTCATTTCTCATCTAGAATTAAGGGTGGACATACGAATAATAAAATCCGAGTTAGCACGAAACCGTTAAACTCGATATCAGACGATTTAAATATACTTGTTGCATTTGACCAAGAAACAATTGATGTAAATATTCATGAGCTTCGTCAAGATGGTGTGATTATTGCTGATGCTAAATTTAACCCTGTTGTTACAGAAGGTTATGAAGCTCGTTTGTTCGTTGTACCATTTACTGAAATTGCAACAGAACTTGGTACATCTCTTATGAAAAACATGGTTGCTGTAGGTGCTTCGAGTGCCATTTTAGGTCTTAACCCATCAACTTATCAAGATGTTGTTGAAGACTTATTTTTGAAAAAAGGCGCCACTGTAGTGGAGAAAAATATGGAAGCTATTCGTGCTGGAGCAGAGTATTTCCGTAATGAAGCTGGTGATCTACCAGAGCTAAGACTAGCACCAGCAGATGGTAAGAAAAGAATGTTTATGATTGGAAATGATGCAATTGGAATGGGAGCTATTGCAGCAGGAAGCCGTTTCATGGCGGCTTACCCAATTACGCCAGCTTCTGAAATTATGGAATATATGATTAAGAGAGTTCCTGAATTTGGAGGCACCGTTATTCAAACAGAGGATGAAATCGCTGCTTGTACAATGGCAATTGGTGCAAACTATGCTGGGGTTCGTGCATTTACTGCTTCTGCAGGTCCTGGTTTATCTTTAATGGCAGAGGCCATTGGTTTATCAGGAATGACAGAGCAACCCCTTGTGATCTTTGACACGCAACGTGGGGACCAAGTACAGGATTACCGACAAAGCAAGAACAATCAGACTTGATGGCTATGATCTATAGCACGCATGGCGATATCCCAAAAATTGTCATGACACCAAGTACGGTTGAAGAAGCTTTTTATGATACAGTTGAGGCTTTTAATCTAGCTGAGGAGTACCAATGTCCAGTTATACTAGTAACTGATTTAGCTCTATCGTTAGGAAAGCAAACAGTAGAACCGTTAGACTATAATCGAGTTGAAATTCGTCGTGGCGCTCTTAAACTTGGTGAAGAATTGCCAGAGAGAATTGATGGTACTTATTATAAGCGTTATGAAGTAACGGATTCTGGTGTTTCAAACCGTGTAATTCCAGGAATGAAAAATGGCATTCACCATGTGACTGGAGTAGAGCATGATGAAACTGGAAAACCGTCAGAGAGTCCAGAAAACCGTATTGCTCAAATGGATAAGCGTTTGCGGAAATTAGCTGATTTGCCTAATACATTTAAGAATCCGTTACATGTTCATGCAGAACACCAAGAAGCAGATATTTTGGTTGTTGGAGTGAACTCAACGCGCGGTACAATTGAAGAGGCAATGCCAAGACTAGAAGCTGATGGTATTAAGGTTAATCATGCTCAAATTCGTTTATTGCATCCTTTCCCAGCAGATGCATTAAAGCAACAAATTGCTAAAGCGAAAAAAGTAATTGTTGTTGAAAATAATGCGACTGCACAATTAGCTAATATAATTAAGATGAATGTAGGCGATGTTCAAATTGAACATGTATTAAAATATGATGGAAATCCGTTCTTACCTGGTGAGTTGCATCAGATTTGCAAGAAAAAAGTAGAAGCTAGTAAGGAGTTGGTGTAAATGGCAACATTTAAAGACTTTCGTAATAAAGTAAAACCTAACTGGTGTCCTGGTTGCGGTGATTTCTCTGTTCAAGCTGCAATACAGCGTGCAGCAGCAAATGTTGGCATTGAGCCGGATGATCTTGCTGTGATCTCGGGTATTGGTTGTTCAGGACGGATTTCCGGTTATATTAATTCTTACGGTCTTCACGGTGTTCATGGTCGTGCATTGCCGATTGCTCAAGGGGTAAAAATGGCAAATCGTGACTTAACCGTTATTGCATCTGGTGGAGACGGTGATGGTTTTGCGATTGGTATGGGACATACAGTTCATGCGATCCGTCGTAACATTGATGTCACGTACATTGTTATGGATAACCAGATCTACGGGTTAACAAAAGGACAAACATCACCTCGTTCTGAAATGGGCTTTAAAACTAAAAGTACACCAGGTGGTTCAATTGAATCTGCATTAAATGTAATGGAAATGGCACTTACTGCTGGAGCTACATTTGTTGCGCAAAGCTTCTCTAAAGACTTAAAGGAGCTAACGTCATTAATTGAGCAAGGAATAAATCATAAAGGATTCTCTCTTATTAATGTGTATAGTCCATGTGTCACTTTCAATAAAGTGAACACGTACGATTGGTTTAAAGAAAATATAACGAAACTAGAGGATGTAGAAGAATACGATCCTAACAATCGAATGAAAGCTATGCAAACTTTAATGGAGCATAACGGTCTTGTCACTGGGTTAATTTATCAAAATACAGAGCAGCCTTCTTATCAACAGTTAATTGAAAATTATTCTGACAAACCACTTGCTCACCATGACTTGAAAATAGATGAAGCAAAGTTTGATGAACTTATGGCTGAATTTATGTAAAACAAAAAATCGATGCTCATTACTAGAGCGTCGATTTTTTATGTGTGTCAAACAGCTTTGGTGTAACTTACTAAGATCGACAAACAAGTTTCATTGAGTTTATTGTAAGATCCACGTATAATGTATGAAGGAAACTTCACTGAAATTCGCTCGGAAGAAATAGAGCTTATTATATTTTGGTTGAATGATTTGGATGGAAGGAGTTTTAAAGATGAATGAAGATCAACGTCTTGGACGTTTAGGGAATACATCAGATTCTCAGCTTGAGAATCAAAAGGAAGAAAAATCAAAGAAAGATTATAGCAAGTACTTTGATTTTTCAAATGCAAAAGTTATATCAGAAGAAGATAATAAAAAAGTAATTCGGATCGAAGGCCGTGAAATAGCCATTCATGAACAACCCGATTATAAACAAGGGAAACGTCGTGGAAAAGAAGAGATTCAAGTTTTACGTCCGGACAGTTTAATTCCTGAAGAAATGAAAGGGATTGGGACAGGCAAGAAGTTCTTAATTAGAACGTATGGTTGCCAGATGAACACACATGACTCGGAAAATATGGCAGGGTTGCTACTTGAGATGGGATTTGAAGCAACAGAAGAAACAAATGATGCCGATGTAATCTTATTGAATACTTGTGCGATCCGTGAAAATGCGGAGAATAAAGTATTTGGTGAAATTGGTCATCTTAAACCTTTAAAACTAGAACGTCCTGAACTTATCATAGGTGTATGTGGCTGTATGTCCCAAGAAGAAAATGTAGTAAACCGCATTATGCAAAAACATCAGCATATAGATTTGATTTTTGGAACTCATAATATCCATCGCTTGCCTGAACTTCTTCGCAATGCATTATTTGGTAAAGAGATGGTTGTAGAAGTTTGGTCTAAAGAAGGCGATATCGTAGAAAATATGCCGCGTGCACGTCAAGGAAAAACGCAGGCATGGGTAAATATTATGTACGGATGTGATAAGTTCTGTACGTACTGTATCGTGCCTTACACACGCGGTAAAGAACGTAGCCGTCGTCCTGAGGATATTATTGCTGAGGTTCGTGATTTAGCAAGACAAGGGTATAAAGAAATTACGCTACTCGGTCAAAATGTAAATGCTTATGGAAAAGATTTAACAGATCTTAACTACGGTCTTGGAGACCTTATGGATGAAATCCACAAGATTGATATTCCACGCGTACGTTTCACGACGAGTCACCCAAGAGACTTCGATGATCATCTCATTTCCGTGCTTTCAAAGGGCGGAAATCTAGTTGAACATATTCATTTACCAGTTCAACATGGAAACAATGACATTCTTAAATTAATGGCAAGAAAATATACACGTGAGTCCTATTTAGAGCTTGCTCATAAAATCAAAATGGCGATTCCAAATGCTTCCTTTACAACGGATTTAATTGTTGGGTTCCCAAATGAAACAGAAGAGCAATTTGAAGAAATGCTATCACTTGTTCGAGAGATTGAGTTTGATAGTGCGTTTACGTATATTTATTCTCCACGTGAAGGTACACCTGCAGCAAAAATGAAAGACAATGTTCCTATGGAAGTAAAGCGTGAACGTTTAGCACGCTTAAATGCTCTTGTAAATGAAATTTCAGCAAAGAAGAATCTTGACTATCAAGATCGAACGGTTGAGGTATTAGTTGAAGGAGAGAGTAAGAAAAACCCAGAGGTGTTAGCTGGACGTACAAGAACAAATCGTCTTGTTAACTTCAAAGCACCTAAATCGGTAATTGGTGAGATTGTGTACGTAAAAGTGACAGAAGCAAAAACGTGGTCACTAACTGGAGAAATGGTAGAGATGGCGGAGGTAAAAGGATTATGACAGTAACTTATACAAGAGATGACATTCGATTAAAAGCAAAAGAATTAGCGAAAATGTTAGCTGATACAGAAGAAGTCGATTTCTTTAAAAGAGCGGAAAAGCAAATCAATGAGCATTTAAAAGTTCAAGAGTTGATTGCACAAATTAAAAAACTGCAAAAAGAAGCGGTCAATCTTCAGCATTATGGGAAAAGTGAGGCTTTAAAAGAAGTAGAAGCGAAAATCAATGCTCTTCATGATGAAGTTGATTCGATTCCACTTGTTCAAGAGTTTAAGTCAAGCCAAATTGAAGTAAACGAGCTCTTGCAAATGGTATCCAATACAATCTCCAAAACGGTTACAGAAGAAATTATTACTTCTATGGGCGGAGATGTATTAAAAGGAACTACGACAAAGAATCCATATTTTGATGGTGGTTGTTAAAAGTTTAAACATAGAAAAGATCTGTTGTTTGCTGAAAGATTTTCAGCTCCTACAACAGATCTTTTTTTGATCTAGTAACTTTGATAATTAGAAAGATTTGAGATTAAGGAATTTTCATGACAGACAAACATACTATGTATAAAGGTACTGGTCGTTGCTGTACTGAAGAGTACCAAGTGTATCTTGAATAAAAAAATAGACGCTTTTATCAGAAGTTTTATGATTCATGTACTAAACTAAGAGTTTGCATCATATTGTGTTACAGATAACGCTTTGCTATCATCTTCTATCTTTTTTTCGCACATTGGTTATTCGCCCTGCATATGATGACAGTGAAGCATTTGGCGGAGCGAATTAGGCACGAGAAGCCGACACGAGCGACCGACAACTCGATATGATATGAGAAAGAGGAGGGTTTTGTTTCATGTCTCAAAACTTTAATTATCGTGAAATTATTACAAAAGCGGTATGTGGAAAAGGTCGTAAGTTTTCTGAAGCAACACATACGATTAGCCCTTCACACAGACCGTCAAGCATTCTAGGCTGCTGGATTATTAATCATAAGTACAGCGCCGAAAAGAAGGGTGACACGGTTGTAGTGCAAGGAAGTTATGACATTAACTGCTGGTTCTCGTATAATAAAAATACGAAAACAGACGTAGCTACGCAAACCGTTACTTATTCAGATGCTATTCCACTCTCCATGCAAGACACAAACATTCTTTCAGATGAAATGGATGTCATTGCAAGAGCAATTCAACAGCCTAACACACTTGAGGCAACAATCTCTGAAAATGGAGCAAATGTGGATGTGCAAGTAGAACGTGAATTTCTTGTTGAATGCATTGGCGAAACAAAAGTGGCAGTAGCTTGTAATCCAGATGGATTGTTAGAGGATTTTCCTGCGTCAGATTACTCGGACGATGTCAGTGATGAAGAGTACGAACGTCTTGATCCAAATTTCTTGCACAGTGAATTTGATAAATAGGCGAATGAGCAAGCCACTCGAGGCTTGCTTATTTTTTGTTTACTGGATCAAGGGCAGTGAGCTTAAGGAGAAAAGCTTAAACGATAGGAGGGAGTTTATCCCTAATGCGATCATTAAACAAGCTATGATATAATAAGAGTTGATTGAATATGTACGGTGGAGGATCACAATGGCACAGAATACCCCAATGATGAAACAATACTTAGAAATAAAGGCCCAACATCAGGATGCCTTTTTATTTTTTCGCCTCGGCGACTTTTATGAGATGTTTTTTGACGATGCTGTAAAAGCAGCTCAAGAATTAGAAATTACATTAACTGGACGTGGTCAAGGTGAAGACCGTATTCCAATGTGCGGAGTTCCCTATCATTCCGCTGAGCAGTATATGACAAGGTTAATCGAAAAAGGCTATAAAATTGCTCTTTGTGAACAAGTTGAAGATCCGAAGCACGCAAAGGGTGTAGTGAAGCGAGAAGTTGTAAAATTGCTAACCCCTGGAACGATGATGAATGGAAACATCATTAAAGAAAAAGAAAACAACTACTTAGTTGCTTTAACGGTATTTGAAGACGATTGTTATGGATTGGCACGAACTGACTTAACAACAGGAGAATGTGCTGTAACACTTATTATCGATGATATTGAAGAAGTGATTCAGGATATTGCGAGTTCAGGTGCGAAGGAACTGGTTGTCTCTTCCTCTATAAAAGAGCCTCTTATAAAACAAATTGAGAAAAAATGCTCTGTCACTCTTTCTTATGAGGAAGAATCAGAGCTTGTTAAAGAGTATGAACATTTAGTTGCTGACTTACAATCTGAGAAGTTGATCACAAGCTTTTCAAGACTACTACAATATCTAATCCGAACACAGAAACGTTCATTAGGACACTTACAGCAAGTTACGTTCTATCAAAATGATTCGTTTATGAAAATGGATACTCATACGAAGCGGAACTTAGAGTTGACCGAATCACTAAGAGATAAGAAAAAAGCAGGCTCGTTACTCTCGATTGTCGATCAAACAGTTACTGCTATGGGTGGAAGGCTTGTAAAGAATTGGATTGAACGACCGTTAATTAATAAGAAAACAATTGAAGAGCGTTTAGTGCTTGTCACTGCGTTTCTTGATTCATATTTTGAAAGAGAAGAATTAAGAGATGAATTAAGACAAGTATATGATGTAGAACGGTTAGCAGGTAGAATTGCGTATGGAAGTGTAAATGCAAGAGAGCTTGTTCAATTAAAGCGTTCATTACAAAAAGTACCACTATTAAAATCCTTTATAGAGAAAATCGCTCCACAGTATGTCGAGCGTTGGTTTAAAAATGAGGATCAAATAGAACAATTAATTGATTTATTAGAGCAAAGTTTAGTTGATGACCCACCTATTTCGGTAACGGATGGAGGAATGATTCGTCCTGGTTATCATGAAGAACTTGATTCCTATCGTGATGCAAGTTTGAATGGGAAAAAATGGATTGCTGAATTGGAACAAAGAGAAAAGTTGGAAACGGGAGTTAAATCGCTAAAAGTTGGTTTTAATAAAGTCTTTGGCTACTATATTGAAGTGACAAGAGCGAATCTTCACCTACTACCTGAAGGACGTTACGAACGTAAACAAACGTTATCGAATGCAGAACGCTTCATAACTCCTGAATTAAAAGAGAAAGAAGCGTTAATTTTAAATGCTGAAGAAAAGATGGAGAGCCTCGAGTATGATTTATTTGTGATTGTACGAGAGGAAGCAAAACAATATTTGGAACATATTCAAACATTAGCACATGCGATAAGTGAGATAGACGTTTTAGCTGGTTTTGCAACAGTGAGTGAGAAAAGACACTATGTTAGACCTCTATTTTCAGATGATCGAAAGATTGAGATTGTTGATGGGCGACATCCTGTTGTCGAAACGGTAATTGAGAAAGGACAATATGTTGCTAATGATGTTCATATGCATACTGGTAGAGAGATGTTGTTGATAACAGGTCCAAATATGGCTGGTAAAAGTACGTATATGCGTCAACTTGCTTTATTAGCTGTAATGGCTCAAATAGGTTGTTATGTACCTGCTACAGTTGCAAAACTACCAATCTTTGATCAAGTGTTTACGAGAATCGGCGCCGCAGATGATCTAGCTAGTGGACAAAGTACATTTATGGTTGAAATGCTTGAAACGCGTTATGCCCTAACGAAAGCAACTGAGAAAAGCTTAATTTTGCTTGATGAAATTGGGCGCGGAACATCAACCTATGACGGGATGGCATTGGCTCAAGCGATTATCGAATATATTCATGATACTGTACGTGCAAAGACCTTATTTTCAACCCATTATCATGAACTAACTCAACTAGATGAAACCCTAGTAGATTTAAAGAATGTTCATGTTTCTGCAGTCGAAGAAAATGGCAGTGTTGTTTTTTTGCATAAAGTTGTTGATGGACAAGCCGACAGAAGTTACGGTATTTATGTTGCTGAACTTGCTGAGCTCCCAACAGAGGTAACGAAAAGAGCAGAGGAGTTATTAACAGAATTTGAACAGAGTACGCCGACGGCTGTCACGATCTCATCAAGTGTGACAGAAGACGTAAAGCCTCAGCAACTTTCGCTTTTTTTCGAAGAGCATGAGCCAACGGCAACGGTCAAGGAATCTACTGTTCATACAACTATTGCAAAACAAGAAGAAAAAGTCATCAAGAAACTGATAAAAAAAGATGTATTAAATATGACGCCGATTGAAGCACTACAATTTATTAATGAATTACAGCGTTCACTAAAGGAATGATCGCTGTAACGAAGGAGGGATTCGATGGCAAAAATTATTAAATTGGATGATGCGTTATCTAATAAAATCGCAGCAGGAGAAGTCGTCGAACGTCCTGCTTCTATTGTAAAAGAACTAGTAGAAAATTCATTAGATGCAAATAGTACGCACATCGTAATTGAAATGGAAGAAGGTGGATTGTCTTCGATTCGGATTGTTGACAATGGAGATGGAATAGCAGAAGAGGATGTAGAAACGGCTTTTTTTCGTCATGCAACAAGTAAAATCCGAACTGATCGAGATCTTTTTCAAATTGCAACGCTTGGATTTCGTGGCGAGGCATTACCGAGTATTGCCTCAGTTTCAAATGTTAAATTAAAAACTAGTACTGGAAACGGTCCTGGGACTGAAATTGAAATAGAAGGCGGCCTAATTATAAGCAAGAAAGCTGCTACTGCTAGAAAAGGAACAGAGGTCATTGTTACAAACTTATTTTACAATACACCTGCGAGATTAAAGTATTTAAAAACGGTTCATACCGAAGCGGGGAATGTAAGTGATATGATTAATCGACTTGCGATGGCGTATCCTGAAGTCGCGTTTGAATTATATCATCATGGAAAAGAAGTGTTACGCACATCTGGTAATGGCGATATCAGGCAAGTGATTGCCTCTATTTATGGGAGAAATGCAGCAAAAAAAACGGTCTCAATCTCAGGGAAATCGCTTGATTATGAGATTAGTGGATATGTGGCTATACCTGAGTTAACTAGGGCTTCAAGGCAATACATGTCGATATTCGTTAACGGACGGTATATTCGAAATTATGCATTGGCAAGAGCAATCCAAGATGGCTATCACACGCTGTTGCCAATTGGACGGTACCCACTAGCAGTTCTATCTATCAAAATGGATCCGAAACTGATAGATGTCAATGTACACCCTTCGAAATTAGAGGTAAGACTTAGTAAGGAAGAAGAACTTGGTCAATTAATAACAAAATCTATTAAAGAAGTTTTTGCAAAACAAACCCTAATTCCATCTGCCGATACGAATAAGAGAACGGAGTTTCAAGGGTATAAAAGTGAGCAAGTTTCATTGGATTTTGACCATATGAATGAAAGGGCGACCGATACGAGTGAGGGTCAAGTAAAGGAAGAATCAATTGACCAAATGGAACGTCAACCTTTTGAAAAAGAGCTAAACATCGAGTATGTATATAAAGATGAAGTCAATAACGGTAAAAAGCAACAATCGGAACAAAGTCACTCAACAACGCAATCGAGCTTTCCACAGTTCGAAAGTGAAGCTCAACCTCAAGTAGAAAAACAGGTTGAACTTGATCAAGAAGTAAGTTCCAATCAAGGAATAAAAGTTGAATCAGAAGTAGAGCGAATTCCAGCATTGTACCCTGTTGGTCAAATGCATGGTACGTATATAATTGCTCAAAATGAGACAGGAATGTATTTAATCGATCAGCATGCGGCTCAGGAACGTATTAAGTATGAATATTTTCGTGATAAAGTAGCTGAAGTTGATCCAAAGGTTCAAGAACTTCTATTACCGATTACGTTTGAGTTTACTTCTCAAGAAGTGGCCATTATCAATGAGCATATTGACAAATTAAATGACGTTGGTGTGTTCCTAGAGCTTTTTGGCACGCAAGCGTATATTGTTAGAGCTCATCCCACGTGGCTGCCAAAAGGCCATGAAGAAGAAACCATTCGAGAGATCATTGAGTACTTGCTGGAATACCGCAATGTTGATATAGCAAAATTGCGAGAAGAAGCAGCCATTCTTATGTCTTGTAAAGCAGCAATAAAAGCAAACCGTCATTTACGACAAGATGAGATGTTTGCTTTGTTGGAATCATTGCGCAAGAGCAGTGATCCATTTACTTGCCCACATGGGCGACCGATCCTTGTTCATTTTTCAACCTATGCACTTGAGAAAATGTTTAAACGAATTATGTAAGGCATTATAATGATTGAGGTAGAAGAATATGATTGTGACAACCGTTAGAAAAAATGCAGATGTCTTAGTGGAGAAAGCTAAGGATTGGAACCGAGTATTAAGTGGCCAATTAGTTAATCGTAACGATCGCTCTGTTCAAGATTTAATAAATGAATATAATGAAGATGTTTTAGTAGTTGGAAGGGATAAGGTTACCTTACATTCTGTTAATGGTGGCGAACCGTTCTTTTACCATCCTAATTCAGCAATGTTTCGAGTAAAACAATTTCTAAAGACAGGTTATGATCCATTAGTTCAAACAGCTCAATTGCAACGAGGGATGTCGTTTCTAGACTGTACACTAGGGCTAGGGTCAGACAGTCTCGTTGCACAATTAGCTGTGGGAGAACAAGGGCTTGTTCGTGGAATTGAAGCCAATCAAGCCCTTGCTAATCTTGTCCGTCACGGTCTTCAAACATGGCAAGAAGGTCAGAAAGAGATGTTAGATGCTATGAAACGAATTGAAGTGATCCATGAAGATCATTTTTCATATTTAGCATCTCAACCTAGTAATAGCTTTGATATAGTCTATTTCGATCCGATGTTTGACACACATATTTCAGATTCGAGCGGCATTCAAGGTTTGAAGCAATTCGCCTGTCATGATGATCTTGATGAACATGTAATAAAGGAAGCTCTTCGAGTTGCTAAAGAGCGCATCGTGTTAAAAGATCATTACTTGAGTAAACGTTTTAAACGGTTCGGCTTTGAAGTGATTAAGAGGCAACATGCTTCTTTTCATTATGGATGGCTTGATAAAAAGACCTGAATAAATGTTTGAATTTATGGAAATAGGGAGAAGATGATGAAAGAGAAGTTAATTGTAATTGCAGGTCCAACGGCGGTAGGGAAAACGGCATTAGGTGTTAAGCTTGCTAAAAAGTATCAAGGTGAGGTCATTAGTGGTGACTCGATGCAAGTGTATAAAGGAATGGATATAGGAACAGCTAAGGTCACGCCGGATGAGATGAATGGAGTCGTACATCATTTAATTGACATTTTGGAACCAAATGAGGCCTTCTCAGTTGCTGATTTTAAGGAACGTTGTACGCCTTTAATTACAGCGATTAATCAAAAAGAGAAGCTTCCGCTTATTGTTGGTGGAACAGGGCTGTATGTGAATTCAATCATTAAAGGTTATGAATTTGACTCTAAGCCTACAGACGAAGATTATAGGCAAGAGCTTGAACAGCTAGCTTTTACTATTGGTAAAGATGAATTACATAAGATGTTAGAAAGAGAAGATCCCAAAGCTGCTCAGTTGATCCATCCTAATAATGTTCGTCGAGTTATTCGTGCGCTAGAAGTGACGAGAGCAACTGGAAAGCCCTTTTCATCTCAGCAAATAGAAGAACAGGGAGAATCCAAATATGATGTTGCGATAATTGGCTTAACGATGGATAGAACAAAACTTTATGAACGAATAAACATGAGAGTGGATTTAATGGTGGAACAAGGACTGATCGAAGAAGTTAGGTCTATATATGACAAAGGAATTCGAGATTGTCAGTCTGTTCAAGCAATTGGTTATAAGGAAATCTACGACTATTTTGAAGGACGATACTCTCTTGAGGATGCAATTGAAACGTTAAAGAAAAATTCAAGAAGATATGCTAAAAGGCAGTTAACATGGTTTCGTAACAAGACAAACGCAACTTGGTTTGATGTTACTAATGGACTAAGAGAAGAAAGTTTTCAGGAAATTTGTTTATTTATAGAAGGAAAATTCCCATTTATCTCGAAATAAAGAGAGAGTCAATTAGAGGAGGACACCCCGATGAAACAACCTATTAATATTCAAGATCAGTTTTTAAATCAATTACGTAAAGATAACATCTCAGTAACGGTGTTTCTAACAAATGGTTTTCAAATTCGTGGTTTGATTAAAGGGTTTGATAATTTTACGGTCATTTTGGAGACGGAAGGAAAACAACAACTTGTTTATAAGCACGCTATTTCAACTTTCGCACCTCAACGCAACGTTCAGTTAAAATCTGATGACAGTGAATAAAGATAAGCGCTCTATTAGAGCGCTTTTTCTTTTTTGTAAGTTAACTGTTCTCTCGCTAGAATGAGTTCATTGATTTGCTCTTGCGAAAAAGATTCGACCGTTTGTAAGTAACGATTAAGTGAAAGGGGAGTAGTGTAACCAATTGTTGCAATTAAATTTTCTATTTGATTTTTGCGAATAAGTGTGGAGAGAATAAAAGTGTTTCTAAGAGTTTGAGCACTAATTCCTTTTCGTAAGCTTGCACGTTTTACTTCGGTTCGTACCATTTTTTGAATTGCGATCATTGACATTCTTTTTGGTTCGTCATTGTCATAAGACCAATGAAATGTTTTGCGTTTAAAATCAAATGCTACAATAAAAGGATCATTGCTATAATAGCGTGGACGTACAGGTTCAGGAATTGTCTTGAAATAAGTATAAGCAAGTTGCTTATCTTCTTCCTTAAGCTTTATGGTGCGAGTTTCTATGGTATCAAAAATCAGAAGTTCATTTCGTTCAAATTTAAGGTTATTCATTGAAAGTTCGTGGACTTCATGAAGACTAAGGCCATAGTGTAGGAACAATCGAACGATAAATTCGTTTCTTTCTTTGTAAAATGGGAATGTTTCTATTTGTTGATCCGATAAACTGTCAGTCGACCGCATTGTTTTTAATAATTGTTGTTCTTCCTTTTTGGTAATCCAATCTGATGGTTCTAACGTTTCGGCTACTAATTCTGGAGGATCAATCAGCTCAATTGGCGCTAGTTCCGTTTGGTGATGTGATTTTTGATAACGATGCAATTGTCTTAGCACACTATGAATACGCCTCACTGTCCGAATATGATAGTTTCTTTTTTCTACTAACTCACTAAAAAAAAGTTCTAGTTCTTCTTTTGTAATCGTTTTCCAGTCGATGGAATCAGTTGTTGCTCTTTTTTTGTGTAACCAAAATGAAAAATCATTAAGGTCATATAAATATCGTTTAATTGTTGAGGGTTTTCTGCCTCTTTGTCTTAGCTCCGCAATGTAATATTCAATAAATGAAGGAAACAAGTTGTTCATCTTAAGCCCTCCTTGTTCCTACTTTATTTGACTTTAATGTGTGAATTCCTGCTTTGAATATGGTAATTTAATCATTTCTAATTGGATTCCTATAGATTACTTTTCTTCCAACAGGGGGAATGTAAGAAAAAAAAGGGCTGATTTGATTTTGTAGAATAAATGGATTTTTATTCCAGAGATCATGATTGTACCGTGGTTGACATTCCCTTTTGTTGGGAAGAGAACAGTGAAACGATATTGGCCAGGTGTCTTATTTATGAGTTTATTTTTATTTGCTGAAGGAATCTTAGCTGAAAAACGCAATTGGTGGAGGTTTTTTGACACAAGCATTCCAAATAGCGTTTTTGTTTATGGATTTTTAGATATTCTTAAACGATTTGAATATGCGTGGTTAGTTAAAATGAGTAAACTGCAGCTTTCACTTTGTTTCTTTCTCAAATCTTTTCTAATGTACATTTTTCAATATTTATCAGAAGATCATTGAGGATGGTGTTGTCTTATAGTTCGGGGGAAAATATAATAACATCAGCAAATAGCCTTGAGAGATAAATAATTCTCTCAAGGCTATTAAAGTGATAGCAACAGGCCCGAATCAATATATCATGATAAGATGTTGACTTCGTCTATAAGGAAGCATGAATTCTTTTTATCAAGCGTAAGATGGTACATATAATCAAAAAACGTTATCTTTAGAATGGGTGTTTGTCACATGTTCGCCCATTTTGCGTATAGTAATAAAAAGGAATTCATATCGTGTTAAATGGGACAGCAAAGGGGTGTACATCATGAGTAACCCGGTTAATTCCAAAAAAAGAGGACGAATTAATGTCGTTTTAAATCACAAGCCGATTACAAGCCACAGTCACAATAATTCATTGTTTACAACAGAACAAGAGAAGGAAGAGCATGAAGTTCTTGCGAAGTTTGAACGGAAATTAGAAGAATACGTTGGCCTTGAAGAAGTTAAACGGCTCGTAAATGAAATATATGCATGGTTGTATGTGAATCAGGAGCGGCAACAGCAAGGGTTAAAAGCTAGCAAACAAGTACTGCATATGATCTTTAAAGGAAACCCAGGGACCGGAAAAACAACAGTTGCACGAATCATTGCAGGCTTTTTACATGAGATGGGAGTGCTTTCGAAAGGTCATTTTATGGAAGTGGAACGCGCGGACCTAGTTGGGGAATACATTGGTCATACTGCTCAAAAGACGAGAGAAGTGTTAAAAAAAGCTAACGGGGGGTATTATTTATAGATGAAGCGTATTCACTAGCTAGAGGAGGAGAAAAAGATTTTGGTAAGGAAGCAATTGATACGTTAGTGAAAGCGATGGAAGATAATCAACATGATTTCGTACTAATATTAGCTGGATACTCAAAAGAAATGGAATATTTCTTATCATTAAATCCTGGCTTACCTTCGCGTTTTCCGATTGCAATTGACTTCCCAAATTATACAACAGATCAATTAATGGAAATGGTTCGGCGAATGTTAAATGAAAGGGAATATGAACTTACGAAAGAAGGAGAATATCATATAAAAGAACATTTAAAACGTATTAGACAAGAACAAGAAAGAACGTTCAGTAATGGTCGATATATAAGAAACATCATAGAAGAAGCAATACGCATGCAGGCTGTACGCTTATTAAAAGAGAATCAATTTGATAAGGCATCACTTTTAATGATCAAAAGAGAAGATTTTAATTTTAATTCTTCTCATGTTAAGTTAAATTAACTATAGAAAAGCTGATCGCTTACGTTCAGCTTTTCTTTTTTTGCCTTGTTCGTGGTATGATGCGTATTGAAATGTTAGCTAGAACAAATAGTAAAGATAAGAATTCATGAAAGGACGTGATGGTTTTTGCAAGAAATAAATCATCGTGAAACAGAAAATGTTGTTTTAATTGGTTGTCAACTTGAGCAAGATGACCTTTCCTTTGAACGATCAATGGATGAATTAAAAAGCCTTGTTGAAACAGCAAAAGGAGTAGTTGTAGGTACATTAACTCAAAAACGGCAGAAAGTTGAACCTTCTACATATATCGGCAGAGGAAAAATAGAAGAGTTGTTAGTTATGCTCGACGAAAAACATGTCGATACAATTGTTTTTAATGATGAACTTTCACCTAGTCAAATTCGGAATGTCCATACAAGAACCAAAACAACCGTTGTCGATCGAACGCAACTAATTCTTGATATTTTTGCTCAAAGGGCGAGATCAAGAGAAGGGAAGCTTCAAGTTGAACTTGCACAGCTGTCATATTTACTACCTCGTCTTGCTGGGCAAGGATTGGCACTTTCTAGACAAGGAGGGGGAATTGGTTCGAAGGGTCCTGGAGAAACGCAACTTGAGTCAGACCGTCGCCATATTCGTCGAAGAATGGATGAAATCAAGCATCAGCTTGAAGCAGTTGTCGGCCATCGTGAGCGTTACCGGGAACGTCGTAAACAAAATGAAACATTTCAAGTCGCGATTGTTGGGTACACAAATGCTGGTAAGTCAACGATCCTAAATCGGTTAGCGGAAGTGGAAACATTGGAAGAAAATCAATTATTCGCGACACTTGATCCAACTACTAGACAATTTAATTTGCCAAGTGGAATGAAAGTTCTCCTCTCGGATACAGTAGGTTTCATTCAAGATCTACCAACAACTCTTGTTGCTGCATTCCGATCGACGTTAGAGGAGCTACAAGGGGCAAATATGCTTTTACATGTAGTTGATAGCTCAAACCCTGACTACATTCAACATGAAAAAACCGTGAAGAAATTAATTAGCGAATTAGACGCTGAAAGCATACCTCAATTAATCGTGTACAATAAGATTGAGCAGAAGGATCCGGACTTCTTTCCAAATCACCAAGAAGATTCAATTGAAATAAGTGCCTTTGATCAAGAAGATTTACTTAGCTTAAAAGAAGCAATCGAGGAAAAGTTAATGGAGCAAATGACAGAATATCATGTGCGTTTAAGAGCCGATGAAGGGCGTCTTCTGTCAAAATGTCGAGAAATGACGGTTATAAAAAAACAAGAGTGGGATGAAGAAATAGAACACTATGATATAAAAGGATTTGTATTGTCTAATACAGCATTAGGACATGAATTACGAATCCGCTCGATTGTAGAACGAAAGTAGAGGGAAGAAAATGTTGAAACTAAAGAATAAAAATGAATTACTAAACTTACTAAGTGAAACGGAAATACAAATTAGAGAACATCATCAGGAAATTGAGGAGACTGCCTTTTTCAATCAAGCAAAAGTAATGGAAGCTTTTCGCAAACACCAAGTATCCGACTTTCACTTCACCCCTTCTACAGGCTATGGTTATGACGATATTGGCCGAGATACACTTGAAATCATTTATGCTGAAGTGTTTGGGGGAGAGGCTTCACTTGTTCGCCCTCAGATTATATCAGGAACTCATGCGATTGCAACTGCATTATTTGGAGTGTTAAGGCCTGGAGATGAACTATTATACATTACAGGCAAGCCTTATGATACATTGGAGGAGATTGTAGGGATTCGTGGAAATGGAAACGGCTCTTTAAAGGAATTTCAAATTGGGTATGAAGCGGTACCGTTATTAGAGAGTGGCTGGATTGATCAGGAGACTATCGGAAATAAAATAAATGACCGTACAAAAGTGATTGGAATACAACGTTCAAAAGGGTATGGTGATCGCCCTTCTTTTACTGTTGGACAAATTGAGGAAATGATAGAGTTTGTTCGTTCGATTAAAAAAGATGTTATTGTATTTGTAGATAATTGCTACGGTGAATTTGTTGAAAAGAGAGAACCGTGTGAAGTAGGTGCTGACTTAATGGCAGGTTCACTGATTAAGAACCCTGGTGGCGGCATTGTGAAAACGGGTGGTTATTTAGTTGGAAGAAGAGACTTAATTGAACTCGCTTCTTATCGTTTAGCGGCTCCGGGGATTGGAGCGGAAGGTGGCGCAAGCTTATATAGTTTGCTTGAAATGTATCAAGGTTTTTTCTTGGCGCCTCATGTAGTCTCACAAGCTCTAAAAGGAGCTGTGTTTACAGCTGCTATGCTTGAGAAAGCTGGAATGAAGACAAAACCTACCTGGAGCGAACGAAGAACGGACCTCATTCAATCTGTCCATTTTCCGACAGCAGAAAAAATGATTGCATTTTGTCAGGCGATTCAAGCTGCATCACCAGTTAATGCTCATGTCTCCCCACAACCAAGCCCAATGCCTGGGTACGAAGACCCTGTTATTATGGCGGCAGGTACTTTTATTCAAGGAGCTAGCATTGAATTAACTGCGGACGGTCCGATTCGACCTCCATATGTTGCATATGTTCAAGGTGGACTAACATATGAGCATGTGAAAATTGCTGTTATTCAAGCACTTGATTCAATTTATCAAGTAAATTGATAGATTTTTTAACGAGTAAAATAATGAATTAGTCTGTTTTCTTCTGCTGTTTGTGAGGTAATTTGACAGCGGTTGACACGGTACTTTGCTTCTAGTAACATGAAGATAGTTCATTTTCTGAAAGCTTTGAACTCACTCATTTTGAATACATAAAAGCTTACTAGATTATCGTTTAATTATTAGTGAAAAAGGTAATGTAAAGAAGTGAACAAGCAATCACTTGTTTTTCTAATATTCTTTCAATTTAGAAAGGGGAATACATAGTATGGCAAAATTTACTAGGGAAGATATTCTTAATAATGCAAAAGAAGCTAATGTTCGTTTCATACGTCTACAGTTTTCTGATTTGTTAGGAACAATTAAAAATGTTGAAATACCAGTTGACCAATTGACGAAAGCTTTAGATAACAAAATGATGTTTGATGGGTCATCAATTGAAGGATTCGTTCGAATTGAAGAATCTGATATGTACTTATATCCAGATTTAAATACATGGGTTATTTTCCCTTGGACTCCGGAAAAAGGCAAAGTAGCTCGCTTGATTTGTGATGTTTATCTGCCTGGAAAGCCAGGAGAAGAGCCAACACCATTTGCAGGTGATCCTCGTGGAATATTGAAACGAGTTTTAAAGGAAGCTGAAAAAATGGGTTATACTTCTTTCAATATTGGACCAGAACCTGAATTCTTCTTATTTAAGAATGATGAGAATGGAGAGCCAACATTAGAGCTTAACGATAAAGGTGGTTATTTTGATCTAGCTCCTACAGATTTAGGGGAAAACTGCCGTCGTGATATTGTACTTGAGTTAGAAGATATGGGCTTTGATATCGAAGCTTCTCACCATGAAGTAGCTCCTGGTCAGCACGAAATCGATTTCAAATATGCAGATGCTATTACGGCATGTGACAATATTCAAACGTTTAAGCTTGTTGTAAAAACAATTGCACGTAAGCACGGCTTGCACGCAACATTTATGCCAAAACCGCTATTCGGTGTGAACGGATCAGGTATGCATTGTAATATGTCCTTATTTACAAAAGAGGGAAATGCTTTTTATGATGAAGGTACTGACTCTCAATTAAGTGAAACAGCTATGGAGTTTTTAGCGGGAATTTTAAAGCATGCTGAAGCTTTCACGGCAATTACCAATCCGATTGTTAACTCTTATAAGCGTCTTGTACCAGGTTATGAAGCACCAGTTTATGTTGCTTGGTCGATGCGTAACCGCAGTCCGTTGATTCGTATTCCTTCATCTAGAGGCGTAAGTACGCGTGTTGAAGTTCGTAGTCCTGACCCTGCTGCTAACCCATATTTAGCTATGGCTGTTATGCTAGCTGCTGGATTAGATGGAATCAAAAAGAAATTAACACCACCGCCAGCTACAGATCGTAATATTTATGTCATGAGCAAAGAAGAGCGTATTGAAGAAGGAATTAACGATCTTCCAGCTACTTTAAAAGAAGCAGTTGATAAACTTGTTCAAGATGACGTTATGGTCAAAGCTCTTGGAGAGCACGCGGTAGAGAATTTCGTTGAAGCAAAAGAGATTGAGTGGGATATGTTTAGAACGCAAGTACATCCGTGGGAACGCGACCAGTACATGCAAAATTATTAAGAAAAGAGAACCCTTGACACTACTGGTGTTGAGGGTTTTTCTAATGTGGGTGATTAGAGTAATTAATGTGTTGCTTGTTTGTGACCACCCACGAAACACCATAAAAAATGATTGGTTTAGCTTAGCCATATAATCTTCAACTAGCGTACCCTGGAATTGATATGAACAAAGTGAGAGCATCACTTAAAGGGAATAAAGTAGAAGTGAAAGAAGAAGTCATAAAAAAAAGTAGTTAATCCAGTTGTAAAAGGGGTTCAAACGTCTTCCCAACGTGTTTTAAGAAATGTTAGCCAGAGGATGTAGCAGCATAACCTTATGATTATTGAAATAGCAAGGCCTTAAGTATTAAATGCAATTAAACAGGTAGGAAGCTTGAAGTGAATAATTTTAAAAAGAGTAAAGGACTCCTTTGAGGGCTTTACTCTTTTTAAAATTATTCTAGATTGTCAATAGCGTATTGTGCTTCTTCTGGAGTGAATTTCTCTCCGTATTCCGAAATTAATTGGTCATAAATTGCTGCATCCGACATGGACATAGTCTCGGCATAACTTTTTGCTTTTTTCAGTGCGTTTTCTTTCCAATCAAAATCAATATTATCAATAGCGTATTGGGCAGCATCTTCAGAAAAGTTTTCCCCATATTCTGATACTAATTGATCGTAAATACCTGCCTTTGACATATGCATAGTCTTAGCGTATTGTTCTGCTTTTGTTAAAGCGGATCTATATTCCCTCGGAACATCATCTTCTTCAGCAGGCTCTTCCGTAGGTTCAGTTGCTTCTTCACTTACTTCAGCTTCCTCTGTTACAGGATTTGTTTCAGTATCTGTTGTTGTGTCATCGCCACTTGCAAGGATACCGATAATAAGTAATACAAACAAAACTACAATTCCTAAACAACCAAACTTAAATACTTTTTTCAATATAATTGCCCCCTTTATTTCAAATCAATTTCAACATTACTATGATATAGTAATTAAACTTCTGAAAAAAGGATTGGAAAAGTTTTACTTTTTTGGTTGATATTATAAATGAAACTCCTTCTAAGAACCAATCGTATGATAAACTCTTTCCGATTGGATTAGATCTAAAAGAAGTAACTAATAAACAATGGTTGTTCCAGTAACAATTTGGGAAGATGCTTGAGTTGAACAACAAACAATTTACTTTAATTATTTATATCGATCTTCTCCCTGCAAACTCCCTTGGAAATATGAAGAGATTAAACTGCTCGTGAAAGGTTATACATTTCTATTATTTGTGGAAAAAACTTAAATAATGTATATATCACATTTGATTTAATAAAGAATCCTCATTGTTCATAAGTGGAACAACCGGTAGCGGAAAGAGTACACAGCTAAGAAGTATTAGAATGTATGGAAATATTAAACTCCTCTCCGTAGAGAGACGTTCGAATAAACCCACACAAATAGAAACCTTGATACGATATGAAGAACTCATTTCATTCATATTGTTTTTAGCAGGTTTTTATTAACATGTGACACTATATAATAGGAAGAAACATGTTTAGATTGCAAGTACATCCGTGGCGACGTGACCAGTACATGCAGAACTATAAGAAGAAAGAACCCTTGACACTATTGATGTTGAGGGTTATTCGTCATGTTTAACAAGGACAATCATAGACTAGCATTAAGGAGAGGGAAAGAACAGTAGTGGGAGGGGAAAAAATGGAACGAGATGTAGCGTCAATGTCACGGTTTGCTTTTTTAATTCTAGCAGTCGTGAATGCAGTCTTAAATTTATTGGGATATCAAACAATCTCAGAGCAGTTTGTCAATGACGTAGTAGCAATCTTGTCGGGAGTTTATTTTATATGGGCTGGTTGGAAAAATAATTATCTTAGCAAGAAGGGTATAAAGCAAAAAGAGGTGTTAAAGAAGCATAAGTTACATTAGTCAAAAGGGATGACCAAAAGCCCAAAAATAATGAAGCGATAATCGTAGTTTATTTTGTTCGCTTATTTGTAATGATGCTTTTAAGTCACCCTTTAACATGGTGTAGGTGTTTTCTCGTGGGGTGATAAGTACATACCATGTTAGGTGTAGAATAACCAAAATAATCAAATTCTATTACTTTTATTGAAAAATCGTACATTTCAATCCATTTTTTGAAAAAAGAGGCCGGATAATAGAGTTTTTCTAACGAAAAATCGGACCGTAACAACGATTGATGCAAAGCATCCATTACGAAAATATACTTTGCTTTCTGCGGGCGGCTGGTGAGTACTAGTATAAAAAAATAGTAGTACAAACCATGATCTTTGTTTGTACTACTAGCATGTTTTTACATTTATTTAAGAAATTTCAATATTAATGAAGTGTACGGAACACACCAATTACTTTACCTAGAACAGTAACTTCTTTTAGTAAAATTGGATCCATTGTTGCATTTTCTGGTTGCAATCGAATGTAATCCTTTTCACGGAAAAAGCGCTTAACAGTAGCTTCGTTTTCTTCTGTCATTGCCACGATAATGTCACCATTGTTGGCCGTTTGCTGTTGACGAACAATAACCATATCTCCATCAAAAATACCAGCTTCAATCATACTGTCACCTTGGATGATTAAGACGTAAGCTTTATCGTCTGAAACAAGATGCTCTGGTAAAGGTAAATAATCTTCAATGTTTTCAATGGCTGTAATCGGCAAACCTGCTGTTACTTTACCTAGAACAGGAACGTATGTAGTCTTTCGATCAGGCTGAACAATTGTGTCCTCCTCTAAATCTAACACTTCAATTGCTCTTGGTTTTGTAGGATCTCTACGTATGTAGCCTTTTTTCTCTAAACGTGAGAGGTGTCCATGAACGGTTGAACTTGAAGCAAGTCCAACTGCCTCTCCAATTTCTCGTACAGAGGGCGGGTACCCTTTCTTCTTTACTTCAATTTTTATAAAATCTAGTATTTCGAGCTGACGCTTTGATAGTTTTGACACTTCCCTCACCTCACTTTTACTTTTCTAATTATTTAAATTGTATCATGCGAACATATGTAACGCAAACGTTAGTTCTAAAATTAGTGTTGACACAAACGAGTGTTCGCATTAAAATAAAAAAACGAACAAACATTCTGTCGAGGTGAATTACAGTGATTAGACGATTTACAGGTCAAGAAATTTTTATTATTTTTTCTGCTCTTTGTGTGTTAATGTTTATGTACGTAACGATTATCATTTCTGCTCCTATGCAGGAAGTGATTGATAATATAGAAGAACCAATTATACAAGACGTAGTTGCTGAGCAAGAAGAAATAACAGAACCCTTTTATGCTGTAGTAGAGACAGTGGAGGATGAACATGAATAAAGGCATAATTTATTGTCGAGTTAGTACAGAAAAAAGCGACCAAGAATCCTCTCTTAAAAGGCAGGCAACTGAATTAACTGCATTAGCGGAACAATTTGAAATTAATATTGTCGATATTATAGAGGAAAAAGCAAGTGGGTATGACGTTGATCGAGAAGGAATGCTTGAGATTTTAACAATATCATCCAAAGAAGATGTTGATTTTTTGTTAGTTCAAGATGATACAAGACTAGGAAGAGGACATGCAAAGACTGCATTGCTACACCAGTTAAGGAAAAATGGTACAAAGGTTTTAACGGTGCAAGATGGTGGTGAATTGACTCTTTCAGAGGCAGATGAGATGGTCCTTAATATTGTTTCAATCGTAGAAGAGTTTCAGCGTAAAATACATAATAGTAAAATAAAAAGAGGCATGAAAACGGCTGTTCAAAACGGTTTTCGCCCTGAGAAAAACTTATCGAACAAGGCAGGGGCAGGACGGACAAAGAAGGAAGTACCAATTGAAGAAATCGTAAGACTTAGAAAAATGGAATTAACATTTCACGATATTGCTGCCACTTTAAGAGGTTTTGGTTATGAAGTTTCAAAAGCAACAGTGCATAGGCGTTATTTAGATCATAGAAAACGAATGGAACGTGAGACATAATAGTTGAAAACGATAGATCATTGCTGTAAAGTAGGAAAATGAATGTTGTTGAAAGTAGGTGCAATGTATGCTATCAAAAGAGAAAATAAATAGAATTAATGAGTTATCTAAGCGTGCCAAATCAACTGGACTAACGAAGCAAGAAGAGAAAGAGCAACAGACATTAAGAAAAGAGTATTTGGACACTTTTCGAAATTCTTTCAAAAATCAGCTCCATAATGTTACAGTCGTTGATGAAAATGGAAACGATGTTACGCCAGATGCACTTAAGGAAAGCAAGAAAAACAAAAATAAGCATATGCATTAGACAATACGTTTATAGAATAATCATTAATGGCTCAAGTGTACATCAACTTGAGCCATTTTTTCTTCAAGTTCTTTCTGAATGCTTGTAAGAAAAAAGGATAAAGTATAAGATATAAACATAGCATTTAGATTAAGCTAATTTGGAAGGTAGGTAGAAGAAAGTATGACGAATCAAGTAGAACAGTTAGCTGTAAACACGATAAGAACACTATCAATTGATAGTATTGAAAAAGCAAATTCTGGACATCCGGGTATGCCAATGGGTGCTGCTCCTATGGCCCTCAGCTTATGGACTAAATTTATGAATCATAATCCATCCAACCCTGATTGGGCTAACCGTGATCGTTTTGTTTTATCAGCAGGTCATGGCTCAATGCTTCTATATAGTTTGCTACATTTAACAGGATACGATTTATCAATTAATGACTTACAATCATTCCGTCAATGGGGAAGCAAAACACCAGGACACCCAGAGTACGGCCATACACCAGGTGTAGAAGCAACTACTGGCCCGCTTGGTCAAGGTGTAGCGATGGCTGTTGGGATGGCTATGGCAGAACGTCATTTAGCGTCTACATATAATAAAGAAAATTATGAAGTAGTAGATCATTATACATATTCTATTTGTGGAGACGGTGACTTAATGGAAGGTGTATCCGCAGAGGCCGCTTCATTAGCAGCGCATCTGAAACTAGGTCGCCTAATTGTTTTATATGATTCAAACGATATTTCTCTTGATGGTGATTTGCATCTTTCGTTCTCTGAGAATGTAGAAGAGCGTTATAAAGCTTATGGTTGGCAGGTTATTCGTGTAGAAGATGGTAATAACCTTGAAGAAATAGGACAAGCAATTGCAGCAGCAAAGCAGGACGAACGTCCAACGTTAATTGAAGTGAAAACGGTTATTGGCTTTGGTTCTCCAAATAAATCTGGAAAGTCTGCATCTCACGGTGCTCCACTTGGCAAAGATGAAGTAAAGCTAACTAAATCAGCTTATGAATGGGCTCATGAAGAAGATTTCCATATTCCGGCTGAGGTACGTGAGTTTTTCGCTGCAGTAAAAGCAGAGGGCGAGAAAAAAGAACAAGAATGGAATCAATTATTTGCACAATATAAAGAAGAGTATCCAGAGCTTGCAGCGCAATTTGAAAGAGCGACTGCTGGTGAGTTACCTGAAGGTTGGGACTCAGAAGTTCCTGTTTATGAAGCAGGTTCAAGTGTTGCGACTCGCTCTTCTTCTGGTGAAGTGTTGAATGCTCTTGCTAATTCAGTACCAGAAGTATTTGGTGGTTCAGCTGATTTAGCTGGCTCAAATAAAACGTACATGAAAGGACTTGGAGATTTTTCACGTGACCATTATGAAGGACGTAACATTTGGTTTGGTGTTCGTGAGTTCGCTATGGGAGCTGCTATTAATGGAATGGCTCTTCATGGAGGCTTAAAAGTCTTTGGAGCAACATTCTTTGTTTTCTCTGATTACTTACGCCCAGCTATTCGTCTAGCGGCATTAATGAAATTACCTGTCATTTATGTTTTCACTCATGATAGTATTGCTGTTGGAGAAGATGGACCTACTCATGAACCTGTCGAGCAACTGGCTGCATTGCGAGCAATGCCAGGATTATCTGTTATTCGTCCTGGAGATAGTAACGAGACAGCAGCTGCTTGGAAAGTAGCAATTGAAAGCAAGGATACACCAACAGCTCTTGTTTTAACTCGTCAAAACTTAAAAACATTAGAGCAAACAAAAGAATTAGCATATGAAGGCGTGAAGAATGGTGCTTATATTGCTTCGAAATCAAGTGGAGAAGTAGATGCATTATTACTTGCTTCTGGTTCAGAGGTCCCTCTAGCAGTTGAAGCACAAGCTGTATTAGAGAAAGAGGGCATTCATACAAATGTTATCAGTATGCCAAGCTGGGATCTTTTTGAGAAACAACCACAATCTTATAAAGACGAAGTGATCTCGCCTAATGTCAAAGTTCGTCTAGGTATTGAAATGGGTTCTTCTTTAGGATGGGCGAAATATGTAGGAGATCACGGGGACGTAGTAGCAATCGATCAATTCGGAGCTTCTGCACCTGGTGAAAAAATTATGGAAGAGTACGGATTTACAGTTGACAACATTGTTGCCAAAGTAAAAGTACTATTACAAAAATAAATTCAAATGACTCAATCCAACTACCACAAGTGTTGGATTGAGTCATTTTTTATTCGTTTCGTCTATCAATTTTGTTGTTCGACAAAACTAGTGGGAATCTGCTCCTTTTTAAGACAATCATTTTAATAGACTTTTCGTATAATAGAGAAAATATAAAGTATGAGAGGGTGTCCTTGATGAGGCATTATGAAATCTATATTATTGAAGAAGATGTTGCTCGTCAATATTACGGACAGGAATCAAAGCTGTTTTATTTATTTCTTGAACATGAGAAGGCGAAGGGACCACAGAAGCAAATCATCCGAAAACAAATTGAATACATCACTAAGCCTATTCCAACTCTGCTCTTACAACAAAAAGTAAAGCAAGATTTGACCAAGAATGATGGATATCGAAGAAAGAAAAATACACATGTTATTGAAATACAAGAAAGAGATTCCAAAGCAGAGCTTGTAATTAGTTCTGATGCGCTTTATGTAACGGCGGAGGGTTCTTTTGATGTAGAAACAATCTTTTTTGAAATTTTAAGAAAGTGCGAACCTTCCTTTTTTGCTTGTTCATTAGAAGATCATCGTTTTGGTTGGTTAAAACCGCTAAAACAAGAAGATATCCTTAAAACCAATCAAGTCTAATTCCAAATAAAATGATATTTTTCTTAAGTGCTTTTAAATCGCTTGTCATTAAGATATAATAGATAAGGTTGATTCGGATTATACGGGTCAGGTTTAGTTAGCACGAAGGAGGACGTTGGACTTATGTGGATTCATATTCTTGGGTATACAATAGCTGTTTTAGCCGGTGTCGCAATTGGCTTCTTTATAGCACGTAAGACGATGATGTCTTATTTGAAGAAGAACCCACCGTTTAATGAACAAATGCTACGCGTCATGATGATGCAAATGGGACAAAACCCATCTCAAAAGAAAATTAATCAAATGATGAAAGCTATGCAAAAGCAACAATCTAAATAATTTAGACGGATAAGCACCTCAGTCAGTTGAGGTGTTTTTTCTGTGGCTTATGTTCCGGGAATCGAAATTTTTTCAGGAGATTAAAGGGTTTACAAAGGGAAATGCCGAATTACCGTATGGCCATTAACTGTTGTCGAACGGTGTGGTGTGTGCATAGATTTAGAAAGTGTATAACTCTAGATAAAAAGCTATTTGATAAGTAGTTGGTCCCATTTATTTAATCATGGTAAAAATATAAATTAAGTGCAACTGTACTAGAATCAATTGAAATAACCCAGTAGTACTAAAAGTTCATTTTCATTGCTGGGCAGAGGTTACAATGGTTGGTTGCGAGCTTAAGAAAGGTGAAGAGTTTGTGAGTGTATTTAAAGATCTTTGGTGGTTCTTTTCTCAGGAAAAAAAGGCATATGGAATTGGAATCGTTATTTTAGCATTTGTTTCTCTTTTTACTCTTGTCCCACCATTAATTGTAGGTGTCATTGTCGATCACATTGTACTTGAAACTCTAACAGGAAGTATATTGTTAATGTGGATCGTTGTGTTGTTAGTAGTTGGGTTACTAACGTATGTTCTCCGCTATGTATGGAGGATAATGATTTTTGGTGCTTCCATTAGGTTAGCAAGGCTGTTACGTAATCGTTTATATGTGCACTTTACTAAGATGTCTCAACGTTTTTATCAGCGTCACCGTACAGGAGACTTAATGGCTCATGCGACGAATGATATTCGGGCCGTCCAAATGACAGCTGGTCAAGGTGTTTTGACATTAGTTGATTCTTTAACAATGGGGAGCTTTGTGATTATTACGATGGCAACGACAATTAGTTGGAAACTGACTCTTATTTGTTTAATTCCCATGCCATTTATGGCGTATTTAACTAGTTATTATGGAACTTTATTACACAAGCGTTTTCATCATGCACAGTCAGCGTTTTCTCAATTGAATGATAATGTGCAGGAAAGTATAACAGGGGTTAGAGTAGCCAAAACATTCGGACAGGAACAGGATGAGATCAAACGATTTAAAGCAAAATCTCAAGAAGTTGTAGATAAGAATGTAGCAGTCGCGAAGATTGATGCACTGTTTGATCCTACGATTTCCTTAATTGTTGGAGTTTCATACTTTTTAGCGATCGTATTTGGCGCAAGGTTTGTCATTGGTGGTGAATTAACGATTGGTCAGCTGACTAGCTTTACCATCTATTTAGGATTGTTAATTTGGCCTATGTTGGCCTTTGGGTGGTTATTTAATATTGTCGAACGGGGGAGGGCTTCAAATGATCGTATATCTGCTTTATTATCTGAAAAGCAGGACATAACAGATCATGAGGTAGCAACAAACGAGAACGTAACCGGTGATGTAACAGTGGAAATTGATCATTTTACGTATCCAGGCAGTGAAAAAGCTACACTTACCGATATTGCTTTTAAATTAGAACAAGGAAAGACGCTTGGAATTGTTGGGAAAACCGGAAGTGGGAAATCAACCTTAATTCGAATACTTCAACGTGAATATGACCTTTCTAATGGCGTTATCAAAATAGGAGCTAAACAGGTGCATGAGTATCGACTCGATGATTTAAAAAAGACATTTGGACATGTGCCGCAAGACCACTTTTTGTTTTCAGCTACAATAGCCGATAATGTAGCATTTGCAAAACCGGAAGCGTCCATGAATGAAGTTATTGATAGTTGTAAACTAGCTTCCATCCATGATGATATTATTGGCTTTCCAGAAGGTTATGCAACGATTGTAGGAGAACGTGGAGTTACTTTATCAGGCGGTCAAAAGCAAAGAATTTCGATTGCACGAGCGCTTCTGCCTAATCCGAATATTTTAATTTTGGATGATTCTCTCTCGGCTGTTGATGCGAAAACTGAGGAGACGATATTAGATGCTCTCCGTCAAAATAGATCAGGCAAAACGACAATTATTACAGCTCATCGTTTAAGTGCAATAAAGCATGCAGATCTTATTCTCGTACTTGATCAAGGTAAAATTGTTGAGCGTGGTACACATTCTGATTTAATGGAAAATGAAGGATGGTATCAAAGAATGTATGAACATCAACAGTTAGAAGAGTTAGTGGAACAAGGAGGGCGGCGTAATGCAACATAAGGATCAAGTTTTAACGAATAAGGAGCAGCGTACGATACTTAAACGTTTGCTTAGTTATACAAAAAATCATATTAAATCATTACTCGTTGCCTTTTTTCTCCTAATTGTTGCAACAGCAGCTGAACTGGTAGGTCCAATTTTAATTAAGATCTTTATTGATGATTATTTAACGCCACGTCAATTTCCATTCGAACCGTTATTATGGTTAGCGATCTTTTACATTGGTTTGCATTTGAGCTCTGTCGTCATTAATTACTTTCAAGCCTATATGTTTCAAAAAATCTCCTTGAAACTTGTTCAAGAATTACGGGTGGATGTGTTTACTAATGTGGAACGTCAAGGATTAAAATTCTTTGATCAAACACCAGCTGGAGCATTAATTTCTAGAATCACCAATGATACAGAGTCCATTAAGGAATTCTACCTTACAGTACTAGCGAATTTTGTTCAAAATATCTTGTTTTTAATTGGGATTTTTATTGCAATGTTTTATTTGAACCCAACGCTGGCTCTTTTCTGTATTGTGTTATTACCGCTAATCTTTGGGCTGATGCAATGGTATCGAAAAATTAGCTCGCGCTTGTATGCGGATATGAGTGAGAAATTAAGTGTGTTAAATTCAAAGATGAATGAAACAATTCAAGGAATGTCCATTGTACAAATGTTTCGTCAGGAGCGTAGGTTACGTAAAGAATTTAGTGAGGTAAACGAAGAGCATTTACAAGCTGGTATGAAAACGATGAAGCTCGATGGTTTGCTTTTAAGACCAGCAGTTGATTTAATCTCAATTATGGCACTCATTTTAATTTTAAGCTTTTTTGGGATCACATCTTTTATTGGTCCAGTTGAAATCGGTGTATTATATGCTTTTGTCAATTATATAGATCGTTTCTTTGAACCGGTCAATCAAATGATGATGCGTTTGTCATTGTTTCAGCAGGCGATTGTTTCAGGAGGACGTGTATTCAAACTAATGGATTATAAAGAATATGCTCCTTTGCAGCAGGGTGAGTACTCACCTTCTATTCATAACGGCGAGATTGAATTTAAGGATGTTTCTTTTTCTTATGATGGTAAGAGCGATGTCTTGAGAAATATCTCATTCACGGTGAAAAACGGTGAGACTGTTGCGTTAGTTGGTCACACTGGTAGTGGAAAAAGTTCAATTATTAATGTATTAATGAGGTTTTACGAGCTCGACCGTGGACAGATTACGATCGATGGTCAGCCACTTGAAACATTTTCTAATAAGGAATTAAGAGAGAACATCGGTCTCGTTTTGCAAGATCCCTTTCTTTATACCGGTACTATTTCTAGTAATATTCGATTAAACCGAGATCATTTAACGGATCAACAGTTAAAAGATGCGGCACAATTTGTCAGGGCGAATGAGTTTATTGAAAAATTACCTAATACCTATCAAGCTGAGGTGACAGAAAGAGGATCGACTTTTTCTAGTGGTCAAAGACAACTACTTTCATTTGCTCGAACGATTGTTTCAAATCCCAAAGTATTAATTCTAGATGAAGCAACAGCGAATGTCGATACAGAGACGGAAGAAGCGATACAAGATACATTAAAAAGGATGGCTAATGGTCGTACGACGATTGCGATTGCTCATCGTTTATCAACGATCAAAGATGCCGATCAAATTATAGTGCTTCATAAAGGAGAGATTATGGAAAAGGGAACTCATATGGAACTCCTTCAACTTAAAGGTTTGTATCATAAGATGTATTTGCTTCAAAAAGGGGCTGAGTTAGAACAGGCTCAACTGTAAAAGAAGCTGGGACAAATGAGTTTTTTTATTAAAGAAACTGAACGTAATAGGTGTTAGTATCGCTTTCGGAATACAATTCGCTTTCCGCGAACAGCTGGTGAGGCTCCTCGTGCTAATGCACTGTGGAGCCTTACCCTTGTCTTTTGATCTAGCATGATCTACATATAGTTCCTCCACTAAGATGTCATGATTCGAATTTCAAATAAAACAGTTATAATGTAATTTAATTGAAAGAGGATAAGCTTTCCTGTATCTTTAATAGAGAAAACACCTTCACCGCGTAAAAGAGAAAGGGGTGAACAGCTTGAACGACATCTATGTCTGGATCACGTCAATTGGAGCTGTTGTGATGGCAACCTTTGCGCTTATCCTTCGATTAAGGGCAACAAAGAAACCAGCTTCTGTACGAAAGATTATTATTCCACCAATCGCGATGTCTACTGGGTTTTTAATGTTTTTATACGAGCCAGCAAGACCGGCGTTCATACAAGTAATCGAAGCTGTTGCGGTCGGAATCATATTTTCTGTTCTATTAATTAAAACATCCAAATTTGAAATTAAAGAGCAGCAAATATATTTAAAAAGATCAAAAGCATTTGCCTTTATATTAGTTGGCTTACTGCTTGCGAGAATTTTATTTAAATTAATCATTGGAGATGCTATTAACATTGAAGAGCTAGCGGGTATGTTCTTTTTACTTGCATATGGCATGATTATTCCATGGCGGATATCTATGTATGTCAGTTTCAAAAAAATAGAAAAAGAACTTCAAACAAAGGTGAAATCCAATGCTGTAACGCTAAATCCTTAAGTATAGAAGGATTTAGCAGAAAAGAGGTTGTAGAAAAGGCCTTATTAACCCTTTTTTACAACCTCTTTTCTTTGTATTGCCTATGATGTTTCTAGTAAATCTTGATACGGGCTCATGTCAATGTTTTTTTCTTTCAGCTTTTTCTTAAGGAATTTATGGTCACGCTTGGGCGTAGCTAATATATAGCCGCGGATAATATAATCAAGTGTTAATTCCTCAATTTTGTCATTATAAGCTAGTTCACCTATTTTGCCTGCTATTTTCCCTTTTGCTACATCACGAAATAGTTCAGGAACGGGTTCTACGAGATCATTTAATAATTCGCGCTGTTCATCTTTCCAAAGGTGTAGTGTCTTTTCAATATAATAGTCTTGCCAATCAAGAATTGATTTGCCGTCTTCTTTAGGGAGCCGCTTTAGAAACTTTCTAAACATAAAATAGCCACCAATGAACATCACCGTTATTAAAAAAATAGTCCATAAGACAATGAACCACATAAACCAAGTAGGCATAATCCTCACCTCTGCTTTTCTTCCTTATTATCCTACCATAAAAGTATTCAACTCGCTAACAGAACAACTAGATTCCATTAAAAGTCATAGAATGGTATGATTAATAGTTGAGGTGAATAAAAAATGAGTTATTTAATTAGTTATGCGTTTCATATGCTTGTCTCTGTCTTATTCTTTTTATTAATTCCTTTTCCGTTCTTAATCAAAGGGAGTTTATTGGACGAGCCTGGTAGATTTCAACTTTTATTGAAAATCTATAAAAAGGTCATATGGGCTGCTCATGGTGGTGTAGTGATTGCGATTGTCTCAGGTTTTCTTATGACAACGCAATGGTTTACGATCTGGTTTATGATTGTTGTCCTCATTTGGCTTGCTTTAAGTGCATTTTTAGGAATGACTGCTAAGATGGTTCGAGTTATTTTAGAGAGATTAGGTGGAAATCAAGATGCAAAGGATGAAATAGCAAAATTACGTCTGTATAGCTTCCTATTAATGATTTCTATTTTATCAATGTTTTTAATGAAGATCGTCATGTACATATAACGCAGCTTATAGTTGAAAAAAATCAGGTGCTATTGTGAAAATACACAAATGTTTTTAATGAGGTTTTGTTTTGTTAACAATGTCAAGTGAAGATAAAGTGTCTATACTATTAATAATAGGATGGATAAATAAGGAGGATTTGACATGTTAATTGGAGTACCAAAAGAAATTAAAAACAATGAGAATCGTGTCGCAATGACTCCTGCTAGTGTCATGACATTAGTGCAAGCTGGACACCAAGTAATAATGGAACAAGATGCCGGATTAGGTAGCGGATTCGATGATATTGCCTATATTCAAGCGGGAGCAGAAATAGAAGTTGATCCTTCTGTTATATGGCAAAAAGCTGATATGGTTATGAAAGTAAAGGAGCCACTTCCATCTGAATATCGGCATTTCCGTGAAGGGTTAATCTTATTCACCTATTTGCATTTAGCGGCAGAACCTGAGTTAACTAAAGCGTTAGTAGATAAAAAAGTGAACGCAATTGCTTATGAAACTGTTCAAGTTGGAAGAACACTTCCATTGCTGACACCGATGAGTGAAGTTGCGGGTAGAATGGCAGCACAAATTGGTGCACAATTCCTAGAAAAGACAAAAGGTGGTAAGGGGATTCTCTTATCAGGGGTTCCGGGTGTTAAGCGTGGAAAAGTAACGGTAATTGGTGGTGGGGTAGTTGGGACGAATGCTGCTAAAGTTGCCATGGGGCTTGGAGCAGATGTGACAATTATTGACTTGAGTCCGGATCGTTTGCGCCAATTAGATGATCTTTATGGAACAGATATTCAAACATTAATGTCTAACCCCTCAATATTGCAGATGCAGTTGCAGAATCTGATTTAGTCATTGGGGCTGTATTGATCCCGGGTGCCAAAGCACCAAAACTTGTTACAGAGGAAATGATCCAATCAATGAAACCAGGTTCTGTTGTAGTCGATGTTGCGATTGATCAAGGTGGTATTTTTGAAACAGTTGACAGGATTACAACCCATGATGAGCCAACATACAGAAAGCACGATGTTTTTCACTATGCTGTCGCAAACATGCCTGGAGCTGTTCCACGGACTTCAACGATTGCTCTAACGAATGTTACAATCCCTTATGCTTTGCAAATAGCTAATAAAGGGTTGAAGCAGGCACTTTTAGAAAATCAATCTTTACAACTTGGTTTAAATACAGGAGCTGGCTTAGTCACATATGAAGCAGTCGCTACTGATCTTAGTTATCCATATGTACCAGCGAAAAATGTATTGGAACAGATGTAACAGTGCTATAAACGTGCTTAATGATCGGGGGTGAGGAGATTTCACACCCCTTTTTCTTGGCTGTTTCTTTTCACTTCATTATTGGCTCCTTTTAATTAAAAAGGCGTTATTTGCTTGATCCATCCCTATTTTAGGGTAATAATCGATCGCATCTGGTGCTGAGAGGAGAACAAGATTACATTGTTCGCCAATAGCAATGTGAGTTTGTTCAAAAAGTGTCTTTCCGACTCCTTGCTTTTGATAGTTAAAGCGAACAGCAAGATCAGACAAATAACAGCAATAAGAAAAATCTGTGAGAGAGCGAGCAAGACCTATTAATTCATCATTTTCCCATGCTGTGATTAATAAATCTGCTTGGTCTATCATCTTTTCTAGCCTTGGTAAGTCATCTATAGGCCGCTTTATTCCAGAGTCCTTGAACAGATCAGCCATTTGTTCTGCTGTAATTCGTTCATTTACTTTGTATGTAACCATAGGAAGCCCTCCAACTCTTTGTTAAAATAAATTAATACATTGATCGTACTATGAGTTGTCTTAATGATCAATCATCTCTACTTATTTTATTGAAAGGAAGAAAAAAATGGAAAAAGAAGAAGTATCTCTACTCTTGCAACAGCTACGGAATAAAGAAATTGAATCATATCTCGTATCAAAAGCAGACTTCCATACATTTCGTGTCATACTTTTACAACAGGAAGATGCCATCGACTTTCGAGGGAATGCACAGCATGGAGGACAAACAATTTATACATATGAGCCAGGATGGACAAAATAATAGTGATAATAATGAAGGTTTGTTCATACAGATAGGGTATATATTTTTTAAGGCAAGTACCTGTTCTTGGTAAATGGGTACTTGTTTTTTAATGAAATGTAATAAGGGGAAACGCCCGCTCCTATTGTGATTTTTAGGAGTGGGCGTTTTGAACCTCTATGCAATATAGGCAGACCCTACAATTACTAGCAAAATGAATAACACGACAATCAGAATAAAGCTATTAGCTCCTGTAAAGTGAGACATTGAAATTCCTCCTCTGCTAAATTGCTACACCTTATACGTATGCTTGAAGAAAGAAATGGTGATTGTTAATTTAATTAGTTATGATACAAAATTCGACCAATTTTGTAGGGAGGAAGGGTTCTTCTTTTTTATATAGAACTAATAATGGATCTTATTTTATTTTTTTTGGAGGATTTATATGAATCAAGCAGAGTTTCTAAGAACGCTTACCGAGAATCAACACCCTATGTTAGACAGCATTGCAGCAATCTTAACCTTTTTGGGCAATGAGGAATTTTATTTTTTAATTGTTCCCATTATCTACTGGTGTGTACAAAAGCAAGCTGGTTTTCGACTATTTTATATCTTTTTAGTTTCTGTAACAATTAATGCTTTCTTAAAAATTACATATGCGATTCAGCGTCCGATTGGAGTCGAAGGTGTTCATTCGCTTTTTATTTCCTCTGCTGAAGTAGGGAGTCATTACCCGAATGATTCCTTTCCAAGCGGACACGCACAAGGCTCAACCACTTTGTGGGGATATTTGGCTTATTTAATATCGCGTCCAACTTTTTGGGTCTTTGCCGTCTGTTTAATTCTTCTCATCTCGTTTTCGAGGATATATACGGGCCTACACTGGCCAACGGATGTTATCGCAGGAATCATGATAGCTGTTTTTATTTTAATAGTGGCTATTCGCATTCAGCATTTTCTTTCCACTATCCCTGCAAAAGCACAATGGTCATTAGCTATACTTATACCTTTATTCTTTGTAGCCTTTTTCCCAGAAGAGGAAGGAGCAAAATATGCAGGCTTTTTATTAGGGGCAGGAATTGGTTATTTGATTGAAGGGCAGAAGGTCAATATGCTAATTAGTAATCGGACAGTAAAGAAAATAAGTGCTTACGCTATTGGAATCATTGGTTTATTTGCACTTCAGATTGGATTGAAATTTATATTCCCTGAACACATTGTTTTTGACTTTATTCGCTATAGTTGTATAGGTTTGTGGGGGCTGCTCGGTGCGCCTTATATGTTTGTAAAGTTAGGAATATATGAAACCAATAAAGATATTCAGTTGATGAAAGGGAATGTTTCTGTGTAAGTGAAGATATGAATAGAATGAGACATCAAAGAGATCACTTAATAAGTGATCTCTTTTTCTTCGAAAGGGGGCATGTTATGAAACGAGAAAGTTGGATTCCGCTATCAGATGGGCATGAAGTGTATCTTTGGAGTTGGCAAGATGAAACGATTGCACCAAAAGCAATTATCCAGCTAGCGCATGGGATGGCAGAGCATAGTGAACGTTATCAACGCACTGCTGAGCAATTAGCAGCTTGCAAAATGATTGTGTACGCACATGATCACCGCGGTCATGGAAGAACAGTGGAGAGAAACGGACTACTTGGTCATTTGTCAGATGAAAACGGGTTTGAAAGAGCTGTTACAGATTTAAAAGAAATTAATGAATTTATTCACCTTAACCATCCGGACCTCCCTGTATTTTTATTAGGTCACAGCATGGGATCCTTTTTTGTCCGGCGTTTTGTCCAACGATATGATGGGTGTGTTGATGGAGTTTTGTTATCAGGGACAGGTGGACATCCTGGTTATAAAGGGAAAACGTTAGTGAAAATCGCTGAAAAGCAAATGAAAAAACGAAGTAAAAAGTCAGAGGGACACTTAATCAATCGTTTAATCTTTCAGAATTACAATAAAAAAATCTCACCTAAAATGACCGATTTTGATTGGTTGTCAACTAATCAAAATGAAGTTAGAAAATACATCGATGATCCTAAATGCGGCTTTATCCCGACAATTGGCTTGTTTTATGATGTATTAAAAGGGCTTGATTTAATTCATCTAGATTCTGAAGTAGAAAAAATAAATAAAACATTGCCATTTTACTTTTTTAGTGGAGCAGATGATCCTGTTGGAGAACATACAAAAGGAATAAAAAAGGTAATAGATCAATTGAAAAGGCATCATCTTAATCACGTTGATTACCGATTTTATCATAAGGGACGACACGAAATGCTAAATGAAATGAACAATCATGAGGTAATCAAACATCTTTGTGAATGGATTAATAAACAGTTATATAAAGTGGCAAAAAATGAATAATATATATAGGGGTGACCTAAATGAATGAAAAGCAAAAAGTCGTTATTAAAGTTAATGACAATGGTTCGTTTCGAGTTAAAGGAGATATTGAGCTTGTTGATGGAGAAGGAAATGTATTTACAACAAAACCTACTTTCTCTTTGTGTCGATGTGGTGCATCAAAAAATAAGCCATTCTGTGATGGCACACATAAAGCAATTGGATTTGAAAGCGCACCAAGAGCCTAGATGAAGAATAAAGGATCCTTTGATGGAGAGAGCAGCAAGAAACTGAAACAGAAACAGGCGTTGCTGTATGCAACGCCTGTATGTTGAAGCTTATCTTTTTCCGACTGCCCGCCCCTTTGTTAGAATACACGGTACTCCTTTTCCGATTGCACCAGGTGTGCTCATTTTTTCTAAATAATCGAGTCCTCTGGCGCATTGGCTCTTACAAGAGAAGCATGTGTCAGAAGTAACCATTCTCATTGTAAATTGATACTTTTCATTCGCTGAAATTTTAGGAGTTGCTTTTTTCTTGTTTGTTTTTTTCGCCATAACTCATCTCTCCGTTCATGTAAAGATGCTATATCTTATGCGAATGCGGAGTATGAGTGCGCAGTGCCAAGGAAATATATGAAAAGAATAAAGAGATAATAGGCACTCAATTCTTAAAAGAACCGTTATATAATATTAACGGCTTCCACTAGTGAATCCATGTTCTCTTAAAGGGCTATATGTATCAATGGAATGAGCCATAATTGCACCTGCTCGTGGAAGTTGATCACGTAAAATTGTGCATGCTTTTACTCTATAATCATTTAAATGAGTAATATATGGATCATACTTAACAAGCACTTCTGCTCGAACCGATAATGATTTCATTGGATTACCATATTCATCTAGTTTCGATTGCAGAGTTGTTACGTGTGTTACTCTCACCGTTGGGCTCATGTAAGTAGAAATTGCCTTAACTCGCTGCAACAAGCGATCTTCCGGATCACCTTTTTTAGAAAATAATTGTATATGCGCTTCGCAAAACGCTTTCCCTTTAAACAATAAGAGTCCTCCTTAACTAGAAATATCTATCTATTTTAACAGATTAAAAGAACCTCAATCAATTTTAAAAATTGGTAATAGGAGATACGGTCGGATCGACTTTTCCGAAATCATTCAATAGTTGTTTTAATACATGAGAGTTGTACATATAAATTAATAGGAAGCAATATATGGAGCATAAGGGGGAAGGGCAAATATGACTAGATTCAATTTGTTGAAGCCTTTATTAACAGCAGGTGTCATTGGCTCTGCAATTGCTGCAATCATTATCTTAATTCTTGAAGCAATTTGATTGGAAGTCTTCTTTATTGCAGTTAAAATGGAAACAATATAGAAAGCGCTTACCTGAAGGGAGTGAAGGATGAAAATGGATCATAAAACACGTTTTGAAACGAAGGTTATTCACTCTGGCTATAATCCTAAGCAACATTTTGATAGTTTAAGTCCACCCATTTACCAAACATCAACATTTACGTTTTCTTCAATTGAACAAGGAGCCGGTCGATTTGCTGGTCAAGAAGATGGTTATATCTATTCTAGACTGGCTAATCCTACTGTTTCGATATTGGAGGAAAAAATGGCAAATCTAGAAGAGGGTGAAAGAGCTTTGGCCTTTTCTTCTGGTATGGCAGCTGTATCAGCCTCTATTATGAGTACGACAAAAGCAAATGATCATATATTGTGTTCAAAAGGAGTATATGGCTGTACATTCGGTCTGCTTGATATGTTAAAGGAAAAATATAGTATTAATTACACGTTTTCTACGCTGCAAACAAAAGAAGAAATTATAGCTAATATCCAAGATGAAACAACATGCATTTATATCGAAACACCAATCAATCCGACGATGAAATTAATCGATTTGCAATTAGTTACGAGCATTGCAAAAGAAAAAGGTATAACTGTCATTGTCGACAACACTTTCTCTACACCTTATTTGCAACAACCTCTATCAATTGGCTGTGATTTGGTTGTTCATAGTGCTACGAAGTATATTGGGGGGCATGGTGATGTAGTCGCTGGAGTCATTGTAGGAAAAGAAGAGACTGTTAATGAAATTAGGAAATCGACTCAAAAGGATTTAGGTGGAATTCTTTCTCCTTTTGATGCGTGGCTTTTAATACGAGGATTAAAAACATTAGCTATACGAATGGACCGCCATTGTGATTCCGCAGAGCAACTTGCCGATAAATTAAGGTTTCATCCCAAAATCAAAGCCGTATATTATCCTGGGCAAAAGCAACAAAGCGATTATGCGATTATGCAAAGACAAATGAAAAAAGGAGGAGGCCTAATTTCTTTTGAAGTCAAAGGAACGTTTGAAGACACTGTAAAAGTGGTTAATCGTTTGCAGTTAATCAAAATTGCTGTTAGTTTAGGTGATCCTGAAAGCTTAATTCAACACCCGGCATCTATGACACATGCGGTTGTTCCTAAGAGTGTTCGAGAAGAAATGGACATCTCTGATCAATTGCTCCGCTTATCTGTTGGCTTAGAGGCATGGGAAGATATATGGGCTGATTTAGAGCAAGCATTAAATGATATTACATGAATGCTTTAGAGTTGGACTTTCACTTTTCTAGTTGCTTTCTGATTGTCAATATATCTTCAATGATTTGAGCGTGTAGAGTTGCCCATGCACGCTCTTTAAAATGAATAACGACACTAAGAGTGACGGCAAAAATGTATAGGAGGACAACAACTAACCATAAGTAATGATCATCATGATGAAAGATAGCCTGAACTTGTTTACTAAATATAAAGAGAATCCAAGGTATAGCTGTAATAAGAATAGGGATTAATCCTGATCCACTTTTCTCTTTCCTAATCCAATAGTTAATATTTATTAATAGTGTTGTATCAATGCCTTTATAAAAACGGCGAATCTGGTCTAATTCTTGTATTTCTTTCTTTTTGCTTATATCAATACCGCGTTCAGCTTCTTTTTTCAGTTTTAAGTAAAATTTATGTGCATCTCCTCTTAAAGAAAACATATAACCTCCTTAAACCTTTTTCTTAGTAGCTTTGACAGGTGAAT
This sequence comes from Halalkalibacter krulwichiae, assembly GCF_002109385.1. Taxonomy (NCBI): domain Bacteria; kingdom Bacillati; phylum Bacillota; class Bacilli; order Caryophanales; family Bacillaceae; genus Halalkalibacter; species Halalkalibacter krulwichiae. The sequence continues at coordinate 2,555,752 of NZ_CP020814.1, read as the reverse complement.
AATTAACTAAACATAAGATTAAAAAGAGAAATAGAGATGGATCAATTAAAATATTTCGACTAGCGCTTAGGTCTTTTATGTTGCACTTTCCCATATATTTCATTAGATAGGGAGGGATTGTATGGCGGTGAATCGTTGTGCTGACTGTGGAAGTTGTAAAGAAGGAAGTGTTCAAAAAGAATGTCCTTACTGTGAAAGTACAATATGTTCCAAATGCCTGGAAAAACAAATAGAGGTATATTCATGGAATGGTTGCGCCCAATGTTGTATAGAATATCGTCACTTACTAGTTCATTAAGACGCCGTATTGAAGCGGTGTTTTTTTATTTACTTTTTTTATGTATGAAGGAAGATTTTCATCCTCGCTTCGAGTTTTTTAACTTATTGAATGTGAAAATGATTGATCAAGAATGATAATTTTAGAAGAGTATTTTCTGTGCTCTTCATAAACATGTACGAGTTCTTGATAGAATTCGATTAAATGTTCGACTAATGTTAAGTTTTCTTTATTAAATAATTTTGAACGGTTAATTAAGATATTATTGTATTTCTTTACAAGATTTCTTGCCTTTTTAACTAGTTTAGTAGCGTCTTTCATTTTGTAAACATCACCTTGTGAAAAAAGAGAAGAAAGGTCTTCGCTAAGCTTTTGATGAAGCTCTGTATTGATTCGTTCTATTAACAAATCACCATCTTCAAAAATGAAAGTTCTAAGCATAATTAAATCGGTTGCTAGAGGTTGATGTAAGAAAGTTAAATAGATTCGCAATGTATTGAAGGCATCGTACATCGGATTATGCTTTGCTCCGATGAAATGTAAACCGTATAATTGCAAGGCAGATTCAACAGATGCATTCGTTTTTGATACGCGTTTCGTAAAGATTTCTTGAAAATCAACATATCTCATTTCAATTTTCTTTATCGTTTTACATGAAATGTTGTGTGCTTTTGCATCTATCTTTAAACGAGATAAATCACTTGGTGACCAAGAAAAAAAGCGGGATTTTTTTACACCACCTATCCAAGTGAGAAATTCTTGGAAAACTATATCGAAAGAAGCTTCTGTAACTAAATCCTCGTCACGAATTCCAGTTAGCTCTTTACAGAAATTACTTAAAGGCTTAGTTGAAACTGGTTTAATATATCGGTCAAAAGTAGTAATTTCTTCTGTGGCTAAATCGTATTTCACTGCTCCTAAGCGAATTGCTTCCATTGATTCAAAACTCATTCCATCTTTTGAACAGAGCATCTCAAAATCGAAAAAAATATATTGTTTGACTTGTCTAGTCATTGTATTTTTTTCCTCCTTTCAACAGGCAATTATAAGACAAACAAAACGTATTGAAAAGAGGTAATGGATTCCAATTATAAGTTTGAACATTATGATTACGAAATGAGTGTCGATTGACTATATACCCTTATATGTATAAAATATACCTAATAGAGTATAGAAGAAAGGAGGTTATTTAAATGATTAATGAAAATGAAAAAAACTGTACAAATAACCAGTGAAGTGTCAAGGAAGATACAGAAGGTAAAATAGGAAAAACAAGTTCGCCTATATGACCTGCTGTATACCTTTGGTTCCTGGTAGGAGCTATTTTTATTCTTTATACGATAACGGGTGTTGTCCTTTCAATTTTCTAAATGTGAGTTATCGTACATGACTTTTAGTAAGATGAGAATCATGAGACGAAAATTACCGGTTTTCGTCTTTTATTTTTGTGGTGTTCAAAATTTTTAGAAGGGGGATAGGTATGGAAGATTTTGTTATGTTAGGACCTTTTCGTATCCCGATAAGGTGGATTGTTATTGGATTATCACTTTTAGCTGCATATGTATTAATAAGTGTTCGTTTGAGGAAAACAAATTTTCATAGAAAATTATTGTTAGAAGTGATTTTTAATGGAGTATTTTACGGATTTATTGTTTGGAAGATAAGTTATGTTCTGTTTTATCCATCATATGCCCTTTCTTATCCAGTTGGAATTATCTATTTTGATGGTGGTTTTAGGGGAATCTTGCTTGGAATTGTTATTGGACTAATCTATATTTACGTTCAATCCTCTAAGCAAAACGTTAAATTTCAATACTATGCCGAGCTCTTGCTGATTGGATGGCTAGCGACTGTGAACGTTTATGTTATTCCTTTATTGGCAGATAATGTCTTCTATTATTCTGGACAAGTTTTTTTGTCGACTCTATTGATCGTTCTCTTGCTTAAGAGCAAGGAGTTTCAATCAGAGAAGATCTTAACAGTCATGTTCATTTACAGTTTAGGACAACTCTTTTTACAGTTTTTTGCTCATTCTACAGCTATTTATTTCGGCTTTAATTCTATTCAAATTTTCTTTATCTTAGTGGCACTTTTTCTATTGGTTTTGCAATTCAAAATTAATGAGAAGCATTAATTTCTGTTATTGGAGCAAGGTTTTTTATTTTATTTTAAAAGGAAGGGCGATTGAAGTTGAAAAATAAGAAGAATTTTATTGTGATCTTATTTCTAATTGGCTTAATTGGATGGGGAATTATAGATCAAAGACGAGAACCTTCAAAAGATTTTATTACCGAAATAACGATAGAAGGCCTAGAAGTAGGAATTAAGCAAGGTAATCTGGCCCCGGACTTTGAATTAGAGACGATAGAGGGTCAATCATTAAAACTTTCTGACTTCAAAGGAGAGAAGGTCATTCTAAACTTGTGGGCAACGTGGTGCCCGCCTTGTCGTGCAGAAATGCCGCACATGCAAGATTTTTATGAGCGCTATAAAGATGAGGGAGTGACAATATTAGCTGTAAATCTAACAACTCAAGAGAGAAATTCGAAAGACGTTACACCATTTGTATATGATGAGTTTAAGTTAACCTTTCCAGTATTTTTAGATGTAGATGGTGACATTGGAGCAATGTATCAAGCTTATTCAATTCCAACAACTTACATGATTGATACTCAAGGAATCATTCAAAATAAAATGATTGGACCTATGTCATACGAAATGATTGAATCAATGATTAATGATATGAATTGAAGAACTTGTTATGTAACTAAATAGAATCAATTGAGTTTTCTTGATTATACCAGTGCTTACGACCTCTTTTTACAAGATTATTACGAACTGTCAATAAATCTATAAGATTAACGACTATTTATCAAAATTGGAAATGATAAACTAGTAGAAGTGAATGGTTTATAAGGTAGTTATTCCAGTACTAATAGCAGTTTCGGACAAGATAAATAGTGAAAAGGAACAGTTTCTTTATTTCCTCTTAATGAATTTTTTTCCAATGAGATGATGATGCATACATGTTACATTTTAAGAGAAGTGTCATCAACAAAACATTCCTTAGGAGGGAAAAAAATGAAAAAATTAGTCGTAACAGCTTTTCTTGTTTCTTCTTTAGTTGCTGTAAATTTCAGTGGACAAGTTGAAGCAAGTGAAAAAATTCAAGTTAAAACATTTCATGTGAGTGATTTTGATCAAGAGAAAGTAGAAAAATGGTATAACGAATTATTTCAATCATATGTAAACCAATTTAATGAACTGAAAAACAAACAAGGTGAGGTTGTTGTTGAGGAAGCTGAATCTGAAGCTGGTTCTACGAGCCAGATAGAGAAGCCTGTAACAGATGAAGAGCAGCAAACAGATGTAACACAAGAAGAACAGCAAATGATTGATCTAGTTAATCAAGAAAGAGTTGAGCAGGGCTTATCTCCTTTAGAAGTTAATGAACAATTAACGGAAGTTGCTAGAGTGAAAGCACAAGATATGATTGATAATCAATACTTTTCCCATCAATCGCCAACATACGGATCACCTTTTGATATGTTAACTCAATTTAATGTAAGCTATCGCACAGCTGGAGAAAATCTAGCAGGAAATCAGACAGTGGAAGCAGCACATCAAGCATTAATGAATTCTGATGGCCATAGAGCGAATATTCTCAGTTCGGAGTTTGGTGAAGTAGGGATCGGTATCGTTGAAGGTGGACCATACGGAAAAATGTTTGTCCAGCTATTTAAAGATTAATTAAAGTGTTGAAAGATTACTTATAGAAAAAACTTTAAACTAAAGAAGTCGTTTATTTCTTAAGGCCTTACGTCAACGTAATGGCCTTTTTTTAAGTATCTTTTTAATCTTAAAAGAAAGTCTCTAGAGCATTGTGCTCTTTCCTAAAAATGCTCGGATCCTAAACCGTCGAATAAGGAGAATTGTTGTAACGAGTGTGAAGTGAAAAAAATCTGTTCATCCGTTAACATATACCATTTTTTATTCGAGTGTTAGGAGTTGACGTTCGATGGTTCCATTTAAAACAGAAGACTTCCATTTATATGGAAATCTCCTAATTGTTTAAGATTGTTTCTTCAGTTAGCGTTTTTAGTATTCAACCATACAGGTGGAAAGTTGTGTATTTGCCGTTGACTTATAGCATCTCGAGTGAGCTGAATGGCTCTCATAGCATCGATTCTTCCAAAACGAATTGTTCCTCCTGAAATGGTTCTAATTGCAGAGCGCTGAATGATCGATCTGATTTGCCCATTCGTTAAGACGGGGTTCGTCGCTTTAATTAAACCTGCTAGCCCACTAATAAAAGGAGCGGCTTGTGACGTACCTGATGCCACTCTATAGCCCGTCATAGGTTCTCCTGTCTGTTGAGGAAAGGTTGATAGAATCTCATTCCCTGGTGCAGCCACTTCCACCCAGGGCCCATAGTTAGAGAATGGTGCAATTTCATTGCTTTGGTTTACGGCGGCTACCGCGAGTACTTGTTCAAATGCTGCTGGAAAATGTGGGGTGTCTGCACCGTTATTGCCTGCTGCCCCTACAAGTAATACTCCATTATTATATGCATAATTAATCGCACTTCTAAGCGTTTCGTTACTAGTCTGTGAACCTAGACTCAGGTTGATGACATGAGCTCCTTGATTTGTGGCGTAAATGATTCCCTCGGCGACATTACTGAGCGTCCCGCCTCCTGAGTCTCCTAAAACTTTTATATTCATAATAGCAGCCGAATTATAACTCATCCCTGCGATTCCGTTTTCGTTGTTCGTTACGGTTGCAGCAATGCCTGCCACATGAGTGCCATGTCCATAAACATCTCGCGCTGTTTGCGAGTTTGAGAAGTTAGCTTCATGAACTATCTTTCCCTCAAGTCTGGATGATCATGATTAACACCTGTATCAAGAATAGCAATCCTAGCTGAGATAGGAGAAACACGTGCCAACTCCCATGCTCCTTGTGCGTTAACAATTGCTAATCCCCATTGGCTTTCTAATAATGGATCGTTCGTAGCAACAGTGCTTCTTACTTTTTCCAATGAAGATAATGCTGTCGTATTCGTAACCGGTTCAACTTGGATCAGGTGATCTTCCTCTACAAATAGGACATCTCGAGAGGAGGCATAATTGGAAAGGCACGATCTCAACTCGTTATTTGGTACTGTGACAACATGTATCCCCATTTCTTTAATTTCATTAATAAGTCTAGTCTTCATCTTCTTGTGTAACTTCAAACAATCAGACCTTCTTGTCCTGGGCTTAAAGCCAACGATTAGTTGCTTCATTGTAGCCATGAAGCTCATCTCCTTTATTAATAAGTTTATATTAATCTATTCAAGTGAGGAGATGATCGGTGCGGTAGCTGTACTAGAAACCTTAAAAATGAGTTATATATATTGAATGTTAGTAGCTTGTACAAAAAAGTTTTTCTAACGAATTACATTCATATATGAAAGGAATAAATGCAACTGAAAAATGGCATCGTTTTATAAAGTGTACTTACAAAGGATTCACTTTATTTAGCTTTGCTTTTTCAATCATATTACTTCGCAACTTGAGTACTTCGATATACAAATAGAGAAAGAACAATGGCAACACAGGCAAGGATGAAGCCAGTGGAAAATGACTGTTGAGAGCCATAAGTTAACGCTTCAATTGCTTGTTCGGCTGTCGGATTGTCAATTCCTAAATTGGAGAGATATTTCTGTTGTCCATTTTCCATTACGGAAATGAATAGTGCCGCTCCGATAGCACCTGAGACCTGCATGAGTGTATTCATAATCGCTGTTCCATGTGGATAGAGCTGAACAGGTAGTTGATTTAATCCATTCGTTTGTGCAGGCATCATAATCATCGCAACAGCTGCCATTAGAATCATTTGCTGTATAACGACAAATTCAACGGCGATCCCTGGAGTGGTGAATCGATAGGTGAAGACAATGATTGCAAGGATGATCGTTCCAGGAATTAATAAAGGACGAGGGCCTAGTTTGTCAAACAGACGTCCCATAAAAGGAGACATTGCACCATTTAAAAGACCTCCTGGAAGCATAATAAGGCCAGCTGTAACAGCACTAAATAATAAGGCCCCTTGCATATAGATTGGCATGACGAGCATCATTGCGAACATCGTCATCATTACTAGCATCACCATTAGCAGTCCGATTAAGAACATCGGATAACGGAATACGCGGATATCAAGTAATGGTGTCTCAAGCTTCAATTGGCGCCAACTGAAAAGAAGTAGAGAGCTAAAACCGATGATTAATGCTGAAGCAACTAGTGGATCAGAAAAAGATGCATCTCCCTTTCCGGCAGCACTAAAGCCAAAGACGATTCCTCCAAAACCGACTGTAGAGAAGAGAAAAGATAAAAGATCGAGTTTCGGTCGAGTTGTTTCAGACACATTTTGTAAGACTTTTATGCCAAATAATAATGATAATAAAGAGATTGGTGTAATTAAATAGAATAACCAACGCCATGTTAGGTTTTCTACAATCAATCCAGATACAGTAGGACCAATCGCTGGCGCAAACATAATTACTAATCCTAACATGCCCATTGCCGCACCACGTCGCTCAATTGGAATCACTGTTAGGATGATGTTTGTTAAAAGTGGAATCATGATCGCTGTTCCGACCGCTTGCGTTAATCTACCAACAAGTAGGATAGAAAATACTGGGCTAACTCCAGAAATGATTGTTCCAATTGTGAATAACGACATAGCAGTTATAAACAGTTGGCGTGTTGTAAATCGTTGCATAAAATAAGCGGAGATTGGAATCAGTGTCCCTATGACAAGCATATATCCAGTGACAAGCCATTGGGCAGTACTTGAAGCAACCGCATAATCTACCATTATCGCATTCAAGGCAACGTTTAATATAGTTTCGCTTAATATAGCGACAAAAGCACCAGATAATAGGACTGCAAGTAGTGGCAGTACTTTTATATCTGATTTGTGATTGGAATTAGTTGGCTGTTCTATTGCTGTAAGAGCCATTTAACTTCCCCCTTGTTCTAAATAATTTCGGTACGATGTCGTGCAATTTATATTATCACTTGCATTAACGAAACGCAACGGTATCGTATTTAAAAAGAAAAAATTAGAATGTTATGTTATTATTAAAGTGTAGACGTGAACGGAAGTAAGTATGGAGGGATTTATGTGCAGGTAGAGAAATCTGTAAAGAAAGATCAATCAAAACGTGGTAGGCCTCTAGACTTGTCACGCAACAAAGTAATCTTAGAAGCCACTTTGGATTTGCTAGCACAAACAGGCTATGACGCTTTGACGATTGAAGCGGTAGCTAACTATGCGAAAGTAGGAAAAGCTACGATCTATCGTAGATGGTCTTCGAAAGTAGATCTAGTTATTGATGCTGCATCGTTAATCAATCCAAATGAAACATTGTTAGAAAGAGTAGATAGAAGCCAAGGTCTACGAGAACAATTGATTCAACTGATTTGTATTAGTTTTCAACATGAACAAAAGGTTCATCAGCATGCGCTTTCAGCTATTGGAGCAGCGATGGCTCATAACAAAGAGTTGGAGGAGAAGCTGCATATTGATATAAACCGTCGTCATCAAAAAGCGATTAAAACGATCATTTCACCTTTTTTAAAAGAAGGCCACCATCTTAATACGAAAGATTTAGAATTGCTTTCCGATTTAGGACCTGCTTTGTTCATTTATCGTTCTTTTGGTGTTCATAAACCGTTTAATAAAGAATATATCGAACAAATTATTGATAAATTAATGTTACCTATGCTTGAAACAGTAATTAAGTAAAACAGTGATGAAAAAGAGGAGTCTAGCCCTTAAATAAAATAGGGTAAGACTTCTTTTTTTTTGAAAAAGCTTGATGGATGGTCAAGGGCAATTCTAAATAAACCGCAGAATCAATCGAGTCAAACAATGAAGGTAAATAAAAAAGATAGTGTGACTGCTTTCTTACTTCTTTCTTACATAAAAATGTGTTATAAACTTGAAAACAGAACAAATGTTCCTATATAATGTAAGAAAATATACAGAAGGTGATCCAATTGATTACGAATGAAGATACTGCCTTAGCATTTCGCTTTATCTACTTGCCTTTAGCCCGCAAAGTTCTAGAAAGTGATTTAAGACGAATTAGTAACGCAGGTTTGAAATTTAAAGAACCATATTTATTGTTGGTTGAAGGGGCTATTAATAAAGTAGGAATGGATATTGGACGATTGAAGTTAGAAATGCATAGGAAAGGAATGAAAGTCATAGATAAAGGAAAGCAAAATAATACATGCCTTTACCTTTTATACTGTCGTGGATATGAGAGAGAAATTCACTTGTTTCCCCACCTAATGAAAAACGATGTGCAGAAGTATGTGATGAGTTATCTTAATAAGTAAGAAAGAGCGGGAAAATGATAACTTCAATTGATTGATAAAGAAACGATGAAAAAAAGTAAATGAAGTAATGAACCTAAGTCAGAAGATATCTACCTCTAATTAAAACCTACAGGTCATAGAAAGAGGAGTGAAGATAGGTTAATTACGGTTACTATGTCTTCATGCACCTCTATTGATGAATAGGGGTGCATTTTAACAATATTAACATCCCGAGAAGAAGGTGTTTAAGCCTTACTTGCTTTTGAGAGGTTAGTAAATATTTGTATAGAGCGAAAGAAATAATCAATATGAAAGGGAAAGCGTGTAATATAAGAGATGACAAAGTTTGTGTTGACTTTTATTAAATGTCAATTTTCCAGAAAGGCAACAAAAGTGTATTGACGGACAATAAAACATCTATTATATTAAATGAATGCAAATAGTAATCATTACGAAATTGGCGTCGTACGATATTTATAGGCAAGGAGGTAGGTAGCGTTTGTAAATCGTAATTATTACGACTTTTGTACTTGTAAGACTTTTCTAATGATAAGCCATTGGCCATACATTACAAAAGGCTTACTCATTATAAAAAAGGAGCTAAATGGATGTTCAATAAGCATGTAATTTTATATTTACTTGTTGCGACTATTCTAATGATGATGGTAGGTTGCAATAATAAAAATGAAACAGTCTCACATCCTGAATCTACTTCTTCGGACGTTAAGTCTATCACTCTATTGTTTAGTTTTGCATCTGCAACCATTGATCCTCATCAAGATTGGATGGGAGTACGAGCAGGGATTGCAGAAACGCTCGTAAAGGTGGATGAGGATTTAGCGATCAAGCCATGGGTCGCAGAATCGTGGAAGCAAATAGATGAGAAAACCTGGACGTTTACGATAAGGGAAGGAGTTACTTTTCACGATGGAACAAAGGTTGATGGGAAAGCTGTAAAAGCTTCGTTCGAACGACTGATCAAAGTTAACAATGCCATTTCGTCAAATTTAAAAATTGAATCGATGGAAGCCGAAGGGCAAGAGATTACATTTGTTACAACAGAAGAGTATCCCTCTTTTCTATCTGAACTTGTACATACAAATACGTCTATTATTAAAGCTGATACAGAAAATAGTAGTGAAAGACCTATTGCAACTGGTCCATTTAAAGTTGTGGACTTTAAAACAGAAGCTGAAATACAGCTTGAAAGCTATGATGATTATTGGGATGGTGTTGCCAATATTGATGAAGTAACAGTGAAATTCAACTCTGATGGAAATGTTCGAGCTCTAGCCTTGCAATCAGGTGAAGCGGATATTGCTTATCATTTACCTCCAGAAACGTTAGCACCTATTGAAGAAAGCGATCAACTACGAGTTGAATCAGTTCCTAGTTTACGTGTTCACTTTATTCTTTATAATGCTCTAAAACCTACTCTACAGGATAAAAATGTTCGTAAAGCAATTGATTTACTAGTGAATCGTCCTGTTGCAGTGAGTGAAATCATGAATGGTCATGCAACTGCCGCGAATGGACCATTCAATTTGAATTTTGAATTTTCAAGTAATGAAGAGCCGCAACTTTATGATCCAGCTCAAGCAGAGCAATTGTTACATGAAGCTGGCTATAAACAAAACGAAAATGGCAAGCTTGAAAAAGACGGAAAGATTCTCGAGTTAACGTTAGCGACTTTTCAAGGGCGTCCAGAACTACCGTTAATGGCACAATACTTACAAGCAGAAGCTGCCGCAATAGGGGTTACGATCAATATTGTGACAGTTGAAAATATTGATAGTTATTTGTGGGATCAACAAGATCAATGGGATATAGTCACATACTCAAACTTAACAGCCCCTAGGGAGACGGCGGGTATTTTCTAAATGTTGCATATTTACCTGACGGTTCATTAAATCCAGGGGGAATTAATATACCCGAATTAAATGAAATAACAGGACAGTTAAATGTTACATCAGACATGAAGGAGAGAATTGCTTTACAAAAACAAGCAGTATCTATTATTCAAAAGGAGTTACCTCAATCATTTATTTTATACCCTCACATTATTGTAGGAGTGAATGAACGTGTAAAAAACTGGAGTCCAGGACCTGAAGAATATTATCTCATTACTAATGAGATGGATGTGAGTGCAGACAATTGATTGAACTAGGTGAATGAATAAATAGATAGATTGAATTTCAAATTCAAATATAAAGAGATGAAAGTGTCTTTGATACTTTCATTTTCTTGTGATTTTTTTAAGGGGGCAGGTGATCAAACAAACATGAGAAGTATTTTGTCTATTATAGGGTCGAGAATGATTCAATTAATAATCATGATTTTGGTTCTTTCTTTTCTAACCTTTTTGTTAATGAAGGTGACTCCTGGTGACCCAATAAGATCAATTTTAAAAGTAGACGATATTATTTCGACAACTACGGAAGAAGAAAGGTTGCTTGGGGAATATGGCTTTGATCAACCGATCATCTCCCAATATAAAGATTGGTTATTGAGGGCTGTTCAAATGGATCTCGGGGAATCCATCGTTGCGAAAAAACCCGTGTTCGAAATGATTATGAACAGATTGCCAGCAACCATTTCCTTAGCGGTAGGAGGTTTAGTCGTTCTATTAATCATTTCCGTTCCACTTGGAATACTGGGAGCTGTTTTTGAAGGGCGATGGCCAGACTATTTAAGCAGATGGGTGGCGATGTTAGGGGCCTCCATTCCTAGTTTTTGGCTTGGATTGTTGTTGATTTATGTTTTTTCATTAAAATTCAATTGGCTACCGGTTATGGGAAAAGGAACATGGGCCCATTTTGTATTGCCTTCCATTACACTTGGTGTTGCAATGGCTCCTATGTATATTAAGTTACTTCGTGAACGCTTAGTCGCAACATTACAAAGTTCTTACATAGAAGCGGCAAAAGCAAGGGGGTTAAGGCCTGGAAGAATTCTTGTTTTTCATGCCCTAAGAGGAAGTCTTATACCATTCGTAACGATGTTTGGGTTGAGTATTAGTAGTTTGCTAGGTGGGGTTACTGTTATTGAGATTCTGTTTTCATGGCCAGGCATGGGAGAGTTGATTGTAGATGCAGTTATGCAGCGAGATTATCCCGTTATCCAAGGGTACATTATGGTTGTTGGTCTATTAGTAATTACTTGTAATCTTATTGTGGATTTACTATATAGCATTATAAATCCCCAAATTCATCAAGGAAAGGAAGTAAGCTAATGGATACAACGATAATAAAAAGTAGGCGTTTCATTACTAATCCAAACATGAGTATAGGACTCATATTGGCAATCGTACTTGTATGCATAATGTTCTTTGGTGAATCGCTTATACGTCATGATCCCTTCCAAATCGATATGAATAATCGGCTCCAAGGTGCATCATTGATTCATTGGCTCGGTACCGATCAATTAGGACGGGATGTCTTTTCTCGAATCGTTTACGGTGCAAAGCTCACGATAGGACTGGGGATAGTTGCGATAGTAATGGCCGTTATGATAGGTATTCCAATAGGTCTTTTTTCAGGTTATTTAGGCGGTAGAATAGATGCTTTTTTTATGCGGGTGATTGATGGTGTTCTTGCTTTTCCAGATTTTATTTTGGCGATTGCCATAGCTGGCATCTTGGGGCCAAGCTTAACGAATATTGTCATTGCAATTGTTTTGGTAAGGTGGATCGTTTATGCACGTGTTGTCCGCGGGTTAGTTCTTGCTGAAAAAGAAAAAGAGTATGTACAAGTATCAAAGATTTCCTATTCGAGCTCACTTAAAACCATTCGAATGCACATAGTGCCGCAAATAATACCAGATATAATTGTCATGGCTACAATTGATGTTGGTAAAGTTATTCTGCTTATTTCTGCATTATCTTATATTGGTCTAGGTGCGCAGCCACCCCTTCCAGAATGGGGAGCAATGCTAAATGATGGTCGTACCTATTTTCAAGTTGAACCTACTTTAATGATTTACCCAGGGTTGGCAATTATGATTACAGTTCTATGTTGTAACCTGCTTGGCGATGGGTTGAAGAGCTACTTTGACATCCGTAATTAGGAGGAAGGTCTGTGAATGAACTATTACTATCAATTCAAGATTTAAAGATTATAAATCGTTCAGAAGAAAGCCACCTTTTGAAAAAGGTTCATTTAGAAATAAAGAAAGGAGAAATCGTCGGGCTAATTGGAGAAAGTGGCAGTGGCAAAAGTTTGACAGCGAAAGCGATAATGAGGCTTCTCTCACAAGATTTGAAGGCAAAAGGTCAAATCTTATTCAAAAATGAAGATATATCAAAATGGACTTCAAGGACACATCGAAAGAAACTTGGAAATGAAATTGGTTATATCTTTCAAGACTATCGAAGTAGCTTTACTCCTTATATAAAAATCGGGAAGCAAATTGTAGAAACAATATGTGCGCATCAAAAAATCAGAAAAAAAGAGGCACAAGATCTAGCTATACAGTCTCTTCATATAATGGGATTAGATTCAAAACGGGTTTATCAAAGTTATTCATTCCAACTTAGTGGTGGACAGGTTCAACGTGCTGCTATTGCAATGGCGTTAGCATTAAAACCAGCTTTACTCATTTGTGACGAAATAACGACGGCATTGGACGTACTTAATGGTGAAAAAGTGTTACATTATCTTGATCAACTTCGAAATGAAACTGGCTGTTCTGTGCTAATGATTACACATGATTTGACCAAGGCGTATAAATGGACTGATCGTATGTATGTCATGCAGCAGGGTGAGATCGTAGAAGAAGGTTTACCAGAAGAAATTCGTTGTCATCATAAGCATCCTTATACAAAAAAGCTTTGTTCTTGTTTACTTGCTTTGCCTGAAGATCCATCAATTAAAAAGGAGAGGTTGGTTACGATATGACTTTACTCGTACAAAATGTATCTAAACAATTTTTTAAGAACATGAAAGTATTAAAAGACCTCTCTTTTCAATTGGAGAAAGGAGAGTGTGTAGGAATTGTCGGAGAAAGTGGCAGTGGCAAAAGTACATTAGCGAGAGTCTTGCTTGGCTTAGAGCCTTATCAACAAGGTCTGATTACTTTCAATGGTAACGTAATCCCTCCAAAGAAACCGACTCAATTACGTCAATTTAGAAAGAAGGTTCAGATGATTTTCCAAGATTCTTCAAATACTTTAAATCCTAAACTCCCGATTTGGAAAAGCGTAACAGAACCTCTAGATAATTATAAGGAAGTTACACCTTCTTTCATCCAATTAAAAGGACTTTCAAAAAAAAACGTTGCAGAAAAGTTACTACAAAGCGTTGGGTTAGAAAAGCAGCTGGCCTATCGGAATCCAGGAAGCTTAAGTGGTGGACAAAAGCAGAGAGTCAATATTGCTAGAGCTATCAGTATTGAACCAGAACTGTTAATTTGTGATGAGCCTACTGCAAGTTTAGATGTTATGCTTCAAGTTCAGATTTTACATTTGCTGAAAGACCTTCAGAAACGATCGAATATGGCGATATTGTTTATTTCGCATGATTTAAGAGCGGTCACGTTTATATGTCAAAGAGTGATTGTCTTAAAAAAAGGTGTAATGGTTGATCAATTCAACATAAAAGACCTTTACCAAAAGGAGCGCCACCCTTATACAAAGGCATTAATTCAAGCAGCTCAAACTGAATAAGTTGAGAAGGGAAAAGTTATGAAGGCAGAGGCAGCATCGATCAAGATACAAAAGATAGCCATCGAAAATATTTATTACTAGCTATTCCGCTCATATTTCGGGCGTTTCCACCCCCATTTTAGATGCAGTTGATACGGCTGTTGTCGGAAGGATGCCTGATCCTGCAACAATTGGTGGAGTAGCGATAGGTACGGTGATATTTAATACGCTGTACTGGTTGCTAGGCTTCCTACGTGTTAGATATCGTTATTGTTATAGGTTTTGGGTTTGGGTAAGTGGAGTAGCTTATGCCTTTCGGCTGTAATTTTCGGTGGATGGGTTATTTTTCGTACTAAGAGTAATTATTATAAAGATCTTAAGCGTACAGGTGTTGATTGATCCTGTGTCACTAAAAAATGTGGAAAGTTAACCGAGACTTATTCTTGCGGACTATTTGTTTACTTACAATGACTGTTATGTTCACTGCAACGGGTGACAGTATGGGAGAAGTTACGCTTGCAGTAACTACGATATTATTGCAGATTCACTATATCATGGCCTACTTGTTAGGTGGCTTTGCCAATGCACCAAGTATTCTTGTTGGGAGAGCTGTGGGTGGAAACCAATTATCTTTATATAAACGGTCATTTATTTTATCAGCACAATGGGGATTTGTTTCAGCTATAGTATTGTTATTATGCATGGTACTTTTTGGAGAGATAATTGTTTCTTTCTTTACAAACATTTCAGAAGTAAAGGTAACAGCTTTAGCCTTTATTTTCTGGATGATGATATTTCCTTTCTTTGGTTTTTGGGCGCTTCAATTTAGAAGGCATTCTCTCAGGTGCAACAGAGGCTGGTCCGATCAGGGACTCCGTTGTGTTAGCGCTTGTTGTGTCTGTACTAGCACTTTGAATGTTTGTCAAAACCATGGAGTTTGGCTATCTTTTGTATTATTTAGTTTAGCGAGATCGTTTTTTAATTTATGTATGTGCCGAAGTTAACGAAGAGAAAGTTTGGCAATTGACTTAAGAAAACACAGCCTTATTTTTATCTTTTTTTATTTAGCTTTTATTTCAATTTCCTACAACGGAGCAATCGTTACTTAAGACGATTGTTTTTTTGCATTCTAAAAATGTCTAATTTACATGTACAAGTTGATGTGCCCAAGGGTTGTGAATATGGTGGTATATAAAAATGAAAAGGAGTGTTTGTATGTATTCAAATTATGATAATTCTAGTCAATTCGGTAACTTTTACTCTATTCCATTCCAAGAAGAGAACGATAGTTACTTACCTTATTATGAAAGACAGTTTGGTCCGATGTTCCCGCCACCAGGAGCAGGAGCAGGTATTCAGCCACCAGGCCCCCTCAAGGTTCACCGCCAGGTCAAGGTCCAGGAGCAGGTCCGCCAAGTGCACCACCACCAGCTTTTGTTCCGGCGCAGTCACAACAAGCTCAAGCTTTCGCAATTGATCCAGGGAGTATTAGAAGATGTTTGTTCCGATTTACTTATGTTTGGCTACGAAATCGTCAGCAATTTTGGTACTATCCAACATTTGTTGGACGTAGATCTATCTCGGGTTTTAGATGGAATGGTTTTAGATGGGTATATTTCGGTGTGAGCTTACGTCAAATCGAATCGTTTACATGCTCTTAAAAGCGAAGTATAAAGCCTTAATCTCATTGTCAATAGAGATTAAGGTGTTTTTAATATTCTGATGGTCTTTTTAAAAACTGGTAGGTTCAAAAAGTTTTGTAGTAAAGAGAGTTTAATAAGGTTTATTAATAAAATAATCTAATGGTATTTACCATTTTCTACTTATGTATATTACAATGAACATGCTACCATCTTTATAGGATTATTTACTACATAAAAGGAGCTGTATGATGAAAATTACTCAAGAAAAATTTGGTGAACTACATGGAAATACCATCACGTCTTATACAATGAAAGGCGAAAATGGATTGGAAGTCTCTTGTATTAATTATGGATGTATCATCACAAAAATAATAACTCCTGATCAAAACGGAGTGTTAGAAAATATTGTTTTAGGTTTCGATACGATTGAAGATTATGAGAATCATTCTCCTTATTTTGGAACAGTTGTCGGAAGAGTTGCTGGCCGAATTAAAGGTGGTCATTTTGAATTAGAGGGAAGAAGCTTTGATTTAGAAAAAAATGAGGGAGATAACCATCTTCATGGAGGAGGAGATGGGTTTAGCCATCAAATTTGGTCATCCACTCCTTTTGAAACAGAACATGAAGTAGGAGTTGAGTTTTCATATCGAAGTATAGACGGAGAGGGAGGGTATCCAGGAAATTTAGACGTGAAAGTGAAGTACACACTAACTAATACCAATGAATTAACAATTAGTTATTTTGCTGAAAGCGACCAAACAACATTAGTAAATTTAACAAATCATACTTACTTTAATTTAAGTGGAAATTTAAAAAGGAATATTTTAAATCATCATTTAACGTTAAAAAGTGAAGAATTTTTAGAACTTGGAGAAGATTTGTTGCCAACTGGTGAAGTGTTGTCTGTTGAAAACACTCCGTTTGATTTTCGCGATGGACGATTGATAGAAAGTGGAATTGGTTCTTCTCATGAGCAAATTCAATTGGTAGGAAATGGATACGATCATCCCTTCCTTTTAAAAGGAGATAAACAAAAGGAAATTGAATTAAAGGATGAGATTAGTGGTCGTATACTAACAGTGAAGACAGATAATGAGTGTGTTGTATTATATTCGAGTAATCAAATGGCGACTGATTTTGAAATAAGAGGAGTTCCCGCACAAAAGTATTTAGGGCTCTGTTTAGAAACGCAAGAGCCACCTGATTCTATTCATCATCCTCATTTCACATCTTGCATTCTTCCTAAAGGTGAAGGCTATCGTCGAACGACAAGCTATATGTTTCTGTCTTGAGAAATGATGGAAAGTAGTGAGAAGGGACTTTCCTTGCTCGCTAATTCAATTTCTTTAGGTTGAAGAAAATATTTTATTTATTTGTAACGATCAAAACCAATCTCTCGTTTTATTATCGAATTATAAAAACTAGGGAGATGGATAAAATGAATAAATGGAAAATGTTAACGGCAACAGTTCTTACGGCGTCAGTTTTATTAGTCGGTATACCTGCAGGAGTAGGAGCGCAAGAAAGTATAAATTATTCAATTTTTGACCTTTCGACCTCAGTCGTTCTTAAAGAAGGGGCAAAGGGAGAAAATGTAAAAATTATGCAACGTGCTTTAAATAAAGCAATGGGGGCGGAGCTAACAGAGGATGGAATCTTTGGACCTAATACAAAAACAGCCGTTCTCGCCTTTCAGAAATCAAAAAGTGAGCTAGCAAATGACGGAGTATATGGTTCTAAAACTCATGCCGCACTTTCGAAAGAGGTTAATTCATTTGGATTTGCAGAAGGTACTTTAAAAATGGGGAGTCGCGGGGAGGCGGTTAAAGCACTACAAAAAGGCTTAAGCGATATGAGCTATAATCTTTCTGTTGATGGTGTTTATGGACCGCAAACGAGAGCGGCAGTAATTAAGTTTCAACAACGCTTTCCTGATTTAGCGAATGATGGAATTTTCGGACCAAAAACGAAATCGGTGATGGATAAAGTATTGAATGATTAAGTATTTGTGATCATTATTGAATGATTTATCTCATTTTCTAGTTTGAAATACTTTGAATGATAAAACCCAACAGAGCATATCAAATGACAGCTTTGTTGGGTTTTTACATTTTTTTCCTAGAGAGAAGTTGTCTTCGTATCGACATCTACCTTACCTTTTTTACTGTCAATCCAGCCCCAAAGGGTTACAAGAAGCGGTCCAGAAATGTTGTGCCATACAGAGAATAATGCACTTGGCAAAGCAGCTAACGGTGAAAAATGAACGGTAGCAAGTGATGCACCTAATCCAGAGTTTTGCATACCAACTTCAATAGAGATTGCTCTTCGTTTCGCTTCATCTAGACCAACAAGTTTTGCTGTAACATAACCTAATAACAATCCAATTGAGTTATGAAGCATTACAGCAATGAAAAGTAACAAACCAGTTGTAGCAATGTTTTCTTTGTTTGCACCTACAACAGCTGATACGATCGCAAGAATTGCAGCAATTGAAACTAGTGGCAGAGCGGCAGTGCTTTTATCAACAAAATTGGGCATTAGTCTTCTTAAAAGAATTCCTAAGGCAATTGGAATAATAATGACTTTAATAATAGAAGTAAACATCGCCCCTGCATCAACAGGTAACCATTGATCTGCCAAAATAAATAAAATAAAAGGAGTAAGGATCGGTGCAAGTAATGTTGAAATGGAAGTCATTGCAACGGAAACTGGGACATCTCCTTTTGCTAAGTACACCATGACATTTGATGCTGTTCCTCCAGGGCATGCCCCGACTAATACAAGTCCAGCTGCTAACTCAGGTGGTAAATTTAAGGCGATCGCTAATCCAAAAGCTACAAGCGGCATAATCACAAATTGTGCAATAACCCCGATAATAACTGGAATGGGCTTCTTAAAGGCGACGCTAAAATCAGTTACTTTTAACGTCAAACCCATTCCAAACATAATAATCCCAAGTAACAATGTAATATGCGGTGCAATCCAGGTGAATGTATTAGGTGACAAATAAGCAATCACACTAATAGCGATAACAATGACCGCAAAATATTTACTTACAAATTGACTAAAAGAACGTATTCCACTCATAATGTAATCCCCCATACTATCTCTTTATCTTTTTTATAGATTGTAACACTTTAGAGAAACGAAATATAGGAGTAGATCATAAATAAATTTATATTTACAAAAATTCAGACAAGGTAAAAATTCCAGTTTACTTTATTTTTATTATGTAAACTAGAAAGGAGTGGTGGTTATCGTGAATGGTGAATGGCTACTTCTATAGAGAATTAAGCTTAAAAGAGGATTTGTAGATGACCCCAATTGAGGTCATCTACTTAATTAAGTGAAAGAGAGCGAGAACCGAGATATAAATTAGCAAGTTTACTATGGGTTAGACAAACACATGACAATAATGGTTGATGGTGTTGTTTGTGCAGGGATGCTTTTTGTAGATGGCCCATATAAAACAATTAAGTTTCTGTTTGCTGGGGAACGGGAAAAAGATTGTGAATTGGTCAGGACTATTTGGGTGTATGGCGACAAATTAACTTGTAAAAGCCCGTCACTGCTTATTAACTGATTATTAAAATAGTCTACTTTGACATTTTGGTAAGGGTTATCTTGAACGATCACAAGTGCTTGATATTGTGGAGGATATATAAGAGGTACAGGTGCATCTGCATCATAATAGCCAGTTATCAAATCGCCTACTTGCACCGTAATATGATCAACAAAGTAAGTAGAAGGAGAAACGACAAAGTGAACCGTGGCTCCGTTGCCGTTATTAACTGAGATAATTTTGAAGCAACCTTCGTTTGGTCCGTTTTGTCCTGTAACAAAATCACTGATCATCGTAATTATTCCGCGAAAGGAAGCAAAATTGATCATACTTCAACCCTCATTTCGTCATCGTAAGGTGTATTATTACAATTGACTATATGAGTTTAACCATTTTATTATTCTTTCTTCCTCTAGCAAGAGCTGAACCTGAGAAAATGAGAATTAGTTTTCTCAGGTAGAAGGTGTATTTGCTGGAAATGCAAAAGTTGTTTATTCTTTAAGGTTTGCATGCGAAGCCCCTATCATATTCGACAAGCAACCTATAAATTACTCAAAATCAACATTGTAAGAACCTCATTCTGCGGGATAAAGCAACATATATTCTTCAATTGCTCGAACGATCGACATTGCGAGCTCATCTTGAGTAGATTCCTCAGTTAAGATTTGAAAATCCTTATAATTACTAATGTACCCTAACTCCACTATAATTGAAGGCATTTCTAAGTGCTTCATGAGAAAGTAAGGATTCCCTTTTTGAGGATACTTTTTCACGCCATAATAATCATTTAATTGATCTTGAATAAGATTAGCTAGTTGGTAACTCTTTTCGGTCACTTGGTAAATAATCAAAGGCCCGCGTAGTGTTTTATTTTTGGACCAATTTACATGGAGGCTGAGAAACATTTGTGGGTTGAGTTCGTCAGCAATTAACTTCCGCTGTTTTAAATCTCGCAAATGTCTGCTAAGTGTTGGAAAAGGACTATCATCACTTAAAGTAAAATCATCGATTCTTGTAATCCCAACATTAAAGGACTTTTTGTTTAATTCATTAAACAATTTGATTCCTACAGCTAAGTTAAGGTCCTTCTCTAAAATGCCATTTGCGCTCGTGCCTCCGTCAATCCCACCATGGCCAACGTCAATGACAATATCACAGAAAGGTGTGACGTCAGCTTGTGCTGTTAAGGGATAGTACAAGGAAAGAAGGGGGATAAGGGAAATCATGTATAATATGTTCTTTAACTTAATCAAGGTCTCACCTCTTCAATAAATAGGAACGATCTCATTATTTGCAATTTATCATGGTATCATTCTACAAAAAAGAAAACACCCTCCAATTTTCAATAATGGAGAGGTGTTCGGTTTAGTAGAGAGAAGGGAGCCCTTTATTTGTAAAGTTTATGATCATTTCGGCCATTTCGGTTGGAGATTGATCCATACCATTGTCTAACCAACTTTTAATAGCATGAATGCTTCCACTTACAATAAATAAACTAATGTATTCTGATGCTTTTGGATCAATATCGTTAAAGGTTGTCCAGTTTTTCATTGTAAATTGTTGAGTAATTCCCATGATTCGCTTCTCGAAACTTCTGTCACCATGTTCACCTAAGAGCGTTTGACAAATCTCATAATTAGAAGCAATATACTCTAGTATTTTTTTGGTCATTTGTAATGTTTCTTCTTCTTTCGTAAAGTTATATGAACTTAGTGTCTTATACATATCTTCAATAATTTCTTCTTCAATTTTATAGAGTAGGTCATAGTGGTCTAAGTAATGAGAATAGAAAGTGGATCGGTTAATGTCGGCGATTTCACAGATTTCTTTTACCGTTATCGCAGATATTTGTTTTTTCTTTAATAATGTCATTAGGCTGTTTTTTAACACCATACGGGTATATTTTTTACGTCTGTCCATTTTTGTAACCAATATAAAACATCCTTTTTGAGAATTTTAAAAAGATATCCAACATAACTTGCTAATCTGTTGTCAATTAGACGAATGATAAGAAACTGTTCGTTGAATAAACAACACTGTGTTTATATAATAGTAAGGTGAAAATGCGTGTAACGCAAGAGAGGGTGAATGGATATTGGCATCGCAGCTAGAATTCTAAAACATAAAAAGCTAATTGTATTTACTTTTGTGCTAATTGCAATCATTTCAGCAGTAGCGCAATTTTTTGTTTCTGTTAATTACAATATGGTAGATTATCTACCAGATGAGGCTCAATCTACACAAGCTCTAGAAGTTATGGAAACGGAATTTACCGCTTCTATTCCTAATACAAGGGTTATGATTCATGATATATCGGTACAGGAAGCACTTATGTATAAAGAAGAGTTGGCTTCTATTAAAGGAGTATCGGATATCACTTGGCTTGATAATGTGATGGATTTAACAATTCCATTAGAAATGGTCGATCAAGAAATGATTGAATCCTATTATAAAGATGGTAATGCCTTGTTTTCTTTAAGTATTGACCAAGGAAGCGAAGTTACAGCAACTGATGCCATCTATGAATTAATTGGTGAGGATGATGCAGTTGCTGGTGAAGCACTAGATACAGCTACCTCACAGAAAATGGCTGGAACAGAGTCTTTTTATGCAGCAGCACTACTCGTTCCTATTATCATTTTTATTTTAGTTATATCAACTACTTCGTGGGTAGAACCTTTGTTTTTCCTGACAGCTATAGGTGTTTCCGTGTTGATCAATATGGGGACGAACATATTGATTGGAGAAGTTTCCTTTGTTACTCAATCAGTTGCTCCGATTTTGCAACTCGCGGTATCGTTAGATTATGCTATTTTTCTTCTGCATAGTTTCCATGAGTATCGGAAGAAAACAAATAGTCCCAACGAGGCAATGCAGCTGGCGATGAAGAAGTCTTTTCCTGCTATAACGGCTAGTGCAGCAACTACCTTTTTTGGTTTTACAGCTTTAATGTTAATGAACTTTGAAATTGGATCTGACCTTGGATTGAATTTAGTGAAAGGGATCTTATTAAGTTTTGTTAGTGTGATGGTGTTTTTACCAGCTTTAACGTTGGTTTTTTATAAATGGATGGATAAAACTACTCACAAAAATTTTGTTCCAAGTTTTAAAGGGTTTGGAAACCATGTCATTAAGCTTAGAATTCCAAGTTTAATCATCGTTTTTGCTATCCTTATTCCTACCTTTTTAGCACAAAGCAACACGACTTTTACGTATGGTCTTGGAGACCAACCAGAAACAACTAGAGCAGGTAGTGATTTCCTCATAATCGAGGAAGCTTTTGGAGAATTAACACCAATCGTAATACTAGTTCCTAAAGGTGATCTGGCTAAAGAAACTGAACTGGTTCGGGATATACAGGAGCTTGATCATGTTACAAGTGTTATTTCTTACGTTAGTGCAGTTGGTCATGTCATCCCGCCAGAGTATCTGGATAAATCCATAACAAATGAATTTTTCTCGGAAAACTATAGTCGGATTATTATAAACACTAATGCTGCGAAAGAAGGAGATCTTCCATTTTCAATAGTTGAAAAGGTTCAGAATATAGCTTCGGATTATTATGGGGATGAGACGCTTAGCCTAGGAGAAAGTGTTACATTATATGATATTAAAAATACAGTGCAACGTGATAACACGGTTGTGAATGTGTTGACTGTTGTGACGATAGCAATCGTATTATTTATTACGTTTAAATCAATTTCCATCCCTGTTGTGTTACTTTTAACGATACAGTCTGCTGTTTGGATTAATTTATCGGTTCCTTATTTTACGGATACTTCATTAGTATTCGTTGGGTATTTGATCATTAGTACAGTACAGCTTGCTGCAACAGTAGATTATGCCATTTTATTTACAGAGGCATACAAGGAGTATCGTAAAGAAATGACTGCGATGCAAGCAGTCAAAAAAACTTTGGATGAAAAAACGTTTTCTATATCAATTTCAGCTGCCATTCTTTCGAGCATAGGCTTTATTTTATGGATTACGTCATCTAATCCAATTGTTTCCTCTATCGGATTGTTGCTTGGAAGAGGAGCTTTATTAGCTTTTGTCATGGTCGTCTGTTTCTTACCAGCCTTGTTATTAATAATGGATAAGATTATTGGAAAATCAACATATAAAGCAAACTTTTATAAGGAGAAATGATGATGAGAAAAAAACGAATATTGATCGTTCCGCTAGCAATGATGCTAATCTTACCTTCATTTCTTGCTGATGCTTCACAAAAGTCAGTTTCAACAGAAGAGAAAGTAAATGAACAAACGGATGGGAAGATCTCATCAAAAGATGAAGTTGTCTATGCAACTTTGCAGGCTAATGGTCAATTAAATGAAATTTACGTAGTGAATACTTTAGATGTGACACAAGCTGGGACTATAATCGATTATGGTTCGTACAATAGTTTGAAAAACTTAACCGATTTGTCTGATCTAACTCAGACTGACGATAAAGTCTATATCGAGGCGTCAAAAGGTAAGTTTTACTATCAAGGAAACACGAATGAATTAGAACTCCCATGGGACCTTGAAATTGTTTACTTCTTAGATGGGAAGGAAATGAATCCAGCTGAAAATGTAGGTGAAAATGGTCATTTAGAGATTACTATAAATACGTCCCGAAATGAGCAAGGGGAGACTATATTTTTCGATAACTATTTATTGCAAATCTCTTTAACTCTCGATTCGGAATTCTACCAAAATATTGAGGCTTCTGATGGAGTAATTGCTAACGCTGGGACGGATAAGCAAATTACGTTCACTGTGCTGCCTGAACAAGAAGGAAACTTTGCTGTTACAGCGGATGTGAGGGACTTTGAATTTGAAGGTATTGAGATAGCGGCTCTACCATCATCTATGTCAATTGATGCACCTGATGCTGAAAAAATGACAGAGGATATGAAGTCGTTAACCGACGCGATAAAAGAGATTAATGATGGAGTGGCTGACCTAAAGAGTGGTGTCTCTGAATTAAATGATGGCGTTATTAGCTTGCGAAATGGTTCTGAGCAGTATAAAAATGGAATGTCAGAAATGACTGGAGCTTCTAGTGAGCTTATTAAGGCATCTAGTTCAATTAATGATGCACTTTCCACAATCACGAAAAATATATCGAAAAACGACAACGAACTTGACTTGAGCGAATTAAGTGAGCTCCCAAAAGGGTTGTCGCAAATTGCAGATGGTCTTACCGAAACAGCAAATGGATTATCTCTCCTTCAAGAGAATTATTCAATCGTGCTCACCACATTGGATGAGGCAATGAGAAATATTCCTGAATATAACGTTTCAGAAAATGAAATAAACGATTTATACAGCAGTGGTGCGGATCCTGCCGTACTCGATCAGTTAGTTGAAACGTATTCCGCTGCACGTGTTGCTAAAGGCACATACTCGGCTGTAAAAGAAGGCTTGCAAGTAGTTGATACGACATTAGGTGAAGTAAGTGGAGCGAGTATGGAGATGGCAACGACCCTTACTTCAATTGCCCAAGGGCTTTCATCTTCATTAGAAGGCATGGATGGATTAGATGGTTTGACTCAACTACAAGAAGGACTTGCAGCGCTTGCTGCCAATTACGAACAGTTTCATGGTGGCTTAATTAAATATACGAATGGTGTTGATACATTATCAAGTTCATATCATGAGCTACATTCAGGCATCGTCCAATTAAATGGAGGTACGACAGAGTTAGAAGATGGAGTAGGGCAACTCCTCGATGGTACAGGCGAACTTTATAAATCAACAAATGATTTACCGGAACAGATCCAAGAAGAAATCGATAAGATGATTTCTGAATATGATAAATCTGATTTTGAGGCTATTTCTTTTGTTTCTGGCGAAAATGAAAAAGTGAATTCTGTTCAATTTGTCATTAAAACGGAGAGTGTTAAAAAAGAAGAGCAAGAAACGATGGAAGAAGTCATTGAAGAAGAAAAGGGATTTTGGGGTCGGTTAAAGGATTTGTTTTCGTGAAAATAAAGTTTTAACAAAAGACATATAATTGATACTAAAGGGAACTTCTGTTATTCGAAGTTCCCTTTAATTATGGCTTTCTCTAGTAAATTAGATTTTCAACACTAGTTATGAAGCTTGGCTTGCGATTTTGTTTAAGTCATCTATATTAGTGAAGAAGGAGAAAGGAAAGGAATTGTTGAAGTTATCAAAGCTAATTAAGAATTTGGCCAGTTGCATTGTCTTATTGGCTAATGTATTGATGGTTAGTAATCAAAGAGTTGAAAAATTTGAACAGGAGAAAAAAGTCTATGAATGAGAGGATGTTCATAATTGAAAGTGAAGATATTATTTATTGGAGATAGCATCACAGATTGTGGCAGATTAGAAGATCAGGAAGGACTAGGGACTGGTTATGTACGTCTTGTGCGTGATTATTTACTAGCATCTTATCCTGCTATACCTTTTCAGTTTGTAAATGTTGGAATAAGTGGGAATCGCATTACCGACCTTGTAGCAAGATGGCAAGAAGATGTACTCAACCATAAGCCTGATTTTGTATCTATTTCAATAGGAATTAATGATGTTTGGAGACAACTTGACCGTCCCGACCTAGAACAAGTAACACCAGAATTATTTAAAAGTCATTACATAGATTTAGTAACAAAAGTACAAGAACAAACGAATGCAAAGATCATACTCATGGAACCAACAATCATTGGTGAGCAAATTGATTCAACAGGGAATAAATTGTTAATAGATTATGTGAAAATTGTAAATGAGCTGGCTGATCATTTTAAAGCAACTGTTATCCCGACTCATCAAGCGTTTATTATTTTTTTACAATCTGGTTCAACACATCAGTTGACAACTGATAGTGTTCATATGAGTTCAATCGGAAATATGTTAATGGCTAAAACGTGGCTTAAAGCGGTTGAAGGATTATTAAAGTAGAATATACCCTTATCTATTTTGCATTATAAAAGTGTAAAATCGATAACCCCACAGGAACACATAAATAAAATGTGTTTCTTTTTTAGGTTGGGAATTAATTGAGGAGAAAGGATAAATGAATAACAAAGTGACGTTATACATAAATTTTAAGTTTCTCCACTGTATTGAAATGGTTTGTGTCAAATGCACAGCTCTTTAATATCAATATTTGTTAAAAAACCTATCTAATAGTCAAAAAAATTGACAAATAGATAGGTTTTTTGCCTATTAGACTAATATTTTTATTGCGATTCAGTTTATATAAATAGATTTCATAGCGTTTTGTATGTTTCGGCTTTGGCATAGTTATTGCATTCGTATTATTACACGTAAGTCACTTTAATTTCTGAGGAGTGTAGTAACTATGAAAAAATTTGATAAAGTATCAATAATAGGTGTACCTATGGACTTAGGACAAAAGCGCCGTGGAGTCGATATGGGACCAAGTGCGATGAGGTATGCTGGGTTAATTGAAGAAATCGAATCATTAGGTTACGACGTGAAAGACTATGGCGATATTCCAATCAATCGCCCAGCTGCTAGTGAAAAAGAAGCAGGTCAATTAAGAAACTTGGAGGAAGTTATTAAAGTTAGCAAAGAACTGTGTAAAGGTGTTGAAAACATAGAATCTGAGCAAAGTTTCCCGCTAATTCTAGGGGGGACCATAGTATAAGTATTGGTTCAATTGCAGGTATTAGAAAATGTTATAACAATCTTGGGGTCATTTGGTATGATGCACATCCTGATTTAAACACAGATAAGACGTCTCCATCTGGTAATATCCATGGAATGCCTTTAGCTGTTAACATAGGAGTCGGACATGAGAGGTTGACAGAGATAGGGGATATTATACCAAAAATAAATCCTGAAAATATTGTCATTATTGGTGCTCGTTCAATAGATGATGGGGAAAGACAATTAATTAAGGAAAAAGGGATAAAAGTTTATACAATGCATGAAATAGATCGACTTGGAATGACGAGGGTCATTGAAGAAACGATCGATTATCTAGCTAGTCGTACAGATGGAGTACATTTAAGTTTTGACTTAGATGGAATTGATCCATTAGAAGCGCCTGGAGTAGGAACACCTGTACTTGGTGGAATTTCATATAGGGAAAGTCAATTAGCACTAGAATTGTTAGCTGAATCAGAATTAATTACCTCTGCAGAATTTGTAGAAATAAACCCAATTCTAGATAATAGAAATCAAACAGCTGATGTGGCGGTTGCTTTAGTTACATCCTTATTAGGAAAGAAATTACTTTAATCTTGTAAATTAAGATACTAAGGGGGATGTTTAATGGCATTAGAAGAGGTAAAAGTAAAAAAACATGAAGAAGAAAAAAGTAATGATTTAAAAGACTACTTATTATTTCTTATACCTTCCTTGCTAGGTATAGGTTTGTTTATGATACCAATCCAAATAGATGGTCGTATAACAATACCTGTAGCTTTTATGGCCAAGCTGTTGGAAGGTCTATTAATAGAAACTTTACCTTTGATCTTAACAACCATTTTAGCATTTATTATCATGATGTCCTGTGCCGCAACGATATGGAAACCTAATTTTTTGATTAAGAGTAGTTTTTTAAAAGGATTGTTCCTTGTTCATCCTATCTGGTTGTTAGTTAGAATAATTGGATTTATGTTCGCGGTTATGACTTTGCTTCAAGTAGGTCCTGAAGTGGTGTGGTCGGAGGATACAGGTGGATTATTATTATATGAACTTCTTCCTTTACTATTTACAATCTTTTTATTTGCTGGATTATTTCTACCGTTGCTATTAAATTTTGGTTTATTGGAACTATTTGGTGTACTTTTCAATAAAATTATGAGACCGTTATTTACGCTTCCTGGCCGTTCTTCTATTGATTGTTTAGCTTCTTGGATGGGAGATGGAACAATTGGTGTGTTACTAACAAATAAACAATACGAAGAAGGTTTTTATACGAAGAGAGAAGCGGCGGTCATTTGTACGACTTTTTCTGTAGTCTCGATTACATTTAGTATCGTAATCTTAACTTATATGGATTTAGAACATTTATTTCTTGCATTCTATTTTACGATTGTTGTAGCAGGGATTACGGCTGCCATTATTCTGCCGAGAATTCCACCACTATCTCGAAAGTCAGATACATATGTTACTGAAAACAAAGCAAGGTTTGATGAAAACTCATTAAAAGGACAAAATCCATTTTCATATGGCTTATCAAAAGCTTTGAAAAGAGCTCACCAAAATAATAGTGCAGCTAGTACTTTTAAAGGTGGCTTAAAAAACGTATTGGATATGTGGTTTACTGTATTACCAGTTATTATGGCGATTGGTACAACGGCGCTCATTCTAGCTGAACATACGTCACTGTTTGCTATTGTAAGTGCTCCATTTGTCCCAATCCTTACTTTACTGCAAGTGCCTGAGGCTCATGCAGCAGCGCAAACAATGGTCGTTGGTTTTGCTGATATGTTTTTGCCTGCAGTTATAGGCAGTGGAATTGAAAGTGATCTAACAAGATTTATCATTGCTTGTGTATCTGTCACGCAATTAATTTACATGTCAGAAATCGGCGGATTAATTCTAGCTTCAAGATTGCCAGTAAAGTTTACTGATCTTATCTTAATCTTTCTCATTAGAACTCTTATTACTTTGCCGATCATTGTAGGAATTGCACACCTTATTTTTTAATTGAAAATGAAAGAGTAAGCGAGCTTAAGGAGATCTTTCGTTCGCTTATTTTTCGTTTGATCTAAATGTTTCTAAAGCGAATAGTGCAACATTTCACCTTTATATTTTGTTGTCAATTAAATTGTTACTCTCGAGTAAATTAATCGTTAACTGTACACATTAATAAAGCTACTATTATTACGATTACCGAGGGTGAAAATACATGAATAAAACGTTAAATGATTTGTTAAAACCCTTAAAAAAACAATGTGACGAGGATATCGACATAACGGGAATTCAACTCGATTCAAGAAAAATAAAAGATGGGAACTTATTTGTTGCCATTTCAGGATATGAAGCAGATGGTCACAAATTCATTCAGTCTGCAATTAAAAATGGAGCTGTAGCGATTATTGGGGAAAAGAACCTCAAGGAGATAGTGACGGTTCCTTATTTCAAAGTGGATAATTCAAGAAAGGCATTGTTAATATTGGTAAATCATTTCTACGACAAGCCTCACAACAAACATAAAATGATTGGTATTACAGGAACAAATGGAAAAACGACAACTTCTTATTTGTTACATCATATTTTGGAGCATAATGGAAAATCGGTTGCAAGATTAGGAACAGTTGAATATGTGATAAATGGAGAAATGAGAGAATCTAATTTAACTACTCCGGATGCGATTTTGCTACAAGAAATGCTTCATGAAAGTGAAGATGAATATGTCGTAATGGAAGTTTCATCACACGGTTTAGATCAATATCGTGTACATGGTTCCATGTTTGATTATGCACTCTTTACGAATTTAAGTCATGAGCATCTAGATTACCACAAAGATCTGGAAGACTATTATCAAACTAAGAAAAAAATATTTCAATGTCTAAAGGATCAAGGCAAAGGGATCGTTGGGACCTATTGTTCTTGGGGAGAGAGATTGCATGAAGAGTTAGCTGAAGAGTTGGTTCCATCGGTTTCATTTGGACAATCTAAGGGCGGAGAACCAATTTATTTAAAATCTTATAGTACTGTTCCTGATGTAAACTTAGTGATTGATGACAATGAGAAAGAATATGTCATTAAAATGAACATCCAAGGTGAACACAATGTTTATAATGCGATAGGTAGTTATATATGTGCAAGAGAGATAGGTCTTTCTCCAGAAGAAGTAATAGAGGCATTAGAAACATTTGAAGGCGTCCCTGGAAGGTTTGAAGAAGTAACAATACCAAATGGTGCAAAGGCATTCTTAGATTATGCGCATACTCCTGATGGTCTTCAGTACGCGTTAAATACAGCAAAAGAATGCACAGCACGAAATTTGTATCATATTTTTGGTTTTAGGGGGAAGAGAGATTGTTCCAAAAGAAAAATGATGGTTCAAATCAGTCAAAGCCTTAGCGACTATGTATTTCTAACATTGGATGATTTAAATGGGACAGGTAACGAACTGATGTTGGCAGAATTAAGAGAGCTAAGCAAGCCATACGAAAATATTGTTGTTATGGACGATAGAACGGAAGCGATAGTATATGTACTATCTCTTTTAAAAGAAGGAGATGGTATGATCATTACGGGAAAAGGTTCGGAAAATTATCAAGAAGAGTACCGTTATCAAACACGTAACGACAGAGAAACAATCGTAAACGTATTGAGTTAAAAGAATATGAGTTTGTAAAAAAGTATTTTGAATGAAAGAGGAAATAATAAAGCTCGTCTAACTGACGAGTTTTATTATGTGTTACTTACAATTTTTTCATATATCTATTTATTTAAATTAAAGCATATAAAAAATAGCCCCCTATTTAGGTGACTACAGGTTCTAATAGTGTTCTTATAAAACTGTGTTGGACTTTGTCATTTATATTTAATTAAACTCTTGAGAGCCAATCTTAACGAACTCTGACGCGAAAAGATTTTGGCGGGACTGTGTAGGAATCGAACCTACCGGAGACGGCACGCGCCTCCCGAGTGGTTTTGAAGACCATGACGAACACCAGTGTCGCAGCCAGCCCCATGTGACAAAGAGTATTATACCTTGTTCAAATGATTATTTCAAGAAGGATACTTATAACTAAAATTTCATTTACCATATTTAATTGGAAAAATTTGTTGACACAAATCATTAAAGCGCTTACAATTAAAGTAGTTAGTAGACATTAGATTTTTATTAGTAACGTGAAAGAGTTGTTGGTAAATGGGATTAGATAAAGATCGTCGAATTGGTCGACATGCAATACTTTTGTTGCTTTCAGAGGATCCTTTACATCAGCTTTCTAAGCTTGAAAAGTCTAATTGGAAGGCTTGTCTTGGTAAAGTTGGTTCAATGGAAGCCCATAAAGTAGTAGCAGCAATTGAAACGGCAGCTAAGAAAAATCAAATAATTAAAACAGATGTTTATCGGGAGTCACATGCTTTGTACCATGCCATTATAGAGGCATTACACGGGGTTACTAGAGGTCAAGTGCAATTAGGCTCAGTCCATCGAACAGTTGGTTTAACCTTTGCTGTACTAAGAGGAAATCCATACGAGAACGAGCATGAAGGAGATTGGCTTGCGGTGTCTTTATATGGAACAATCGGAGCACCTGTGAAAGGTTCGGAGCACGAGGCAATAGGGTTAGGCATTAATCATATATAACTGCCCATAGTTATTTAGTGAATAGGGGGCTATATCTTGAAATCAAAAAATTGATTTCATGGATATAGTCCCCTTTTCTATTGCCTCTTTATCTTATTAAAGAGATGAAAGGAGAAAAGCAATGGTTACTTTAAATGGTCAAACGTTAAATCTAACGGAAGTAAAAAAAGTCCTTTACGATAAAGAACAAGTAATGGCTTCACACGAAAGCCTGAAAAAAGTAGAAGCGAGTAGAAAAGCTGTCGAGAAGATCGTTGCGGAAGGCCGAATTGTATACGGGATTACAACGGGCTTCGGGAAGTTTAGTGATGTGTTCATTGACAAAAAAAATGTGGAAGAGTTGCAATTAAATTTAATAAGGTCGCATGCGTGTGGGGTAGGAGATCCTTTTCCAGAGGTTGTCTCAAGGGCTATGGTACTGCTTCGAGCGAATGCATTGCTGAAAGGGTTTTCAGGGGTCAGACCCATTGTTGTCGAAAGGTTATTAGATCTCATTAATAAGGAAATTCACCCTGTGATACCACAGCAAGGTTCGCTTGGTGCGAGTGGTGACCTAGCACCTCTCTCACATTTAGCACTCGTACTAATTGGAGAGGGAGAGGTTTATTATCGCGGGAAGAGAACGTCTGCTATTGACGCTTTAACGAGAGAAGGTCTCTTCCCAATTACATTGTCAGCTAAAGAAGGCTTAGCTCTTATCAACGGAACGCAAGCGATGACAGCGATGGGAGTAGTAGCTTTCTTAGAGGCAGAAAAACTAGCATATCAAGCGGAAATAATTGCGGCGATGACAATTGAAGGATTACGCGGAATTATTGATGCGTTTGATGAGGATATTCATCTTGCAAGAGGTTATAAGGAGCAAGTCGAAGTGGCTAAACGGATACGGATGTATCTAGCCGATAGCAAATTAACGACGAAGCAAGGTGAAATGAGAGTACAAGATGCTTACTCGATTCGTTGCATTCCGCAAGTGCACGGTGCTACTTGGCAAACACTCAATTATGTCAAAGAAAAGCTAGAAATTGAAATGAATGCAGCAACCGATAACCCTCTTATTTTCAATGATGGCGAAAAAGTGTTATCGGGAGGAAATTTTCATGGTCAGCCGATAGCTTTTGCAATGGACTTTCTTAAGATTGCGATGGCAGAATTAGCCAATATCTCTGAACGGAGAATTGAACGACTTGTCAATCCACAACTGAATGATTTACCACCATTTTTAAGTCCAAAGCCTGGTTTGCAATCGGGTGCAATGATTATGCAATATGCAGCAGCATCACTTGTTTCAGAGAATAAGACACTAGCTCATCCGGCCAGTGTCGATTCAATTCCATCATCAGCTAATCAAGAAGACCATGTCAGCATGGGAACGATTGGTTCGAGACATGCATATCAAATTATTTCAAATGTTCGCCGTGTCTTGTCGATTGAAGCAATTTGTGCAATGCAAGCGATGGAAATAAGAGGAACGAATAAGCTGGCTTCTTCGACTAAACAGTTTTTAGAAATAGCACGGAAGCAAGTTCCATCGATAACAAATGACAGAGTTTTCTCAAAAGATATAGAAACTCTTAATCATTGGTTGAAAGAAGATTTATTCTTGTTTCATGAAAAAACGAAAGATGAAATTCAATTATAAGGAGAGAGTGCGATGAAGTTTAATAAAAGCATGATTCAAGCAAAAAAAGGAACAGAAAAAGAATGCAAAGGTTGGGAGCAAGAAGCGGTTCTAAGGATGCTCTGCAATAATCTTGATCCTGAGGTCGCTGAAAAACCAGAAGATTTAATCGTTTATGGTGGAATTGGAAAGGCAGCGAGAAATTGGGAATCATTTGATGCGATTGTTAAAGCTTTAAAGCAATTAGAAGCGGATGAAACATTGCTCATCCAATCAGGAAAACCAGTTGGTATGTTTAAGACACATCGTCATGTACCACGCGTTTTGTTATCTAATTCAGTTTTAGTCCCAAAGTGGGCAAATTGGGAACATTTTAATAAGCTCGACAAAGAAGGACTAATGATGTATGGGCAGATGACAGCAGGAAGTTGGATCTACATTGGAACACAAGGCATCTTACAAGGAACCTATGAAACATTTGCTGAGATTGCTCGACAGCACTTTGGTAATAGTCTAGCTGGAACTTTGACACTTACGGCAGGCCTTGGGGGAATGGGCGGCGCTCAACCACTAGCAGTCACAATGAACGGCGGTGTTGTGATTGCCGTTGATGTCGACCGTGAGCGAATTGAGAAGCGAATTGACACAAAATACTGTGACCGAATTACAGACTCTCTAGATGATGCGTTAGCGTGGGCACAAGGTGCAAGGGTGAAAGGGGAGTCATTATCTATTGGTTTAGTTGGCAATGCTGCAGCTATTTATCATGAAATA
The DNA here is from genome assembly GCF_002109385.1 of Halalkalibacter krulwichiae. Taxonomy (NCBI): domain Bacteria; kingdom Bacillati; phylum Bacillota; class Bacilli; order Caryophanales; family Bacillaceae; genus Halalkalibacter; species Halalkalibacter krulwichiae. The sequence continues at coordinate 2,521,607 of NZ_CP020814.1, read as the reverse complement.
ATTGCCCGTGGAGTTCATATTGATATTGTAACAGATCAAACGAGTGCGCATGATCCTCTGAACGGATACGTACCTGAGGGTTTCTCTTTAAAAGAGGCAGGCAAACTTCGGGAAGATGATCCAAATCGATATGTGCAACTATCATGTCAAAGCATGAAAAAGCATGTAGAAGCGATGCTGATTTTACAAAGAAAAGGCTCAATTGTATTCGATTACGGTAATAACATTCGTCAAGTTGCCAAAGACGAGGGAGTAAAAGATGCATTTTCTTTCCCAGGTTTTGTCCCAGCTTATATTCGTCCATTGTTTTGTGAAGGAAAAGGACCTTTTCGTTGGGTAGCCTTATCGGGTGATCCAGAAGACATCTATCGTACTGATCAATTAATTAAAGAGCTATTTCCTGAAAACAAAGCGCTCCTTCGCTGGATTGAAATGGCACAAGAGAAAGTGTCGTTTCAAGGTTTGCCAGCACGAATTTGCTGGTTAGGCTATGGTGAGCGAAAGAAAATGGGGATGGCGATCAACGAGCTTGTCAAAAAAGGGGAGTTAAAGGCACCGATCGTTATTGGACGTGATCATTTGGATTGTGGTTCCGTTGCTTCACCAAATCGTGAGACAGAGGCGATGCTAGATGGGAGTGATGCAGTAGGAGATTGGGCGATCCTAAATGCTTTAGTTAATACATCCGCTGGTGCAAGTTGGGTTTCTGTTCACCACGGGGGGGTGTTGGTATGGGTTATTCGCTACATGCAGGGATGGTTGTTGTTGCAGATGGTACAGATTTAGCAGAAGAAAGGTTAGAACGTGTCCTGACTACAGATCCAGGGATGGGGGTCATTCGTCATGCAGACGCTGGTTATGAGCTCGCGCAGAAGGTCGCAAAAGAGAAAGGGATTGTCATCCCAATGAATAAATAGAACCATTAAGGGGGAATGAAAATTTATGCAACATGTTGATATATTGCTTATAAATATCGGTCAATTATTAACTATGGAGTCATTAGGGCCAAGAGCAGGAAAAGAGATGCAGAAGCTGCCTATGATTGAGGATGGGTTAGTAGCGATCTCGAAAGGAAAGATAGCCTATATCGGAACGTCTGATTCTAGGAATGACTTTAAGGCTGACATCATCATTGATTGTGAAGGAAAACTTGTCACACCTGGCTTAGTTGACCCACATACTCATGTAGTGTTTGGTGGTTCACGTGAACATGAGATGACGTTAAAACAGCAAGGAATCCCATATCTTGATATCCTAAAGCAAGGAGGGGGCATTCTTTCAACTGTGACAAAGACAAGAGACGTGTCAAAAGAGGATTTATATAAAAAGGCCCGATTTCATCTTGATCGAATGCTATCACATGGAGTAACGACGATAGAAGCAAAAAGTGGCTATGGTCTAGATCGGCAAACAGAATTAAAACAATTAAAGGTCGCAAAGCAGCTTAATGAAACGCATTCGATTGATTTAGTATCAACCTTTTTAGGGGCGCATGCGATTCCAAAAGAGTATAAAGAAGAACCTGAAGCCTTTTTGCAAGAGATGCTAGCAATCCTTGGTCAAATAAAAACAGAAGAGCTCGCTGAATTTGTAGATATTTTTACAGAAACAGGTGTATTTACAGTAGAGCAATCAAGAAAGTATTTAGCAGAGGCAAAGGCGTTAGGGTTTGATTTGAAAATTCATGCAGATGAAATCGACCCTTTAGGTGGTACAGAATTAGCTTGTGAATTGTGTGCTGTAACAGCCGATCACCTCGTCGGTGCCTCTGATGAAGGCATAAAACGGTTGGCTGAATCAGGAACCATTGCTGTCTTATTACCTGGAACAACTTTTTATCTTGGGAAAGACACGTTTGCACGGGCTAGAAAGATGATTGATGAAGGTGTAATCGTTGCACTAGCGACTGACTTTAATCCAGGCAGCTGCCCGACAGAGAATCTCCAGTTGATTATGTCGTTTGCAGCATTAAAATTAAAAATGACACCTGAAGAAATTTGGAACGCAGTAACGATCAATGCCGCACACGCCATTAATCGCGGCGATGTTGCCGGTCAACTAGTTATAGGTCGCCAAGCTGATCTAGTGATTTGGGATGTACCAAACTATCAGTACCTCCCGTATCATTATGGAGTCAATCATGCAAACACAGTCATTAAGAGGGGGGAGATCGTTTCAAAGAGAAGCAATCATCCTGACTCAATTGTCGTATCAAAAAAATAATCATACAATACGTGGCAGTTAGTTTAATATGGAGGAGATGTTACAAAAGGAAATCGACTGTAACATCTTTTTTTAATTTTTATATTTTACAAATAAAAGGATATTTCATATAGTGAATTAATAGATTTATAATGTCGTGAAACATGTTTGTAGTTGGCTAATAATAAATGGTGTTAAGGGGGTAGTTTTTAATGAGAAAATATGCTTTGAAAATCGCACTCGTAACGTTAGTTTCTTCTGTCGCTCTTTTTGTTGCTTTGATTAGCTTTTTATCGTTTGGTGACTCCAATTCTACATTTTTCTTAACTATTGGTAATGCGTTGATAACTTTTAGTTTGTTCTTTTTGTTAGTAACTCCTTTAATTGGTTTTGTCTTTTCATTATACATATCAGGAAAGAGGAAATGGATTTATTTGCTTTCGCACATCATCTGTATGGCAACCATTTCAGCTTTTTCTTTTATTAGTATAATGTTTCGTTACTTTGTTCCCTTTGCACCTTGATAGGTATTTACGAAGATATCAAGCGTTTCAGCCTACTATAGAATGTTCACTCGCTACCTGTTTTTCATTTGAGGTGAAAAACAGGTAGTTTCTTTTTAACCTATACTAGATAATTGTTTACATGGCGGCCTCTGAGAAACTACCTTCGACTTTTTCTTTTGTCTCGATAATCCTGATATAGTATGATAAAACAATGTGATTAATGGTGAATAGAAGGGAAAATTGGTGATGAATCATTATACAATTGGGATGGCAGGCCATATAGACCATGGCAAAACAACTTTAACAAAGGTGTTAACAAATATCGATACAGACCGATTAAAGGAAGAGAAAGAGAGGAATATTTCGATTGAGCTTGGCTATGCACCGTTAAAGTTAAATGAGGATATGGAAGTTTCATTAATTGATGTTCCCGGTCATGAGCGTTTTATTCGGCAAATGATTGCTGGTGTCGCGGGTATTGACTTAGTAATGTTAGTTGTGGCTGGTGATGAAGGAGTTATGCCGCAGACGCGTGAGCATATGGATATTCTTCGACTATTAGGAATTGAGAATGGTCTTATTGTCGTAACTAAAATAGATCGTATTGATAAAGAAATGCAGGAGTTAGTTGAGCTCGATATTAGAGAAAGTGTTGAGGGGACTTTTTTAGAAGAAAGCCCACTTTTCTTTGTAGATAGTCTCAAGCAAATAGGGATCGAGGATCTTAAAAAAGGAATTATAAAAGAGTTAGAAGGTCGTGCGAGCCGTGATGCTAGCGGCGCTTTCCGACTGCCAATAGATCAAGTATTTACTGTACATGGACAAGGTACTATTGTACGCGGGACGGTCTATGAAGGTACAGTGAATGAAGGTGCAACACTTGAGCTATTGCCGCAAAAAATTCGGGTCAGAGCTAGACAGTTACAAGTGCATCATCAACCTCGTGAATCAGGACGCGCTGGTCAGCGGGTTGCTATCAATGTTGGCGGTGTTTCGAAAGAGGAAATCAAGCGGGGAGATGTCCTGGTTGCTAGTGGATTCTATGAAACAACACAGACGATTGATGTAGCTCTTACTACTGTGTCTAAGCTTCGTTATGATATTAAGCAGCGAGGCGCAGTTAAATTACATATTGGGACCTCGGAAGTATATGGGAAAATTGTTTTCTTTGATCGAAATGAATTGGTAGATGGAAATGTAGAAGTCGTTTGCCAGCTCCGCTTAAACGAACCGGTTGTTACAAGACGTGGAGATCGTTTTATTATTAGACGTCCAACTCCAACCGAAACAATAGGTGGGGGCTTCGTTATTGATCCTAATGGAAAGAAATATCGATTTGGACAAGAGACGGTTTCAAATCTCAAAGAAAAAATGGTTGCAACCCCAGAAGAAAGAGTTTTCCAGCTTATAACGGATAAGAAAATGATAACAGTGAAAGCTTTAAGTAAAGAAATTAATCTCTCAGAAGAGGAATTAGTCCACCTATTAAATGAGCGGGATAAGTTTATAACATTGCCTTCTGGTGAAGTTACTAGTGAACAGGTTTTGGAGTCACTTAAAGAGTTCATTCAAGCTGATTTAGAGCGTTATCATGCTAAATTTCCACTTCGTCAAGGAATGAAGAAAGCCGAGATTATTCAAACATATGAACCGACTTATCCAAAACGTCTTGTTGAATGGATATTGGAACTAGAGACAAATCGTAACTTGGTTGTTTATGGTCCATTTGTTGCGAGTTCTAGACACTTTCCGCATCCACCAGCGAAGTGGGAAAAGCGTGTTGCTCAAGTGTTAAAGATAATTAGAGAAGAAGGACTAAAGGTAACGGCGTTACAAGAGCATTTGGCGAACCAACAAATACCGAAAGAATTGCATGAAGAACTAGTGTTTTATTTTCATCAGCAAAAGTATCTTTATCAAATTGATGAAAAGCTTTCTATTCACACGGACCCATTCACTAAAGCGGTCAAAAGCTTGTATGAACAAACAAATGATACATTCACATTGAAAGAAGCAAAAGAGATCACGGGTTTATCAAGAAAATATTTAGTACCGTTTCTCGAAAAGTTAGATCAGTTAGGGTTAACGGTTCGTAAGGAGCAAGATCGGAAATGGAGAGTGACTGAAATTGAAAATTGGCTCAGTTAATCAACCTAGCATTTTGTTTTTTACTCCTTATTATGAGCAAAATCGTGGGAACGCGACGACTGCTAAGCGAATTGTTAAAGGACTTAAAGATTGGGGTATTACCGTATGGGTCTTTGCGTATGAGGAACAAGAGTGGAATGAAAAGTGGGAAGATCATTTCCTTAGAGCTGATCTTTATCATATTTTGCACTTGAAACGATTTGCAGAATGGTTTACACACCTTCCTCATTTAGTCATTAACAAGCCTTATATTCTAACGTCTGGTGGAACGGATGTGAACGAAGATTTAAAGGATCCTGAAGCAGCAAAACTGATGAATGCAGTTGCTGATAAATCTTGTGGAATCACCGTATTTAGTAACGATGGCAAGCGAAAAATTATAGAGGCGAATGACAAGCTTCAAGATCGAATTTTCGTTATACCTCAAAGTGTTGAACTACCCAAAAGTGAAGTTGAAACAGATGAGTTAGATGGTTTTCCAACATTTCTTTTGCCTGCCGGGTTACGACCTGTTAAAGATATTTTTTATTTATGGGACGAGTTGCAAAGTTTGCAAAACATCTGGCCTGATTTAGCTTTCTATCTTGTTGGACCAGCCCTTGATGACAGTCTGTATAAAGATGTCTTAATGAAAGAAAAACAGCACAAGTGGTTTCATTATTTAAAGGAAATTCCTATTGAAGAAATGGTTGGCATATACGAGAAAGCTGATTATGTTTTAAATACTTCGATTTCTGAAGGTCAGTCAGCTGCCGTCCTTGAGGCAATGTCACTTGGTAAAATGGTCTTTGCGAGAAATAACGCTGGAAACGCGAGTGTCATTGAAGATTTCAAGACAGGTGTGTTATTTGAGAACCCAGCTGAATTTACACATAAGTTAGTGAAGATTGTTAAATCGATTGAAAAAAGAAATGACATCTGTCAACATGCTGCAAGGTATGTTAGAGAACATCATTCTCTTGAGAAAGAGATGGAACAATATTTAGAAGTGTATACGCACTGTTTATCTTAAGACAAGTTACTTTACATCTTAAAACGAATAGTGGTAAATTTTACTTTAAAAAAGAAAGCAAAAGGTGGAGAGTATATGAAAAAATGGTTGATATCATTAGGAATGCTTGTTGCATTAAGTGGCTGTGGTGCAGCGGATGACCCTGATGAAGTTGTACAGTCGCCAACAGTTGATGAGGAAACGGAAGCGCCTGTTACTGAGCAAGAAGATGGCGAGTTTAAAATTGCCGTGATTCCTTCGCAGTCAATGGGTGAAATGCAACAAGGGTTAGATAATTTAGAAACACATTTAACAGAACGTTTAGAACGTGATGTTATCGTTGAACAATACCCTAATTACAATGCTGTTGTAGAAGCAATAAATTATAATCATATTGATTTAGCGTTTTTAGGTCCTCTTACGTACTTAATAGCTCATGAGCAAAGTGGAGCAAAGGCTATTATTACTCAAGAAGTAGACGGAAGTCCTTTTTACTATTCTTACATCATTACACATGCGGACAGTGAGTGGGAAGATTTAGATGATTTACTTGAGGACAGAGCAGAAGTCGATTTAGCGTTTGCTAGTATTTCTTCAACATCAGGACATTTAATACCAGGGTTGCATTTGCGTCAATTAGGCTATTATGAAAGTGAAGACAAGCATGAATTTAACCAAATTCAGTTTGCAGGTTCTCATGATATTGTAACGACACTTGTCCAGGATCAAATAGTAGACGCAGGTGCAGTTGACAGCGCGATTCTAGAAGCATTAATGCAGACTGATGAAGAAAACGATGGAACGCTTCGAGATGATATTAAAGTGCTTTGGCAATCTGAACAATTGTATCAGTATCCATGGGTTGTTCCAGCTCAAACAAGTGATACCCTCATTGAAGATTTGCAGCTTGCGTTTGCAGAAATTGAGGACGAAGCCATTCTTCGCATTTTTGGTGGAGCAACTCGATTTGTAGAAGCTGATGATAGTCAATATGCAGATGTATTAGAAGCAGCTCGAGAATTCGATATGCTGACACTGGAATAGGGGTCTCATATGGTTTGGTTTCGTAGGCGCTACATTGCTTATATTCTACTCATCTTAGTTGCACTCTGGTGGAGTATGGATATGACCGATTTCCAGTGGAGGAAGCTTACGCAAATCGGAAATATAATAGATATGGTGACCACTCGCTTTTTTCCTGTTGAGTGGTCCCTTTTTCCGATGATGGCGTATCATAGCCTCGTGACATTAGCGATGGCCTTTTTGGGGACATTTCTTGCGTTACTTGTCGCTTTACCTCTTAGTTTCCTTGCGGCGAAAAATACCAGTGGTACGAAAACGATGTATGGAACAGTTAGAGGGAGCTTAAGTGCACTCCGTTCTATACCTGAAATTGTGTTTGGGTTAATTTTTGTCTCCGCTTTTGGATTAGGCCCTTTTGCTGCTGTCCTTGCGATTATCCTTCATAATATAGGTGTATTAGGGAAATTAATTTCAGAGCTAATTGAATCTGCTGATCATGGTCCTCAAGAAGCGATGCGATCTGTTGGGGCAACCAAATGGGTTGCACAAATTTTCTCAATCATACCTCAAATTTGGCCAAACGTATTGTCGCAATATTTCTATCGATTTGAAGTAGCAATACGTACTTCATTAATTTTAGGATTTATTGGTGGTGGAGGTATTGGTCAACAGTTGTTTAATCATTTTCAAAGCTTTTACTATACCGCAGTTGCACTTGACATTATTCTAATTATGATTTTGGTTATTGTCGTTGACTTTGTAGGGGCACGAATTCGGGCAACAGTCATATAGGGGGAAATTATGCTTAATATAAAAGATTTAGTTGTGCAATACCCACGATCTAGTGAAAATGCTCTTGACCATATTTCCCTCACCCTTGAAAAAGGCGATTTTGTCTGTATTCTAGGAAAGAGTGGTGCAGGAAAATCGACTTTTATTCGATCAATAAATCGCCTTCACGAGCCAACTTCTGGACAGGTTAAGTGGGAAGGGATGGAACTTACAACGTTACCAGAAGGAGAAATGAGAAAAATCCGATCAGAGATGGTAATGATTTTTCAACATTTTAACTTAATTCCTCGAATGACCGTCTTTCAAAATACACTAACCGGTTCGTTTGGGAGAAGGCCTGCTTATAAAAATTTACTTGGGCTTTTCTCTGAATCTGAAAAAAGTCGCGGCCTATTGGCTCTTGAAGAAGTCGGGTTAGAGCATCATGCCAATAAGCGAGTGGAGGCTTTAAGTGGTGGCCAAAAACAGCGAGTTGGTATTGCAAGAGCGCTGCTACAAGATCCGAAGCTTTTATTAGGAGATGAGCCTGTTGCTAGTTTAGACCCAACAACCTCAAGAAGAATCTTTGGATTGTTAAAAAAAATACATGAAGAAAGAGAACTACTTTCGATCATAAATGTTCATGATGTTCATTTAGCAAAAGAATTCGCTACCCGAATTATTGGATTGCGTGATGGAAGAGTCGTTTTTGATGGGAAGCCAGAGGAAATAGATGAACGTATTTTTGCTGAAATTTACCAGTAAATCGTCCGTCACTATCATAGGACAAGCAATAAATCAGATGATTTATTGCTTGTTTTTGTATATGCTCTTAAATAAAACTAAATCGGGACAAAAAATAGATCCTTTGTCACAGGATGTTTATGATAAAATATCGTTTGATCATAAAATCTGTCAGCAGATAAAAGGAGTAAACCTATGCGTCAAAAACAAAAACAGGTAAGGAAGAAGATAACAAATGTATTTAATTCAAATTCAATAATAAATAAGGGAATTTTACTTGTTTGCATTGCATTAAGTGTTGTGGTGATATACAACGTCGTTCAGAGTGAGGTGTTTTTTCGGTCGTTTGTTGTTTTGTTTTTAATTGGAGCAACTTATTATTTAAATCGTAAAATCAACCAATTAAAAGGAATACCGCAACAAGAGCAGAACCTTGTAGTTGAAGAAAAAATTGAAGATCAGCAAACTCAAATTTTTGAGAAGACTGTTACAGAAAAAGAGCAACAACTTGAGAAGATTGATTTAGATCGAACTCAAATGTTAGAGGAATTGTTTACGAAAGCCGAATTAAATGACTTAGAGAAGCAAACTTACCGTGAACGAATTAAACAAAAAGAGTCTGAACGCTCAGATCTCGTTCAAGATTTATTGATTGTTAAAGGTAAGTTGCAACAAGCTGTGCTCGAGACAAAGAAGTATTTCGTCAAAGCGGACCCAATGAAAGAAATTGCAGCTTCAATCGAATCAGACAAATTAGAGCATGCAAACATGGCATCACTTAATAAAGAGGTACAATTGGTCATCTCTTCATCGCTTTCAGAACAAACTGTTCAAGCCTTGCTAAAAGGGAATTACGTTGATGAGGAATATAATTTAACCCGCTCGGGATATAAAGCGTTAGTAAAAACACTTCAAAATAAGTAAAGGGAGCTACTTTAGGTTGCTTTATCAAATTTGTAAAGTTTAAATTAAGGGCACGGAGTAAACAGAAACCAACTGTTCTTCGTGCCTTTTCTTCGTCTGTATCTTGCTGCTGCCTCAATTTTTAACCTAAAAAAAACACCCCGATTGTTAAAGTCAACAAACGGGGTGTCATTTTTTATCGTAATTAATGCCTATTTAGCTATGCAGATTCGTGTTTTTTGATTTTACTTAACACTAATAGATTTGTTCTGTTTAGTTACTACTTTTCCAATGATTGATGCGTGTGCTCCGTCTTGATTCATTGAGTGGACGTAATCCTCTGCTTCATTAGCTGGTAAACTGATCAGTAAGCCTCCGGATGTGATCGCATCGCAAAGAATGGCTTTTTCAACGTCTGTAATTGTCTCAGCGTAGTCAACACAACCATCAAGCCAGCGCTCGTTAGCTTTTGATCCACCTGGTACAATCCCCTTTTCAGCAAGTTCCCTTGTACCTTCAAGCAGTGGGATTTGGTCAAGAACAAGTTCAAATGTTACATCACTGCCTTTAGCCATTTCGTAACTATGACCTAGCAATCCAAACCCAGTTACATCTGTCACCGCATTCGGGTGCAATCCTTCTAACTTTTCAGCTGCCTGCTTGTTCAATAAAGCCATTGTTTCAGTTACAGCTTTTTCTTGCTCAGATGTAACAGCTTCACGCTTGATTCCTGTTGTTAAAATTCCAACTCCAATTGGTTTCGTTAAAATCAAGATATCTCCAGGTTTAGCTCCAACATTTTTAAATATACGATCAGGGTGGGCAAGACCCGTTACAGATAAACCAAACTTAGGCTCTTGATCATCAATTGAATGACCACCGACGATAATTGCACCAGCTTCTTTTGTCTTATCTGCTGCGCCACGTAATATGTCAGCTAAGATTTCAGGAGGTAGCTTTTTAATTGGGAAACCAACTATATTCATCACTGTCTTCGGTTTTCCTCCCATTGCATATACATCGCTCAGGGCATTAGCTGCAGCGATTTGTCCAAACATATAGGCGTCGTCGACAACTGGGGTAAAATAATCAACTGTTTGAATCATCGCAAGATCATCAGTAAGACGATATGCACCGGCATCATCTGATGTATCTAAACCTACAAGTAAATTAGGGTCATGCGTTTGTTTGGGTAAGTGACGCAAAACTTGCGTCAGGTCTTCAGGACCAATTTTGCATCCTCAACCAGCTTTTGTTGAGAATGAAGTTAAGCGGATTTGCTCTCTTTTGTCCAATGAGGACACCTCCTATTTAAACATCACAACGTGTATAGTGTGCCTATTCGTATCAATTTTTTTGCATCCTTACTCGTATTATCCTACAATAGATGTGAAAATAAAGTAAAGGAGTTTGAATCGGATGGAGTACAAAGTCTCAATCGATTTGCACGATGTGAAACTTTGCACCAAAGGCCGAATGTTTCACGGACGAAATCCCGATCATTTTTGAGAAGAAATAAAGGAAGTTATGCTCAATACGAGCAGTGGTAGAGTTTGTAACGTGACTGTTAATGACAGAAGAATTTACTCTAAGAAAGTAGATGGAACGTTTCTTGATGAAAAGAAATCATTAAAATGATGATTATTGTGAATAAATATAGGGTGTCATCGAATAATCTGGACCAGGGTTCACGAAGTTTATGAATTTGTCCATATTGTATTATCACCCTAGTTGAAGAAGGGTGGTACAAAATTTGCATACTATTTTAAGACAGCTTCCAGCTATTCATGAGCTCCAACAAGATAAACGTTTTATAAGCTTGCATGAACAACACGCTATTTCGCAGGAAAAACTGACCGATTGGTTAAAGGAAGCTGTTCAAGATATTAGAAAAGGTATCTTGGCTGACCTGTTAGATATAGAGAACTTAGAAGTTGTTGGTTTGGATGTTGCTATTTTCGACAGTTTAGAAGAGCGTCTAAATGAATATACTAGCACAAAAATAAGACGTGTTATTAACGGCACGGGAACTGTTTTGCATACTAACTTTGGTCGAGCGAGGCTTAGCTCAGATGCGATTCGGCAAGTTGTGGAGACGGCACGCTCTTACTCAAATCTTGAATATAATCTAGATAAAGGACAGCGTGGTTCTAGACATGAACTTATTGAAGAAATCGTTAGAGAAACAACTGGTGCTGAAGCGGCTATGGTAGTCAATAATAATGCAGCAGCAGTATACCTTGTGTTAAAGGCGCTCGCAAAGGAAAGAGAAGTGATTGTATCAAGGGGGGAACTCGTAGAAATCGGCGGTTCCTTTCGTGTCTCATCGATTATGGAAGAAAGTGGTGCAAAATTAGTAGAAGTAGGTACAACAAATAAGACACATTTGTATGATTATGAACATGCAATTTCTGAAGAAACAGCTATGATCATGAAGGTTCATACAAGTAATTTTAAAATTATTGGTTTTACAAAAGAAGTCGAAATCACTCAACTAGAACCTTTAGCCAAACAACATGATCTCATCCTATATGAGGATTTGGGGAGTGGCGCCATTTATGATCTGAAGCTTGATGGTATTGGTAATGAACCGACCGTAGCAGAAGCCTTGCAACGTGGAGTTGATATAGTCACATTTAGTGGTGACAAACTATTAGGGGACCACAAGCAGGCATAATTGCAGGGAAGAAAAAGTGGATTGATCTTTTAAAGAAGCATCAATTAGCTCGTGTGCTTCGGGTTGATAAGATGACACTAGCCGCTCTTGAAGCAACCCTAAAAGCTTTTGCAACAGGACAAGCTCCAAAAACGTTACCTACTTTAAAAGCAATTAAACAGACATGGGAAGAAATCAATACGAAAATCAAGACGTTTGAAACCAACTTATCTCCATTTTGGCTAACGGACCAAAAAGAAAGTGTCTCTCAGGTCGGTGGCGGGACAATGCCAGAGGTAGAGCTGAAAACTACACTGTTGCTTATCTCAAACAGTAAAATAAAAGCACAGCAATTACATGATAAATTAAGAAACGGAAATCCAGCTGTGGTTGGTCGAATCATTCAAGAGCAATTTGCCCTTGATTTCCGCACAGTTGAAGAGGATGAATTTCCAGATTTACTTAACAGGTTTATTGAAATTGAACAGGAGTTGAAATAGCTTGAAGGATGGAAAAGTTGCATCAAAGTCAAGGACGGTGTTAACGGATATCGTTTTACCTCCGGATACAAATTTTCATGGAACGATTTTTGGAGGAAATGTGATGGCCTACGTAGATAAGGTTGCAAGCATTTCTGCGATGAGGCATGCTAGAGCGATGGTGGTTACAGCTTCGAGTGATAGTCTAGATTTTATTTCACCAATTAAAACGGGTGAGGCTATATGTGTAGAGGGATTTGTTTCATCTACTAGAAAAACGTCAATGGAAGTCTTCGTACAAGTTGAAGCTGAAGATTTAGTTACAGGAGAACGACGTTTAACCGCTACATCTTATTTAACATTTGTTGCTCTCGATCAGAATGGGAAACCGACACCGGTTCCTGCTGTTATTCCAGAAACAGAAGAAGAAAAGTGGCATTATAACACAGCTGAGGAACGCTTTGAACAAAGAAGAAAGCGGAGGCAACTGCGTGCTGAAAGGGAAATGGGAAATAAATAATTGTAAGGCTGTCATTTCCTATTCGTTGTGACAGCCTTTTTTATCATGACGAACGTCAACCTTCTCCGTCCGTTTGTCCAACATGGTTATGTTTCTTTACTTTTTTAGAACCACTTAGAGGCTGTGGTTGCCCATTATGTGCATTTTTAGGTTGATTTCTACGTTGGTCTTTAAAAGTATTACGTTCTGTCATTTGAATCCCTCCTCGACTGTAGTATGGCTGAATATAAAAACACTATACGTATAAATTCGATGCCTCGTAATAACATAATTGAGAGTTGGATGGAGGGGTAATGTAGTGAAAAAAACACGAAAAAATTGGGTGATGAAGCCAGATCGAACTGCGGTTGAGTTAGCACAAAAAGCTTTAGGGAATATTAATTCGCACGAGGCAGATTTACAAGTGAAAAAGCAAGGGGAGTAAGCTAGACTCAAAAGGTTAGTAGGATTTAACCTTTTGAGTCTTTGTTCATTAGTGGCGTTTCTTTGTTTTTTTATTGTTTTGACGTTCCATTTCAGTAAGTGGTTCATTTACCGTTCCTTCTTGAAATTGTTCGCCTTCGATAATGCGTTTATCTTTTTGATGTGATCGTTTAGCCATTTCAACACCTCCTATTGGTTATAATTTTTGTCCAGTTCAATAAGATTATTCAAGTAGATCTCTATGAATAAAGTAGGTCTGATCAGGCGGATGTAAAGTTTTTTTGCAAAGGAGTAAAAAATATATTTATTCTTTAGACAAATTTTGCTATTCTAATAAGGGGACTGTTATTGCTAACTATAAAAGCGCTTACTATGGTGCTTCTGATCGACTGGCTAGTCGGTCTGTTTAGACAAATCTGACAGTTTGAGGTATTATAGTCTTGTGAAGGAGGGGTTTTTACATATGTCAACTAAAACAGATGTATTCAAAGCAAAGTCATCCTTTTCTCTGGATGGGAAGACCGTTAATTACTATTCATTAAAGGCATTAGAAAATGCTGGTTTAGGGAAAGTAACAAATCTACCATATTCAATTAAGGTATTACTAGAATCAGTACTTCGTCAATATGATGGTTATGTCATCAAAGAAGAACATGTAGAAAACTTAGCGAAGTGGGGAACAAACGAATTAAAAGAGATTGATGTTCCATTCAAGCCTTCTCGTGTCATTCTACAAGATTTCACGGGTGTACCTGCAGTTGTAGACCTTGCTTCTTTACGTAAAGCAATGGCAGACTTGGGAGGAAACCCAGATCAAATCAATCCTGAAATTCCAGTTGATCTTGTTATCGACCACTCGGTACAAGTTGATAAAGCTGGTACTTTAGATTCATTAGATTTCAACATGAACTTAGAATTCCAACGTAACGAAGAGCGTTATCAATTCCTTAGCTGGGCGAAAAAGGCTTTCGATAACTATCGTGCTGTACCACCAGCAACAGGAATTGTTCACCAAGTTAACTTGGAGTACATTGCTAATGTTGTTCATGCAATTGAGCAAGATGGTGAAACAGTAGCATTCCCTGATACTCTAGTTGGGACAGATTCTCACACTACAATGATCAACGGTATCGGTGTTCTTGGCTGGGGTGTTGGTGGTATTGAAGCGGAAGCAGGAATGCTTGGACAACCTTCATACTTCCCAGTACCAGAAGTTATTGGAGTGAAATTCACAGGTAAGTTACCAAGTGGAACGACAGCTACTGATGTAGCATTAAAAGTTACTCAAGTTTTACGTGAGAAAAAAGTTGTAGGTAAATTCGTAGAGTTCTTCGGCCCTGGTTTAGCAGAAATGCCACTAGCAGATCGTGCAACGATCTCAAACATGGCTCCTGAATACGGTGCAACTTGCGGATTCTTCCCAGTAGATGTAGAAGCGTTAAACTACATGCGTTTAACAGGACGTTCTGAAGATCAAATTAAGCTTGTTGAAGAATACTCAAAAGCTAACGACTTGTTCTATGTACCAGGAGAAACTCCTGATCCAACATATACAGACGTAGTTGAAATTGACCTTTCTGAAATCGAAGCGAATCTTTCTGGTCCGAAACGTCCACAAGATTTAGTTCGCCTTACTGACATGCAAAAATCTTTCCGTGATGCAGTTGTTGCACCACAAGGAACTCAAGGTTTAGGATTATCAGAAGATGAATTTGATAAGGAAGTTTCAGTTAAATTTAATGATGGCCGTGAAACAGTTATGAAAACGGGGTCAATTGCAATTGCTGCGATCACGAGCTGTACAAACACTTCTAACCCTTACGTATTAATCGGAGCTGGTCTTGTTGCGAAGAAAGCAGTTGAATTAGGTCTTGAAGTACCTGAATTTGTTAAAACATCATTAGCACCTGGTTCAAAAGTTGTAACAGGATACTTAACAGACTCTGGTTTATTACCATACATGGAGAAACTTGGATTCAACATTGTTGGATACGGCTGTACAACATGTATCGGTAACTCTGGTCCGTTAGAAGATGAAATCGAAGAAGCGGTTGCTGCCAACGACTTAACAGTAACGTCAGTTCTTTCTGGAAACCGTAACTTTGAAGGACGTATCCACCCACTAGTTAAAGCAAACTATCTTGCATCTCCACCGCTTGTAGTTGCTTATGCATTAGCTGGAACGGTTGATATCGACCTACGTAACGATTCTCTAGGTAAAGATAAAGACGGTAAGGACGTATACTTCGATGACATCTGGCCTACAGCAGATGAGATTGCTAAAGTTGTTCACGAAACTGTTACGCCTGAATTGTTCCGTCGTGAGTATGAGAATGTATTTGCGAGCAATCCTCGTTGGAATCAAATTGAAACAACGGATGACGCTCTTTATAAGTGGGATGAAGATTCTACTTACATCGCGAACCCAACATTCTTTGAGAACTTATCTCCAAATCCAGAAGATATTAAGCCTTTAGCTAGCCTTCGTGTGATTGGTAAGTTCGGCGATACAGTGACAACTGACCATATTTCACCTGCAGGTGCAATTGGTAAAGATACTCCAGCTGGGAAATATTTAATTTCTAAAGGGGTAGAGCCGAAAGATTTCAACTCTTATGGTTCACGTCGTGGTAACCACGAAGTAATGATGAGAGGTACATTTGCAAACATTCGTATTCGTAACCAAATCGCTCCTGGTACAGAAGGTGGGTATACAACTTACTGGCCAACTGGCGAAGTAATGTCTATTTACGATGCTGCAATGAAATACAAAGAGCAAGATACAGGCTTAGCAATTCTAGCAGGTAAAGATTACGGTATGGGAAGCTCGCGTGACTGGGCAGCTAAAGGAACAAACCTTCTTGGCATTAAAACAGTTATCGCTGAAAGTTATGAGCGTATTCACCGTAGTAACCTTGTTCTTATGGGTGTTCTTCCACTTCAATTCAAGGAAGGCGATAGCGCTGAATCTCTTGGATTAACGGGTGAAGAGTCAATCTCTGTTGCTATTACAGACGATGTGAAGCCACGTGATCTTGTTAAAGTAACTGCAACTGATAAAGATGGTAAGCAAACAGAATTTGAAGTTATCGCTCGCTTTGATAGTGAAGTTGAAATGGATTACTACCGTCACGGTGGTATCTTACAAATGGTACTTCGTAATAAGCTTGCTAATTAATATACGAAAAGAGGTCTTCTTTCTTAAAGAAAGAAGACCTCTTTTGCATTTCAAATAATAATTTCACATACCATATTTCCATTAACTCTCACTTATATAACTGATAAAGGTACACATTCTAGAAAAGATAATTTAGGAAAGAGAGGGAAATTAAATGGGACGACAAAAAAAGGGAAATGCAAATGCTCAACGTAATAACAATGCAAAAAAATATGGTAAAACAAATCATCCAGAAACTGAATTTGAATCTTATGCTGAGCGTGAAGCTGAAAAAATGAATCGAAATAATCACTCCTAACATTAAATAATCAACACCAGAATGTGTACGAAAAGACAGGGTGAGTAAATGATTCTTTATACTCACTCTTCTGGTCGTTGTTTTAAGAATTTATAAGAGGAGGAAGTCCAATTGTTTGATTTTTGGCAAGGGGCTGAAAATTTACCAGTTTATGCATTCATGATTCGTGCTACGATTGTATATGTTTATATATTTTTAATTGTGAAAGTGTTAGGTCAGCGTTCGATGAGTTCCATTGATGCTTTAGATTTTATATTTGGAGTTGTAATTGGAGACATTTTAGGTGAACCATTAACGGATGGTGAATTGCCTCTTGCTGGTCCTGCAGCTGCGGCTGCAATGACAGCCGGTCTACATCTTTCTTTGTCAGTTTTGGCTCTTAAAACACCACGTTTCCGCCGTATCATAGAGGATGAACCGATCATTCTAATGAAGCATGGAAAAATATTGCATAAGGAACTAAGAAAAGCCAAAATAACGCTGGAAGCTTTTTTAATGGATCTACGTCAAAATAGTGCGAGCGATCTATCTGAAGTCGATTATGCAATTTTAGAAATGAACGGAGCAATAAGTGTTATTAAGAAATCAAGTTATGAAACAGTAACTTTAAATGACATGCAAAAAAATGTGCCCTCTAAAGGGTACACATCTGTGTTGATTGAAGATGGACAAATCATAGAGGCTAATGTGAAGAAATTTGGCACACTCGATTGGTTACGAGAACAAGTTCATCAACGAGGTTTTGCTAATCCTAAACAGATTTTCTTAATGACGATAGACGAATCTGGTCAAATTTACGTCAGCCCAAAATAATTGTATAAAAACACTCCTTTTCGTCAATAATTGTATAAAAACAAAGGAGTGTTTGTCTTGAGAAGAGTCAGAAAATTGTCATTTGAGGAATTAGTTAGAGAAAATCGGGAGAAGTTAATGAATGATAAAGAAGCACTGGATCGCATCGAAGAACGGTGGGAAAAAAGACGTTCTGCAGTAAAACAAATTGAGCTATGAATAAGATGGCTTTTTAGAGGTAACCTATTATTGAGGGAGGGGTTACTTATGAAAAGTACAAAGTCACATTTCGCACAATTCCGTCCAGATCATCTTGGAATGCAACCTGTCAAATCAAAGGCAAATAACGGAAAGAAAATGGCCCAAAAAAGTAATGAGCAACCTGATTATATTCCCCAAAAGGATAATACGAAAAACCCTGGAGTTTATACTTCGGGGTTTTCTTTCGTGTTTTTTAAAAAGTTGTCGATGAAAAATGCTTGTCAATCCAAAGAATAACCGGAATAATGAAAAGAAGTGATGTCATACATGAGGGGGACGAGGATTCATGAGACAGCAACAATTCATACGTAAATTGTTGTTATGCACGTATTTAATGGCCTTATTTTATGTTACGTTGTTAGCTTGGAATTACGGAGCTTCTCTTGGCCCGACAGGTCCCGGAGGAAGAAATTACAATATAATTCCGTTTCGAAGCATATATAGAATTGCTGTTTTCAGCCCGACAATTATGGACCCTATTCGAATATTAGTTGGGAATATTGTTTTATTTTTGCCAATGGGTTTTTTGTTACCGTTCATTTCGAAGAAGTTACGTAGGCTTTCTTTAGTCGTGCTACTCGCTTTTCTTACTTCTCTTCTTATAGAAGTAAGTCAATTTCTTTTCACGCATCGAGTGGCTAACATCGATGATGTGATTTTGAATACATTAGGTGCGACAATTGGATACATGGTGTTTTATATTGTACTGTGGCTCAAAAGACGGGTTGTTTATATACGTACGTAACTGTCCGTATAATTTGAAGTTTAGAATATAAAAAGGTAAAAAGGCAATGTTGGGATTTCAAATCCCTTAACATTGCCTTCCATATTGTTATCCTCTCAATGAATAATGGCGGTTAAATAGTTTAAATGAGATGTAAACAATTAATAGGAATGTTCCATAAAAGAGTGTAACAAAAATCAAATCGCTAGGGTTGTTGACGATCGAGTTACCAACTGTTGCAAACAAGATCATCGAAGGGACTTTGCCAAGCGATGAGGCGAGTGCATAACGTAAAAATGAAACTCTGCTTAAAGCGGAGTAGATGTTAACAATGATTGAGGGAATAACAGGAATCAATCTTGTTAAGAAGATTGTCATAAATGCATTACGTTCAAACATAATAGTAACTTTTGAGAGACGCTGATACTTATAAAGCCATTTCTTGCCCCAATCTTGATAACCATAACGGACAAATGCAAACATTAAAATAGAAGCAAGAGACGAACCTATCCAAGTAACGGTACTACCTGCAATAGGCCCATATGCTGCTCCAAGAACTCCGCCAATAATCGGATAAGGAATAATGGGAAATAGCGAAAAGAAAGTTGCGAGTAATGCAGTTATAAGCATATACTCAGCCCCGCCTTGTTGAATCCAATGTAATAAATCTTCTCCATATAAGTACATGACTAATGCAATGAACAAATAAGTAAATAGTACGAAACCTTTCCTCATCAAAAAACGCCTTCCTTTCTACCTTCTTATTTTCTCATAAAATGCAAGGCTTGTCCTCCGGTAACTTAATGGTTAGACTTTGCGTAACTACGGTTATCTGTTAAAATATTTAAAACTAATAGGTTTACTAGGGAAGGTGATTCGATGAAAAAAGTAGTGTTGATCTTTTTACTTATTTTTTTACTATTGTTACCCATTCAAGTTGGTGCTCACTCGTACGTGACTGAGTCTTACCCGGAAGATCAAGAGGAGATAGCCGAGCCAATAAAAGAGATTGAGTTGGTCTTTAATGCTGGAATTGAGTCCGTTAGTACGGCATCTGTTTTTAATGAAGAGGGTCAAGAAGTTGAGATAGCTAATATTAATGTTGAGAGTCCTTTTTTAACTTTGTCATTAAATGATCCGTTAGCTCCAGGTACTTATTTAGTTGAATGGAGAGCACTTGGGGAAGATACCCATCAAACAGAAGGAGAATTTTCTTTTGAAGTGTTACCATTTGAGCAGGCCGCTCCGGAAGAAGAGGTTGAAGAATTCAATGAATCTGTAGACGAAATCAATCAAGAAAATATTGTTAATGAAGATAACACTGAAATAGCGATCGATCAACAAGAGGAAGTAGAATCCTCGTTAGGTCGTATGTTATGGCCGCTTATTATTACGGGTGTGATTGCTCTGATTTTTGTGGGCAGATTTATCATTAAGAGGATGTTCTAATGGTTGTTTCGTTGGTTAATTTTTTGTTATATCTTTGTTTTTCTTTATTGATGGGGTACTTTCTATTAAAATCAGTCCCTGAAAATCAACGTCCTTCCATTCATATGTCTGTTCGACTTATTAAAGGAGTGGCTGCTGCTGTTCCTGTCTTATTATTTGTGCCAGTAATTAGATTAATTGAAACATTATACGTTCAATTTTCCATTCCTCTTTTGGAGTCAATTGCAACTGTGGTATTTGAGTATTCAGCAGGCCAGGCTTTTCTTGTCTCAATTTTTTTAACGGTGGCAATCATCTTTTCAACACCGGTTGAAAAGTGGAGCCGTTTTTCGGTGTTTCTTGTAGTTGGTCTCGTCCTTGCAGCCAGTTGGTCAAGTCATGGATCAGCCGTTGCTGGTTGGGTGGGTTTTATTGGGAACGCTTTGCATTTATTAGCAGTGAGTATTTGGATTGGGGTTTTGGCTATCGTGGCATGGTTTGCTCGAGAATGGGAGCAGCACCAGTCCTTTTATAGGTGGTTTTCGGTAACTGCGGTTTTCGCGGTTATTGTTCTTATTGGATCTGGTTTCTTATTAATGGCAGCCATTGTACCTCAATATGTTCAATCTTGGCTCCTTTCATATGGACAAATATTATTCATTAAGCATTTATTGTTTTTGCCTTTACTTCTGTTTGGACTACATCATCTTATACTTGGTTTAAGAGTGAGAGTGGGGCCTTCGACAAATCAGATTAAGTCTTTTCGAATTGAATCACTCTTTGCTTTCGTCATTTTTCTACTGTCAGCTATTATGACAGAGCAAACCCCTCCCCATGAGGTTGCTCAAGTACTACAAACAGAATCAGTTTCTTTCTTGATGAACATATTTCTTGAACAATCCTTGAATGTACAAATGGTTCAAATTGTCATGACGGCAGCTACGTTTGTTCTATTGGCGATTGCTGTCGGGCTATTTACGTATGCAAGCTATAGTTTAATTCGCTCTTACCAATATAGGAAAGCTACTTCATTTTTTTTAATAAGCATTGTTTTCATTTATGTAGGACTGATGGGGAGTGTTGATGTTAGTGAAGGTGAGAGAGATCTCACGGTTTATGGGAGCATTGAAGAAGCCGTCGAACAAACCTATGGGGCCGATACGCATATTGACGTGTTACATTCTGAATACGTAGATGAGGAAGTCTACGTCATCTATATGGTAGACGAATCTGACTTGGTGGCTGAAAAGCTCCTTTCAACAGAAGGAGGTTATAACCGCCTGCCGAATGCAATGCTAACAATTGGTGGAACAGCTGTTATTGAAGAAGATCAAAAAATTCGTACGTTCCGTGTACGTAGTGGGAATTGGCACAACGGCTCAAATACTTTTACGTATGTTACTTTTGGGATGATACGGAAGCCTAGCGAAATAGCACGTGTACAAATTCATTATGAAGGTGGTTCATATATAGCTGAACTTGAACAAAATGTATTTATAAATGTAGTGTCAACAAATGAAGACTGGGCTGATCAACATCCAATTGACTTTTTAGCTAGTGACGGACAACTAATTGAAACATATGCTAGAAATATTATGGAAGAGGGAGTGTACTGCCATTAGTGTAGGGCACTCCTTTACAGTTGAGAAATCTTTCGGTTTTGGAAATAATGGAGGATTGCATGACAAAAAAGAAACGTTGGCTAATTTATGCATTATTAATTTTTGCAACAAGTACATGGGGGAGTGGCTTTATAGCAGGAAAGGTGGCAATTGAGAGTTTCGAGCCTGCAACAATTGCTTTTTTACGTTTTTTGGGGGCGGCCCTTTTCTTGTTTCCGATTATGTGGTTAGTTGAGAAGAACATCCCTAAGATAACGAGAAAGGATTGGTTATTATTTGCTCTTTTAGGGCTGACAGGTATTGCGATTTATAATATTTGTTTTTTCTTAGCGAGTAAATACGCACCGGTCATTAAGAGCTCTTTGTTTATAGGAACGAATCCGATGCTTATTATGCTGTTATCTGGTCTTTTCTTAAAAGAGGTCATAACAAAAAGGAATGTCGCTGGGTTATTTCTTGCTTTTTTAGGGGTCATTATTGTAATTACAGAAGGAAAGATGTCAGTAATCCTTTTGTTTGAATTCGAGTGGATTGATTTAATCCTATTGTTTGCAGTTATCACATGGGCCGTTTATAGTGTGTTAGGAAGAATTGTGTTACGGAAATTTAGTTCCATTGTTTCAACAACTTATGCTGTTGCATTTGGAACCATATTTTTATTGCCGTTTTCTTTATTCGAAAAACCTTGGACGCACATGGCAACAAGCACACCTGCTTCATGGTTCGCGATTGCTTATATGAGTCTGTTTGTAACGGTTATCGGGTTTATCTTGTACTATTATGGAATACAACAGATTGGTGCTAGCAAGGCAGCGATCTTTATCAATGTAATGCCTGTTTCTGCTGTTATGATGGCGGCTATTTTCTTGGGAGAGGAATTAACCGTTACAACGGTAATTGGAGCAACTTTGGTGGTGACGGGAGTATATGTCGGTACTTCAATTAAGCGTGAAAAGAAACCACAACACGAACATGTAAACACTGGATAAATCATGGTAAGATAAGGAACATGATTTAGTAGAAAGGAAGAAAAGCATGCTGCAGGAAAACTGGACAGATGAGATGATACGATCATGGATCGAACAAGTTTATCTAGGTAAGGAACGCTTTCATGAAGGAAAAGCATGGGAACTTCTCGAACTACTGGAACAGAGCCAATTTGAAGAAAAGAAACGTAAACATTTCAAATCGGTACTTCTTTCGAAATTAGCAGAAGCACGTTTAAATAGGATTGGGAAAATAGATCATTTAATCGAGCGTTGGACAAAAGAGGCCATTCGTGAAGATAACGAAAATATATTAGCCCATGAATTAAAGGTTGATCAATTTATTGAATTCCTTAAGCAGATCCCTATACCTAATAAATTTCCGCAGATACGAGAAACAGATCATGGTTCGGCCAAAAAGAAAACAGCGAGAGAGTATGAAAAGATTGCAGAGTGTTTCTTTCAATTTTCAAAAGAACACGAACGATTTTTGGCACAAATACAACCATCAATCGCTTATGCACACCATTCAGCGAAAGAGACAAAGATTAAGGAAACAACAAGGCTTATGCAGCAATTGCAAGGACCATTCCAAACGATTTTAACATCGGCAAGGGATTATGCTAATTCTTTAACAGGAGTCTATTACTCAGCTTCACAATTTGGAGAAATTACAAAGGCTACAAGAGAGATTGAGCAATTATTATGTAATTGGAATGAAGAATTAACTGAGTTCACTAAAACAAAACAGGAAAAAAATGCTTTAGATGAACTTCAATATATGATCGGTCTTGAAGATGTAAAGGATCGGATTAAAAAGCTCTATCAGTTTCTTCATTATCAAAAAGAGCGAATGAAACAAGGATTTCATACAAAGGATGGAATCAATTTACATATGATACTCCAAGGGAATCCAGGTACAGGCAAGACTCATTTAGCTCGCTTAATCGCCAAAATTTATTACGAGCTCGGGTTATTAGAGCGTGATGAAGTATATGAAGTTGATCGTTCCCAACTTGTTGGAGCGTTTGTTGGTCAGACAGAGGAAAATACAATGAAAGCAATTGAAAGAGCAAAGGGCGGCGTATTGTTTATCGATGAAGCTTATAGCTTACGAAGAGAGGGAGCTAGTGGCAATGATTATGGGCAGGTTGCGATTGATACACTTGTTTCCGCTATGACTAATGAACAACATGAGGGTCATTTTGCAGTCTTCTTAGCGGGTTATCCCGCAGAAATGAGAAAGTTTCTACGTGCTAATCCTGGACTAAGAAGCCGCTTTCCAGATTTTAATCACATTGAGATTCATAATTATACGCTTGATGAGTTACTTGAGATTGGTGAATTGGTAGCTATTGAGAATGATTTCTTATTAACCTCAATGGCAAAGAAAGAATTCAAAAAAAGATTAGAGCTTACGCAAGTAGATGATTCCTTTGGCAATGCTAGAACAGCAAAAAATATTATCTTAGATGCCATATTTGAAAAAGGGGCAAATGTAGTACTTGATCAAAACAAATTAGAAGATTTTGTTTTATTGCAAGCAGAAGATTTTAAAGAATTAACAACGAGCAGGAAAGAAGAACATGCGATTGAAGATCTTCATAAATTAATTGGCCTTGAACAAGTGAAAAAAGAAATACAACAATTAACATCTTTTGTGCAAATCCAGCAGTTAAGACGTGACAAAGGATTGCAAGCACTCCCGCTTCAAGTCCATTCTGTATTTACTGGTAACCCGGGTACCGGTAAAACAACAGTTGCAAAGCTATTTGCTAAGTCTTTGAAAGAAATTGGACTGTTAAAAAGAGGCCATCTAATCGTTGCCAGCCGAGCAGATTTAGTAGCAGGATATGTTGGACAAACTGCAGAAAAAACAAAGGAAAAGATAAAAGACGCTCTTGGCGGTGTATTATTTATTGATGAGGCATATTCGTT
Source organism: Halalkalibacter krulwichiae (assembly GCF_002109385.1). Taxonomy (NCBI): domain Bacteria; kingdom Bacillati; phylum Bacillota; class Bacilli; order Caryophanales; family Bacillaceae; genus Halalkalibacter; species Halalkalibacter krulwichiae. The sequence goes on along the minus strand of NZ_CP020814.1, from coordinate 2,497,014 downwards.
ATTTTCCAGAGGAGAAAGTGACTTTGGAAAAGAAGTGATTAATACGTTAGTACAGGAAATGACTGAACACGAAGAAAATCTTGTGGTCATTTTAGCTGGTTACGCCAACGAAATGAATCAATTATTAAATAGCAACCCTGGCCTCGTTTCACGTTTTAAAAAGCATATTGCTTTTCCTGATTATACAAAAAAAGAATTACTTGGAATCATTGAAAAGAGAGCTGCACAGCACGGTTATTATTTTGCAGATGGAGCGAAAGAGCATTTAACAAAAGTGTTTCCTGAAAAAGGACATCCAGCAAATGGTCGCTTTGCAGCAGATATTTTTGATCAATTGGCGCAAATTCAATCATTGCGATTAGTCACAATAGAACATGAGTTGAACGATAAACAATTGGCAGAGATTGAAAAGGTAGATATTGACCAATTATCGCTTACTGATATTGAAGGATAGGAGAGGAAATAATGTTTATTTCTGAAAGAGAGATTCAAATTTTATATGCAGATACGGATATGATGGGGGTCATTTATCATGCCAATTATCTAAAGTATTTTGAGCTTGGTAGAGGCGGTTTTATTGAAGATGTAGGATATAGTTACATCGAAATGGAAAAAGCGGGATATTATGCACCAGTATATGATGTGCAAGCCACATATAAAAAGCCAATCCGTTATGGAGATAAAGCATTTGTTAGAACTTGGGTCGAGTTAAACGATGGAATCAAAACTATTTATGGTTATGAAATTGTTAATGGCAATAATGAGGTTTGTGCGGAAGGCTCAACAACTCATATTATTGTGAAAAAAGAATCGTTTAAGCCAACTGCATTTAAGAAGGCATTTCCTGAATGGTTTCAAAAATATGAAGAAATAAAAAAATAATGATAATGTGTATAAGCATGTTCCGGTTATCCATACTAAGCTTGCGAAAGCAATCTAATTTGAAAAGGGGTAACCGATCATGGCAAAACCAGATAATCGAAATGATAATGTAGAGAAATTGCAACAAATGAAAGAGAACACGGAACATAACATCGAAGCAGCTGAAGAATCTCTTGCTCATACGGAGATGAAAGAGGAACAAAAGCAATCAATTAAAGAAAAGAATCAACGTCGAATAGAAAGCATTCGTGGGTTTGAAGCTGAAATAGCTGACGAGATGCAAGCACGAAAAAATGGATATCAAGATGATAAATAATTATTTAAATTTTTAGGAGTCATTCTTCAAGGTTGTCATATCGATGACAACCTCTTTTTTATATGAAATGCTGTTAAATGTAATGGGGACTTAACCTGTGCTATAATTTAACAAATGATTTTATTGGGTGATTTAAATGGCATTTGGGATCAATAAGGCTATCCTTAAACAATGGAAGCAACATGCAGAGCAAGGAGAGATAGCCTTTCTAACACACTTTTGGCTGGATGACCGATTTCCAGGATGCACAACGGTAACCAAAGTTGCTAGCTCTGACCTTGATAAACTTATAAAGTGGGGCAAACAATATGGACTCAAACCCGAGTGGATTCATAAGAGAGAGGGGTATCCTCATTTTGATTTATTAGGGGAAAGACAGAAAGACATCTTAAAAAAAGAAGGGAAATTAGAGCAACTTTTAAATTTAGGCAATCCTTCGACCAATGAATAAGAACTTGTTATAATAAATGTATTGTATTGATAGGAGGGAATATTATGTCAATAAACCAAGCGAAGATCATCTCTGATTTAAAAGCAATACCTTCAATTGACCCTAAGGTAGAGATTAGAAAACGTGTTTCTTTTTTAAAAGATTACTTATTACATACTGGTGCTAATGGCTATGTTCTAGGAATATCTGGTGGGCAGGATTCAACGTTAGCGGGGAAATTAGCACAAATAGCAATTAACGAATTAAATAGTGATCAGAAAGAGGAACTGTATTCCTTTTATGCTGTTAGACTTCCTTACGGTACACAGCAGGATGAAGAGGATGCTCAAGATGCGATTCGCTTTATTGAACCAACGAAAGCCATAACCGTTAACATAAAAGAAGCCGTTGATGCTTCTGTTGAAGCGTTCAGCAAGGCGACTGGTGGGGAGTTGCTTTCAGATTTTAATAAAGGAAATACAAAAGCTCGTGAGCGTATGAAGGTACAATATGACTTAGCTGCGCATTATGGTTGTCTTGTTATTGGAACAGATCATGCTGCAGAGGCCATTACAGGATTTTTTACAAAGCACGGAGATGGGGCGTGTGATTTAACCCCTTTATTTGGATTGACGAAAAGACAAGGTCAATCATTATTAATTGAATTAGGTGCTCCTGAGCACTTGTTTAAAAAAGCTCCAACCGCTGATTTAGAGGATGATAAGCCTGGCTTACCAGATGAAGTGGCTCTTGGAATGACCTATGATCAACTTGATGATTACTTGGAAGGAAAAGAGGTTGCAAGTGAGATAGCAGAAAAAATTGAAAAGCGCTATGTGCTAACTGAGCATAAGCGTCAAACACCTGTAACTATGTTTGATTCATGGTGGAAGGAATAAAGTAGTTGTCATAATTGTGCTCTTCTCATCATATTTTTAGTTCGAGTGTCTGTTATAGTACGAAGACACATATTGAATGAATGGGTAAGGAGAGAAAGTGATGAAAGGGAAAGTAGTTCTTCTTTTTGGATTAATTTCATGTTTAGCTGTTCTAGCTGGTTATAGTGTCATTACTTATTTTGATACGGAAACATCAGAAGCTAAAAATACTCCTGAAACTGAAGGGGAGTTACGTGAAATAAATGGATTAGAAATTAGTCTGAATGAAGCTCGAGTTGAATCAGTTGAAGAAGATCCTGAGCACCAATTTGTCATTGTTGATTTAACTTTTAATAATGTTAAAGAAACGGTACATGAGTTTTCCTCCTATAACATAACGTTAGTTGATGAGGAAGGGTTTGCTCATAGCATTGACACATCAATTGAGACGAAAGGTATAATTGGCGGACAGTTGCATCCAGGAAGGTCAACAAGGGGAGAGTTAGCATTTGTTGTTCCAAATGGTGAACAATTTGAATTAGTTTACACAGATCATTTACGTACAGGACAAGTTATATGGGAAGTATCAGTAGAAAAATAAGGGATGAGAAATAGAATGATGACCAGTCAAAACAGTGATCTTCATATGCACTCAACAGCTTCAGACGGTGGTTATAAGCCGTCTGAATTAATGGTAAAGTGCAAAAAAGTGAACCTTGAAATCGTATCTTTAACGGACCATGATAGTGTAGATGGAATTGATGAAGCTATTAGTAAAGGGAAAGAATTAGGTCTTCAAGTTATACCAGGGATTGAATTCTCAACAAAGTATAAAGGGAAGAGTGTACATATATTAGGCTACCAATTTAATTACAAGAATGAAGAGTTACAATCAATGTTATCAGAACAGAAGCAGTTAAGAAGAAAGCGTTTGGATCAAATCGTCGATAAATTAGCTCGAGTCGATATAATGATCACTCCGGAACAAGTCCTCAAACACACAGATGGTGGTAGCATCGGACGCCCACATGTTGCAAAAGCTTTAATTGAAGCGGGGTATGTAAAAGATGTTGCAGAAGCTTTCGAATACTATTTAGCGGAGGGAAAGCCAGGCTATGTAGAGAAGGACAAAGAAATGACTGTTAAAGAAGCGATTGATTGGATCCATAGGACAAATGGAATCGCGATTGTTGCTCATCCTGATTATTATGGAGTAGATGAGGACCTTATCGACTGGGTACGGGATTGGGGTCTTGATGGTATCGAAGTATATCACCGTGATCATGATGAGAAAGCCGTCAAGCGTTATGAACAACTTGCGAATGACATTGATTTAAAACTAGGATTAAAGCTTTATCGAACCGGCGGATCTGATTTTCACCATGAGGAATATGGCCGCGTGCGCGAACCATTAGGAATGAGTAGACTTTCTAATCATTTGGCTGAACGTTTGTTTAAGCTGGACAATCTTGGTTAAGGATAATATTGTTGTGAAATAGTTTATAAAAATAATTACCGGAAAATCAGGGAAGTTGTTTAGTTGAAGAACTTTTCTGATTTCCTTATAATTAAGGAAATAATAACCAGGGGGATTCATGATGGCAAAAGACAGTTCTTTTGATATTGTATCAAAAATTGACATGGCTGAAGTTACAAATGCTGTTACGATGGCTACGAAAGAAATTACAAATCGTTATGATTTTAAAGGAAGTAAAAGCAGCATTTCATTAGATAATGAAGAGCTTGTATTAATCTCAGATGATGAATATAAGTTAGATCAATTAAAAGATGTTTTAATTAGTAAGTTAATAAAGCGTGATGTTTCGATAAAAAACTTAGATTACGGTAAGATTGAAGGGGCTTCTGGTGGTACTGTCCGTCAACGTGCAAAGTTAATTCAAGGAATTGACAAGGAGCAAGCAAAAAAGATTAATACGATTATTAAAAATAGTGGTGTAAAAGTCAAAAGTCAAATTCAAGATGATCAAATTCGAGTAACGGGAAAAAGTCGTGATGAATTACAAAAGATTATTGCTGCAATCAGAGGAGCAGATTTGTCAATCGATGTTCAATTCATTAACTATCGTTAATGGTTAACCTTTATTGAAAAGCTAATCCAACCCTGCTATGAGTTCATTAATCTCTAGCAGGGTTTTCTACTTGCATTGTAGTTGATGAAAATTATTGTTTTTCGATTGTGCTTTCAATCATGGTTCCTTCTAGCGCTTGTGTAGCCAATTGGTCTGCTTCTTTATTTAAGTTTCGCTCAATTAATTCGTACTGAATGTTTAAGCCTAACTTCGTTGCGAGTTGTTCAATTTTTTCTAACCAATTTACATAATGTTCTTCATAGCATGGCCATTCACCTGAAGCTTGATTAACGACAACCATAGAATCGGAATAAACGGATATAGTTTGATGGTGCACGCCAAGCTCTTCAAGTTGGCGGAGTAATAGATATAAGGCTGCATATTCTGCTTCATTATTATCTTCTAATAATTCTAAAGTGTCATTGAACCGTAAACGCCAGTTTTTATGATTTTGATTGTAGTAGATCGCAATACCAACGCCCGCAGCTTTAGTTATTCTATCAAAACCGCCGTCAATATATGCTTTCACATCATGAGGCTCTGTTTCAAATTGCTTCAAAAATTTTACTAATTCTTTTTTAGTCCATCTAGTATCCCGATCGTCAAAGTAATCAATTGATTTTAAACGTCCAGTTCTTTCTAGGTCATCACTAAGCATGAGTGCATGCACGACTGGCATCCAATCCGATTTCATAGAAAAAGACTGCTTCGTTTTTAGAACTTGGTACTGCCACTCTAATCTGATTTTCATCATCAACATCCTTTTTATGGCAAAATAATTGCAGAAATTCTTGTTTCATGATAAGTTAAATTATCGAAATGTTATGTTTTTTTTAGTGTAATCTGATCGTATCATAAATTAGTATGATTAGATCAAACTTTTTACATACAAAAATAGTTTGAACCTCGTAAAAGGAGTTTTGAAAAATGCCTATAAAAATTCCAGATCACTTACCAGCTAAAGAAATTCTAAATGAAGAAAATATCTTTGTCATGGATGAAAGTCGTGCTTATTCACAAGATATTAGACCATTAAAGATTGTCATTTTAAACTTGATGCCAATTAAAGAGATAACGGAAACACAGCTTCTCCGCTTGCTTGGTAATAGTCCTCTACAAGTAGAAGTGTCGTTGTTGTACCCTAATACTCATGTATCAAAAAATACATCGCATGAGCACTTACATGCCTTTTATAAAACGTTTGACGAAGTGAAGAATCAAAAGTTTGACGGAATGATCATAACTGGTGCTCCAATTGAGAAGTTGGAATTTGAAGCAGTAACTTATTGGGAGGAACTAAGAGAGATAATGAATTGGAGTGTTGATAATGTAACATCGACATTGCATATTTGTTGGGGAGCGCAAGCCGGACTGTACCATCATTATGGTATAAATAAGTACAGATTGGATCAGAAGCTTTTCGGTGTTTTTGATCATACGGTTGAAAAACAAAACGTTAAGTTGCTTAGAGGCTTTGACGATGAATTTTTAGCGCCGCATTCTCGTCACACAGATGTTCGAAGAGAGGACATTGAACAAGTGAATGATCTTGAAGTTTTAAGTGTTTCTGACGAGGCTGGTGTTTATATCGTCGCTTCGAAAAATGGCAAACAAATTTTTGTGACGGGTCATTCAGAATATGATGTAACTACTCTTCAAGAAGAATATGAACGAGACCTTGAGAAAGGTTTAAAAATTGATCTGCCACATAATTATTTTCCACAAGATAATGATAAATTGCCTCCAAGATTAAGATGGAGAGCCCATTCGAACTTACTGTTTACAAATTGGTTAAACTATTATGTTTATCAAGAAACGCCATATGACCTTGGCAATTACGTAAAGCGTTAAAGACATGTCGATTGAGTTCATTTTCATAACTCAATCGATTTTTATTAGTGGCTGTAAACGTAAAGATAAAAAGAGTTAAGAATGCCAACCGAACCTTGTTTCTCACCAATCATTGAAAGCTATGATATAATAGATGCGTTAAACGTTTGATTGCTATTGTGAACAAGCAATGTCTTTGTCAGTAGGAGGTGGGAAAATGGACCCCTTAGATGTACTTATGAATAAAGATAAAGTCATTCCATACTTTCAGCCAATATTTAGTGCAGATAAACAACTTGTCGTTGGATATGAAGTACTAGCGCGAATTCAGACAGCCGATGGCGTTCAGAGTCTAGGTTCGTTCTTCCAAGATAATAGCATTCCGGATGAGTATCGCTTGGAAATGGATGATCATGTACAAAAGCTTGCCCTTGATATGTATCTTGGAACAGATCAGACAGCTATTTTATTTTTCAACTACGATGCGACTCTTTTTGTAAAAGATAATGGAGAAACATTTATACAGCGACTTGAAGCTTATAACAAACTCGGACTCGATAACCAACAAATTGTACTAGAATTTAAAGAAGACGATTTGATGGAGGAAATAGATGGGCATAAACATTTATTTTACTACATTCAAAGCTTGGGTATTAAATTAGCTATTGATGGAGTTCGTCATAATGGCAATAATTTAGATTTAATTGCAAAGTTAAAACCGAATATTATAAAAGTCGATTTAACATTTATGGAAGATGAGGAGCTACCTCATCTCTATGCTGAGGTACATCAACCGCTCTCGATGCTTTCTCGTAAATTAGGAGCGACATTATTATTTGAATCTGTATCTAATTTCAATCAACTAAATTATTCTTGGAGAAATGGTGGCCGTTATTATCAAGGTTTCTATTTGCATGCCCCACATCCGAACTTTGTTGACGTGAATTGTTGCAAAGAAAAAATGCAAAAACTATTTCACCATTTTATCGTATATGAACGAAAAAAAATGGAAGCTCAATTCGCTCTTTCAAATGAACTTAGTACTTCCATTAAACAGTCAATGAAACAAATACAGCCAGAAGACCCGTATGATGAAATGATTCAAAAAATAGCTAATGAAATGGACCGTTTTGCTTTCCGTATCTACATATGCGATGCTGAGGGGTTCCAACAATCCTCAAATATTGAAAAAGAACATGGAAGTCACTGGAAGCTTAAAAAAGAAGGCAGAATGAAAAACTGGAGTTGGCGTCCGTATTTTCTTGAGAATATTGTACGTATGAATATTGAAAAAAGAGGCTTCTTGTCTGACCTATATACAGATATTGAACGGGATGAGCGTATTCGGACTTATTCCTATCCGATTTCGGATCAATTATATTTATTTCTTGACATTCCATATGAATATCTTTTTGAACAAGAAGGACTGTTATAGGTCTGTTAAAATTGGAGTTCCAACTTTAACTAGGCCAATTTACATTTACGAAAAAGGTCGGGAAGCATTACACTTGAGGCAAGTGTTCTCTTGGAATAAAGTATGGACTTTAGAAAAAAAGAAAATAGAATATGAAACAATCTCTCGCATTACTAGAATACGAGAGATTGAAAGAAAGGTAGGGTTACAATGGAAGTAATAGTGACAGATCGCGGCCTTGAGTATTTAAATCAATTAGACCTTATGGAAAAGGCCATTCGCATTCGAGCGATTGATACGTTTGAATGAAGTACGATGATTGAGTACGACCTCGCTCTGGATGAGCCGAGGGAAACAGATGCACGTGTCGAAGTGGAAAGTGTATTATTTATTTATGATCAAAAAGCTAGTGATGAAGTTGGTCAGTTTATAAAGATCGATTTTGTACCATCCCAAGGGCTTAAGCTACTTAACGCAAATCAAACTTTAGCATATGCGTTACAGATGAAGCGAGTCTAATTATTTCTTCGTAAAGAAACTACTAACTTGTTTAACGATTGGTGATACTTGGTTGACTGCTTTCATCACTTGATCAACAGTATTAACTGTTTTATTCATATCAAAGGTGCCATTTTCATTTGTGAAGGCAGCTTTTAGAAAAGAAGCTTTACTTGGCTTATAGCCTTGGAATTGCTGTGGGCCCATGTGCCTGTTAGGTGTTTGCAAAGGTTTCTGCTGCTGTTGTGGTAGGAACCTTTGCATTTGTGTAGGGCGCTGATTTACGTAATGTCGTTGTTGAAAAGAGCTTTGAGGGTGTGGATAGTGTGGGTTCATAGGTCTTTGATAATTTGGTTGAAACATTGTTATTTGCCTCCTTACTCGATAGGAATTCTTTTGCGCTTGTTTGGAATTGTAATGCGCAGTAAGCCATTTTTGTATAAGGCTTTGACATCTTGTTCCTGTATATTAAAGGGAACTGGGATGACACGTTGCCTAATTTGAGTTCTTCCTCTTCGTTCAAGCATCCCTGTTTTCTCATCTATAATCTCAGTCCGTTCATCCTCAGTTACTTGAATTCGTATGGCTTGCCTATAAATATCTAAACTTATTTGTCTTTTTTCAACTCCTGGTAATTCAGCTTCAATAATGTAATTATCTTTGTCTTCAAACACGTGGACTGGAATGGGTGTCTGGAACAAAGGGTTATCTTGAATGTTTTCATATGTTTGCTGAAAAAAACTGTCTATTGTTTTTAATATGTCTTGATATCCTTGAGGAAGTTTTTTTGACCAAGGTTGTTGATCAGACATACAGTGTCACCTCTTTGTCATTCATTAATTAGTATATATGTATGAAGATAGAGAGTAAGTGTGCAAGGTCTAATACTCATTTTCAAAGGAGGAAACGATGATGAACCTAGGGATTATCGATACGCATTGTGATGCATTATTGAAGCTTTGGGAAGATCCTAGTCGTAATTTTGAATCACCTGAATTAGACACGAATCTAAATAGGCTTAAAACTGGTAATGTGAAAGTTCAGTTATTCGCTATTTTCGTAGAACCATTTATTAAACAGGATCAAAAATTCCAAGTAGTTTTAGAACAAATCGAACTTTTTCATAAGAAGGTTCTGGGAGCAAGTACGAAAATACATCATATTAAACAATGGTCCGAATTGGAGCAATTAAAAGAAGATGAAATAGGAGCAGTACTGACGCTAGAAGGGGTAGATGCAATAGGAGATGACCTTACAAAACTTGAAATTCTGCATCAATTAGGTGTGATATCAGTGGGGTTAACCTGGAATCAAGCAAACCTATGTGCAGATGGAGTAGGAGAACCACGAGGAGCTGGTCTTACACTACTAGGTAAAGAGCTCGTGCGCTTGAATAATAAAAATCGTGTACTTACCGATGTATCCCATCTTAGCATCAAAGGCTTTTGGGATGTAATGGAGCTAGCTAGATTTCCAATCGCTTCTCATTCTAATGCTAGATCGCTATGTGATCATCCTAGAAACCTTAATGATGATCAAATCATGGCATTAATAAAGAAACAAGGCTATATAGGAGTTGTATTTTGTCCTAGTTTTGTTAAAGAAGAACATGCTAGTATATCAGATGTGTTGAGTCATATCGATCATCTTTGCTCACTAGGAGCTCAAGATATCATTGGCTTTGGTTCAGATTTTGATGGAATTACAGACAAGATTCCCTATTTATCTCATAGTGGGGAGTATGAGCACCTTGTAAATGAATTAGCTAAGTATTATTCATCTACTCAATTAAATCAGTTTTTGAAAGGCAATTTCAAAAAATTAATTGAGCGACTTAAATGATATTTTTGGAAGAATTCGTTATAATAGGGTGAGTAAGAAATGAGGTGATGATATGAACATTACAGATCGCGCCAAGACATTTCTTGAAGAGACGATGAATGAACACGGACTTAAAACAGTTCGTGTAGTATTTGCCGGTATGGGTTGAGGTGGTCCGAAACTAGGGCTAGCTCTGGATGAGCCGGCAGAATCGGATCAACAAGAAGTTATTAATGGCATTAAGGTAGCGATAGAAAAAGATGTAGTTCCCCATGTAGAAAATCTAACTTTAGACTATGAAGAAGAAAATGGTCAAGCAGGGCTAGTAATGCGTGGCGGTGGCCAAGATTGTTGCTAAGGTTATAAGAAGATAGGATGACGGTAAGGTTAAAAAATCTTTCTGTCATCCTATTTCTTTATAAACGCTAAATATTCGTTGACTAGACTTTGTCAAACGAGATAATTACAAAGTTTTTGATATCTTGAGTTACTAGTTGTCTAAGGTTCTTTTGTAGCAAGCATTTGAAAGAGAAGGCACTTCCACAAGTTTTCATAATTAAGTCATTTCTATTAAATCCATAGGCTTTAAGACATAGTCCAACCTGAAATCCAATTTTGTTTGTGATACAATAGCTACAGGTTTTAGAGATAAGAAAGGGGATTGAGAAGATTGAAGAAAATGACAAAGGTTGTCAGTATAATTGCACTAGCTTTTGGACTAGCTGCTTGTGGTGGAGATGATTCAGATCAAACAGAAGAGACTGTTGCACCCGAAGAAGGAGTGGCAACAGAGCAAGATATTGAAGCAATCCTTGATACAGAAAATATTCCGGATGTGATTGCAACAGTAAACGGTGAAGATATAAATAAAGACATTTATGTTGCAAACCTCGAGCAACAAGCATCTCAGCTTGCGATGCAGGGATTTGACTTAGAAAGCGAAGAGGGAGCTAGTTATTTACAGATGGTTGAAGATAGCTTGATTCAACAAATTATTAATGAAAGACTCATTATTCAAGCAGCAAATGAAGAAGATATCCAAGTAACGGATGAAGAAATTGATAAAGAAATTGAGCAACTTATCGGTCAAATGGGAATGGAAACAGAAGAACAGCTTCAAGAGTTGTTGGACGAGCAAGGTGTGACGATGGAAGAGCTTAGAGCTGATGTCATTGATTTCATTAAACGAGATAAATATATTGAGACCAACATTAATGTAACTTCACCATCTGAAGAGGAGTTACAATCTGCTTATGATGAGAGGGTAGCTATGGTCGATGAAGAAACAGAAGTACCAGATTTTGAAGATTATAAAGATGAACTAGAATACAATTTAGTAAGAGACAGAGAGCAAGAGCAAACGGTTGAGTTATTAGAGAACCTCCGTGAAGATAGTGAGATTACTATTCATATTTAATCAATTTTCAATAAAGGCTACTGATAAAGGCTTTAATGCTTTTATCAGTAGCCTTTATTCTGTCAATTTTATGCCTAAAAACCTACTTGCTGATTTAAACAGCTAAATATAAAATTATAGGTAATTCGTAATAGTTAAGGGTAATCAATTCTTCGGAGGTAAATATGTTGGAACAAAACAACATCCTATTAGATAGTGGTACGAACGAACTTGAAATTGTCATGTTTACAGTTGGTCAGAGTACGTTTGGTATAAACGTTTTGAAAGTAAGGGAAATTATTAATCCAATAGCTGTTACAGCTACACCTAACACTCACAAAAATGTCGAAGGTATTATACGTCTGCGTCAGGAAGTAATTCCAGTCGTTGATTTAGCAAAAGTTCTTAATTTACCTAAGTCTATGTATCCAGAACAGGACAAGTTTATTATTGCTGAATTAAATCAAATAAAAGTAGCCTTTCATGTACATAGTGTATCCCGTATTCATCGTATTTCGTGGGAACAGATCGAGAAGCCATCTGAGCTATCTCAAGGCGAGGCTGGGGAAACAATAGGAATTGTTAAGCTTGATGACACCTTGGCCCTGCTCTTGGACTTTGAGAAAATTGTTGTTGATATTCATCCTGAATCTGGCTTGTCCGTTGAACAAGTAAAGTCACTTGGTACACGTGAACGTTCCGATAAACGTTTATTAATTGCTGAAGATTCAATAACTTTACGTAAATTACTAAAAGATACATTATCAGAAGCTGGCTATAACAACTTACAATTCTTTGAAAACGGGAAAGCTGCCTGGACCTTTTTAAATGAACTTGTACAAGAGGGGAAAGATGTAAAACAATATGTCGACTTAATTATCTCTGATATCGAAATGCCTCAAATGGACGGACATCATTTAACGTTGAAAATAAAAGAAAATCAATTGCTAAATCATATACCTGTTTTTATCTTTTCATCTCTAATTACAAGTGATCTATATCATAAAGGTGAAAAGGTAGGTGCGGATGTTCAAATTAGTAAGCCTGAAATTGTGAAATTGATAGAAATGATTGATCGTTATCTGCTGTAGTATCCTTAAGCCTGACCTAATATTTATAGATCGATGGGTGGTCTTTTATGCATTAGGTCAGGCTTTTCCTACTTCTCATTTAATGCTTTTACCAATTCTTTCTTCTGTTCTTCTGTAAGAATTCCCATCTTTTTAAACAATTGAGCGTAATAGATTGTCTTTTTTTCGATACTCATGTTGTGTACTCCTCTCTTTTTTATATGGTATGCGTTGATATAAAAAAGTTGACAGAGAGAAACTTTTTTGGGGCAATGGTGGAGAGTGAAGTTATGATATTGAACGTCGCTTTCTTAATTCGTAATTAAATAGGCTCTCTATTAACGAGAAACCTTCTTCTACATAGACAAATGCTTATTAAAATTGGTATCATATAGAGGATTAAAGGAGTGAAGCTCATTGAATATACACATTACAAAACCGGCAATTCAGTGGTTTAAAGAAGAGTTTAATCTAAATGAAAAAACAGAGTACATCCGCTTTTTTGCAAGATATGGTGGTTGTGGTTCGATACAAAGTGGGTTTTCTTTAGGAATTAGTCATGATACAGAAATTCCTTCTGATATTGGCGTGGAAGAGGTCGTGGATGGAATCCATTTCTATATTTCTGAAGAAGATATTTGGTATTTCAAAGGGTATGATCTGAAAGTGAAATATAGCCGAAAAAATGATGAAATTGAATTTGTTTATGAAGGGGAATAAGTAAGTTCATTCAGTGTTTTCAAAATAAAAGAGACTGGTTCCAAAAGGTACATGTAAACAAAACACCTTACGGATCAGTCTCTTTTTATTTACTATGAAGGCATAATCCAAACAATTTCTTGAATTCGAACGAAAAAAGTATGGTGATGTGCTGATATCACAACGTGGTCCGGTTTAACATCAGTTACAGTACCCCGGACGATCCCTTTTGTCGTTTGAATGACGATGTGGCAACCCATTACGGATTGGAGAGTTTGAAACACAAAAGGATCCACACTAGAAATCATCTGAGGACGAGCTGTAGCATCCCCATGGCTTGCTGGCTGGTGTTGCATTTAAATGACCTCCTTATATATCAAAATCCACTGTTATACTATGCATCTGCCGACACATCGTTTGGGCGATAACCTAGTTATAAAAAATTAACAATTGAAGAATGGATCTTTAGTAACAGGAGAGAGTAAGTACAAGGAATTGGTAGTTTACAAAGGTTTACTGTCATTCTAATTGAAATGATGTTTTTAATGAGTACTCAATTTAGGACAGAACGATTTTTATTGTGATATACTTTTGTAACCAATTATGAAAGAAGGGCTGAATATGGAGGAGACTAAATATGAGAAAGCTACATTTGCAGGAGGTTGTTTTTGGTGTATGGTTCAGCCTTTTGATCAGCAACCTGGTATTATCAAAGTGAGATCCGGTTACATGGGTGGACATATTCCAAATCCAACTTATGAAGACGTTAAAAGCGGAGAAAGTGATCATCTAGAAGTAGTTCAAATTACATACGATCCGTCTCAGTTCTCTTACGAAAAACTTCTATCATTATATTGGCCGCAAATTGATCCAACAGATCCTGATGGTCAATTTCATGATCGCGGATCACAGTATCGTACAGCGATCTTTTACCATAATGATGAGCAAAAAAAAGCTGCAGAACATTCAAAAAGACAAGTTGAAGAAAGTGGCCGATTTAACAAACCGATTGTCACAGAAATTAGGAAGGCTGAGCCATTCTATATTGCTGAAGAGTATCATCAAGACTTCTATAAAAAAAGTCCAACTGAATATAAGGAAGAACGGTTACAATCAGGGAGGGATGAATTTATTTCATCTAACTGGAAGTAAACGGTTGTCATGATCACGATAAAGGTTCAAGTGAATACAATAATCATACGAATTATGTAAAAATGCAGAAAATATTGATAGAATCTCTTACGTGTCTAATCCTTTTTTGATATAATAAAAACCAAGGGGGTGGCGCAGTGAAGAGGATATGTCAAAAGCTTAGAATATGGATGATGGTTGCGTCACTTGGCCTAATTATGAGCTCATTACTTGTTGTGCTTTATGTTCATTATTTGGCTCATACGGAAGCTGGGAAGGTACCGCCTAAAACTGCGGTATTACTTCATGCAATTCACCACAATTTAGTAACTCCTGACATGAAAGCTCCTAAATTCTTTTCTTCAAGAGGAACTTCAAAGTTTACAAGTGAGATGATTGAAATTCCAGTATCTGATGGAAGTAGTATTGATTCAAAAATATACAAACCTAAAGCAGAAGGCCCACATCCGATCATTCTTTATTATCACGGCGGGGCATTCATGGAAGGGTATGGAAATATTCATACTCATGACAATATCGTTCGCTCGTTAGCAGCTAGAACTAATAGTATAGTGATCGCCGTTGGATACAGAGTAGCACCTGCTCATCCTTTTCCAGCTGCGATAGAAGATAGTTATGATGCGCTCGTTTGGGCGTATAATCAAGCGGAGGAGCTTGGTGGTGATGTGGAAAATATTGCTGTTGCGGGTGATAGTGCTGGAGGCAATATTGCTACAGTAGTAACGTTGATGGCAAGAGACCGGAATGGCCCAAATATTAAAGCTCAGGCATTGTTGTACCCATTAACAACATTTCAAGATATTGAATTTGACTCTAGACTGAAATATGATAGTGGCTATTATTTATTATCTCGAAACGTGATGCTCAGAGCTCGTGAAACTTATACTCCTGATGAATCAATGTGGATCCATGAATATACTTCACCTTTAGATGCATCTAATTTGTACGGATTACCACCCGCAATCGTAATTACCGCTGAATTTGATCCATTAAGGGATGAAGGAGAAGCTTATGCTGAGAAATTATTTGAGCATGGAGTACCTGTTGAGGCCATCCGTTATAATGGTGTAATGCATGGGTTTATATCCTTTTATGAAGTGATGTATCGTGGTAACCATGGTCTTGCTGAGACGTCTAGATTTTTACGTACAGCTTTTGCAGAAGAACCAACGTATGAGTCATATCAATTACAAGTTTACGATGGGACGACAACGAGTACGTTAAAAGTAAGAGATCAAGTTGAAGCCTACGCAATAGGTAGCTTTTTATTAGGAAAACAAGCAATTGCATTATTTGGACAATAGTAGAACGAAATATAAAGGATCCCTAAAAGGTCATATGACCTTTTAGGGATCCTTATTGTTGTTGTGCTCTCTTAATGAACATTCTCTCGTCTTCAATTAATCCGCATGTTGCACATTGAACACGAAGTTCAGGTCCACGATACGGCATGTGCAGTGGTCCTTCTTCATTGTTTTGATATTGCTCTAGAACGTCACCACTCTTCGAATCAATTTTTACGGGAGTAACAACTTGCTGGATCAAATTAAAACGAGAACGATTTGTCTTACAATTAGGACATAAATAAGGTTCAGCTATGTAAATTCCTCCTTTTTTGTAAGTTTCCCAAAAAAAGAGGAAACATAATGGTAAATGTAGGGAAATAAATATCTGTATACAAAGAAAAGGAAGCTGAGAGATTATGCTAATCAGCTTCCTATCACTATTATTTAAATAGCCCAGTTCCCATCACGGAAGATCGGCTCACGTTTCCCGTCTTCGTACACCCCGTCGATGTTCATATCCGCTGAACCCATCATGAAGTCAACATGCGTTAAGCTTGTGTTTAAGCCGTTTTTCTCGAGTTCTTCTTTTGACATTTCTTTTCCGCCTTCGATGCAGAATGCGTAGGCAGAACCTAGGGCGAGGTGGTTTGAGGCATTCTCGTCAAATAATGTATTGTAGAAAAGAATATTTGTATCTGAAATTGGTGATTTATGCGGAACAAGGGCTACTTCACCAATAAAACTTGATCCTTCATCAGTACTCAATAAACGTTTTAACGTTTCGTACCCTTCCTCTGCTTTGTAGTCAATAACCTTACCGTCTTTAAATGTTAAAGAGAAGTTGTTAATAAGTGTCCCGCCGTAATTAAGAGGCTTTGTGCTTAATACCGTTCCATTTACACCCGTTTTCTTTGCCGAAGTAAATACTTCTTCTGTTGGCATGTTGGCAACAAAAGCAATTCCTTCTTTGTTGACACTGCCGCCGCTAACCCATAGATGAGTTTCTGGAAGCTCAATTACTAAATCGGTTCCTTCTGCCGTGTAATGAAGAGCATGAAAATGCTTTTCATTTAATGTATTCATTTTTTCATCTAAAAGGTCTAGGTGGGCTTGCCATGCTGCAACAGGGTCAGCTTCATTTACTCTGGTAGCTGAGAAAATGGCCTCCCAGAGTTGCTCTACTGCATCATTTGCATCAGGGAATACCTTTTTTGCCCATCCTTCTGAAGGAACAGCAACAATGGACCAGCTGATTTTATCAGACATAATATAAGAGCGAAAGCCTTGCATTGCTTTACCACTTGCTTTATTCGCATTTGATACACGTTCAGGATCGACGTCTTTTAATAAATCGGGATCAGATCCTGTAATACTAAGGAAGGCAGCTCCGTTTTCTGCCATTTCTTCATAGCCCTTTGCGACCCATTCTTGTACTTCATGAAAAGCTTCGTCTGGAGCTATCTCAAATTTCGTTTTTGTCAGCTCTTCATCACTCCACTCAACATGAACATGCTTTGCTCCTGCTTCATAGGCTTTTTTTGCAACCATTCGTACGAACTCTGCCGCTGAAATAGGAGTACGAACACAAAGTGTTTGTCCTTTTTGAATATTAACTCCAACCTTGACTGCAAGCTCGGCGTATTTCTCTAATTTTTCTTGGAAATTGCTCATGAAACATTCCTCATTTCTATTATGTAGATGATTTACCAATTATATTTTATCAATATTATAAGCAAGTGAAAAGAATAGCGGTTTAGTTAAGCTTATGCTATGATACTATATGGAAATAAGAAAAGAGGTTCGCGAACTCCCTCTATAAAAAAACTAAGGTGCTAACTGTACGTGCTGAGTACGGTTTTCTTGTCGTTCCAAAGAGAAAGACAATGTTTATCCTTCCTGCATTTAGTATTCTCCTTTATAAGAATAATATGTTGAAGAAGGATGAATATACCCATTAGGAGTGATCGAATGCTTTTTCTTCAAGAATCAGTTCAGAACGAACTAAAAAGGAGAAATGAGACATGAGAAATGAGAAGGCAGTAGTCGTATTTAGTGGTGGCCAAGATAGTACGACTTGCCTATTATGGGCGCTTGATCAATTCAAAGAAGTAGCTACGGTTACTTTTGATTATGGACAACGCCATCTTGATGAAATTAATTGTGCACGTGAAATTGCGGAAGAATTAGGTGTGTCCTTTCATGTACTAGATATGAAGTTGATTAACCAATTATCAGCTAATGCTCTAACTCGTAAGGATATTGAAGTGACAGCAGGAGAAGAGGGAGAACTGCCTTCAACGTTTGTTCCTGGTCGAAACCACCTATTCCTATCTTTCGCTGCTGTTTATGCTCAAACGATTGGAGCGCGTCACATCATTACAGGAGTTTGTGAAACTGATTTTAGCGGTTATCCAGATTGCCGTGATAGTTTTGTCAAATCATTAAATGTTACGTTAAATTTAGCAATGGATGAGCAATTTGTCATTCATACACCGTTAATGTGGTTGAATAAGGCGGAGACATGGAAGTTAGCAGACGAGCTCAATGCTCTAGACTTTGTTAGAGAGAAGACGTTAACTTGTTATCATGGAATTCGCGGTGATGGTTGCGGCAATTGTCCTGCCTGTGATTTACGAAAAAAAGGCTTAGAATCTTATCTTGAAAAGAAACAAGGAGGGACAAAGCTATGATGCAGCAATTTTATCCTCAAATTCACCATCATTATCGATATGAATTAAATAAAGACATGCATTTAGCAGCGGCTCATTTTATTTCAGACGATGCTGCTGGTCAATGTCAACATACGCATGGTCATACGTACTTTATTAATATTACGGTTGTGGGCGATGCTTTAGATGAATTAGGCTTTTTAATTAACTTTAAAAGAATTAAAGATATCGTACACAAAAGATATGATCATAGCGTCTTAAATGATCATCCTGAATATAAAGAGGTTTATCCAACTACTGAAAGAGTAGCAGAGCAAATTTGGACAGCGATTCAAACCGAATTAAAACAATTGCCTCACCAACCTAAGTGTTTGCAGGTAGTCGTTCGTGAAACACCGACAAGTTATGTTGTGTATCGTCCTAAGCCGGAGGAGTTATAATGAAAGTTCCGGTTATGGAGGTTTTTGGGCCGACCATTCAAGGTGAAGGTATGGTTATTGGTCAAAAGACAATGTTTGTCAGAACAGGAGGATGTGACTATTCTTGTTCATGGTGTGATTCAAGCTTTACTTGGGATGGTACGCTAAGAAGCCAATTAATGAATGTAAATGAAATTATTCGTAAACTTGAAGAGGTTGGTGGAGAGCGTTTCTCTCATGTAACGATATCTGGTGGAAATCCAGCTCTTCATAAAGGCATAGGAGAGCTAGTAGAAGCGTGTCATCAAAAAGGCTGGAAAGTAGCAATTGAAACACAAGGGTCGATTTGGCAGAATTGGATGATGCTCGTTGATGATGTCACAATTTCGCCTAAGCCGCCCAGTTCAAACATGGAAACGGATTTTGAAAAGCTAGATTATTATATTGAACAATTAACTGGTCACAATGTGAGTTTAAAAGTAGTTGTGTTTAATGATCAAGACTTCACTTATGCCAAAATGATTCACAAGCGTTATCCGTCGGTCCCTTTTTTCTTACAAATTGGAAATAATTCGGTTGAGACGGATGACAATGAAACACTCTTATCAAATTTGTTGAATCGTTATGAATGGTTGATAGAAAAAACAACTGAATCAGTGAGTATGAATAATGCTCGAGTATTGCCACAGCTTCATACCCTTCTTTGGGGGAATAAGCGCGGCGTATAAAATAGGAGGTGCCACTTATGAGCGGTAGAAAAGATGAAGATTTACAAGGTGTAACACTACTAGGAAATCAAGGGACAAATTATGACTTCTCATATAATCCATCAGTATTAGAAGTATTTGAAAACAACCATCCAAATCGCGATTACTTTGTAAAGTTTAATTGTCCTGAATTTACATCCTTATGTCCGAAGACAAATCAACCGGATTTTGCAACGATTTATATAAGTTATATTCCTGATATCAAAATGGTTGAAAGCAAGTCGTTAAAGCTATATTTATTCAGTTTTCGTAACCACGGAGATTTCCACGAAGATTGTATGAATATTATTATGAATGATTTAATTGAGTTAATGGATCCGCGATATATTGAAGTATGGGGAAAGTTTACCCCGCGTGGTGGTATTAGCATCGATCCTTATACAAATTATGGCAAGCCTGGAACAAAGTATGAAAAAATGGCTGAATACCGCATGATGAACCATGACTTGTATCCGGAAACGGTAGATAATAGATAAAAGTAGAAAGGTGACCATTTGGGTGACCAGTAAAATATTAAAATGAAAAAGAAGTGACCAACTAAATACCGTGATAAGAGTACCTTTTACAATGTAAAGGGTGCTCTTTTTTATTTTCCTCAAAAAAAAAGACAGCTTGAGCTGCAACTCAAACTGTCGTACATCTGCATACGAGCAGACACAAAAATAACTAACCTTATATTATAAAACTATAATCTTAAGGTCAAGTTCTGCTCGTATTGCTAATTTTGAAAACTACCAATACAGGAGGGCTATTTGTCATGCAAAAAAGAATCATGATCAAACAAAATGAGTTTCAAAAACTACGTCAGTTCAAACAGTTTACTAATGTATCAGATATGAACAAGCATCTTAACGCACATTGTAAAAATCCATCACTCAACCGTAATGAGCGTCAATTCCTTCGATTATTGTCTCAATACTCAACTTTTGATACTCATACTGGTGCTTGTTGGAGAAAGGTATCAGAGCTAGCAAATGAACTTGAACTATCTGAGCGTTCGATTTCACGATATACGGCTAAATTAGTTGATCTGGGAGTTCTTCAAGTGGTTGAGACCTATACCCTTACCAAATCAAACAGAGCTAAACAGGGAGCTAATATCTTCATTATATTACCTTGTGCCAACGTAAAAAGTGAAAGTGAAAAAGGGGATGACAGAAAGACTAGCTTAATTAAAACTCAAAAACAATCTAATACTTCCAAACCAATACGTAAAGCAGAACCGAAACTTGAGCAATTAAATGAATCATTTGTTCCGAATCATATTCCAAGTGAATTTGTTAAAGCTACAAAGCCATTCTACGGTGCTGACATGATATTCAAACTATGGGGAAAGGTATTGCTTGCAGCAGATAAAACAGGCACACATGATGTTCTAGGTAGTCTTAGCACTATTATTACCACGTTCAAAGGGTGTGTGTTTTACAAGAAACGAAACAGAATCAAAAAGGACTTTGTAGGCTATGTGTATTCTGCGTTTGAGAGGGCTATGATTGAGCAGAGAAGGAGAGAAGTTAGCAATCCTCCTAGTTGGTTGGTGAATGCTGTATGAGGCTGATACGAGCTTGTTTCAAACGTATGGATTCAACTGAGTTATTTATTGTCGTAAGCAGTGTTATCGTGCTTTGTTTTGTGTTCAGTATTGTTATTATGGAATGGGGAAGCTGGTATACCACAATGCAGATTTGAATTAGATTAATATAAAAGGTTAAAAAATTAACTTAAAAAGTATTGCATTTATTCTCCATCTATATTACAATCTATTTAAGTTAGAAAAAAAGCTTGATTAGAGGGTGAGTCTTTGCTTGGAATTGAATATATACCAAGAACATTTAAAATGAAATATAAAGAATTGGCAGAAGAACTAGGAGTTAGTCCCGCGAGTATGAATTATTGGGTAAAAGGTAAAAAGAAAATACCTAAAGAAAGATTGGAACAACTTTCTCAAATTTTTAACTTGCCTTCTAGTTATTTTCAAAAAGAATTAAATAGAGTCGAAATAATTGATGTTGAACTAGCGTACTATGACAAGCTTTCTAAAGAAGAAATGCAAACGATAACTGAAACAGGGTTTGATTATGAAGAAGAAGAGCATTTTTACTATGAAGTAACAATTGATCCTTATGAAACAGAAAGGAAATATTTAAGGTACAAGAGGGTAAAAGAAGAGTTATTATTACAAACTGAAAATATGTTATTCAAGCCAGTCGAAGTAAATAATGATGACAATGAAAATTTAAATGAATTAATGAGTGTAATTCGAAATGCATCTTACATGGAAATTTTAGAGCATTTTAACAGGGTTTTTGAAAAAGGTGAATTGGAGCATATAGAGGTATTACAAGTGATGATGGAAGCTCTTTGTATATTTGGAAATAAACCTTCAATTGCTAATAATTCAAAATTAAAAAAGTTAGCCGATGATATGAGAGAACTACTCATGGAGCATGGAGTTACAATACCAATTAAGAGTAAGAAATAAACATTCAACAACTAAAGGAGGTGGTTTAAGCATGATCATGATTTCAAAAAAATATATACATTAAGAAGGTTTCTTAACTTGCTGTACTTAAGAGATAGTTCTTGGCAATCAAATATAGATGAAAATGAAGATGAACTATGGAAAGATCTATTCATTGTATTAAAAAAACACAAAATTATTTAATTGGAGGAATTATAATGTTGAAAATTGGAGAAATGAACAGAAGTTTTAATGAAGAGGAAGAGACTTATTACTATTACAGTGAACAAATGTTAAATGATAAGGTTGTAATTAAGGAAAATACTTTTATGACAATAGATGATAATGTCGAAACAATTATCTCTGTGGAACACTTAAACGATTTAGATGCTGAAGACTTTACAATGTATTGGGATGATTTATTATCACCGATTCAATCCTATAGGATTATTAAAGATATTTATGAACTATATCAAGAGCATTCTCTAAGCAGTTTTCTAGAGATTATACGAGAGTTGAGCGTTTCTTACACTTCTGCGTTGATGCAATCAAGAGAAGAGAACAAGCAACGAATTGTAGATGGTATCAGAGAAACATTTAACTCATTTGAAGTAGTACAAGTTTAGGGTAAAGGAGGTGATACTACTTTGTCTCAATCAATCACAGCACAACTTGCACTAGCATATCAAGCTCTAACTGAATCAGATCTCGAAGCATTAAACGATCTAACAGAGGAATACGATAATACATTGGAAACAGAAGAGGCATATGTAGAGCAATTTTTATTATGAATCTATCAAACTTTATATTTTTTATTGACAAACACAAATATACTAGTGTATATTATTTCATAACTAGACAATTTTAACTATATTTATTTTCTCGAAAAGTTGATCTTTGATAACTTCAAACTAACCCCTAAGATTCAAAACCTTAGGTAGGATAAGCTCGTTGTGTAAATGTTGTATTTGTTTGTACTAATAATATACATCAGGTCGCCCTAAAATGCAATAGATTAACAGGATAATATTATTATCTGTTAATGAATTAATTTTACTAAGTTAAGGAGGTGATTTCATGGGTTTTAAAATTGATTCGTCTTAAGTTGTACGTGAGTTTGTTCAGAGAAAATGTACAGTACATAAAACTAAAAATAAAATTTGGGGGTAATACAGAATGAAAATTTATAACGCAGATTCAACGAATATGGAACAAGTGGAAAGAGAAATGACGAATGAGGATCAATTAATGGAGTTAGTAGGTATGCAGTCAGGATTTATTAAAATGCTGATTAAACAGAAGGAGAGTCTTCAGAGGGACTATGCAATTTTTAATGAGTTTCTTGAAAAAAATGAAGATTTACATGATTCTTATGTAACCCATTTAAAGGGGTTAAAAGTGGATTCGAACTTTCAGGATTGCTTAGGTGAAATTGAGACATGTCTTGTAGAATTTGGAGCCGACGAACAAACAGAAAAATGGTTAGAGGAAGAAATGAAAATGATGAATGGGGGAGTTCGATAATGAAAAATAAGTATGAACAATTAAAG
Organism: Halalkalibacter krulwichiae; assembly: GCF_002109385.1. NCBI lineage: Bacteria > Bacillati > Bacillota > Bacilli > Caryophanales > Bacillaceae > Halalkalibacter > Halalkalibacter krulwichiae. The sequence goes on along the minus strand of NZ_CP020814.1, from coordinate 2,473,386 downwards.
AAACTAGAGAGAAATGTAAATATCTTAAATGACATGTTGAATTTATCAAAAGCAGAATTGAAAATTATTGATGATTTTCACGATGAAAAGGTTATGAGTAAGGAAGATTTGAAAAAAACTTGTGAAACTATTGTTGATGTGAAGGAACGTTTAAGAAAGAAGCTGGTTTGAATACATAACAAGGGGGCTAACTCGCCCTCTAATCACAACTAACAATGATTACGAATGGAGGAATTGAATGAATAAGTCAGATTTTGTATTTGTCTATAACAAAAACGTGGCAAAGTATCTTAAGGAAAATGGTATTTACTCAATTACTACTGGCTTACATCCGACAACAAATAAGATGTTCTCGTTATTTGTTAAATCAGAGTGTTTGCAACGAGTATTAGATCAATATAAAAACAATAAATAATCTAAAATTGGAGGTAATCAATTGACGGAATCTCAAACAATGAAATTCAACAAAAAAGAAGGCATGAAATATCGTATTGATTGGCAAGAGACAGAATACTTACTTGAGTATGAGCATGAAGGCTATTACCGAATGATACATAACAGCATTTTAGATAAAGAATTATATAGATTATGGGAAGTTGAGATACGTGAGTTAGAAGAGGCGGAAGCACACTGGATAGAGCAACAAGAACAATTACACAATGATCCTGAATATCAACGTATGTTAGCTGAACAATATACTGTATGGCTAGAATCTGAAGAGGAATATCTTAGAGAAAATCCACCTAAAGATATCACACCTGTTACTCCACCTAAGAAATCTGATGGTCAGAAGGCTAATGCATTTAAGATTCAGATAGCTTCTGAGGTTGTTAGAGATAAGACGATTAACGACAAAGAATTTGTCCTGTATGTTAAATTGGTGCAATTATACCAAAGGCATGGACAGCGAGAGGAGTATGTTATTAAAGAATACGAGCAGTTAATGCACTTCTTAAAATTCAAAGATAATAGGACATTTAAAAAATGCTGGAATAGCTTACATAAGAGAGGTCTTATTCGTAATGAGATCAAGAATTTACCCAAGACTCACCCATTACCAGTAAGAATTAATCCTGAATACATACCTAGAAAAAAGGAAAATCCTATTAAATTTACTCAACTTACACATAGATTAATTGATAGATACGTGTTAGATAAGATTGGCTATACAGGTGTCAGAATCATGTATTACTTAGAGAGTTACATAGATAGAACAAAGTTTCTTTGGGATCATTATGCATATCCATCTGAGGAATTAATTGCAGAAGACACAGGAAATAGCCGAACAACGATTATTAAATATATAAAAATACTAGATAAAGTGAACTTGATGAAAGTACAAAGAAATTACTTAGAGTCAAATGGTATCGATGTTACTGATAAAGGCAAAGAGATTGAGACATTTATTCGATGGAATAATAAGTATTTCGTACATGATGACAAGATTGCTGAAAAAGCTGATAAATGGAAGCTTGAATCCCTTGGGGCATAAGATGTTCAACTTATGCATCTTACGAATTAATAAATGCATCTTACATGTTTAACTTTTGCATCTTACATATTTTGAAATGCATCTTACGAAAAAACTTTGCAGCATGGTTTTAACACTAGTAAGAGTTAAATGTATAACCAGTAATAATAACCAATCTATAACCAATCCATAACCAATATAATAATCAGTACTCAATGTGTCCGCGCGAAGGGCACGCTTGGACAATTGTGAGAGGTATTTTGAAGTGTTCTTTTTACATACATAATTTAATCAATTGAAAATAGAAGGAGTCGACTTAATGGCAGAAAACAACAACAAGCAAGTTTACATACTTTCACTTGAAGCGAACGACATTTACGGCAATATGATTAGAGATAAAGAAATTGATCTTAATTACGTTGGTATGATACCTCATAGTCTTGAGTTGATTAAATTGAAGCAAGAAGGTTTATCAACGATGACTGTTAAAACGAGTGATAAAGAAATTAGCAATGACATAATCAATGTAAAATTCAAACAGAAAGTTAAATCGGGCGACCAGATTATTAAAGCTTGTAAAAGTAAAATGAGAAAGCTAGATAAAAAGATTGCTGAAGCTGAAACAGAAGAAAAGAAAGAAAAGTTGGAAGGATACAAGGAGAAACTAAAGGGATTTATTAAACATATTTCTGAAGAGAAGGAAGATCCTCAAACCTACAAAGAGAAGTGGAAAGAACTTAAGAATGATGAGTTAAGGGAGCATCTTTATGAGAATGGATTCACATTGAAGTTTAAAAATATAAAGACTAATAAAATTGAGGTAATCACTTATAAGGTGTACAAACGATCTAGTTCTAAAAGTAGAACTGGTCAAGTATTAGCAATTCGTGAAGAACTTTATAATGAAATGATAAATTGGTCTAGGATGTACCTACCTTTTCAGGATAATCAACCAATTGATTTAGCTAGTTTGCTTTCTTATGAGTCTCTTGTTGGTTCATCCATAGAAGGGACGATCAAGATAAACCCTGAAAACATTCTTGTTGTAGATGATATCAATAGTGAATTTGATGAGATTTGCAATGTTGTAAGAACCGATAAGAAGACAGGGTTACTAGACAGCTTCAAGGAAAATGTTAAGGTTAGCAACAGTCTATTCGATGGACAATCATTACTTGATGAACAGTATTTTGATCACGCTGGTTCAATGAAGTTGTTACGTCACCATTTCTTTAAATCTGCAGCGTTCAATACTAAGATACAAAAGTTTCTTGAGGATAAATGTCCAGATGATACTCCATATAATGAATGGAAGCTTACAGACATGTTTGGTAATGAGATCCTTGCTAAAGACGTGCATATGATAACAACTCCTTCTAGTCTGAAATGTCTTAAATTCAGTAATGTTTTTGCTGAAGAAGGTGAAAACCTAAAGGACAAAGAAGTTATGAGAAGATTAAATAATGCAATGTTTTCTCATTGGAAGGGCTTAGTAAGCTCAGAAGGTATTATTTTTGGGGTTTGTAAGCATGAAAAGAAATCAAAACATGGAACAGATGAAAAGGGAAATATCCTTCAATCCCTTTCTTATCAAATGGTAAATTGCTTACCGTTAAATAAAGATGATGTTGCTCAATTAGCAGGCTATGAAAAAGAATACATAATGAACCTTAAAGAAAGTGATGAGCATTTTATTGAGCATCTTGAAAAGAACACTAATGAAATGAATAGTCATCAAATGTTAATTGATTTATATAGACGAAATAACGATATTGTACATACAGAAATTTTTAGGGAGTTCCGCTCTAAAGAAATTTATGACTATGGAAAGAAAGTCAAAAGTGGGAAAGTGCGTATTCCTAAAGCAGACTATTGCGTTATGATCGGAAATCCTTATGAAATGTTATTGCATAGCATTGGTAAGTTTAATGTTAAAAATCCTGAGTTATCCCTTCGAGGTAATCAAATATTTACAACAATGTTTGACTTTGGAGTTGATCTAGTTGGCTTCAGAAACCCTAATACTAGCCCTAGTAACGTTCTATTAGCTAAGAATACATATAATAAAGAGATTGAAGAGTATTTTAATTTCAGTAAAAATATTGTTGCCGTAAATGCATGGGAATTTCCTTTGCAGGATACGTTATCCGGTAGTGATTATGACTCTGATACGGTGCTTTTAATTGATAGCGAAAAGTTAAAAATCATTGCTCAAGCGTGTAAAAAGGAATATCGAGTTTGTATTAACAAGTTACAAAGTGAAAAGAAGGAATACAAACTAAATAAACTGAGCATGAGTGAGATTGACAATATATTAGCTAAAAGCTCAAAAAAAATAGGGGATGTTGTTAATTTGGGTCAATTTTGTTTGTCTACATATTGGCATTTGAAATCAAAAGGTCTTAAAGGTAGAAAGTTGGAAAGACTGCTACAGAAGACGGGTGTTTTAACGGTTTTGTCAGGAGTGGCTATCGATTTAAGTAAAAAGTTATATAAAATAAACATACAAGATGAGATCGAACATATTGAAGAGTTACCCGAATTAGCTGAAAGGAAGCCTAAGTTTTGGCAATTCATAAGCGAAAGTAACACAATAGGGAATAGGATTAGCTATTACGATTGCCCGATGGATTATCTTGTCAAAGAATTAAGTTATCTTAAATATGCAACTAAGCGAGAAGATATTGATTTTAGAAGTTTGTTAGTGATACATAAAGTGAAACAAGCAAATCGCCACCAGCAAAAAAAGATTAGAGATAATGTCAAGAAATACAGTAGCGATATAAAAAGTGTGTATAGTAGTATTAATGATGAGGATGAGCGGAACAATCGTATAAAAAATATTGTTAAATATTACAATTTTCATGTAGAAAAACTCCATGTAAAGGAAGATACGATGTGTGCCATCTTAATGCGAATGGTTAAAGATAACAGTGAAGATGCTATAAGATTGCTAAATGTGTTGCATTCAACACAAAAAGAGGTATTCTTGAATGCCTTCAAGCCGAAAAATTCACACCTTTAAAAAATGGAACCTCAAAAAACCTAGTGTTTAAGCTAGATTTTTGAGGTTTTTTTGATTGAAAAAAGTTCCCTATATGGAAAGAGTGGTATGATAGTCTATACGATGTGTAGTACTACTCTTCTTTTTTTGTTAATTAAATAACATTAAACTTACCTCGTAATTATACTGTACTATATATAATTTCAGATGTAAAGCTTTAAGTTGGTTTCCCCCATTTCCATGTAACGATTATAACTTTAGTAAGTATGCCAGCTTACTAAGTCTTTAGAAGAACAGGTTTAGTAACGTCTCCTCCTGTTCTCTTTTTTACGCTTAATAAGTAAAGTTAAAATATAAAATTTACGTTTAAAGGAGGGAGTTGAGTTGAGACTTTCGATTGAAGAGATAGAGGAATTACGTTTCCTAGCGATGAAGAAGGAGATAAAAAATAAAACAATTGCTGATTCATTAGGGATTTCACAAGCAGCAGTATCACAGTTTTTTCGGAATAAAACAAGGCTATCTATTAGCAATGAAAATAAAATTAAAGACATTATTGAGCAAGCGGATCAATTTGTAATGAAACGTGTGAAAGTTAATTAGGCTTCTTGTCGGTATCGGCTGGTTTTATTACAGTGCGCCCCTGCTATCGTCCGACATTAAATAAAACGATGAGCAAACGAATAAATAGAGAGAATCTGCTACGATTTCATTATTTATTCCTCCAAATAATGTTATTTTTATTTTTTATAGCACATGAGAGACAGTGAGCTAGGTCATTTGTATCTAGCTCTGTTCGTGTGTTCCTCGAAACAAAATCCTCTTAGTTTTATAAATTTAAATTTGAGCCGAAAGGATAGATGATGATGAGAAAATCAGACAGAGAATATAAAGTTTCAGCAATGAGTTTTTATGAGCTTGACAGATTATTGTATAAAAAGGTAAATGAAGCAAATAACAATTTATTTGGCGGTATATTCCCTTTTATAAGTAGGCTAATGGATGAAAATGAGAAGATCTTAGAAGAATTGGATTACATAAAGGCATATATTCAAAACTCAGATAAGCCTCTTGTCGCACCTGTGAGCATTGAAGTTGATGCTACTGAAAAGGTTAAACAACCTAGAGGGACATCTCCAGAAGAAGTCTACGAAGAGCCGAGCGCTGAAGAGCTTGAAGCTGTTAAACGATATTTAGATAAGACTGAAAAAGAGCAGAAGAGATTTAAAAAGAAGTACACACCGAAGTTGAGAGTTAAGGAGTTGGGATAATGAATAAGAAATACTTGTATCTTGTTACTCCTAAACATTTAGATACTGTTGATGACGTTCGTTTATTTGTGGCTGAAAATGAAGAGCGATGTATTGAAGAAGTAGCTAAGATTGAAAGTGTTAATGAATCTTTTAGAGAAAATTATGAGCCAATCAAAGGTAATTATTATCAAATAGCACTTGCAGAAATCAAAAATGGTGAATGGTTGAAATTAGAAATTAGGAAAGTAGCTGAGATAGATGGAACAGAAGAATTTACAGTCCTTCATTAATTATTGTAGTCGTTGTATGTGCATTACTGATAATTGTGATAAATGCAATGAGGGAATCAAACGAATTTTAATAAACATACAAAGTGGAGCAAGGGAGAGAGATTGAATAATGAGCTACAAGTGTAACGTATGTAACTTAAAGATTACAGATGATGAATTATATGACTGGGAATGTGGTCAATGTAGTGGTTTGGATGATTGGAAATCACTAGATAAAGTGAAAACCCTAACATTGAGTCAAGGTCAAAAAGAACAATTCCTTGAAAGCTTAGAGGTATTTGCCAATTTAATTGATAAAATGGAGCGATTAAAGGAAGAAGAACGAGAAGCGATAAGGGGTATTTTGAATGGTGAATAAAGAGAGTTATTCAGTATTGAAAGCTAGTGCCTTCGAAGAGTTAGCTGAAGAGCTTGAGAAGGATCAATTGTTAAGCGATGAAGATAGAATAAATATTCTTGATTACTGGTATGCCCAGTGTAATGATGAAGAATTTGAAGATGATGATGATTGAGCTAAGTGATTAGCTTTTTTCTTTTTGGACTTTTAGCTCAGTTGGTCAGAGCAGTCGCCTCATAAGCGATAGGTCACAGGTTCGAATCCTGTAAAGTCCACTTAATAATAGTATGAATCAAACTAAGGAGCTGTTATAAATGAGAATTGGAATAGGTTATTTGGGTAGTGAGCGACTAGAAACAAGTACAGCAAATCAAGAGGTAATACCAGAGCGTAAGCGTTTATACAAATTTAGCTTCTTGAATAGAGCAGATACACAAGTGATGATTAATGGTAAGGAATTAATTTTCTTGCAGGCTAATCAAGGATTTAATATGGATGAGGAAGACCAACCATTACAGAGCTTTGTAGTAGTAGATGAGGGTATAGAGTTTAACTGGATTGGAGCATATTTATAATGCTGTTAACGTTTCAGGTATTGTTGTTTATATTTATGATATTGTTCGGTTTAGGTGCAATTGGTGAGACCGATAAGGATAGACGAATTAACTTTACAGCTATTACTATAGCTAGTATTGGTGCTATGTGTTTTGGTTTTTGGGTAGGGTGAGCGTTTGGACAATATGTAGGAAAGTTATTAATAAGGAGATGATTGTATGAGATATAAGATAATTATGGACAGTGGCAAAGAATACATAGTAAACAATATTGAGAGTCATTCAGGACTTTTGAAGAGCTTCTATAATGAAAATGGTGTGCCTATGGGTGGGAAAGTTAGAGTGTTGAAGAATACCTTTTTATTCTTAGATGAAGAGGAAACCATTATGATTAATCCGAGTCATATTTCATCTATTGAAGTTGTAGGAGAATAAGTAATTAGGATTATAAGTTATTTTGTGGTAAACTTTTCCATAAGGTTTTTGGAAAGGGATGAATAACTTGGAGTATAAAACGGTAAAATTGAACCCTGTAGAGAGTAAGAAGTCATTTAGAGACCTTGAATTTGAGTTAAATGATCACACTAAAGGTGGTTGGAGATTGCATAGCTTTATTCCTCAAATTAATGAGGGAAATACAGATGTTAATATTGCTATTTTTGAAAGAGATGATAGTTAGAAAATCGGCATCCGTTTGGGGTGCTTTTTTATATGGAAGGAATTAAACATGAGTGAATATAAGAATATGTCAGATTTATTTGAACAACAGATTAGAGAGTTAGTAAGGATTCATGATAGCTCTGATGAAGAGGGAAAGAAGATAGTGATGAGGAGTTTGTTTAGGATGATTGATAAGAAGATGGATAAGCGGATAGGTGAGGAAAAATGAAGAAAAGGGTAATTGAGGTTACTCCTTTTCTGTGCTGTAGCATTGGTCATGGATGTTACTAAGAAAGTTTTCAATCTTATCTAGAAATTTCTCACAAGCTTCTGGATCTAATTTAATTCTGTCGTTTTCGATACGAATCGATTCAACTTTACGAATTGCTGGAGGGATTTTATCATTCTGACTAATATTTTCCCCATCATTGTGAGCGAGTGAATTTCTTATTGATTGATAAGATTTTAGTATTTCCCAGTCTGTTTGAGGGATATTGATACCTATTACTTTTGTTAAGTATGTTCTGGATTTATCTATTCCTTTACCATTAATATCGCTATATTTAACTAGAGACTTATTAGACTTGTCCTGTTTCTGACAAATATTAAGAAGTGTCTTTTCAAGGAATGAGTATATGGTATTAAATAAAGATTTACGGTGCGTTTGAGAATAAACAAATCTATGGTTGTACCAATCATCAGAATAAAAAGTCTCAAATTCTTCATATTCTTCTGGTGATAATTTTTTAGCTTCATCTGCAAACCATTGAGACTTTTTTGATAAGTGAGTTTCAATTAGTTCTGCGTATTCTTTATATTGTTCTATAGGATAGTAAATGGTGAGCTTTTTATCCATTTGTCTATTAGTCATAATAACGTATGAAGACATTCAATCACCTCAGTACAATTATAGCATGAATTGATTTGAGTTTAAGATAAATATAGGGCAAATAGGTTCTCGATTTTACACAATATAGGGGGTGAGGGTATGTTAAAAGATAATCAATTAAAAGCTATCAGAATGTATTATGAAGGTATGCACACTGTACAACAGATTGCTGAGGAGTGTGGCTATGCTGATCGTAAATCAATTTATAATCTTTTGAAGAAACCGGAGGCACAAGAATACATAGATTCTTTAGCAACTGAATCATTACATGATGCTCTTAATACATTTAAGGTATCAAGTAAGAAACTGTCTAAAGAACTTGTTAAAATGGCAAATGGTGAGATTAAGGATAACAAAACAGTCTATGCACGTTTACAAGCTATTCAGTCAATCTTGGAGAAGGCTGGGCTTAACAGTAAGACTTTAATCATTGAAGATAAGAAAAGCAATGACGAAGATTACAATGAGCTTATGGATATGTTGAAGGATAAGAAGGAAGAAGAGTAATATTTTTTTGTTCTTATCGGTGTCATAACTTAAAGGTATTGACACTGACAATTCAGTGTAGTAGTATCAGTATATACAAAGGTGTCATTACTTAGTGTCATAAATATATGCTGATAAGGCGGTGCTTTAAATGAAATATGGTTACGCAAGAGTATCAACAGTTGGTCAAGATTTAGAATCGCAGATCAATTCTTTAAAGAATGAAGGTTGTGAAATTATCTATGATGAAAAGTTTACTGGTACTAAATCAGATAGACCACAATTTCAGGAGTTGCTTTCTAAATTAAGTAAAGGTGATACTCTTGTTGTAACTAAATTAGACCGCTTTGCACGTTCCACAGTAGATGCTATTCAAACAGTTAAAAGGTTATTTGAAAAGGGTGTAAAGGTTCATGTGCTTAATATGGGGCTAGTGGAAGATACACCAACAGGTAGACTTATCTTTAACATTATGAGTTCATTTGCTGAGTTTGAGCGTGATATGATAGTGGAACGTACACAAGAAGGTAAGGCTATTGCTAAGCAGCGTGAGGACTTCAGAGAAGGAAGACCAAACAAGTATAGTAAGAAGCAAATAGAGCACGCTCTAGAGCTATTAGAAACTAACTCTTATAAGCAAGTAGAAGAAAGAACAGGAATTAGTAAAAGTACATTAATTAGAGCCAAGAAGAAGGCGGTCACAGATAAGTGATGGCTTTTCTTTTTGTTCAAATTAATAGAGGTAGGGGTATTCTATTCTTGAGTCAAATATCCCTGCAACAGTCACATTAAGAAAATTTGTGGTATTTTCTACCCTTAAAAATTGGAGGTGAACGCTTGAGCACATTAAGCACAAATGAAAAACAACTTCTTCTCACATATCTTCAAAAACATTTCTCTCCTTCTGAAATAGAACAACTCCTCATTTCACACAAAAATAATCTCATTGGTCAGAATGGTTTACGGAAAAAGCTCGCACAAATAGATGCTGAGTACTTTGCATTAGCTTACTTTCCTAAAGTGTTCTGGAGAGAATTTGGTGAGTTTCAACGTGAACTATTATTAGAGTTAGATGATCTTCTCCATAAAGAAGGACAACGTTTAATCTACGCAGTCCCACGTAATCACGGAAAATCCACTATAGTTTCCTTCCTTACACCTCTTCATTTAATCCTTTTCAAGCGTATTCGATTCATTTTATTACTTTCTGCTTCAGATGATTTAGCAGTAGCATTAATGAATGATATTAAGGCTGAGGTAACTTCTAATGAAGCAATTATTGAAGACTTTGGAGAATTAAAGTCTAGTGAAAAGTGGTCAGCGCAAGAGATATGGCTAAAGAATGATTCATGTATCATGGCTAGAGGTATCCTTGGAACTCTCAGGGGGATCAAATGGAAAGGTCTTAGACCACAGCTTTGTCTTTGTGATGATATGGTTACTGATGGAATGGTTGAATCTGAATCTAAGAATGAAAAGGTTAAAAACTTATTCAAAGAATCGGTTCTTAATTTAGGTGATTCTTATTCTAACTATCTCCTAGTAGGGACAACTTTATCAGAAGATGATTTAATTTCAGACATTCTTGATCCTGATACTACTGGTTGGAAAAAGGTTAGAAAGCAAGCGGTCATTACTTTTAGTGATGCGTTAGATTTATGGAGCCATTGGGAATCACTCTATACAAATAGGGAAGATGAGGATAGGGAAGAAACAGCTTTTTCTTATTTCAATGAGCATAAAGAGGAAATGTTAAAAGGTACTCAAGTTTTATGGAATGAACGTTGGACTTACTATGACTTAATGAAAAAGAAAATAGATGATGGTGAGATATCATTTTGGAAAGAGTTAATGAATCAACCTAAATCTGCAGGTGAATACATATTCCAAAAGATTCAATATTGGAAGTCTCTACCTGAGTTAAATGAATTAGATATTGTTATGTATATAGATCCAGCCATTAAAGCTGGTAAAAGGAATGACTTTAGCGCAATAACCATTCTTGGAGAACATACGAAAACGAAACAAAAATATATTCTTGATGGTTCTATGCACAAAGTCTTACCTGATGAACTATTCAAAATAGCAGCGAAGAAAATACATACGTTTCCTGTTGATCGTATTGGATTTGAAACGATTCAAGCACAGTCATACATGAAACAAAAATTTGAAGAAGCGCTATGGAAGGAAAGTTTGTACCTTCCTATTATTGGTGTGCATTCAAAAGGAAAGAAAGAATCTAGAATTGAATCATTACAGCCGGAAGTGAACTCAGGTGACATTCTTTTCAATTCTGATAATCATACGTACAACACTCAAATAAAGGATTATTCTTCTAAATCCAAATTTGATGATTGTCCAGATAGCTTATTTGGTGCTGTTCAGATGCTAAAAGGGAATAAACGCATTCAAACGATAGATAGAAAAATGTTAGGAATATAGGAGGTTAGGCATTGGTTACAAGCAATCAAATTAAAGAAGCTATTAAGAAGCATAAGCTTGAATTACCCAGGTATCAAAAGTTATTTGATTATTATATAGGCAAGCATAAAATCTTGTCACGGAAATTGCCGGACAAACATAAGCCGAACAATAAGGTAGTTACACTTTATCCAAAGAAGATTATCAATACCATGTTAGGCTATTTTGCTTCTATGCCATTAGCTTATGTATCACAATCAGGAAATCAAAATTTCTTGAATGACATAAAGATGATTAATTATCTTAATAATGAAGAAGATACAAACGCTGAAATCATTAAGACTTTCTCGATATACGGTAAATGCTATGAGCTTTACTTTATTGATAGGAATGGAAACATACGATTTAATCATTACAGTCCACTTGAAATGTACATTGAAAGAGATAGTAAAAATAATATTCTCTTTGGTTTACGTTATTGGGAATTGAAAAAAGATGATAATTCAAAGGAAATAAAGGTAGAAGTATATGATGAAAATGGAATATATCACTTTATTTCTAGTGATGGTGGGAATACATACGTTTCAGATAATAATGAAAATGATCTTGAGCATTATTTTGGTGAAGTGCCAATTACGATTTACCTAAATAATGAAGAAGAACAAGGCGATTTTGAGGAAATTATTACTCAAGTAGATGCAATAAACACTTTACTTTCAGATGCGATTAATAGCAATGAAAGTTTTGTAAATGCGTATTTAATCTTAGCAGGGTATAAAGCCACAGAAAAAGAAGATATTGAGAAAATGAAACAAGATGGAGTTCTTTTGTTAGATGACGTTGGGCAAGCCAAGTTTTTAACGAAAGATGCTAATGCAGAGTTTCAAAATAATTTATACGAAACACTTGATCATTTAATTCATGAGCAATCAGATACTCCTCGTTTAACATCTTCTAAATTCTCCAGTAATTTGTCAGGTCAGGCACTTAAATTTCACCTTTTCGGACTCGAAACTAAAAGTAGTATGAAAGAACGTAAGATGGAGAAAGCACTTAGAAAGCGTATTCGCATGATTGTTACTATGTTAAATAAACAAGGTAAGGATTATGAGCCTTCAGACATTTCGTTCAAGTTTTCGAGGGATATTCCTGCAGATGAAGCAGCAATCACAGATCAAATTGCTAAATTAGTAAATATAGTCCCCCTAGAAACGCTCCTTAGTTGGCATCCAAAAATCCAAGAACCTTCGCTTGAAATTAAGAAACTCAAAAATGGACTTGATTCTACTGGATTAGATGCAGATTTAAGAAATCGTAACCAACAAATATTAGGTAGTAACAATGGCGCTGAATGATGATTTATTAAAAATCCTAGAAGAGTTATTGGAGCAATCTGATAATGATTATGATGTTGTCTTAAATCAGTATAAAGGTAGTAAAGAGAAGGTCAAACAACTACTTGCTTCATTATATATGGACTATGCAGAGGATGGAGTGATTGACTATAACCAAGTCTATCTTACTGGTGTTATGTCTCAATTTGAAGAGCAACTTGATCAAGAATTAAATACTATTTCAACTTTTGAAGTTGTTACTATTACAGCTATTCTAGGTGCAGCGTTCACTGAATCGTATTATAGAAGTGCTTACACTCTAGAGCAAAATATAGGTGTTGGTATTAATTTTGAACGAGAAAATCAATCTGTTCTTGATAGTTTTATTAATCAAGATTGGTCAGGTGCGCACTTCTCCGAGCGTATTTGGAGAAATCAGCAAGCATTAAAAGAGGCTTTATCTACTAACCTTGAAAGGGGAATTAGAGAAGGTCATAAGCTAGAAAAGATTGCAAAAGTGTTTGATGAGCAGTTTGATAGCAAGGCTTATCAGTCTCAAAGGTTAGTACGTACTGAAACAGCGCATATAATCACTGAATCAAGAGAAAAGGTCTATGAAGAGAATGGAATTCAACAGGTTCAATGGTTGGCTACTCTTGAAGCTAATACATGTGCTGATTGTGCCGACTTAGATGGGCAAATCTTTGATCTTAATGATTCAATTCGTCCTGTTGTTCCGTATCATCCAAATTGTAAATGCGATATTGTCCCAGTTATTGAAGGTGGTACAAATATCAGAAGAGACAATGAAACAAGGGAAAACATTCCTTATCAAACGTATGAGGAATGGGCAAAAGCTAATCAATTTGGTTAGCTTTTTTATTATGTCTTTTTTCATGTTGCAGACGTAAAAGAACAGCGTGAAAAACAAAAATGTTGCACTTTATGGCTTCGGACATAAAGGGTAGGAGGCTAATTATGACATTAGAAGAAATTAAGAAGTTTTTAGAAGAAAACAAAGATCAAGAAGAAGTGAAAGCATACCTTGAGGGGTTATCTCAAGTAACACCTGAGGGAGTAACAACTTTTCTTGATACAGAGGATGGGAAGAAGCTTTTACAACCACGTTTAGATAGTTACTTTAGTCGTGGATTGGAATCATGGAAAAGCAACAACCTTGAAAAAATTATTACTGATGAGTTAACTAAGCGAACTAGTAATAAAGATGATAAAGATTTGAGATATGAAGAATTAGAACGAAAATTTCAAAAGTTAGAACAGGATAAATTACGTGAGACTCTTCGTAATTCAGCTTTTAAATTTGCTTCAGACAATTCATTGCCTACGGATCTTATAGACTATTTTATCAAAATAGAAAGTGAAGATGATGAAAAAGGTACAAAGAGTAAAGAGGCAACAGAGGCTAACTTGGCAAGTTTAAAAGATGTTTGGTCTAGTCATCTTCAAACAGTTGTGAATGAGAAATTAAAGTCTAATGGTTTTACTCCAAAAGATGGAGATAAACCAACAACAATTACTCGTGAACAACTTCAATCAATGTCAGTAGAAGAAATTAGCAAGCTTGATCAATCATTAGTTGATGAAGCATTAGCACAATAATAATTGTCTTTCGGGCTAGACGTTAAATAAGCACTATACATAAATTAGAAAAGGTAAAGGTGATATTAATATGTCAGTACAATCATTTATTCCAGCAGTATGGGACTCTCGTTTATTAGCAAATTATACAAAGGCTTCAGTAGCGGAGGTTATTACTACTCCACCAGTACGAATTGAAGGTAATAAAATTATATTTAACCGTATTGGAGCTTCGGAACTTAAAGATTATGAAGGTTCTATTGATTGGAATTCAGTAAGTACAACTCCTGTTGAACTACACATGGATCAAAAGAAATACTTTGCTATTACTTGTGATGACGTGGATGCGGTTCAAGCAAAAGGGGATGTGTTAAGCGCTTATACAGAACAAGAAGCGGATAATGCAAAAGAAAAAATTGATACATTTGTTCTCGGTCTATACACTGGTGCTCATGAAGATAATGTTATTGGAAGTGATGCTGAACCGGTCGCACTAGATAAACTTAATGTTTATGACAAGATTGTTGATCTTGGTACTAAGCTTTCAAAAAAGAAAGTACCTAAAGCTAATCGCTTTGTCATTATTGAATCAGAAGTGTTGGGACTATTATCCAAAGATGATCGTTTCACAAAGAATCCTACTGTTCTTGAAAATGGTGTAGTTGAAGGGCAGAAGATAAACGGCATGCAAGTTGTTGTATCTGAAGAATTGCCAAATACTAACGGTAAGTTAAAAATTATGGCACTAAATAAGCAAGCTATTGGTTATGGTAAGCAGATTGAGAAGACAGAGGCAATGCGCTTAGAAAATAGCTTTGCTGATGGTGTTCGTGGTTTATTTGTATACGGTGCTGAAGTAATTCGTCCAGAAGCTTTAGCGGTTCTTACGGCTACTATTACTAATCAATAATCAAATACATGAGGGATAGGGCTTTGCTCTATCTCTTTTTTAATAGTAAGGAGTGATGTAATTGAAATTTAAAAATAAACTAACTGGTCTCGTTTGGGAAGTAGTAGATCCTGATCATATTAAGCGTTGTAAAAAAGATGCTAATTATGAAGAGGTAAGGGAAGTTAAGTCTACAAGCAAAGCAGCAACTACTAAGCGAGTTACTAAAACGAAGCCTAAGGAATAGGGGGTTAAATTATGCCTTCTATAGCTAATATAAAAGCCCTGTTAGACTTAAAAGATAATGATAATAGTGAAGATAATGTTCTTCTGATCTATCTAACAAGGGCTACTAATCATGTCTTAACGTATTGTAATGTAAAAGAGCTAAATTCTTCCCTTGAGGAATTAGCTGAGGATATTGCAGTTTTCAACTATCGAAATAAAGGTGTTGAAAATATTGTTTCAGAAGGTAAGGGTAGTTTAAGTGAATCTTATAGAGATGATCTTCCTCCTGATATTATTCGTAGATTAAATGAAAATAGAAGGATGAGATTTGTATGAGACTTACTAAAACTTTGTATATCGTTACTGAAGAAAATGGTCAAGTAATTGATTATGATCCTTTTGGTCGTCCAATCTATGGTGATCCTGAAACAATTAAGTCTCCATTTAAGGGTGAAGTTGAACCATATTCTAATACTTTAGCAGAACGTACTTATGGTGTGTTTGTTGAAGTTACAAATCGTGTATTCTGTAAACCAAATGAGGATTTGAAAATTCTTTCAGATATTGAGTATCTAGAGGAGTCTTATAAGGTTACTGAAATTATGAAATATGATAAGCATTATGAAGTCCTTATTAGAAAGGGGGCTAACTAATGAAAAACTTAAAATTTCAGCAAGCTATTAAAGACGTAAGAAGCAAACGTGAAAAGGTAGCTAATGAGATTGGTATGTTGATGGAACGTGAAAGTAAGATGAGAGCACCAGTTGGTGAGACTGGTCATCTTAGGAGAAGCACAGGTTCAGAAGTTAAACATAATGAAGACTCTTCAGATGTTGAAGTTGGTACTAATAATGTTGAATATGCTGAAGTTGTACATGAGGGCAGTGTTGTTCGTAATATTACTGGACAACCATACATACGTGATGCAATTGAGCAGAATCAAAGCAATATGCAACAGATTATTGCTAAGGGGATGAGTCCCAAATGAATATTACCTTCTTTCAGTATCTAACTTCTGATGAAAAACTTAGTGAGTTGCTTGATCATTATCCTTTTGAGTATAAGTTAAAGATCTTCTTCGGTCGACCTCAAGCATTTAGTAAGGAGCAACTAAATGAAAAAGGAAGTTTTATTGATTATCCTTACATTGTCTATAACGTTGTACCTTTATCTCAAAGGGAAGTAGCAAATGAGCATAGAGTACAAGTTACGCTTGTGACAGCCGATGAGCAACAATTAAACGATATTACTAGTCGATTAATTGAGCTACTTGATTTCAAAAAGAAAGTTAATGATCGTCCATCTAACATAGTAAACAATCAAATAATTTTAAACTCCCAGCTTATGACAGGTGGGTCTTTTTTGTTTCATGAAAATGAAAAAGTGTTTGAACAAAATCAATATTACTTAATTACACTGAAAGGATGACTAATTAATGTCAGATAATACAAATAATAATTCAATTCTTTTTGGAGCGGGAGAGCTTTTTATCCTCCCTGAAAGTGTTGATATTGACGAAAGTACAGATGAAGAAATTGAAGCAGATATGCTTAAAATAGGGGAAAGTTCTGGTGAATCAACGTTAAATTATACTCAAAACTGGTACGATGTAAATGGGGGGAAACTTAACCAAACAATAGCTAGTTTTGTGACTTCGGAAGAAGTTCTTTTTAACGCTGGTGTTTGTACGCTAGATTTAAAAGTATTGAACGAAATTTCATCCACTTACTATAGTGAGGATGCAACAAAGCGTACTCTTGGTATTGGTGGTAAACTTACCGTGCCAGCAAAACAACTCCTATTCGTACATACTAAGCGACAAGATGGGAAGAAACTGAAGCTAAAAATGTATAAGGCGCAAAATAGATCAGGACTTCAATTTACATTTAATCCTGAGTCTGAATCAGTCTTTACTTTTGAGTTTAGATTACTTGCTGATCCAAACCGTAAAGACGGTAACATTGTAAAAATTGTAGAAGAAATCTAAGGAGGGGAAACCCTTCTTTTTTATTTATGAAAAACAATCATAAGGAGTGTATTTTATGTCAAATATTATTGATCTTTCATTACTAACACAAGAACCACTTATTTTAAAATTTGCTGAGGACAATCAATTTACTATACCACCTGAGCCTAGTGTACATCTTGTAAATCAACTTTTAGATTTTGAAGACAAGGCTTTAAAAGCCAAAACGAATAAAGCACAGTTTGGATCGTTCGTAAAAATGGTTACTTTGATTTTAAGTCAGGATGAGTCTAAAGACGTAACAGAGGAATTTGTTGAGAAAAATGTTAGTGTTTCTCAAATGAGACGTATTGTACAAATTTATCAATCTAAAGTAGTTGAAAATGCTGAATCAAAAAACTAAAAGTGCCGTATCTTCCTTCAGATAAAGGGGATACGGCTTCTTTTAATGATGAGTATGAATTGTTCAGCGACTTCGCTCTATTAGCCTCTTACTACAACTTCTCTCATGAATACATCCTACAAATGCCTCACAGTCATTTTCTCGCATATATCAAACAATGCCATGTTAAAGAGTTAAAGAAGTCAGAAGAAGGTAGAGAGTATTTAGACAAAGCACGTAGATATATGAATCCAAGAAAAGATGCTGATCTATCTGCTATTAGAGCAATCACAGGTTACACCACTTCAAAAACTGGAGGAGGTGATAACTAATGAGTACATATAATTTAGGGGAATATCAAGCAAAAATTTCTGTTGATAGTTCTTCACTTGAAAAAGGGTTAGCTAATGCAGAAAAAGAGACAGAAAAAAAAGGTTCTAAGATGGGGAAAGTCCTTGGAGGTCTAGCTCTTGGGGCGGTAGCTTCTTTAGGTGCAGCGCTAGTTGGTATAGGTACGGCTTCATTTAATGCTGGTCAAGAGTTTCAAAAAGCTTCAGGCATAATCAGGAAAGGCACAGGGGCTACAGGTGATGCGCTGAGTGATCTAGAGGATAGCTTTAAAAATGTTTTTAAAGAAGTACCTCAAGATGCAGAGGAAGTTGCTACAGCTCTTGCAGACTTAAATACTCGTACTGGTGAAACTGGTGGAGTATTAGAAGATCTATCAAAGAGCTATCTTGATTTATCTCGTATTTCTGGTGAAGCTTCTAGTCAACTTATTGAAAGTGGTAGTCGTGGTTTTGAAGCTTGGGGCATTGGTGCTGAAGAGTCTATGGACAAGATGGATCTCTTATGGAATGTCGCTCAAACAACAGGCGCTGGTGTGGGAGACCTCATGTCTCAAATGGATAAGCATGGTGCTACTATGCGTACAGCAGGATTAGGGTACGATGAAGCAGCTACTTTGATGGGGAATCTTGAGGCTAAGGGTTATGATGCTGATAAAGCTATGTCAGCTTTCTCAAAAGGAATAGCTAATATTGCTAAGGATGGTAAAGACCCAGCAGAAGTATTGCCACAGATAATTGATGAGATAGAAAACATGGAAGATGCTGGGGAAGCTACAGCTAAAGCCATGGAGGTATTTGGGGCTAAAGCAGGACCTGAAATGGCTGAAATGATTCAATCAGGAGCTTTTTCTATTGAAGAATTACAGGAAACACTTGCTAACTCTTCTGAAACCATTGAAAAAGCTGGAGAAGATACTCTAACGCTTGGTGAGCGTTTTCAAATCATGAAAAATAATGCAATGGTTGGACTTATGCCTATTGGTGAAGCCATGATAAACCTTGCTGAAAAGATACTTCCTAAGCTTCAAGATGCAATGAATACAGTATTTGAATTTATAGGAAGAATTATTGATTGGGCAAAGACAAAGTTCGAAGAAATGCGCTCGAATTCAGATGGTTCCTTTTCTGGTATGAGAGACACGATCGAATCTATCATGCAGACTATAAGTGAGATAACACAAACAGTATTAGAGATTGTATCTGATTTATGGGATAAGTATGGTAGCGCAATTCTCTCGTACATTCAAAATACAATGAAAAATGCCCAAACTGTGATTCAGGGAGTATTATCCGTTATTCAAGGAATTGTTCAGACGGTGCTAGGAATTTTACAAGGGGATTGGAATAAAGCCTTCGAGGGTATAAAGAAAATTACCAGTGGAGTGATGTCGGTATTAGAAGGCATAATTAAACAAGCCATGAACGTATTGAAAACACTTATTTCTGTTGCTCTATCGTCTATTCAAAAGACTTTTTCTGATATTTGGAATGCTATCTCTTCAAGTGTATCAACGATAACTTCAGGTATTAGTGATACTGTCCGAAGTACCTTTAATACTATGAAAGAGCGAGTGTCTGATATTTTCGAAAACATTTATTCTACAGCGAAAAGAATCTTCAATAACATCAAAGAAGCAATTATAACACCGGTAGAAGCAGCAAGAGAGGCAGTTCAAACAGCAATAGATAGGATAAAGTCTGCTTTTGATTTTGAATGGTCTTTGCCTGAGCTTAAAATACCAAAAGTATCTGTAGATATGAAGAAGAATAGCTGGGGTGTACCATATCCTTCATTTGACGTACAATGGCATAAAAATGGTGGTTTCTTTGATGAGCCAACTATAGCGGGACTCGGTGAAGCGGGAAAAGAGGCAATCGTTCCTCTCGTTGGTAGACAAATGGATCCATTTGCAGATGCAGTTTATCAAAGGTTAGCTGAAAGAATTGAAGGGAATAACGTTAGTAATACGAATAATTCAACCTCAAATAATAATACATATCATTTTAACATTGAAATGCACAACACGATTCACAGCTCAGATAAACAAGGTGCAGATCAAGTTATAGACCGCATGGTAAATAAAATTAAGAGTAAAGGTGGCTACTTTGGTTCTAAGTAGTCTATTGGCTTATTCATTGGGAAATTCCAGTGGGTAAGCCTTTTTTGTTTAAGGAGGAGGTGATATTATGACAGAAGCATGGAAGTTAGACCAGTATCATTACGTGATTTATACGGAGAGTAAAGATGTTATGAATCGTATTAAGCGCTATTATGATGATTTTCACTTGATGGCTACATATGAGAAGGATGGTAAGGTAATTGCTCTTCAGTATAAATTACCGATTGCGAGAAAACGAGTTGCACAGCGTTTAGCACGTATATAATTTCATGTACCATATTACAGAAAATTTGGACTTGTGAGTTAGGGAAGTGTTTACCCTTGTATTTATACTTGAAGATTATTTTCGTTGCTAATATGACCTATAAAGTGGAGAATCGAACCAAATACACATGTTTTTTTGAGGGTTTACCTTGCTAGTTACTTTGAGTAGCTATTGAGGTAAACCCTTTTTTCTTTTAACGACTAATTACAATATGGTGTTATATATTTCTAGTAAAATAGTTCTACTTTATATAGGGTTATGGTAAAATTTTCATATATTGCTAATTGAAGGAGTGGTTCTTTTGGAATACAAAAATAAAGGTGCAATATTGGTGAAAAGGAAGATGTTTTTGAAACTACATACTTTGTTACTTGCTTTACTCATGATTGCTGGATGTAGTAACACAAGTGATAAAAGGGTCTCAGAGTTAAGTTCCTATGAATACGAAAATGTAAGCGCAAATGAAGTTGATCTATTTTCACAATTAGAATTTAAAAATGTAACTGTTAGTAAAAATAGTATAAACGGTTGGTATGAAATGACTGGTGAAATAACAAATAAACATAGTAAAAAAATTATGGGTTATGCTCAAGTTGCTTTATATGACAATAGTGGAGGCATAGTAGATTCTACATTAATACCAATTCCAGGAAGTGGTGGATTAAACCCCAATGAAAAAGGGATTTTCAAGAAGTCTATAACACAATTGGACTTTGCTAATTATGAATTTTTTGATTCAACACTTGTAGAAAATTAGTATGAGAGGGGGAATTTACTTGTCTAAAAGAAGCATCTTAATAGTAATTGTGTTCTTGATGTTGTTGTCGGCATGTGGGGTGTCTGCTGGTGAGAAGCCTACAGATGTTAGAGGTGAGATTTGGACTGTTTCCTCGGAATCCTACCGAGCGCTTGAAGATTTCATTTCAGGGGAATCTGAATTTCCAAGTGAAGAGGCACAACAACAGTTTCAAGAACTTTATGTTAAGTATCTAGGTTCAGATGACTTAACAGAAAAAGAAGTAGCTATCTTAGAAAACTTAGCGGATATATTTATTATGATTAACACATACAAAGAAAGCAGTGTTAACAATTATCAAATTGAGGAAATATTTTTAAGCATTGAAAATAAAAGAGAAGAGCTAGAGAAAATCTTCAATTGACACCTATTCCTTATAGGTGTTTTTTATTGTTCAATTTCTTTAGAAAGGAGTGATATTTCAAGTGAAAGTCTATCTAATAGAAATCATGTCAGAAAATCAGCTATTTTGTTGAAACTTGCCTCTTTTTAGCTATTATTAAGAAAAGGAGGCATGTCCTATGAAAAAAGAATTAGAAAATCTAATTAATGAATTTGAAATGAAATTAAAAAGACCTCAATCTCTTTTAGAGGTCTTTTTAATTTCTAATTAAGACTGAACCGGAAAATTCATCTGAATCCGATACTCTTCAATATCTCCAGTAAATCCTTCTTGCTTCTACCTGTCCATTGCATTAACTCTTCAATTGTAGGATTTCTCCCTTTGGTAATCTGTAAGTTTTGTATGATTTGTTTCACTTTGCGTTCTATGTCATTCATTTAAATCTCCATTTATATTTCGTTTTCAATCTTCCTTAATACACCATTTAGATCCCTATATATACGCTTTCCGGAGAACCTTAATACTTTCCATCCGTGTTTACGCAAAAAAGCATTCTTACGCCTATCATGGGCTTTCTGCGCTGGAGAACTATGATAGGCTTTACCATCGCATTCAATAGCTAATTTAGATCCGATTAAAGCCAAATCAATTCTGTATTTACCACAAGGTACTTGAGTTCTAACAACATAACCATTATTGACCAATGCATTATATAGACGTCTTTCAATTGGAGACTCGCATTTAGAGTATTCATTAGCAGTGGTATCAGGCTTATCATTTCTTGTATCTATAAGGTGCTTTATGAAAATAACAATCGTGAAAATAATTAGAGAAGAGAAGACAATATATTCAATCATTTTTAATCACCGATATATATTATCTCCAAATAAAAAAGCGTTAACCCTATATAGGTAACGCACTACAAATCAAAGAAGTCTTCAGTTTTAGCATTAGGTTCGATTTCTCTTATGGCTTTCATTACTTTCTTTATTGTATTTGTACTTGGCATATATTCGGGGTCAGAACAAATGCGACTTGCAGTATTTCTTCCTATGTTAGCTGCCTTACATAATTGTTCCTGTGTAAAACCATGTTCATCTATAAATTTACCTATCTTAGATCTTTTCTTATTCAATCCCCACATTTTAACAACTCCTTAAGCTAAATAATTAGACAAGTAGTTAATTAAATCCTCCTATTAATCTTGAATAGGTTTCGCCATTTGAGGAGAAAATATTTTATGAAATGGTGAAACGTGTACAAGCAATGTGAATAGAATTTAACAAAAGCAACTACAAAAGTAGATTTAATCTAGTCCACTAGATATAGCTATTAAATCAGCAAAAGTAATTACTTTTATTGCTACAACAGAAGTAGATACAAAAGTAATATTTTGTCCAATAGGCTTTGTAGCAAGTTTTGTAGATTTGTTAATAGAACGAAGTGGAGGGGAGGAAGGAAAGGGGAGCGCAAGGGGAAGGAAGGAGGGGTAAAAGCAACAATGTTGACTGTGAGGTCTAACTTATTAGTTTGCCCAAATTAGAAATGGTTATACATCATTTTCGAAAAAATTTATGGGAATTTTAGGAGGCTAACATGAGTGAACAGCAAAGAATAAATTTCCGTGATTTTATGGATGGCTCGTTCAAAGAGAAGAAGAAAACAGTTGGGTTAACATTGTTCTCTGTTTTACCAGCTTCAACAATATTTAGTCCTTCTTCAATGTTAAATCCACCTGAACCAATTGCTCAGGCTTATGGGTTGATCTTTATTGTCGGTGGAGTGTTGATTGGTGTCGCTTTATTAGAGCGATTACTTATTATGGAGCGTAAGCAGGAATTAGCAAAAGATATCGTTGGCTATGTAAAGATAGCTTTACCATGGGTGTTAGTTGGTGGATTGATCCTCTTTGTGTTGACAAATCCGTTAATTTGAGGTGATTTAATGAGGCTATTGGAGAAGATGAAGGCAGATAAGCAAGAGAAATTGTTGCAGAAGAAGTTAATTGAAGCGTTTGATGTATCAGGTATTTATATGGAGTACACAAGCGAAAAGTATAAGAAGCGTATCTATCCTAAAATTCATTCAATCAAATTTAATGAAAATCGTATTGAGTATGTTTTTACACTGTTAAATGGTCAAGATCCTAAAGAGATAAAGAAAAAGGAGTACGCCTTTTATCAAGTATTCGGACGCACTCTCAAAATTGAAACTGACTCTATAAAAAAATATACGCTAACAGTTAGCAATAGAACAATACCAAAGAAATTCATTTACGATTATAAAAAATTCTTACCTGCGATTGAAGGAATGAAGTTACCTATATTCGGTGGAGTTAACCTAGATGGTGAATATATAGTATGGGATATGGCAGATGGTAAGCCTCATTTATTAGCAGCCGGTGAAAATGGTTCAGGTAAGTCAGCTGGAGTTAGGCAAATCTTAGCTACATTAATCCAATTTAAAAAGTCCAGTGAGCTTCATTTATACCTTTGTGATCCAAAGTTTACTGAGTTTCATTTATTCGGAGATGTCGAGCATGTTCAAGGTAAGATAGCTTGTGAAATGGATGATATATATAACAATATAAAGGCGGTAAAGAAGGAATTAGATGATCGTAAGAGACTGATAGGAGAACAAGAAAAGCTTACTGGTATTGAAAAATATAATGACAGATATCATGATAAAAAAATTCCATATGTTCTTTTGGTAATTGATGAATTTGCACAACTAAAAGATAAAAAAGACTCTATAAATTTAATCGAAACCATATCAGCACAAGGTAGAGCATTTGGTATCTTCTTATTGCTTGCAACTCAAAGAGCAGAAGCTCAAGTTATGAACGGATTAATCAAGCAGAATATTACTATTAGAATGGGCTTCCGTCATGCTGATTTAATCAATAGTCGTATTACAAATACAATCGGATCTGAAAAAATTAGCATGGAAGATAAAGGTCGTTTCATTCTTAAATTAGATGAAGCAATGGAAGTTCAAGCACCGTTATTAGAAGAAGAGATTGCTGAGAAGTTATTGGAGCCATATAAGAGAAAAGAGGAAGAAGTGAAGCGAGAAGCTATTACATGGAGTTTCCCGAACTGTAATGAAATAATTGAATCTAACGAAGAAAAGAAAGAGCAATCAAAACCTGTGATTAAGAAATTGACAATTGATGACTTATTCGGAGGAGATAAGTAGTGAAGCAACGAGACAAAAGCATCTTGAGAAGCCTTGAAGAGTTCCGTTGTTTAAGTCGTGATCAGGTTGCAAAACTGTTTTATGGTCATTTAAAGAATCCGATTACTAATGCTAATTATGCTTTGAAACGATTAAGAGATAGAGGGTATATAAAAGCAAATGTAAACAGACAGCCATATGTTTATTTTCCAGCTAATTCAGGAATGAAAAAGGATTCTCAGAAAGTCGATCATTTTTTAAGTATTGCTGATCCTTATATAGAGTTAAAAGTTACTGGACTACTAAAAGAGTTTCATACTGAGCCTAAGTATGGGAAGAAAGGTACTGTTGAGCCGGATGCTTTCTTTGAATTTAATCATTATCCATTTTTCTTGGAAATTCAAAACTCTATTTACTCTGAGAAGGTAATGAAAGCAAAGATACAGCGATATAAAGAATATTTCAATAGTAACGATTGGCACAATGAAAGTTGGCAAAAGGGGAGGGAGATTGTTTTCCCTTATGTATTAATTATTACAAATAAAAAATACAAAATTGAGGTTGATGAATTTCCTGTTATTCAAGTGAAAAGTATTAGTGATCTAATTAGAAACATGTTGAATCAAACAAGGAGAGATGCAACATGAAGCGTAAGCATGTACATTTTGAAGATAATGAAAAGCATTTACTTGATCATGCTTTACAACATAACTTTACCGACTATGTGAAGAGATTGATTGAGTATGATATTAAAAATAATGTATTCGAGAGGGAGTGTACGGAAAACCGGACAATACAGGAAGTCTATAACGAGTGGATGGAAAAGAATGTATGGAAAAATGGATAAAGTGAATTGCTAAATGGGTGCTTAAAGAAAAAGCACCCATTTACTTTTTACAATTTTCTAAATCTTTTTTTGAGTTTATATGGTAAAATTTTCTTATTATTAATAAATATGGGGTGGTTCTTTTGGATTATAAAAATAGGATAGCAAAAATACTTTTCCTTATTGGAATTGGGGAAATGGTAGCTGGATTAATTTTAGCATTCGTGTTCGGTACAGTGGATGTGGGGTACTATACCACTCGGTATGAAGTTTCTTGGGGATATTTTTTCTGATTTTTGCTAGTGCTTTTGTTGGGGGGATGATATTAATTGGTTTTGCAGAATTAATTGAAAGGCAAACGGAGACTAATCAACTTTTAAAACAATCTTTGGGATTGTCGAATAAGCAATTTGGTGCCACTGATAATACAGAAAGTAAGATGGAAGGGGAACCAAAGTTAATTGATACTAAGGGAAAAATTGATTGGGATTTAGAAGCAGAGGATACATTAAAAATTCATGACTACTTTTTTAAGGAAAAGAAAAGATACGTAAATGAAATAATTGCAACTCCTTACCCATATAAATTTATTGTAATTGCAGGAAATAAAGAGCATTTGATAAAAATCGACAGAGAGAATACTAATCAAGTTTTAGAGTTGAACTTATTGGACTATCCGGAAGTTAAGGACTGGCTCGATGGTTTCGAGGAGGGTCTTTAAGATGAGTAATAAGTTTAAGTTTGTATATTCTTTAATAATAATTGTTGTATTATTTCTCTCAGCCTGTGGAGCTACTTCTACAAGTGAGAGTGTGTACGGAACATCACCTGATACTATTGATCAAAATCTGTGGAATGATGCTCATATGATAATTGACATTATTGAGGAAATGATGGATAAAAAAGAAGATACTGCAGAGGAGCAGAATGAGCACTTTGCACACTTTAGAACCACTTATTTCGTAAATGAAGAAACTTTTCAAAACGAACTACATGACAGCTTCACTCAAGAGGAGAGAATCATAATCCTACAAACAATGAGTACCATAATGACTTTTCGTAATAACATCTTCACGCTTGAGTCTACAGGCGAAGATGAGCTTACAGAAACTTTAATACGACTAGAAGATTTTAGAATAACGGCTGATCGCTTTCAAAACGACTAATAATTTAGTCGTTTTTTGTTTTTTCTTCAATATATTCGAAGATGTCAGTAATATTTATATCTGTGTTTGTCATTTTTCTAAGGGTTGAAACAAGCTGATTCAATGTTTTTACCTCAATACGCTTTGTTTGGTTATCACAGATTTCATAAATAAGATTTGGTCTAACCTTAGCTTCACGAGCAAGTGCATTTCTAGTGATATCATGCTTATGTAATAATTCTCTTAATTTGAATTTAATCATTTATATCCCCATCCTTTATTAATATTATACATTATTTTTATCAACAGGGAAATAATTCTTGACGTTTATCGTCTGCCGTTATATTCTTTATTAAGAAATCAAAATATTACATTCTAGGAGGCAATCAATAATGCAAAAGACAAACTACAAAATCGAAGGAATTAACACACTTGAGGATTTAAGAAATTTTCCAGACTCAATTGAAGGTGCTGTGGAAGTAGAAGAAGGGTTGTTTATTTTAAAATTAACAATGAAAAAAGATGAGATTTTAGAGGAATATGATTGTGTAGGATGTGAGTATGTTCCTTATAAAGAAGTTATGGGAGATATTGATTATTTAGAGGAGTATATTTCAGCTTGATATTTTGATAAAATTTATTAGTAACGGTTAGTTGGTCACTTCATTCGAGGTGACGTTATGGCTTCTATAAAAAAAGATGAAAGTGGAAAGTATTACTTTGTATTAAATATAGCCAAAGATCCTGAGACAGGAAAAAGAAAACAACTTAAACGAAGGGGATTCAGTAGTAAAAAGGAAGCTGAACTTGCTTTATCGAAATTGAAATTAGATTTAGAGAATAACAATAACGTTGTAAACTCTAATAATTTCAAGCTTGAATCCTTTATTAATAAGTGGTTTGAAGCTAAGAAAGTAAAATTAAGACCAAGTACAATTAGGAATTATCAAGAACAATTAAATTACAATATTCTCCCTTATTTAGGTGAAGTCAAAGTCAAGGACATAGGCGAGGAGCTAATACAGAGCTATATCATGACTTTACATAAAGAAAGAGGGTTAGCACCTGCAACAATAAGATCAGCTTATGGGGTAGTTGCTGAGGTGCTTAAAAAGGCAATGAGAAAAGGATTGTTAAAGGAAGATGTTTTGTCAGATATCTCGCTACCTAGAGAAGTTAAAAAGATTCGTGTTTGGGATGAAGAAGATATTTATAAATTCTTAGATGCACCGAACAAGATTCTCAATATAACCAGACATTTCATAGGTTTTAGTATATCAATTCAAACAGGTATGAGAATGTCAGAAGTTCTTGGACTAAGATGGAAAGATGTTGACCTTGAAAATAAAATGATATATGTTCGACAAACATTAGCTAGAAATGATAATAACAGTTATAATTTTGTTGATGAAGGAAAAACCACTTCTGCAATTAGAGTTATTTATATTTCTGATTCTTTAGTAGAGTCTTTGAAGCAACATAAATCGTTCCTTGAAAATGAAATAAAAATTGTAGGTAATACTTATCTCAAGTATGATTTAGTTGTTTGTACACAAACTGGTAATTGGGTACATCCTAACAATTTCAGGAGGGCTTTTAAGGTAACAATTGAACAATTAAATTTACCAAAGATTAGATTGCATGATTTAAGGCATACACATTCAACATACTTACTTTCTAAGAATGTCAACCCTAAGATAATTCAAGAGAGGCTGGGGCATAAAAATGTGAATATTACCCTAGGAGTCTATAGCCACGCTTTGCCATCTATGCAGCGTGAAGCGATAAGTAAATTTGATGATTTGTTCAAATTAAGTGACCATAAAAGCAACCAACATAATCAGTAATTTCTCAATCTGTTGATACAACTAGGTTTGCAGTTCTTTGATTTCCACGAAGATTGTATGAATATTATTATGAATGATTTAATTGAGTTAATGGATCCGCGATATATTGAAGTATGGGGAAAGTTTACCCCGCGTGGTGGTATTAGCATCGATCCTTATACAAATTATGGCAAGCCTGGAACAAAGTATGAAAAAATGGCTGAATACCGCATGATGAACCATGACTTGTATCCGGAAACGGTAGATAATAGATAAAAGTAGAAAGGCAGGAATCTAATGATTCCTGCCTTTCTTTGTTATTAAGCTGTATATCGGTTAACCTTTTGAATCTTTAAGGCCTTTATTTTAGAGACATTTAAGACAATATTGTCATCTGTTACGATACAATCCTCACCGTCAATCTTTTGGCGAAACATTTCCTTTCTAATATCTGACTTAGTAGTGAAATCAATTTTTATTCCGCTTATAAATTCTACGAAAACATGGAATCTCTTCATACTAATCAGCTCCTTTAAAGGAATATTGACGTGTCTGTTTAAGTTAATGTTAAGGTAAATGAAACCTCCATTACTAGTTTAACCATTTTTAAAAAAAGTAAACGTAACAAATGTATATGACAATTAGCATCATATTCAGAATTAGACAATTTATGCTTGATTGTTGCTTTTAGTGTTTTTATTTATTAGATGAATAGAAAAAACAAAGCTCGTCAATCCTTATTAAGAAAGAGAGGCGATAAAATAGTGACGAAAGAAACGGTCATTTTCGCGATTACGATTAAGTTGCTTATGGTTATAGCATTATATTTCTCTTGGCAGTTTATTAAAAGGACTCTTAAGCGACGAGAGAATTTATAGCAAACAGGTTCAACGGAAGTGGTTGAACCTGTTTTTTTAATGATTATTCTGATTGTATACCTTTTTTAATAGCTCAAAATAGTCAATATCCTTACCGATATCATAGCGTTTTCCATTTAATTCACGGCCATAACAGTCGAGGTCAGAAACCATTAATTGCAATGCATCTGTAAGTTGAATCTCTCCACCTCTACCAGGTTTTACTTTTTGTAAGTAAGTAAATATGTCAGGATTTAGAACATAGCGACCGACGACTGCTAATTTCGAAGGAGGAGATGTTTGTGGTTTTTCAACAAGATCTGTAACTTGATACAAATGTGTACCTAGTTGTTTTCCAGCAATGACGCCGTATTGATGGAGCTCGGATTCAGCAACAGATTGTATTCCAATTACACTCTTTTGGGTTTCTTTATATACATCTATAAGTTCATTTAAACTAGCTCCTAAAAAGATGTCATCGGGGAGCAGGACAGCAAACGGTTCATTGTTCACAAACGGCTCACCTAATGAAATAGCATCACCAAGTCCACGGGCAAAGGGTTGACGTGTATATTGTATGTGAATATTTGGTAAGGAGAGCTTTTTTAATAGATGAAGCTTATTGCTCTTTTCTAGAAACGATTCTAATTCAAGTGATCGGTCAAAGTAATCAATAATCATATTTTTATTTCGGGAAACGATAATCAAAATTTCTTCAATTCCAGCAGTAATCGCTTCTTCGACGATATAATGTATAGCTGGTTTTCCTTTAATCGGAAACATTTCTTTTGGGATTACTTTTGTAATCGGGAGGCTTCTAGTTCCGTAACCAGCAGCAGGTATAATGGCCTTCTTAATATGCATGATTCCCCTCCCTTTTTTGAAAGTGCTTATTAGTCTTGATATCTTATTCTCTTAAATGAGTATTTGGAAGTAGTCCATTTTTAAAAGGGCGTTTACACATATAGGCTATTAGCCGACACTCATCTTTATGGCTTCTAATAAGATATAAAAATTGGGTTTTATCTTATTGTGAGGAGTCGAAGCTATGAATGTATGTGTGATTGGCGCAGATTATGTTGGATTAACGACTTCAGCTGTATTAGCCGACTTTGGACATAAAGTGTTTTGTGTAGATTATGACAATGAAAAGATAAAGAGATTACTAGATGGTAAAAGCTCTATCTACGAACCTGGCTTAGAGTCGCTTATTTTAAAAAATACCGAACGAGGGACATTAAAATTTACGACAAATTTCAAGGAAGCGGTGAAGAAAAGTACAATTGTTTTTATCACGGTAACAACCGAACGAGGCATGGATAAAAGTACAAACCTAACTTTTTATTTAGATGTAGCAAAAGATCTTATTCCATTAATAGATTCTTATAAAGTCATTCTAACGAAGTGTACAGTACCTATTGGAACGAATGAACAAATGATAAATATGTTTGAAGAAGGGGGACTTGGAAGAGAATATTTCGATGTTGTTTCGAACCCGGAATTTGTAAGGGAAGGAACAGCGATTGCTGATATGTTACATCCTGACAAAATTGTATTAGGTGTCGATAATCCAAAACCGATTACGATCCTGCAGAAGTTGTACCAGAAAATTGATGCCCCTATGATTATCACAAATCTAAATGGTGCAGAAATGATTAAATATGCATCTAATGCGTTTTTAGCAGTGAAATTGGCTTTTATTAATGAACTAGCGCAAATTAGTGATTCGTACAAAGTCGATATTAATGACGTTGCCCTTGGACTAGGGACAGACCCAAGAATTGGACCTCATTTGTTACAAGCTGGTTTAGGTTATGGTGGTTCTTGTCTTCCATTAGACTTAGCTTCACTTGGAAACCAGTCTTTAGAACGTGGCACTCCTCCTTATCTCCTTCAAGCAGCCCAAAAAATTAATGATCGTTTAGTTGATGTATATCTTGACAAGTTAAAAGAACTACAACAAATAAAGTCAACGAAAATAACGGTATGGGGAGCGGCTTTCAATCCAAATAGCGATGATAATAGTCATTCCCCAGCTATGAAACTAATTGAACGTTTAGTAGAAGAAGGAGCAGAAGTTCATGTCTATGATCCGGTTGTAACACATATTAAAAGTGCTACATTACATGACGATCTATATAAATCAGTAGAACATGCAAGTGCATTAATCATCGCAACAGACTTGCCACATTTTTTACAGGCTGATTGGAATCAAGTGACAAATAGAATGGCAGGAGATCTATTACTAGATTGCCGTAATTGTTTAAGTCCAAGAGTTATTAAACACCATGGGTTAACATATATAGGGGTGGCTAGATCATGAAAATATTAGTAACAGGTGCAGCTGGATTTATTGGTTCAAATTTATGTGAACAACTTCTTCAACAGAAAAATGTTAATGTAATCGGTATTGATTATTTCATTGGACCTACCAAGAAATTGATTACTGAAAAAAATATTGTAAGCCTCGTAACAAACCCTCAATTTCAATTTATTCAAGAGGACCTTTTGACAATAGATTGGGAAAAGTATTTAGAAGGAGTAGATTATGTCTTTCATTTAGCAGGTATTCCGGGCGTTCGTTCTAGCTGGGGCACAGATTTTAAAAAATATGTAAGGAATAATATTGATGTGACCCAACGATTATTGGAAGCGTGTAAAAATGTTTCATTAAGCAAGTTTATCTATTCATCTACTTCATCCATTTATGGTGAAAAAGAAGGGAAAGTATCTGAAGAAGCAAAGCCTGAACCACTTTCCCCATATGGTATTACGAAATTAACAGGCGAATATTTGTGCCATGTTTATCGGAAAAGCTTTGGAGTACCAACTGTTATTCTCAGGTATTTTACAGTCTATGGACCTAGACAAAGAAGTGATATGGCTTTTCATAAATTCATTCGTCATGCCCTCGAAGATCAACCAATACACATTTTTGGCAATGGAAAACAATCACGAGATTTCACTTTTGTTACTGATTGTGCAACTGCTACGGCGGCAGTAGCCTTTGCTGATAACGTGGTAGGTGAAACAATTAATATAGGGGGAAAAGAAAGGGCTTCTGTAATAGAAGTAATTAGATTACTTGAGCAATTATTAAATAAGAACATTAAAATCCAATTTGAGAAAAAAGCAATTGGAGAGCCAATGCACACGTGGGCTGATATAACTAAGGCAGAGCGATTGCTAAACTATCAACCGCGTATTAGTTTAAAAGAAGGTTTGATGAGGGAAATTGATTATATAAAACAAATAGGCAATATAAAAGAATAGATTGTTTCATGAATGGATAAAACCTTTCCTTAGTGATAAGGAAAGGTTTTATCCTATTAATTATTTCTTCTTCGTCTTTTTTTATTGGCTATTTTGTAAAAAAGTTTAGCGGATGTGATGTCATTGATTGATTGAATATATTCTCTCGTAGTTTGAGGATTTTGCAAATCAAGTTGACCTTTTAGAAGCTTTTCGAAATCACTGATAATCTTTTGCGCCGTCTCATTATCGTTTTGACTTGTTCCAGTCTTCATTTTTACATTTGAGAGTAGCGAGTCAATAAATAATGGGTTGTTTATAATGTCTGACAATTGTAATTTTCTTGGTTTTTTTGTTTTTGCACGATGCTTAGAAAGATCGACCACTTGATCATATTCTGTTTGTGATGAGTCATTTATATCCACAGGTTCTTCTTCTTTTTCTAATGAATCATCGACTGTTTCCGTTACTTTCTCTTTGGTTTCAAGCGTTCCTTCTTTGTTAGGTTCTCCGACTAATTCAAGCTCTTCAAACCCTACAGGAGCTTCAACTTCAGGTTCTGTAGAAGGTTCATTCGTCTCAACATCAACCATTTCAAGCTCATCAACTACTTCTACGCTTTCTATAATGGTAGGCTGTTCATCCAATTCTTTCATTTCACTAGTTGTTACCTTATTTTCCTCATCTAAAGTATCTACAATCATTTTTTCTTTGATTTCATCTGCTTCTTGTTCAGCTGTAATTGAAATTTTGTTTTTTATTTTGTGTTCGACTTCATCCCATACAGTCGAAATGTCATTAATGACACGATTCCAAGTGAAGTTGTCTTCGGCTAATTTTCTACCATTCAGTCCTAATTTCTTTCCTAGTTTAGGGTCGGATAGTAAAGGAATTAAGAGGTCGGCAAATGCTTGTGGTTCTTCAGGGTTCTCAACAACATATCCATTCTCATTAGGGTTAATAACTTCAGGATTCCCACCTCGTGCCGTCGTAATAATAGGTAGTCCTGATGCCATCGCTTCATAATGAACTCTTGCGAGAGGTTCTTGCCATTGGGAAGGGCAGACGAAAACATCCGCTGCAGCAAACCATTTTTGTATTTCACTTGGGGCAACAAATCCAGTATTAACAACTGGTATTGGCAATCTAGCAGCTAATGAACGTACATAGGCTACATAGTCACTTACTTCATTGACGCTAAACCATTTGCTTCCAACGAGTACGAGAGCGATGTCGGAGTGTTTCTTTGCGATAAGTGGCATGGCTTGAACGAGGATATCTGCTCCTTTATTGGCTGAAAGACGACCGGCAAATAAGATGACTTTTTTGCCATTTAGATTGTGTTCTTTTCTAATCTCTTCACGCATTTCTAATGCCTTTTTTGAATGAGGAGGGACGAAACGATCAATATCAACACCAGAATAAATGGTCTTTAATTTACCAGCTGCTTTTGGAAATAAGTCTGAAATGGTTTTCCCTATATAATCACTAACAGTAATAATTTTATCAAGTTGATCAATTGCAGCCTCAGCTTCTTCAGGGTCGATTTTTTCTAGTTTAAACATATCGTTATGCATACTTAGAACAATGCGGGCGTTTGGGGCACATTCTCTTACAGCAAGCACTAATCTAGGTCTATTAAAAATGTGAATTAGGTCATAGGATTCAGCTTCTGATGACTGAAGAAATTGCTTAACATTATCACGATAATCTTCTAACAGTCCACCAGGTGTTCGTACATATCTGATGTTGTTAACTTTCTCATCGTTTGGCAAAGAGTCATCTGTTGTTCCTAAAATCGTTAGATCATGATTTTTAGCAAGTGTAGGTGAGACTCCGTCAATATAAGTCTGAATGGCTCCGCCTCTAACTGCAGGAACAGGCAGTTTTTCGGTACAGATCATGAGAATTTTCATTTAGACTGAACTCCTTTCCACTCTTTTAACTCTTCAATTGCTGGCCATTTTGTTTTATCTGTCTCGGCAATTCGATTACAAAGAGCTTCAACTTCAGAGTCTAGAAAAACAGTTGGTTCATAGACCATTTCTTTTACGTTTTTATAAAATTCGTTTGGTAAAGACATATCAATTAGAAGAATCTCATATAGTTCCTCTTCAATTGGGTTCGCTTCATGATACGCTTCAATCATACCTTTCATCCAATTGACATCCCAAACACCCATATCATCCATTTGGCCTGTAATCAGTTTACGCAAGTCTCGAATTGGAAGGTCATAAGCAACGCCATCCAAATCAATGATCCACATTCCATTCGGCCCCATTTGACCATTTGACCAGCCGTAATCTTGGTGGACGAGACCCCAAGATGTATTACCTCTAGCTGCTAACTCATAGTAGGAAGATTGTTTAAGTTGTTCAAGTGCTTGATGTGCTTGTTGTTCAAACATATCGACATGGTTGAGGATAGCTTGACTTGCCGGCATTTCAGGATAGGAGATGGCGATTTTGCGGAACCAATCCATTTTCTTTAAGACTTTCTCATAAGATTTTGGCCAACGATGGACGCGGCTTGGCTTTTCCGCTCCTTTTGGCGGAACATAACCTTTTGAAAGACGATGAAATTCACCGAGTGCATGGCAGAGTAACTTAGCTCCCTCTAAATCATTTGCTACTGGATAAAGAGGTTCCACCCATTCGGCTACAAACCAAAGTTTTCCTCCCATTTCAACATAATCTTCTCCTGTTTTCGTTTTGAAAAGAGGAGGAACTCGAGCATCTTTCTCTTTTACTAAATATTCTTGTGCACCAAGGCTAAATTGACTTCGTCCAGGTCTCCTGTGAAGGATTTTTAAACTAAATGGACCTTTATCAGTTTCCATTTTCCAAATAAGGCCACCTTTGTCCGCTTTTGTAGTGACAACTTCGAGATGGCTGACCTTTAAGTCATAGTGAGTTAGGACAACTTGAGCCATATCAACTATATATTCTGGTACAAAAAAGTCATCTTCAAGAGTACCATCGAGATCCCAAGGTACAATGAGTTGTTCTGACATTATGATCCCCCATTTCTGTATAGTCTTTAGTAGCATATTCGACTATGAAATGATTCGTATAGTTAATTACCTAGAAAAAGGAAAACAATGAATAATGAAATAGTCGGGTACAAAGACCTAAAAAAGATTTTGGTGAAGAAAAAGAAGGAAAAAAAAGTAAAGTGTCCGAAATAGTCATCATTATGTTTCTGAATAATAAAATTAAGGGGGTTGGTATATGTATAAAACAATAACAGCAGATCTATTTAATTCGATTGATGACCTAGAATTGTTTGTTGCTCATATTGACCCAGATTCATACCTAGCTAGAGTTTCTTTGGAATATCTAGTTATAAATGGTAAATCAGATTTGCTTGAAAAGTTAATGGAAAAGCTTTTAATGAGTTCAAATGAAGAAAGCAGAGAGTGGGCAGAGGTATATTTAATTGATCATTTAGTATATAAGCAAGAGAAAGATATAATTGACGTAACTAAGCAATTAACCTATAAGAGAGTTCAATCAAAAGAATTATCGACTTTGATTAAAGTTTTTCAACTTTATAATTATTATGATATGAAAAATTTTGAAATGAGGACCTCGTTGGGTGAACTTGTTAAAGTAGAAATTCCGAATCTCCAAGATGGATTTATGAAAACATCACTACTTTGTAGACAAAAGTTAATCATGCAAGCGATTCATCTTCATCAAAATGAGCTTGAACAATCAAGAGCTTGCGGCAAAGAATTGTTAGAAATTGCGTTAACACCACTTATGAAAGCAATCGCCTATAACAATTTAGGAAATTCTTATATCCTTTCTGATCGAAAACAGGCCCTCAAGCATTTTGAAGCTTCTATACAAATTGCACAACTTATTCAACATACTAGAATATTGACGCAGGCCCAAATGAACAGGAACTTTACATTGTGTTATTGGAATGAGTCAGAGAAAGTTAATTTAAATTTAGATTATGAAACAAGGATGGACGAGAAACTGGAGCTAGTCTTTTACTTGATTAAAAAGAATCAAAGAGAAAAAGCTTTGGTTGTACTGGATGAAGTAAAGGCTGGAATTGGTAACGATTATGTTCATGGTTTTGAACAGTATTATCGAGGCTTAGCGACAGGTGAACATCTCTATTTTCAAAAATCAAGTAAATATTTTGAATTAGCAGGTGATTATTACTTTCAACAGTTACCTCTGGAACAATTGAATAATGGGGGAAGGAGGTGATGGTTATGAAAAAAGCTATGTTAGGTATAGTGGCCATTGCTTTAATCGTTTTAGCAGTTCCGCAAACATCTGATTTAGCAATTCCAAATGGAAGCGATCGAGTTAAAACTGTTGATCAAGCCTTTTGAATTTGATTGTGAAAGTTATAAATAAAAACAGGTCCATTTAACGATTGTTAAGTGGATCTGTTTTTATTTATTAGCATGATTATATTAGGAAAAGCAACATTTCAGCATATCAATCCTCGATTATTTCCAAGGCAAGCGCATATTTTGATAAAATGAGACAGCGTTCGAAGTAATGGAAGCCAATGAAGCGTATTATGTAGTTTCATGCAAGGAGTTTGCTGATCCCTAAAATAACAAAGATCATACTAGGAATAACAGCCATATAACGTAGAATAAAGCGACTTTTTGTCTCATGCCCATAAATGATTCCAATAATAAAGGCAGTAAAAATAATAATCCCAGCTAAAGGAGCAAACCAAAAGGAGCGTTCAGCGAGACCGGCTTGAATTCCATAACCTAAGCTATCAACATTCATTAATAAAGCGATCATCACAAAATAAGATTTGCGATATACTGGCATATCAAAGAAAAGATTATATAAACCGATGCCGATTAACAAAATTCCAGCAAATGTTTGAATGATAGAAGAAGGAATAATTTCCCCGATAAACCGTCCTACTCCCATCGAAAAGAATATAACGAAACTTGAAAATAGTGCAATGAGTCCGATAATGACGAGTGGTATCCGAATCCGTTTTAATCCAAATAAGAAACCAATTGCAAAAGCATCGATGCTTACGAGTACAGAAAGGAGTAGAAGAAGGATGAAAGCTAGCATATACCCACCTCAGCAAATGTTGTGTTGAGAGTATATGCTTTGCTTGTCTATGCTAGAATCGTTTCTGATTATTACTCGTATAAATCAGCTAATTCATCTTTAATTGCGTGTAACAACTGGATATACTGATCAGGGTTTTGAAATTGAATAGGTTCCCAGTTTCGTTTGATCCAAGCAACCAATTCATGTCCATTTGAAAATTGACGACCGCTTGTATCAAAGGTTCGTAATGTATAGATTCCATTTTCAGGCTCAATTTTAACTAAACAAGGGATTTGACTTTCTTTTGATGGTAAGTTCATTTCCATTTGTTTTAATCACTCCATTATTTATCTTATGATTCAATTATGTAACGAAACAAAATAGTTATGCATTGTTGAGACAAACTGGTAAAATGAAGCTAGTATAGGTGGTTATTTGGACGTAACAAGAGAGAAAACCAATTATTATCAAGTAGAAAGTGAGATATAGGGATGATTGATTTAACTTTTGAAAAATATAGTGAATGTAAGCTTCGGAATTTTGAGATAATTGATTCTTATTCTGTACAACAGTGGAAGCACTTTGTTGTAACATTTGATGGCGATGTTCCGGATGAACTTGAAGAACCAGAAGCATTGATCATTGTTGGAGAATCCGGTGAGGTGCTTCAAGTCATTTTAAGAGAAGAGGGCTGCGATTCACCACTGTATCAATTTACAGAAAGTGAAAAGAAGCAGTTAATTGGTTGGTTTATTCAACAAGATGATGGAGAATAGCTAAAAAGCCTTGAGTAGAGTGATTTACTCCTCTCAAGGTCATAGCTACCCATTTCTAATTAGGGTTAAAGAAAGCACCTAATTGTTTTAGATTCTTTATACATCCTCTTGAAAATACTTTATGAGCTTGTGCGGATTATCTAATAGATTGATATTACGTTTTTGTAATTCTTTTACATGAAAGGCTTGGAAGTCTTTTTCTTCCTTTTGAAAAACTCGATTCCAGTATTGAAGTTCATCTTGTTTAGTCTCAGAAAGTGACTCTTCAATAGTCATACAAATAAAAGTTCGACATACAGCA
The DNA here is from genome assembly GCF_002109385.1 of Halalkalibacter krulwichiae. NCBI lineage: Bacteria > Bacillati > Bacillota > Bacilli > Caryophanales > Bacillaceae > Halalkalibacter > Halalkalibacter krulwichiae. Next base: position 2,434,535 of record NZ_CP020814.1, on the reverse strand, counting down.
CTCTTAAATGATGGTTTTAAAGTACAGCCATTATAAAAGAATTGGCACGTTGAATAAGAAAGCTTGAGATCCTCATTTTCCATTTCCGAAAGTCCTTCAGTCTTTTCTTGCATGTAATGAGAGCTTACATTCGCATGAATTTTGATTGAAAAGGGATCTATTTCTGCTTGTGGATGATTCAGAATCTTTGAATAAAAAAAGACTGGATCTTGTCAGCACATATTAGCTATTTCAAGTAAGTAGAAATTAGGGCTATGTGAACAACATCCAATTGTTGGAAAAGAACGATTAGGTGGCTGAAATGACGGGTCTTGGCAATTTAGACATGAACTTGAGAGTATTTGCTTATTTGTTTGGTCGATTACGATCATTAGTTTTTCATCCTTTGTGATTTCATCCTGAATTTAGACGGTTTTGGTTAGGTTTTGGTTAAATGTAGAAAAATTTTCAAGCTTTTCTCAGAAATAACTAGATTTTCTGAATAAAAAGTTTTAAAATTTCAATTGTACTGAAGTTAATTCTACTTTCTAAAATTTTAGGAATCAAGAGGGTTAGATCGATCTAAAAAAAATGAATTTTTCATGAATATTACCTTTAATAATTGTGTCAAACATGTTAAAATATTCATGAAAGCGTTATATTATTTTAAAATTCATAGATTTAACTTCAAGTTAAACTAGGAGGTCATTAAATTATGTCAAGCAAGGGGCACAAAGCGGAAGAACCATGGCAAGGGTTTCATGGTCCAAATCTTGGCGTAGCAATTGAGCTTTATGAAGAGTATTCAAAAAACCCTGAAGCTGTAGAAGAGGATCTAAGAGAGTTATTTGAAATTTGGGGTCCACCACCATCGGATGTTCAAGTTCAAAGTCAAAACCAGGCACAACCTGTAGCCAATGCGATTGCTTCTGCTGCCTCACCCGATTTGGTAAGGAAATATGTAAATGCTGTGAAATTGGCTGATATGATACGTAGGAAAGGCCATTTAGTATCAGATATTAATCCTATTACTAAAAATGATAATAATAGTCATTTGTTGGAGCTTAGTCAGTATGATCTTACAGAAGAATTCTTAAAGGAAGTTCCTGTAGATATGCTTTGTACGAACGCACCAGCACACGTTAAAAACGGTTTAGATGCCATTAATTATCTGAAAGATGTTTATACAAAAACGGTAGCTTTTGAATTTAATCATGTTCACGACATGGAAGAGCGCGAATGGTTAATGAAAATGGTTGAATCTGGAATGTATCTGCCTAACATGACGAAACAACAACGCCTTAACCTGTTAAAGCGTTTAACACAAGTTGAAGGATTTGAGAAATTTATTCATCGTACATTTGTAGGACAAAAACGCTTCTCTATTGAAGGTTTAGACATTTTAGTACCGATGTTAGATGAAGCTGTTCGTGAAGTCGTTCATGAAGGAACTCAAAATGTTCTAATTGGAATGGCACACCGCGGTCGTTTAAATGTATTAGCACATACTTTGAGCAAACCATATAAAATGATTTTTTCAGAATTCTTACATGCACCAAGTAAGGATCAAGATCCTTCCGGAGGTTCTAAAGGAATAAATGGCTGGACGGGCGATGTTAAGTATCACTTAGGTGCAGATCGTCAAATTCGTGAAGAAAATACGGCTGAAGCAACTGTTTCACTAGCAAATAACCCAAGTCATCTTGAGTTTGTTAGTCCAATTGTTGAAGGATATGCTAGAGCAGCACAAGAAGTACGAACGTCAAAAGGTTTCCCTGAGCAAACGGTATCGAAAGCTTATTCAATTCTGATTCATGGTGATGCAGCTTTTCCTGGTCAAGGAATTGTAACAGAAACATTAAACCTTAGCAGATTGAAAGGTTATCAGACTGGCGGGTCTCTTCATATCATTGCTAATAACAATATTGGCTTTACAACGGAGACGTATGACTCACGTTCTACTACATATGCTAGTGATCCTGCAAAAGGGTTTGAAATTCCAATTGTTCACGTGAATGCAGATGATCCTGAAGCATGTATTGCGGCAATTCATTTGGCAGTACAATATCGCAAGCGTTTTAAAAAGGATTTCTTAATAGACTTAATCGGTTATAGACGACTAGGTCATAATGAAATGGATGAACCAGCTGTAACACAGCCACACACATATAGCATCATTCGTAAGCATCCAACAGCGCGTGCAATTTATGCGAATCAACTTGCAGACAAAGCTGTTATTGAAAAAACATACGGTGATGAGTTAGATAAAGAGATTCAAGAATATCTTCAATCTCAATATGATGATGTTGTTAAAAACAAATCAAAAGAAATTAAAGAAATGTCACCACCAGATGTTGTAGTTAACGGACTACCTAGAGTGAAAACAAGTGTTCCTCTAGATGTATTAAAAGACATCAACGAAGATCTATTAAGGTGGCCAGAAAGTTTTTCAGCTAACACTAAGCTTGAAAAAATCTTAAAGCGTCGCTTGCAATCATTTGATGAAAACGGAAAAATCGATTGGGCACTTGCCGAAACACTAGCATTTGCTACAATCCTTCACGATGGCACACCAATTCGTTTAACAGGTCAAGATTCAGAGCGCGGTACATTTGCACATCGTCATTTAGTTTTACATGACAGCAAAACGAATGAGCTTCATACTCCACTTCATACGTTTGAAAAAGCAAATGCATCATTCGCTGTGTATAATAGTCCTTTATCAGAGCAAGCAGTAGTGGGATTTGAGTATGGTTATAATGTTCAAGCACCTGAAACATTAGTACTATGGGAAGCTCAATTTGGCGATTTTGCTAACGGTGCACAAGTAATATTTGACCAATGGATTTCTGCAGGTCGTGCTAAATGGGGACAAAAATCAGGTATCGTAATTCTATTGCCTCATGGATATGAAGGGCAAGGTCCTGAACATTCAAGTGGTCGTGTTGAACGTTTCCTAGTTTTAGCAGCGGAAAATAACTGGACGATTGCAAATTGTACTTCTGCAGCGCAGTATTTCCATATTTTAAGAAGACAGGCGAAAATCCTTGAAAAGGATGCTGTTCGTCCACTTATTATAATGACACCTAAGAGCTTATTACGTAATCAAGTTGTTGCATCAACACATTCTGAATTTAGTGAAGGTGAGTTTTTACCTGTTTTTGAACAGGCGGGACTCGGTAGCGAAACGGATAAAGTTGAGCGTATTGTTTTAAGTAGTGGTAAAATTTCAATTGATTTATCTGATCGTATTCAAAAAGAAACAGATAAGGATTGGGATTGGCTGCATATCGCTAGAGTGGAAGAACTTTACCCATTCCCGAAAAAACAAATCCGTGAACTATTTGCACGCTATACAAACTTAAAAGAGATTGTTTGGGTACAAGAAGAACCTAAAAATATGGGCGCTTGGCCTTATATTGAATCTCGTATTCGTGAGATCACTCCAGAAGGGGCAGCTGTAAGTTATATTGGCCGAACTCACCGTTCAAGCCCTGCTGAAGGAGATCCGGTTGCTCATAAGAAAGAGCAAGAACGTATTGTAAATGAATCGTTGACACGTAAACAATAAGAGGAGGCCTTTTCCGTGATTGAAATTAAAGTACCAGAACTAGCAGAGTCGATTACAGAAGGAACGATTGCTCAGTGGTTAAAAGAAGTTGGAGAACATGTTAACCAGGGTGAATATATTGCTGAGTTAGAAACTGACAAAGTAAATGTTGAGATTGTTGCAGAACATTCAGGTGTTATCAAAGAATTCAAAAGAGAGCCAGGCGATACAGTAGAAGTTGGAGAAGTAATTGCTGTTATCGATGAAGGTGCAAGTGCAAATGAAGGTGCCGCACCTGCTGAAGCAGCTGCACCAGCTCCTGAAAAGGAAGAAGTAAAAGAAACAGTTCCTGCTCCACAAAAAGAAGAAGCGCCTCAAGCTGGCCGTCTACTTGCTTCACCAGCTGCTAGGAAATTAGCACGCGAAAAAGGAATTGATTTACAAGCAGTCTCTACTCAAGATCCACTTGGTCGAGTACGCAAGCAAGATGTAGAATCACATAATGCAGCACCAGCTGCTTCTACTCCAGCACCAGCTAAAAAGGCTCCAGCAGCATCTGTTACTTCAGATGATCCAACTAAGCCTGTAGAACGTGTGAAAATGTCTCGTCGTCGTCAAACGATTGCCAAGCGTCTTGTTGAGTCTCAGCAAACAGCTGCTATGCTTACAACATTTAATGAAGTTGATATGACAGCAGTTATGGACGTTCGTAGTCGTCGTAAAGATGCATTTGTTGATAAAAATGGTGTGAAGCTTGGTTTTATGTCATTCTTCACTAAAGCAGTAGTTGCTGCTTTAAAAGAATATCCGTTATTAAATGCTGAAATTCAAGGCGACGAACTTCTAATTAAGAAGTACTATGATATTGGTTGTGCCGTTTCAACAGATGAAGGGTTAGTAGTTCCAGTATTACGTGATGCTGATCGTCTAAGTTTTGCTGGTATTGAACGTGGAATTGGAGAATTGGGTAAAAAAGCTCGTGATAATAAATTATCAATCTCTGATCTGCAAGGTGGAACATTTACGATTACAAATGGTGGAGTGTTCGGATCATTAATGTCAACTCCAATCTTGAATGCTCCTCAAGTAGGAATTCTTGGAATGCATAAGATTCAATGGCGTCCAGTAGCAATTGATCAAGAGCGCTTTGAAAATCGTCCAATGATGTATATTGCACTTTCTTACGACCATCGTATTGTTGATGGAAAAGAAGCTGTTGGATTCTTAGTGACGGTAAAGAATTTATTGGAAGATCCTGAAAATCTTTTGTTAGAAGGTTAATTTAATTAGAATGAAGAGACTAACAATTGCGTTAGTCTCTTTTCTATATAAATGACAATTGCGTTACGTGATGGGATAATGTTTGCAAATTAAGGAAATGTCTTTATAATGAAATTATACATCTATTTTAGAAAGTGAGCTGAAAGTTTTGATTCATCAAACGTGGACAGAGCGTGAAACACTCCGCACCGTTGAGTGTATTCACACGGATGCAAAGAAGTACTTAGTAAATCGCGCATTAACAGCTGGAAAATCATATGAATTAAAAAATGAAACCGAGGAATTTTATTTTGTGATTGATAACACTGGTAAAATCGGTGGCTATTATAAAGATTATTTCAAAGGTTAAGACAGCAGTATGCTGTCTTATTTTTTACAATAGATCAACTACGAAACCTCTAATTTGAAGGGAGGAAAATAAGTGGATCTACTTATCTTTGTAGACTTTATTAGACAATATGGGTACATTGCCTTATTCTTTATTGTCGCAATTGGTTTGTTTTTCTTTCCGGTGCCCAATGAAGTACTTTTAATGAGTGGCGGATTATTGGCTACTACAAAATTATTAGACCCAATTCCAACATTTTTAGTTTTGTATAGTAGCATTGTTTTACATGGAACGTTACTTTATATCATTGGTCAGGCAGTTTACAGTTCTACGAATCTAGATAAAAATAAACAATCAATCTGGTATTCTAGAGCTGAAAAAGGGAGAGAATTACTAGATCAATATGGGTTAAAGGCAGCTAGTTTTAGTTATTACTTTCCATTTATTCGTCATGCTGTGCCTTTTAGTATTGGAATGTCAGGTATTACGTATCGATTTTTTGCGATTATAAGCTTTAGTTCTGCCTTCATTTGGCTTTCTATTTATTTTTTTATTGGATTTTATTATGGAAGGTCCATTACCGACTGGACTAGTTTTGTCCAGAACTTGATCTATAGTTTGGTGGCGATTGTTGTGATAGTGGTCGCATTACAATTGTTAAAAAGAAGAAAACAACGTCAGAGACGAATGCTTTAAGAAGCATGAGCTGACGTTGTTTTTTTATTTTCTTTTTTATTTGTTGAAGTAGCAAGAATAATTGATGCAATCACAAGAATAACCCCGAACCATTGCCACAGAGTAAGAACATCTTGAAATACGATGAATCCTATATAAATAGCTACAACAGGTTCAATTGTCGAGAGAATCGAAGCACGACTTGATTCTATGTAACTTAAACCTTTTGTATAAAGCAGAAACGCAATAATCGTTGGAATTATAGCGAGAGCTAAACTATTTAGTAGGACACTCCAAGAGAGAAAAATAGAAAGATTGTAAGTGAAGTCACTAGTGAAGACCATAAATAAGGCAGCACAAAAATACGTATATGCTGTAATCGTTAATGCACCGTAATAACGGCTACTTAATTTAGCGAAAATACTGTAAAGTGCGTAAAAGAAGCCTGAACTTAACCCAATTAAAAGAGTTGATACTGTTATAAATGTGTTAGCAGAAGGCAAAAAACCAACGACAAACGCACAGCCAGCTAATGTCGTAAGAATGGCTAACATCTTTTTAAAAGTGATAAGCTCTTTAAACAACATTCTTGATAAAATCGTTACAAATAAAGGTCCCGTATATAACAAGACAACTGCCAATGAGAGTGAAGCATCTTCCATTACGGTAAAAAAGCACCAGTTAAAAAAAACAATACTCACAATTCCAGAACCAATAAAAAGCGGAAGGTGATTGACTTTTATTTTGAGTTGTTGTCTCTTTACAAGAAGCATGTAGATCAATAATATCACAGCGGCGAAAATGGATCGAATCGCAACAACATCCCATGGGGTCAATCCAAAACTATACAAATTCTGAACAAAAAGCCCAATTAAGCCCCAACAAGCAGCTCCTAAGGCTGCTAACAAGTAAGCTGTCCGAACAGTCATATTGACCACCCTCACTATTTAGTTCATACACTAACCAATAACTATATCATGTTTATTCTACTACCATATTTATAATGGTGTTAGGTGAATAAAAAAGAGACCGGGACAAAAGAGTTTTGATTGACGACCAATTCGACCGTAATAGCGTAGCATCCGCTCTAAATATACTCCTCTTTCTGCGGGCGGTTGAGAGCTTGCTCGTGCTAACGCACGCACTGTGGGGCTCACCCTTGCCTTTTGATCATCAGCAGGAGTCATGCGTATATTTCCTACACAAAGGTTGTCATGGTTCGTATTTTCGATAAAACACTTTCGTTATGTCCCAGCCTCAGTTAATAAGAGGATTTATTTCTTGGTCGTTTGTAAAAATTCATTAAAGCTCATTTGCTTATCAATGACTCCATCAGCGGTAATTTCAATAACGCGATTGGCAATTGTCTCATTAAATTGGTGATCATGTGATGTAAAGATCATTGCACCTTTGTAATTAATAAGGCCATTATTGACAGCTGTAATCGATTCTAAGTCAAGGTGGTTTGTTGGTTCATCAAGAAGGAGAACATTTGCACCACTTAACATCATTTTAGAAAGCATACAGCGAACTTTTTCCCCTCCAGAAAGGACGTTCGCTTTTTTCTTTACTTCTTCTCCAGAGAAAAGCATGCGCCCAAGGAATCCACGTAAAAACGTGTCACTGTCATCTTGAGGAGAGTACTGACGTAACCAATCTATTAGGTTTAAATCACAACCCTCAAAAAACTCGGAGTTGTCTTTAGGGAAGTATGCTTGAGATGTGGTGATTCCCCACTTGAAAGTTCCACTGTCTGGTTCCATTTCCCCAGTTAAAATCTTAAATAATGTTGTTTTCGCAATCTCATTGTCACCAACTAAGGAAATTTTATCTTCTTTATTCATTACAAAGCTAACATTGTTTAGAACTTTTTCTCCATCAATCGTTTTTGAAATGCCTTCTACACGGAGGACATCATTTCCGATTTCACGTTCAGGAGAAAAGTGAACATAAGGATACTTTCTTGATGAAGGCTTAATGTCATCAATCTCAATCTTATCAAGTAACTTCTTACGAGAAGTAGCTTGCTTTGATTTAGATGCATTTGCGCTAAAGCGAGCAATAAAAGCTTGCAACTCTTTAATTTTCTCTTCTTTTTTCTTGTTTTGGTCTTGGGCCATTTTTTGAGCTAACTGGCTTGATTCATACCAGAAGTCGTAGTTCCCAACATAGATTTGAATTTTACCAAAATCTAAGTCTGCAATATGAGTACACACTTTGTTCAAGAAATGACGATCATGAGAGACAACAATAACTGTATTTTCAAAGTTAATTAAGAATTCTTCTAACCACTCGATTGCTTTAATATCTAAGTGGTTGGTAGGCTCATCTAGTAAAAGAACGTCAGGTTCTCCAAATAAAGCTTGAGCAAGCAACACTTTGACTTTTTCTGCACCCGCTAAATCAGCCATTTTTTTCGTGTGAAGTTCTTCAGGAATGCCTAAACCTTTTAAAAGAATAGCAGCTTCGGACTCTGCTTCCCAACCGTTTAATTCAGCAAATTCACCTTCTAATTCAGCTGCTTTAATGCCATCTTCATCGGAGAACTCTTCCTTCATGTAGATAGCATCCTTTTCTTGCATGACTTGAAAAAGACGAGTATGCCCCATAATAACGGTTGTTAAAACTTCTTCCTCTTCGTATTCAAAGTGATTCTGCTTTAATACGGCCAGTCTTTGCCCTGGCTTCATATGCACATCACCTTGCTGAGGATCAATTTCTCCTGATAAAATCTTTAGAAACGTTGATTTACCAGCCCCATTTGCACCTATTAATCCATAGCAATTACCAGGGGTAAATTTAATGTTAACATCTTCGAATAATTTGCGGTCGCCATATTGTAAACCGACACTCGTAACAGTAATCATATATATGTATGCCTCCAAAGTCCATAATCGAATGAATTATACCATCATTGTGGACATTGGGGCTAGTTTTCTAACCTTTTTTTCATTCTTTTCTTTTTTCTAAGCTATTTTCCTTCAAATTGTCGTCGAACCATTGAAGAAAAATAGTTATATTAAAAAGTGGTCTGTTCAGAAGAACTTTTTAAACTAAATTTATGTTGATCTAAGGGCAACAAATTAATAGTTAAGATGCTATTGCAAACATGTGAAAAAGCTCGACCGTCTATAGAGAACATGTTACGATGGACATTTAATTAGATGAACCAAAAAAAATAGACAGCTAGTCCGCCAACAGTTGCTAGCATTGTTACTGTTAACAATTTTGTCGACCTCATGGAGTAATTTACAATAATGGCTCCTAATAAAACGGCAAAATATAAGGAAAAATCCAGTGGAAATATCCTAATCGCGGAATTAAATCTTACATCAGTAAACATTGTAATAAATATTGGTGCTAACATAATGAGTGAAACAATTACTAAACAAATCGTGTTCTTTTGTTTTAACGTCATATTCATAATATCACCTCAATTAAATTTTATTTATAAGTTATCCAAGACCTGCTGTATCAATTCAAGAAGGGGGAGTAGGAATGAGTATGAATTTGCTTGAACAAGCACAAGAAAAGCTTCGTTCAATATATGGATATCATTCTTTTAGAGAAGGACAATTAAACATCATCCAGTTAGTACTTCAGGGGAAAGATACAATTGGTATCATGCCAACTGGTGGTGGCAAGTCGCTCTGTTACCAGGTTCCAGCATTAGTGAATCCAGGTGTTACACTTGTTATTTCACCTTTGATTTCATTGATGAAAGATCAGGTTGATGCATTAATGGAGTTGAATATTCCTGCTACTTATTTAAATAGTACGCTTAGTGTAGAAGAAGAACGAAAGAGACAAACTAAAATACGAGAAGGAGAATATAAGTTAATTTATGTTGCACCTGAACGACTTGATCAAATGCAATTTAAACAACTTATCAATTCAGTGAACATTTCTCTGGTGGCAATTGACGAAGCACACTGTATGTCACAGTGGGGACATGATTTTCGCCCGAGTTACCTATCCATAACCAGTTGGTTACAGGAACTAAAACAAAGCCCAACGGTTCTTGCCTTAACAGCAACAGCAACTGAACAAGTATGCCAAGATTTACAAGAATATTTACAAATCAATAAGGAGCAAGTTGTTAAAACAGGATTTGAAAGAGCAAACTTAACGTTCAAAGTGAGGAAAGGTATTAATAAAAAGCAATTTATTAATACCTACATCTCGAAAAAAAATAAAGATTCAGGAATCATTTATGCTTCAACACGTAAGGAAGTTGAGCAAATTTATCAACAATTAAAAGAGCAAGGATTGGACGTTGCGGCTTACCATGGCGGAATGAGTGAAGTAGAACGGTCAAGAAGTCAAGAAGCATTTATTCATGATGAGATTAAAATCATTGTTGCGACAAATGCTTTTGGAATGGGGATTGATAAATCGAACGTACGATATGTGCTTCATTACAATATCCCTCGTACTATTGAAGCATATTATCAAGAAGCAGGACGGGCCGGCCGTGATGGTGAAGAAAGTGAATGTATTCTCCTATTTAGTCCTCAAGATGTCAGAACTCAAACATTTCTTATAGAACAATCTAACCGAAATGAAACGCGCCAAGAAATGGAGTATAAGAAACTTCAGCAAATGACTGCTCTTTGTCATACTGAACGTTGCTTGCAGCAGTATATCTTACATTACTTTGGTGACGACACGGATAAGACATGTGGAAAATGTTCGAATTGTCTACAAACAGGTGAGAAGATCGATAAAACAAAAGAGGCTCAAATGGTTTTCTCTACAGTGAAAAGAACAAGAGAACGATTTGGAAAGACGATCATTGCACAGATCTTAGTTGGATCGAATAACCAAAAAATAAAACAGATGAATTTAACAACGACCACAACTTACGGATTGTTAAGTCATTTATCACAAAAGAACGTTGCAGAATTTATAGATTTGTTACTAGCAGAAGGTTATTTATTACTCGTGGGAACTAGTTATCCAACAATACAGCTTACAGAAAAAGCGATACAAGTATTGTTAGGAGAGCAACACGTTTTTGTAATGGAAACGATGACTGAAGTTGAGCCAGATCAACAAGATGATGTGTTTGAGGCACTACGTGACTTACGTAAGCAGCTTTCTTCAGAGAATAACATCCCACCTTATATGGTCTTTTCAGATAAAACATTACGAGAAATGAGTCGTTATATCCCATTAACGAATGAGGAATTTTCAAATATTTCTGGGGTTGGTGAACAAAAACAAGAAAAATATGGACAAGCCTTTTTAAATTTACTTGCTATTTTTAAAGACAAAAAGCCACAAATCGATCAGCAATCATCATCATCAAAGCCCTCACTTGGGAACAAAAGAAAAGCTGGTCAATACTTGGAAACGGCAAAGCATTTTCAGAAAGGAGAAAGTGTAGAACAGTTAGCTAAAACATTATCCTTGACAGAGCAAACCATTATAAAGCATTTATTAAAAGCCCAAGAAGAGGGATTTGAACTTATTCTTGAACAATATGTAGAAGAGGAAGCTCGTAAGCTTATACTTGAAGTTGTAGAACAGATAGGGAGCGAACGACTAAAGCCAATTAAGGAGGCATTACCTGATCATATTACGTATTTAGACATTCGTTTTACATTAGGTAAGTAGCTTTTCAATATCACCATCAATTTAAACTGTGGTATGATAAAACAAGTTATTGCTATGGAAAGGGTTTTAGAGAATTTGGATTTAATTTTAAAAGGGGAATGTAGTGTATGACAATAAAAATTGTAACCGATTCAACATGTGATTTATCAGATGAATTAATAAAGAAATACAAAATAGAAGTAGTTCCATTGTCCATCTCCGTTGGAGGACAAACGTATCTAGATGGAGTAGACATTACAAAAAAAGAATTTGTAAAGTTGCTTACTTCTTCTGACGAATTACCTAAAAGTTCACAACCTTCTGCTGGTTCATTTGAAGCAACCTATCGAAAATTGTTAGCAGAACCTGGTACGAGCCATATTATCTCCATCCATTTAACAGAGGGAATGAGTGGGACTGTTAATTCAGCAAAAGCGGGTGCTGATTTAGTAGGTGACCAAATCACTGTTATTAATTCTAAATATATCTCTCATGCTTTAGGATTTCAAGTCATTGAGGCAGCTGAAATGGCTCTAGAAGGTCGAAGTCTAGAAGAAATCGTCGACCGTCTTGAAGAGATAAGAAAACACTCGTCCCTTTATATTATGGTCGATACATTAGAGTATTTAGCAAAAGGTGGACGAATTGGCCGAGGGAAAGCAATGTTAGGATCTCTCCTTCGTATTAAGCCAATCGCTTCTTTAGCAGATGGGGTATATACTCCTGTTACCAAGGTGCGTACACATATGCAAGCAATTGAATATTATAAGAAGCAATTTATTGAGGAGACAAAGGGATTAAAGGTGAAAGCGATTGGTATTGCTCAAGTTGAAGCGGATGCTTTAGCGAATAAGTTAAAAGATGCGTTACAACAAATTAACTCTATCCCTGTGACAATTACGGAGACATCTCCGGTTATTAGTACACATACTGGTCCTGGGGCGATCGCGTTAATGTACTATACAGATGAAAGCTAATAGCAGTTGAAAAAGAGCTGAATTAGAGGGAGGGACCTCTAATTCAGCTCTTTTTATTAGAAAGGGAGAATCACCCTTTCTCACGTTTGTTTTTTTTAGCCATTTGAATATAAGTGAAAACTAAACATCCTGTACCTAGAATTGAACAAATGTACTGAAGTAGTCTCATTGTTTCCATAAAAAGTTTATACCTCCTGTCTATTTTACTATTGCTTACCTTGCAAATGTTATACATCAACAAAAAAGGAATCGCTTACATCATTAGCGAATAACTTGATATAGAAAGAAGTGTGAGAAGGAGGTGGGAAAGGTGAGTAGTATAACTGAATTAAATCAATTTATTACAAGGGTAAATGCAAATCCAGAACATATTCAAGCTGAGAAGGATCGTATTTTTCAATTAGAATTAACGGAAGGAGACTTCTTTCAAATTCAATTAAAAGAGGGCAAAGCCCTTATTCATGAAGGTACTCCAAATCAAGCTGATGTTTCTTTGAAGCTTTCTAGAAAACATTTATCAAAATTGTTAAATAATGATTTAAATGCAACGATGGCTTTTATGACTGGCCAATTAAAGGTAGATGGTAAAGTAGGTTTAGCCTTGAAACTGCAAGAAATTGTCAAAAGCTATCAATCGGTATAATAAATCAAAAAGGGAGGCTAAGTTAGTTGATTGCCTCCCCTGTTAATGAGACTACGTTAGAAAAATAGCATAAGCGATCCCTACAACACCAATTATGGCCAACGTGTATACAGGCTTCTTAGGCATTTCTCCGTCTAATTCCATTGCTTTCCCAAACATATAAAACACAAGTGGATGGACTAGAAATGGCATTGAGAAAATAAAAGGGATAAGCAATGCAGCATCTGTTCCAAACATCCCACCTTGTATTGCAGCAAAAAGACCGAAGTGAGAAATGGCTGATGTTTGAGCCATAGCGGAATAATCAAAAGACATTTGGCTTAAACTTAACAGCGCTAGTCCCCCAAAAACGGCACAAATCTGCCATCCAAATGAAAATTGCATAAGTGCTTTTACTTCTTTCCTATCCTCGTTTTCAGCTTTTCTTAAGTGAAAAAGTGATAATCCCGTTAAAGCGATTCCAATTAGAACGAGAACCACTGTTGGAACGACCCACAAAGATCCTCTTTCTGCACTAATAGCTAAGATTGAAAATACAAAAATATGTCCAAAGAACGGGATGTTAATCATGATCGGTGCTCGCTTTGCTGCTACTTGACCAAAGTCACCAGCTGTACAAGCACCTGTTAAACCAGAATGAGATAATGAACCTGCCATACCTGGCGCTAAGTTGCGTGTGTGAGTCGTCTTTGCGAATAACATAACTAAAGAAATACCGCCAAACATCCAGAACAATTGACCGAAGAAACCGTAAAAGAGAACCGAGTTCATTCCTTCAATAGTAAATGCATCTCCAATTCGGGACCCACCTACCATAAAGTTTGCAGCTAATACCACTGGTATTCCAGCAAAAAGAAGGGAACGGACTGTTGGGCCAAAAGTCCATTGGTGAAAAATAGCTCCTAAAGCTGCAGAGATCATCATTGCAAAGAAGATTTGTGGAAGTGCAATGATTGACTGAAACCACTCAGCAATATAAAAGGAAACTAGTAAGATGATAATAATTAAACCAAGCTCTATAAGACCTTTTCGTATATAGAGATGTTTATCTTTTATTTGCGCGCGATTATCAATTAAGATAATTGCTAATACGATACCGATGTAAGCAATTAGGGGGTTGTAATTGGCAAGGCCATCTGCATTCTGACCTTGTAAGATCATCCGAGTAAAGCCTTCAATTCCAAGTAGTAGGAAAAAGGCTCTAATGATAAAAATTAATTGAGTACGACTCGTCCCTAATAACGTTTCCTCATCTGAAGGTACAACAATATCATCAACTTCAAGCTCAATGTTGCCTAAAATCTTTCGTAGCTCTTGTCCTCCAACGAAGAAGGAGACGATTAAGGCAATAATGGTTGTTCTAGACATAAGGTCAACAAATGGAAACTCGAGTAAGCCAGGGGAAGCGATGCCTACAGAAACTAAGATAAAACCGAGTAATAATCCAAATATAACAATGATTAGTACAGGTGAGAATCTCGTTCCGGCAACAATTGTTCGAGAAATTAATACCATTGGAACAAGAAAAAACAATAGAATCCAAAACTGATTAATGACTTGTAAATGGGTAACTTGTTCAACAATCTCCAATTTATTTCACTCCAGTAGTTAGAATAAAGTACGTATCATGTAACCATTTAGTTTGTGAAAACGTCTCATTAAAAAATAGAGGTGAGATCAATGCGTATTTGGTGGAAACTCATTTTGGTTACAATAACAATAGCAATAGTATTTGTCGTTGGGGGATGCAGTAACCAAGGAAAATCAACAAGCCCTGAATTTTTTGCTGAACCAGATTTAGCTACATTAGATCATTCCATTAGCTCAGAAGAGCACGAAGTTTTTGAATCAGAAACGATTTTAAGGACTGAAAACAGTAATTCGGAAGATCGTATGGTCACGTATCAAGGCAATGTGTTAGTTGAAGTTCAAGATTATTGGCACGCTAAGAACGAAATAGAAAAAAATGTTGAAAAAATGGGGGGCTATATTATACACTCCTCTCATCAAGAAATGGATAGTGGTGACCTCATAGGGACACTCGATGTTCGGGTACCGAAAACAGAATTTCAACCAATGCTTACGCAATTAGAAGATAAGTGGAAGGTTCTTGAGCAGCAAACAAATGGAATGGATGTAACAGAAGAATATGTTGATATAGAATCAAGGTTAAAATCGAAACACGTAGTGGAAGAAAGACTACTTGGATTTATGGAATCAGCTAATAATACAGAGGATTTATTGAATATTTCAAATGAATTAGCGAGAGTTCAAGAAGAAATAGAACAGTTAGTAGGAAGGAAGCAATATATTGAAAATCAAGTTGAATTCTCGACACTTACGATTTCCATACGTGAAGATAAGCTCTCGGCTCGTATACAAGGAAATCATCTTAACACTTGGGAAAGGTCAAAAAAACTTTTCATTCAAACAATAAATGGGTTCATTAGCTTTTCTTCAAATGCAGTTGTCTTTTTGATTGGTCTTAGTCCAGTCTTTCTTTTGCTATTCGTTTTAACGATTCTATTCTTATACAAAAGAAAAAGAAATAAGTAAGAAAAGAAGAATGAATAAAGAAAGCTGCTGCAACAAAAATTCCCTTTTGCATCAGCTTTTTCTAATTTTTGAAATAAAGCATTATGAATACTTCTTATTACGTCTTCACACGATAAGGGAGAGGTGAGATTGATGAATCGTCCAATGATAACAGCATTAGCCACAATCGGAATTGCACAAGTGTTGAAGATTCCAATAAATAAGGCACAAACAGGGGAGTGGGAGCCAAAGCTTCTGGTTGAAACTGGAGGTATGCCTAGCTCACACTCAGCAGGTGTTACAGCCCTAGCTACTTTTGTGGCATTAGAAAGGGGCATTTCTTCAGTTGACTTTGCATTATCAACTGTTTTCGGGTTAATTGTTATGTACGATGCTCAAGGAATAAGAAGGCAAACAGGAGAATTAACAATAAAAGTAAATGAGATGGACCTTGAGCTTGAGGAATTAACTGGTCTGCACAAAGATCAAATAATGAGCAAAGCACGCACGGATAAACTGCGTGAGAGGTTGGGACACTTACCTGAAGAAGTGTTAGGTGGAGCTATTCTCGGATTAATCACAGGAACTGTCAGTCATTTACTTACCCCCAAAAAAAGAATTAAATTATTTTGACAACCAACTCCTCTAAAGCATGACAAAAAAATGATCCAAGAGGTCGATATGACCTTTTGAATCATTCCAAATAATCTCAGATGGGCAATTTCCCGAATTGACTAAAATTCAACATTTTAACATGAGTTTTTTCATCATGACTACTTTAATTTGTAGAAGCTTTCAAAAGGTTGACATCAAGCGCTTGAATTAAGTACTTTTACTGGTTGGAGATTTTTTAATTACTTCGAGTAAGCCTCTAGAAATAATTTTCACTACAAAAACTAGGAAGAATGAGTACAACCATTTCCAACTACCTTTGAATTTAAGTGTATCTGTTTTCCTCTCAAGTAAAATTTCATAAATGGCTTGAGGAGTAGCGAAAAGTATAAGCTTACTTATTAATCCAGTTAGTCTAGAGTTATATGTTGATTGACAATACCAAATTGATAAGAAAGGGCAGACTAAGTAAACTACATTTATTTTGAACGTTTTTGGCATGAACCTTATTGGATATTCTACTTGTTTTGTTTCCACTAGAATTTTGTCAAATATGTAATTTACAATACAGTTAATTATATATAAAGGAAACCAAATTTTAACCGATGGCTTTTTAAATAAAGTAATTATCGATATAATACCGAAAATAAAACCGAATCTAATTATGGAGCGTTCAATCATAAGTAATTCCTCCTATTCTCATTGTATTATCAACTGAAGAGGGAGAATTATTCATTGGATAATCTGAAATCAAAATACATGGGCTTTTAAGGTGAAATTTTACTGTGTTGGAAGGTTAAATAGGATATAACAGATGATCAATTGTCATAAAATAAAGCAAATGATTCACAGTTAATCGCAAGGAGCTATGGAGAAACAAGAGTTTTCTAGCGGTGTTGGGGTGGGCATGGTAATAATGATGAAAAGTTTAAGGCTATAACTTAAATAGGAAATTAATCTGAAATGGCGCATAAGTTTTACGGTTTGGGACATACGCAAAACTTATTTACTTAACAAGCGTATTAACCCAAAAGTTGTTCGTTCAAGAGACTTTGACATAAAGACATTCGAACAACTTTTGGTATTTATGGACAGGCTACTTTAACTATAAAAAAAGCCGCGATTTACTAGATAAAAGCTTTAGCTAATTTTTTATCTAGTTTGTAATTTGATTACTTGCATGTATGACCCAAGAGGTCGAATATGACCCTTTTAAATCATTTCATTAATAACGTGAATTCCAAATAATCTCACCGGATTGATCTTCATAATCAACCTCAACATCAAAATCATGCTTTTCATAAAAATGGATGAGTCTGTCAAGATGGTCAAAGTCACGTTTGGCGAGGTCGCCTTTGATGTATTGGACGTTTTGTTCTTGTGCATGCTCTTTCAAATAATCCATGCAGATCGAGCCGTAGCCTTTATTTTCTTCGCCTTTAATGTCGCCTATGAAAATCGTTGATTGGTTTTCATATTTTGCCTGAATGGAGTAGTCCCAGCTTCCGCGGAATGCAGACTCGCAGTCATTTAGCATGATTTTACAGACATGGCCGTCATCTACAATGGACACAATCACCCATTTTTCTTTTATAGTTTGTTCAATCCCTAGAATTTGCCATCTTTTGGCGATTTCTTTCATGTTTTCTTGCATTCGAAATACTTGAAATTCTAGTTCTTCTAAATTTTGCTCTAACTCCTCTGGGTCCTTTTTAATAGAATCAGCCCCAAGTCTTGTTAAAAGCACTTTGATCACTCCTCTCTTAAACCATTTCATAAATCATATATTATAGATGAATACCTATTATTGTGCAAGGAATTGAAAAAAAGCCTCTCGAAAAGTCAATTTAACTTTTCGAGAAAGCTTTTGATTAGGTGAAACGATAAGTCCAGAAACGTTCTGTATGAAGCCATTCCATGGCAATTTTATCACCAGCTTTCCACTTGGGCTCCATTTCTTCTAACATCCAAGCCGTTTGAGAAAGGTGTGCCCTAATTGCATTTTTCTTTTGCTCGGCAAATGGTTCTATATTTATCATGATATCGGCTGGTCCGATTTCTTGTTCATGATTATTCGAGAAAGCGACACAGTGCAAATTCGGGCGGTCGTCTTTGTGCATACGTTGAATTGCACGAACAACGGCTCGAGCTGTTGCTTCATGATCTGGATGCACAGAGTGACCAGGATAAAAGCTAATGACAAGAGACGGATTTAGTTCCGTGATTAAAGATTCAATCAGTTGAGTCATTTTTTCGTCATCTTCAAATTCGATTGTTTTATCTCGGAACCTCAGCATTCTTAAATCTGAAATGCCAATTGCTTCAGCGGCTTTAAGCAATTCTTTTTTGCGAATCTTTGGCAGGCTCTCTCTAGTGGCAAATGGGGGATTACCTAGGTTACGTCCCATCTCTCCTAACGTTAAACAAGCGTATGTAATTGGGGTACCATTTGCAATATGCATTGCGAGCGTTCCGGATACGCCAAATGCTTCATCATCTGGGTGTGGAAAGACAACGAGAACGTGTCGTTCTTTATTCATTGCATGAGCTCCTTTCTATTCAAAAGGGGTTTTACTGATTTCCAGTGCAACTCCTAGTTTTCCATCATTTCCATGACCGGCCAATAACAGTCTGCCTAAATCATCGATTTCAAAATGTGTTAATCCTTCTGCATAAACCCAGCCTAATTCGATTTTGAGTCCGACTCGGAAGGGACCTTGTCCGATGATTTTGCCATGTTCATACTTAACTCTCGCATTACGAATATACGCACTTGCTGAAAAAAACGATTCATCAAAGTGTGATGCATACGCGCCATTTGTTGTTTCAAGATGTAAATATATGTCTTCATTCACAAAAGAGTTAATGGCCTTTTGGACAACATCGATTGTAATGACTTCCATAAACTTCCTCCTTTTTCATATGTGTAGCTCTAGTATAAAACAAATTAATTCGTTCGACCATTATAAGAGGCGTATAGTGATAACAATTTGCTTTCTATTAAAGAGAGTCTATATTTGTTACACTTAAGATATGGAAGTTTAGACATGTGTAAAGGAGGGGGAATCATTGAAAGATCAACCTGAAGATAACAAAGAAGAAGAGTATGTCCCAACTCCAGAAGACTTTCTATTTGATGAAGAAGAGTCAGAAGAAGATTTTAAAAAGAAAAAATCAAAAAAGAGGCTTTTTCGTTTAATTGGCATTTGCTTGGTTCTTCTTCTCCTTTTACAAGTAGCAAACATTTGGTTCAATTTATATTCATCAGATAATCGTGAGTTAGTTCGAACATCGGATGAGTTAAGCCAGTTAGAAAATATAAATGAATTTAAAGAAGCTGTTGTTACGATTCAAGGAAACGGAGGTAGAGGGACTGGTTTTAACATTCACCCTGAAGGACTTATATTAACAAATCACCACGTTATAGATAGTCGGGATCCAATTGCTGCTATCTTTCCAAATGGGGAAATATTACATGCAGAAGTAATGAAGTCTGATGTGGATTTAGATGTTGCCTTATTACGAGTACAAAGTGAAGAAGACCTCCCGTATTTGCGGTTTCAAATAGAAGATGCAAAGCAAAGTGAAAAAATATATGTGATTGGAAATCCATTAACACAAACTCAAATTATCAATGAAGGAGAAATTCTAAACAATGAATTCCCTTTTCAAGTCCTGAAAATTTCGAATGCCATTTTCCCAGGGCACAGTGGCAGTCCAGTCCTTTCACAAAAGGGGGAAGTTGTAGGTGTAGTGTATGCAAGAACGATTCCTTCTCTTAGAAGTGGCGAGGAAAGTGAAGGACTTGCCATTCCAATTGAACGTGTACTTGAAGTCTTTCCTGAATTAAAGGAGATTCATGTCCCGTAATAAAGGAACTCTCATTGTGTGTGGCGCCCTTATTATAAAATCTGTTGATGCCAGACAAAATACTCCACGAATCACAGTTTAATCCCCTTAATGTTAGACATGTTGATTCACTCAAAAACTAACTCCTAGCTTCAGGTTGTTATCTTGTACTAAACCTATATAGATTGAAATAGGATAATACAAGAAAAGGATAGGGGGGATGAGTATGTCAACAGGTTTATTTCTATATTTAATTGGGACGGCTTTGTTATTTATTTGCTACTATCTAGTCATTGTTTGTAACCGTGAAGAAGAGAAAATGAATACAATGATGACGACTATGGCTGGTGGAATGGCAGCAGGGGTTTTATATGGAACTTTACTGGGTATTTTATTTAGAGGAAATTTTATTGAAGCAACCATTTTAAGTATTGTCATTGGAATGACGATAGGGGCTTTCCTTGGTTTGCCAGCTCAATTACTAGCTTGTATAGAGGGTATGCTAGCAGGATTAATGGGCGGTATGATGGGTGCGATGGTAGGTGTAATGTCACCTGTTGGTCAAGAAGATACAATACTGAAATTTTTATATATGATTAGCTTAGTTATGCTACTATGCACAATTCGATTGTTTTACTCGCAAACTAAATCTCGTGTTTTACAATTTCTTCAAAATCCAATCATTGCATTATTAGTCGTATTGTTTGCCTTTTTAGTACTCGAGAAAGGCAGTCCCATTTTTCCGGTAGATCAAATGAAACCACATCTAGATCATCATGAAGTTTTAAATATGACTTTGTTTGACAAGAAGTAATTTATGTATAATAGTAATAGGAAGAAAAAGGAGAGGACGGTTGGCGATGTCAAAAGAAATTGAACTAAAAACAGTTGATCATCGACATTCTCGTGAGAAAGAGCAACTTATAAATCGATTAAAAAGAATTGAAGGTCAAGTCCGCGGAATTCAAAATATGGTTGAAAGTGATCGGTACTGTGTTGATATTTTGATTCAGATTTCTGCAATTAATGCAGCAATGAAAAAAGTAAGCCTGCAGCTAATGGAAAATCATACAAAACATTGTGTAGCAGGAGCTATACAAAAAGGAAATGGTGAGGAAGCAATCTCCGAACTTATGGATGTTATTGAAAGACTAACAAAAACGTAGGTCAAGCATTTTTATTGATTGATTACCCTAGGGTAGTATGGTAAAATGCAATTGATCAAACGAAAAAAGGTGATGAGATCATGGAAAAAGCAACAATTGAAGTAAAAGGAATGTCTTGTAATCATTGTGTTTCAGCAGTTGAAGGAAGTGTAAGTAAGCTTGATGGTATTCAATCCGTCAAAGTCAATCTAGAAAAAGGTCTAGTTGATGTTTCTTTTAATAATAAAGAGGTTTCTTTAAGTGACATTAAAGAGGAGATTGAAGATCAAGGATATGATGTTGTGTAATACAATAAACGTGCCTAATTTGGCGCGTTTTCTTATAACGTATTTATACCCTATAGGGGTAATGGGTGAGGTGGGAACAAATGTTTAAAGAGAAAGAGGTTACTTTTTCTATTTCTGGAATGACCTGTGCTGCTTGTTCAACTAGGGTAGAAAAAGGAATTAAAAGGATTGATGGAGTTGCAGATGCTAATGTGAACTTGACTACGGAGCGTGCCAGCGTAAAGTATGACCCTGAAGAAGTATCCGTCGATCAATTAACGAAAAAAGTAGAAGGTCTAGGATACCAAGTACGTGAGCTGAAGGCGGATTTCACAGTATCTGGTATGACTTGTGCGGCCTGTGCCAATCGGATTGAAAAAAAGTTAAATCAATTGCCAGGTATCAAGCAGGCAAATGTAAATCTAGCATTAGAAACGGCAAGCGTACAGTTTTTAGAAGGTGCAATTGACGTTCCAGATATGAAATCTGCTGTGGAGAAACTAGGTTTCGGGTTAAAGGAAAAAGAAAGAACGAGAGAACGAGAGAACTCGAAAGAGAAAGAGATGGAGAAGCAATTAGGTAAATTCTTGTTCTCCATAATTTTAACATTACCCCTTGTTTGGGCAATGGTCACTCATTTTGAATTTACATCGTTTATTTGGATGCCTGACATGTTTATGAATCCTTGGGTACAACTTGCATTAGCTACTCCTGTTCAATTTGTAGTCGGTTCACAATTTTATATAGGGGCTTATAAAGCACTACGAAACAAGAGTGCAAATATGGATGTACTTGTCGCTTTAGGTACTTCTGCTGCTTATTTTTATAGTATTTATCTTGGGTTTGAAGCAATGCAACTTGGAATCGTAATGCCAGATTTATATTTTGAAACATCGGCAGTCATTATTACTTTAATCGTATTAGGGAAGTTATTTGAAGTACGAGCAAAAGGGAAAACGAGCAAAGCAATTCAGAAGCTCCTTGGTTTAAAAGTGAAAAGCGCTACCGTAATTCGAAATGGAAAAATGGTTTCTGTACCGCTTGAAAATGTTCACGTTGGGGACCGACTTATCGTGAAACCAGGAGAGAAAATACCAGTTGATGGTTTGATTATTGCTGGACATTCTGCTGTTGATGAGTCAATGATAACAGGTGAGAGTATACCAGTAGATAAAGGAGAAGGAGATGAAGTTATTGGCTCCACTCTAAATAAGAATGGCTCTCTAACAATGATTGCTGAGAAGGTTGGAAAAGATACGGCATTATCACAAATCATTAAAATCGTGGAAAATGCCCAAGGCTCAAAAGCGAATATACAAAGGATGACAGATAAAGTTTCAGGGGTATTTGTCCCGGTTGTTGTTGGGATTGCGATAGTCTCCTTTTTCATATGGTATCTTTTTATTACACCAGGGAATGTTGGGCAAGCGCTAATTCCGACAATTTCTATTCTAGTTATTGCGTGTCCGTGTGCATTGGGACTTGCAACGCCAACTTCTATTATGGCAGGATCGGGTCGTGCCGCTGAACTAGGATTACTGTTTAAAGGTGGTGAACATTTAGAAAATACTCAAATGATACAGACCATCGTTTTAGATAAAACAGGAACGGTTACAAAAGGGGAGCCAACGGTAACGGATCTCTTACCTGAGGAAACATTTGATAAGAAAGAGCTATTAAAGTTAATTGCTTCGGCTGAGAGTAAATCAGAACATCCGTTAGCGCAAGCTATTGTAAACCAGGCAGAAAAAGAAGGACTTGTTTTATCAAATGTTGATCAATTCAAAGCAGTGCCAGGTCAAGGGATAGAAGCTGTTGTTGATGGTTATTCAATGTTAATTGGTACAAAAAAATTATTAAGTGAAGCAAACGTATTATTTATGGACGCAATAGAAGAAATGACCCGTTTGGAAAATGATGGTAAAACAGTGATGCTTGTTGCTATAGCTGGTCAATTTGCAGGTTTAATTGCGGTAGCTGATGTTGTTAAGCCCACATCGAAACAGGCAGTAGAAAGGTTGCATAACCTTGGACTTGACGTCATTATGTTAACAGGAGACAACGAGCGTACGGCTAAAGCGATTGCGAAACAAGTTGGGATCGATCATGTTGTAGCTGAAGTTCTTCCAGAAGAAAAAAGCGCTGCTATTGAAAAGCTTCAACGAAAAGGCAAGAAGGTAGCTATGGTGGGTGATGGATTAAATGATGCTCCAGCATTAGCTATAGCAGATATTGGTATGGCAATTGGAACAGGGGCGGATGTGGCTATCGAAGCAGCTGATGTTACCTTAATGCGCGGGGACTTAAATAGCGTAGCAGATGCAATTATAATGAGCCGCAAAACAATGGTGAACATAAAGCAGAATCTCTTTTTTGCTTTTGTCTATAACTCCGTAGGAATTCCGATTGCAGCAATTGGTTTACTTGCACCTTGGGTCGCAGGAGCTGCAATGGCATTTAGTTCTGTATCGGTTGTCTTAAATGCACTTAGATTGCAAAAAACGAACCTTTAAGTATGAAAGGGAGAGAGGAAAATGACAAAAACGGTTCGAACCTGGTTATTTTCTGCTATAGCGATCTTAGTAGCTGTAATCATAGGATATTATGTATTAACGGCAGAGAATGAACCTAATTTACATCAACATGGCTCAGTCATTAGTTCCAATTTAGGATAAGGAAAAAAGGGACTATTGAGAGACTTCATCTAGTCCAAGAAAAGAGGAATCAAATGATCTCTGGTCAAGAAAGAAAGCATATAAAGTCGGGAATAGAAGTTGATATTATCTTGAAGCAAGATCAACGTACTGGGAAAACAACGCGGGGAATTGTGAAGGACATACTAACAAAATCTCCTTACCACCCACATGGAATTAAAGTTAGATTACAAAATGGCCAAGTAGGAAGAGTAAAACAAATTATTGAAAGTAGTTGCTAATTATCTAGCAACTGCTTTTTTGTTATCAGTTATGGAAAAATTCAGAAAATAATTGACTTTACAATGTTTATTCAATACTATGAAAGAAAACTAAGATCAATTATGAATGAATGGGAGATGATAAAGATGAGTTTAGAGAATTCTTTTGATTTAGAAACACTAGCAATACATGCAGGCCAAGAAATTGATCCAACAACACATTCAAGGGCTGTCCCACTCTATCAAACTACATCATATGGCTTTAAAGATACGGACCACGCTGCGAATCTTTTCTCATTAAAAGAATTTGGTAACATATATACGAGATTAATGAATCCGACTACCGATGTTTTCGAAAAACGAGTAGCCGCTTTAGAAGGTGGAGCAGCGGCATTAGCAACAGCATCTGGACAAGCGGCCATTACATATTCCATTTTAAATATTGCTGAAGCAGGAGATGAAATTATATCAGCCACAAGTTTATATGGGGGACGTATAATCTATTTGCTACGACTCTTCCTAAGTTTGGAATTAACGTGAAGTTTGTGAATTCGGACGACCCGAATAACTTTAAAAAAGCAATAACAAATAAAACGAAAGCAATTTATGCTGAAACAATTGGAAATCCTAAAGGTGATGTTTTAGATATTGAGGCCGTAGCAAAAGTTGCACACGAACATAACATTCCACTAATTGTTGACAATACTTTTCCGAGTCCTTATTTGCTGCAACCAATTAAGTATGGGGCTGATATTGTTGTGCATTCAGCTACGAAATTCATCGGTGGTCATGGAACATCTATTGGCGGTGTGATTGTAGATAGTGGAAAGTTTGAATGGAATGCAACGAACAAGTTTCCAGGATTAACAGAACCTGATCCAAGTTATCATGGAGTTGTTTATACAGAAGCAGTCGGTCCAATTGCTTACATTATTAAAGCAAGAGTTCAATTGTTAAGAGATTTAGGAGCAACAATCTCACCGTTTAACTCTTTTCTATTATTGCAAGGTTTGGAAACGCTTCACTTGCGAATGGAACGGCATAGCTCGAATGCATTAAAGGTTGCACAATATTTAGAGCAACATGAACAGGTTGAATCAGTTAGTTATCCAGGACTAAAAGATCATCCTTCCTATCATCTAGCTGAGAAATACCTCTCTAAAGGTCAAGGTGCGATTTTGACCTTTGAAGTAAAAGGTGGTTTAGAAGCTGGTAAAGCGATCATACAACATGTCCAACTCTTTTCACACTTAGCGAATGTTGGTGATTCTAAGTCGTTAATTATCCATCCAGCAAGTACAACCCATCAACAGCTGTCAGAGAAAGATCAAGTTGCTGCAGGTGTATCACCGGGATTAATCAGATTGTCAATTGGAACAGAATCAGTAGCAGATATTATTAAAGATTTAGAGAATGCATTAAAAGCTATTTAGTCCTATTTTAAAGAGCCGTTGAGAACAATATCTCAACGGCTCTTTAGCTTTCACGCTAGAAAAATAATATCGCAGCAATTGTTGAGATAATTAAGCCGAGCATAACAGGGATGAAACTTTTTCGTACGAGTTCCATTACTGGAACTTTTGCAAAGCCAGCCACCGCTACTAGTGAAGACCAAGCGATTAACGTTCCTCCACCAACCCAAATGGAACCCATTTGACCAATTGCAGCTAGAGTCGCTGTATCCATTCCAACCGACTGTCCTAGTGCTCCAGACAATGCTCCGACTAGTGGTAATCCAGAAAACCCTGAACCATCTAATCCTGTAATCATCCCGATTAAAAGAATACCAAATGCTGCTAATATAGCACTTTCAGGTATAATTTGTTGACCTGCCTGAACAAGATCAAACAAGAATGTAGGAGCAGATTCTGCTTCGACTTTAAAAATACGAGCTGAAAATTCTCCGCTCCCAATAAAGAAGAAACCAGCGATTGGAATAACAGGCCCCATTGCTTTAAAGGCAAATAGGAAGCCTTTTACAAGAAAATCGCTTACATTTGGTAACGATTTACGTATGTTGTAAAAGAATGTTGCAGCAATGAGCAAAAGAAGCGCTGTTCCTCCGATTAATGATGCGCCAGCGCCCCCTCTAAACCAGGGATGGATTCTGTAAACATCGATAAAATCATGTAAATGACGATGAGGAGAAAGGAAAGCGGAACAATAAATGCAAATAGAACACGTTCTTTTTTTGATTGTTTTGGCACAACGGACTTTTCCTCGAGTTCCATTCCGCTACTTTTTTCCCATGTTTGCAAATGTTGTTTTGAAGGCTTCTGAATGGATTTTCTAATTGAAAAGTATGCATAAGACAATGCAATTGCACCTGTAATAATTGAAAGAACTAAAGCACGGTTGGCTACAGCATCAACGGATACACCTGCGGATGTTGCATTTAGCATCGGAGCAATCTTAATCATGTAATCTGCAGATAAAGCCATTCCCTGACCGGCTAAAGATATCGCTATCGCTGCCCCAATTGGTGGAAGACCTGCACGAATGGCAACTGGAATAAGCAATGCTCCAATTAATGGGACTGCTGGAGTTGGCCAAAAGAAAAGAGAAATTGCATATGTTACACCAACAATTACCCAAAATGAAATATGACCGTTTTTCATGAACTTCTGAAATGGTGTAATCATTTGTTCATCTGCACCAATTGCTTTTAATGAATGAAGGAGAGCAGTCATTATAGCAATGATAAGGAATATATTAAAAAGCTCACCAGCTGCTGTTAAACTAGCTTCAAAAATGGTTTGTAATCCACTTGAAAAAGAGCCTGAATAGACCCAACCTACAAAGAACGTCATTAATACGGCAGGGACTACAACATTTTGTCTAAATAACATTGTCAAAATAATCACAAATGTACCTATTAAATAGATCCAGTGAGGTGCTGTTAATACCATTTTCTTTCAACTCCTTTCATCGGTCATTTACCGATTGTTTAGATACTATATGTTAAGGAATAGGCAAGGGTGTAAAAATGAGAAGGAAACTTTAATATTCTTATTTGAAAATAATTAGGTAGGCGAAATAAAGTAGTTGATTGTAAGATTTAATCGGTGTATGATTTGAAATGGTAAAAGGAAGAGTTGACGATAATAACGAGGTTGTCATCATGAATTTATTTTAATGTAATCTAAGCACACGATAATAGATTTTAAAACGTAGAACGGTTGTTTGCTATTGATTATTTGATTTCTTTTATAAATGCATAATTAATGTCATACCAAGAAAGTAGTGTTTTTATGAAACAAAAAATACAAAGTGAAAAGCTTGGAAACGAACCAATCCCAAAATTATTAAAAGATTTATCAATTCCGGCGATGATTGGCATGTTTGTGATGGCTTTATATAATGTCGTAGATACGATTTTTATTTCATATGGAGTAGGGATAGAAGGTGTAGCAGGAGTTACGATTGCCTTTCCGATCATGATGATTATGATGGCCGTATCGGTAGCAATGGGAATTGGTGGTGCTTCGGTTATCTCAAGAAGGTTAGGAGAGAGGCGGGAACAAGAAGCAAACCATGTTTTTGGAAATATAATTTCTGTTATCATCATTATCAGTTTAGTTGGTATGATTGCAGCTTTTACGATTCTTGACCCGATGCTACGTTTATTTGGAGCTACAGATGCCATCATTTATCATGCATCAGCCTATATGTTTCCAATCTTACTTGGAACCTTTTTCTTTTCTTACGCATTTGCAACAAACAATATCGTTCGTTCTGAAGGAAATGCGAAGTTTGCGATGATGACAATGATTATTCCAGCTGTCATCAATATTATCCTGGATCCTATCTTTATTTTTTGGCTGAATATGGGCGTTCAAGGTGCAGCGATAGCGACGGTTATTTCACAGGCATCAGTCACAATAGTTATTCTAAGATATTTCTTAACAGGGAAGAGTTCCTTACAGGTCCATGTTACTGATTTAAAAATAAAACTGAAAATAGTAAAAGAAGTGATCGCTGTAGGATTACCTGCCTTTGCCCAACAAGCAGCGGGAAGTGTTATGATGGTCGCAATAAATACGATGCTTGTCAAATTCGGTGGAGATTTTCATGTTGGAGTATTTGGCATCATCCAACGGATTATCATGTTTACTGTGATGCCAATGATGGGTGTTATGCAGGGGATGCAGCCAATTGTTGGTTACAATTATGGGGCTAAAAATTTTGCGAGGTTACATGAAACGGTTCGGCTAGGCTTGAAAGTAACCGTCTTAATTTCCTTTTTTATTTTCGCGCTAGTTATGCTCGTTCCACATTGGTTAATGATAATTTTTACGTCTGACCAAGTGGTTATAGAAGAAGGGGCTAAGTTTCTTCGGATTATGTTTTCTGCTGTGTTTTTAATTGGAGTACAAGTAATTGGAAGTGGGTTATATCAAGCTTTAGGTAAATCGAAGCAAGCTCTAATCCTCTCCTTATCAAGACAATTTGTTTTCTTAATACCACTTGTATTAATCTTGCCGCACTATTTTGGGGTTTATGGCGTTGTACTTGCTTTTCCGATCTCTGATTTCTTTGCCTTTCTGCTCGCGGGAGCATTACTTTACCGAGATAGAGAGACTTTCTTTGGTAGCAACAACAAAGATGGTAATCATCCTTCTGTATCTGCAACATCAAATTCCTCATAATCCCTCGATCCTAAACACAGTATAATCATTAAAGTTAGATATATGAAGTCGGCTTCTTTGTAAGAACGCCGACTTTCATTGTAGAAAGGTAGAAAAAAGATGAGTAATTTTCAAAATATAGGAATTAGTCAAATGTTAGTTGAACAAATGAAATTATTAGGAATTACAGATCCGACAGAAATACAAGAAAAAGCTATCCCTCTCGTGTTGAAAGGTAAAGATGTGATTGCTCAATCACAAACAGGTACAGGGAAAACATTTGCTTTTCTTTTACCAATTATTGATTCCATTGATTCCAATGATCGGTCTGTACAAGCTCTCATTATTGCACCAACTAGGGAATTAGCTCTTCAAATTACGTCGGAAGCCCAGAAGTTACTTGAAGCCTATCCGGAATGCCATGTTCTTCCTATATATGGAGGGCAAGATGTAGAACAACAATTAAGAAAGCTTGCAGGTGCAATTCACCTTATCATCGCGACACCAGGTAGACTTCTTGATCACATTCGTCGTGAAACGGTAAGTTTACACAACGTAAAAAAGCTAGTGTTAGATGAAGCAGATCAAATGTTGCATATGGGCTTTTTAGGTGAAGTAGAGAAAATCATTGAACAAACATCAAATGATCGACAAACTTTGTTATTTTCAGCTACGATGCCAGAAGAAATTCGTCAACTCTCTAGCAAATATTTAAAGAACCCTGAACACCTTTCAATTAAAAAAAGAAGCATGATATTAGACGAGATTACACAAATTGTCATTAAGACGACAGATCGTGGCAAGCAGGAAGCTTTACGAGCAATTATTAAAGAGGAACAACCGTTTTTAGGGATTATCTTTTGTCGTACGCAAAGAAGAACGAATAAATTATATGAAGCATTACACGAAAAAGGATATTTAGTCGAAGTATTACATGGTGGATTGTCCCAAGCTAAGCGAGAAGAAGTGATGAGTATGTTTCGTGAAGCTAGAGTACAATATTTAGTTGCTACAGATGTGGCAGCTAGGGGGTTGGATGTGGAAGGTGTAACACATGTATTCAATTATGATATTCCACATGATGTCGAAAGCTATATACATCGGATTGGACGAACAGGACGTGGGGGAGAAGTTGGGCGTGCAATTACATTTGTGGCTTCAAAAGATCGACATTACTTAGACCTAATTGAAAAAGGAATTGGAAAAAAATTAAATGACAGATCTCATAATGTAGGGAAACCTTTGCATCAAACCAGATAAGAAAAGGATATGATAGATATTCTTACTAACTTGTAGCTGAATATTGAAAATTCAGTTAAAGTTTAACTATCTTTCGTATAACCTCAATAATATGGATTGGGGGTCTCTACTTTGGAACCGCAAATTCCTCGCTACGAAAAATGTGCATGGGCACATTTTTCGTAGTTTTTTTGTATCTATTACTAGTGAGGTGATGAACATGAGCAAAGTTTTAATTAAGCAAGCTGAAGTTGTTACAATGAATGAGAAAAATGAGATAGTAAAATGCGATATACTGATTGAACACGACCGGATTAAAGAAATAGGAGTAGATTTGAAAGTAAATGATGTAGAGAAGGTTATTGATGGAAGGAATAAAACTGTCATTCCTGGTTTTGTTCAAACACACGTACATCTATGTCAAACTCTTTTTAGAGGTAGAGCTGATGACTTAGAATTAATGGATTGGTTAAAGACACGTATATGGCCGCTTGAAGCAGCTCATGACGAGGAATCATTGTATTATTCTGCTTTGCTTGGATTAGGAGAGTTAATCCAAAGCGGTACGACATCAATTGTCGATATGGAAACTGTTCACTTTACAGATTTAGCGTTTCAGGCGATCGCTTCAAGTGGGATTCGTGCATTATCAGGTAAGGTGATGATGGATAAAGGAGATGAAGTCCCAATAGCCTTGCAAGAATCGACTGAACATTCGATACAAGAAAGTGTTGATTTATTAGAGAAATGGCATAACTTTGATCACGGCAGAATTAAATATGCTTTCTCACCACGTTTTGTCATCTCTTGTACAGAGACATTACTTAGGGAAGTTTCAACGTTATCTTCCTCGTATGAGGTTAATGTTCACACTCACGCTTCTGAAAACCGAGGAGAAATTCAAATAGTAGAAGAAGAAACGGGAATGAGAAACATAGAGTACTTAGATTACTTACAGCTGGCAAATCAACGTCTTATTTTAGCTCATTGTGTCTGGTTAAACGATCGTGAAAAACAAATTATTAAAGAAAGAGGAGTTCATGTCAGTCATTGTCCAGGTTCAAATTTAAAATTAGCTTCTGGAGTTGCGGAGATTCCAAGTTTGCTACATCGTGAAATCTCCGTTAGTCTTGGTGCCGATGGAGCACCGTGCAACAATAATTTAGACATGTTTAATGAAATGCGTTTAGCAGCTTTGATTCAAAAGCCTGCGAATGGGCCAACATCAATGGATGCCAGAACGGTATTAAAAATGGCTACAATTGGCGGAGCGAAAGCAATCGGGTTAGGAGACGAGATAGGTTCAATTGAAGTTGGCAAAAAAGCAGATCTTATCATCCTTAATTTAAATGATTTTCATACGTATCCTTCTTATGATGTTGATCCAATCTCTAGAATTGTGTATTCTGCAACACGAGCTGATGTTGAGACATCGATTATAAATGGGAAAATCGTTATGGAAAATAGAATTTTGAAAACGATTGATAAATCAATAGTACTTAAAGAGGCCAATGGCTCAATCAAAAGAATGATTAAGAGGATAAGTGAGCTCACGTAACTTTAAAGCATATTTGATAGGGAGTGATCAGCGATGAAATTATTTGTTTATGGAACGCTTCGAAAAGGAGGAGCTAACCATACATTTCTAGATAAAGCAATCTTACTCAAAGAAAATTGTTGGGTTTATGGTGAGCTCCATGACACGAAAAAGGGCTATCCTATTTTAAAAGACCACCAAAATGCAATTGTTTGGGGAGAAGTATATGAAGTAAATCAAGAGCTGCTGAACCATGTTGATGTACTAGAAGGTTATTCGCATACAGGAAGTGACAATGAGTATATAAGAGTGATTCGACAGATTTATACAGAAGGTTATACGTTACATGCTTTTGTTTATATTGCAGGAAAGACTTTTCATAATTGTGATCAATTAATTAAAAGTGGCAATTGGTTTGATGTTAAACCAATGTAAAAACTAAGAAAAAGAGAGACTTTATAGGTCTGTCTTTTTCTTTTTATTTAAAACTAATCTACATATTCGCATAGATCATAGGGAAGGTTTATGGTAAGGGATTATTTAAAAGGAGGGTTGTTTAATGAGTCGGAGAAAGAAAGGATTTAAATTCAAACAGTTCTTTGAGCCTCAACCTCACGATGAGAACAAAGCCACTCCGGGCATTAAAGAACCCATAACGAAGAAAGCCCTTTTGAAACGTTTAGACAATATAGACGACCTTGTGATGAAGGAAGTAAAGGTCGGAGGCTCGTTCGTTACCGTTATTTACTTATCAGCACTCGTTGAATCAACCATACTAAATGACATGGTTTTTAACCCTCTTAATCAAGCTACTTCTGAAAACCCTGACGAGATATTTAAAAATTACACATCCCTTAATGACGATGAGCTTCCAAAGCTCATCCATGATATATGTAGTGGATATACTTGTTTAATGTTTGAAGGTTCTATCATTGAAATTAATACATTCAGTGCATCTGACAGATCCATTACTACACCTGAGAATGAAACAACGGTTATGGGTCCGCAAGATGCTTTTGTTGAGAGTGTAGAAACTAATTTATCATTAATTAAAAAACGGATTCGTTCACCACAATTGAAATCAAAATCAATGTTGCTTGGAACGGAAACGAAGAACAATATTATCGTTTTGTATATGGATAACATTGCAAACCAGGAAAATGTCGACCGAATTTTAAGAAGACTCGAAAATGTTGAGTACGAAGGCTTTATTGGCCTACCAGTCCTAAAACAAATGCTAGAGGACAAACCCTTTTCACCATTTCCACAATTTGGCCTAACGGTACGGAGTGATAATGTCGTTGGTTCATTGTTGAATGGAAAAATAATTGTCATGATGAATGGTAGTCCCGAAGCTGCGATTTTACCAGCTTCATTTTTAGAAATGTTTCTTTCTCCAGAGGATTATTATAATCGATGGACTACAGCGACTTTACTTAGGACATTAAGGTTAGCTGGCTTTTTTATTTCAATCCTGCTAACTTCAACATATGTGTCAGTTTTAACTTTCCATCCCGAAATGCTCCCACCACAATTGTTACGTATATTAGCAGAATCTAGAGCTCAGGTTCCATTTCCGCCTGTTTTAGAAGCTCTAATTATTGAAATGGTTATCGAAGTACTAAGAGAAGCGGGTGCAAGAATGCCGACTAAGATTGGTCAAACCATTGGTATTGTTGGTGGGATTGTCATTGGAACAGCGGCTGTTGAAGCGGGACTCGCTAGTAATATTTTAATTGTATTAGTTGCGGTAACAGCTTTGTTGTCGTTTATCCCACCGAGTTACTTAATGAGTAATGCAATACGCTTTGTTCGTTACTTTTATATTATTGCAGCAGGTGCAATTGGAATGTATGGTCAGATGATTGTGTTTGCTTGGATGTTTAATCATCTACTTAATATGACATCACTTGGCACACCATACTTCTCGCCAGTGATACCGAGGAAGCCAACCGATATCTTGAATTCTATTATACGTGTTCCGGTAAAATTCTTTGTCGCACGAGCGGGTATTTCAAGAGCGAAAAAAGATTTGGTCCGTCCTTTAGATGAGGAGTAATGAAAATGGATAAAGGGAATTTCAAGAAATTAAATAAATATCATGTTATTTTTCTTGCGCAAAATACGATGATTGGTATTGGATTGTTTTCTTTACCGAGCGACATTAGCGATGCTGGTTATAATTTATGGCTCGTTCCCATTTTTCTTGGGATATTAGCAAATGCTACGTTAATTCCGATAATAATGCTTTGTAAAAAATTCCCCAATGATCATCTTTTTAAAATTTCAGAAAAAGTGTTAGGGAAAGTTGTTGGAAAAGGATTAAATGTTATTTTCTTTGTTTACGCGCTGTTAGCATGCTGTAGTGTAAGTCGGAGTTATGTCCGTGTCTTACAAACTATTACATTGCCGGAGTATACAATAGCAGTCCCATCTATCCTGCTTTACTTTGTCATGTATTGCATTGCACATGGTGGTGTTAAATCACTAGCTAGATTTTGTATTTTTTCTTTCTTTGTTACAGGTTGGCTCGTCTATTTTATAAGATGGCCTTTTCAAATGGGCAACTGGTATAATGCCATTCCAACATTTGAGATTAGCATGTACGGGTGGTTACAAGCATTATTTCATGGTTCTATGTCGATGTTCGGTTATGGATTAATCTTGTTTTATTACCCTTATATCCAAGATCAGAAAAAAGCATTTGTTCACACTTCAATTGGTATCTGGATCGCCGTTTCTTATTATGTCGCTGTTTCATTAGGAAGTGTCGTCTATTTTTCTCCGTGGCAATTAGATCAGTTGTTGTTTCCTGTTTTAAATTTGTTACAAGCCGTGCAATTAGAGTTTGTCGAAAGGATAGAAACATTTGGAACAACATTATGGGTTTTTCTCATTTTGTCGACAACCGCTGTTTATTTGTGGGTTGCGAAGAAAGGCTTAGATGCACTTTTTTCTCATCACCAAAACCGGACTTGGCATTTAATCATCGTCGCTTTTATTTCGTGGTTTCTCTTTGCTGGACCAATCCCATATGATATCCAAGATATTATATTTGATGATTGGGGTGTGTTTTACGGTTATGGTTTAATCCTTGTCCCCATTTTGTTATTAATTGCGAATAAGATCAAGCATAGAAAGCAAAAACAGCAAACAGAGGAGGCTGCATCTTCATGAAGCAAATGTTTTTCATTCTGACTCTTCTAGTTTGTATGAGTGGTTGTAACAATCCACATATCGATAGACCTGTTATTGAGGATTTAGGAATGATAGGAGTAATGGGATTTGACTACATAGACGAAGAAAATACTAGAGTTTCTGTTACCATCCCCCAGCCTAATAAATCAGCACAGGAAGCCATTCAACATTTTCAGACAGACGTAAGATTGCCGCATCAGTCATTAATGGATATTTCAACCTTAACAGATAAAACGTTATCCCCAGCTCAATTACGTGTGATTTTATTTAGTGAAGAATATGCAAGAAACATTGGCATTTGGAAAATAGTAGAAAATTTATATCGTGACCCTCATATAGGTGCAAACATCTTTATTGCTGTTGTCAAAGGAAGTGTGGAAGAACTCCTCAATGCCGAATACAAAGACAAGCCTGAACTAAACATATATTTAACTGAGTTATTAACACCGAGAACGTTAACGGCGTTTAGCCCATTTACAACGATTCGAGATTTTGTATTTCGTAATACCGATGAAGTGTCTGATCCTTCCGTTCCATATTTAGAAAGGATTGATGAACAATCAATTAAAATTACGAAGGTCGCTTTATTTAAAAATGATAAAATGGTTGCTTTATTAGATCCTGAGCAGGCAAAACTAGTTGAAGCGATGAAAAAGAGAAAAAAATTACCAGATATAGCTGTTATGATTCCTCCGCCTGTTCGTTCCAATAGGCAAGAGGATGAAATGGTCATATTAAAGTTTGTAGATACTAAGTATCACACAAAGGTGAACGGGAATTTAAAGAAGCCAACCATTTATATCTATTTATACATTAGAGGAAGTGTTGTTGATTATGATGGGGTTAGAAATCTAGAAGAAAATGAACAGAGAAAAGAGATTGAGCTAGCAATTGAATCACAACTAGAAGAAAAAGTTTTGTCAACTGTTAATCATTTTCAAGAACTTTCCATTGATCCAGTAGGTTTTGGAGATCCATTTCGAATTCGAAATGCAAAAGGATGGACGAAGGAAATGTGGAATCAAGCTTTTAAGCAAGCGGAAATCTCTACACATGTAGAAACTAGAATTATTTCAACTGGCGCAATCAAATAATTGTGAAGAAAACAAGCCATAGATAATGTATGACTCCCATAAGGTAGACGGATAGTGAAAGATCTGGCTACCTTATGGGAGTTTTTTGTTTAAGAGAAAATGTTTTCGAAAACACAAAATGATTAGTTGATTTTGCTAAATCTACATAATTTAACTCAGAGTGGCAATTCTAGAAATAACCTACTTATGTGGCTGAAGGTGATAATAGTGGTTACGGTTATTTATTTAACAATTCTAGTTTCAATGCTGTTTTCAATGGCTATATTTGATGCGATCATTTTTGAAAAGTTCATTATAGAAAGTATAAAGGAAGTATATCCATTCGAGTTAGGAACACGTCGAACGATTGTTACAGTGTGGGCAGTAATAGGCCTGTTTGCCGCAGTAATAACAGATTATCAAAGCTACAAGAAAAAGCAAAATCTAAAGACACGACCGACAGAGAAGTGAGGCCGTTATGAAAGCGAATGGGAACGAAAAAATTTCACTATGGCAATTATATATATTGATTACCATTTTCTCAATTGGGACAGCCGTAGTTGTTGGGGCGGGGGAAGAGGCGCGTCAAGATTTATGGATCGCTGAGCTGATTGCAGCATCTGTTGGAGTGATGATTGTATACAGTTACTATTATTTAATTACGAAAGCAGATCAGCGAAACTTATATGATATGCTTACCTACACTCTAGGAAAAGTCATTGGCAATATGATCTGTATACTTTATGCTCTTTATTTCTTGTATATTGCCTCAAGAAATATTCGTGATTTCGGAGAGCTTATGAAGGTGACCATTCTTCCTGTTACACCTGTTGAAGTGATTTCAATTGTCATGATGTTTCCGGTACTTTATACCGTGTATTTAGGACTTGAAGTATTGGCAAGAGTTACAGAAATTATTTCCCCCTATATAATTGGAATATTAATTGTGGTAGGGGTTTTATTATTTTTCAGTGGTGAGCTACAATTTTCCCATTTACTCCCAATACTGGGGGACGGGTTTCGACCAGTTTTAAATGCGTTGTTCCCAACCTTAATTACGTTTCCTTACGGAGAGGTTATTGTATTTACTGTCATTATGACCGCTGTAACTCGTTTTACTTATACAGGGAAAGTTGGGATTGCGGCGATCGCAACAAGTGGAATTTTAATTACTTTTTCTAATGTTATTCAAGTTGCTACACTTGGTGTTGATCTGAAAGTGAGAACGTTATTCCCTTTAATGACTGCAGCAAGAGAAATTATGTTAATGCAATTTATTGATAGAGTCGACATATTAGTTGTCTTTATTTTAATGTGTGGTGTTTACATTAAGGTGAGTGTGTTCTTTTATGCTGGTTTAAAAGGGATTGAATATGTTTTTAAAATACCGTACCAGAAATTTATTTTTCCTGTTATCAGCTTGATTCCTTTTTTTGCTGTCCTTAGTTCCAACAATATTGTTGAACATTTTGAAGAAGGTTTGCAAATTGTGCCATACATTCTTCACCTTCCCATGCAATTTGGTATTCCGCTTCTTTTATTTGTCATTATTTTAATGAAAAAAAGAAAAAAGAATCAATCTATGTCTGGAGGGGTTGAAACGTGAAAAAGGTATTTAAACAGATTATTTCTTCCATGAAGATTGATGAAGTAAATAACCAAACCACTCCGGATGATTTAATTGAAGACCAAGAAGGAAAGAAGAACATTTCGCCTTCATTAAACAAAAATGAAGAAGAATTTAATGCAGTTTTCGATAAAACCTTTGACTTCAAAATAGAAAAAGTTTTGGTTGGAAATTCAGAAGGGCTTATTCTTTATTTATCCACTATGGTCGATGCTCAAGCTATAAAAGAAGCAATTAGGCCTGCTTTAGTTGTAGCGCATAAGAAACAAGAGACCATTTCTAGTTCTTCTGATCTTAAATTATTCCAGAAAGAGTATCTTCCAAGTCAGAATGTCGTCGATGTTTCGTATAATCATGAAGTGGTATGGTATATCTTATCTGGATATACCGTTCTACTAGTTGGTGGTCTATCAGACGGGCTTGCCATTATGACAACGACGACAGACAAACGATCTATTGATCAATCACAAACACAAACAATAATAAGAGGACCCCAAGATAGTTTTACAGAAGTCAAAACGACTAATGTTAGTTTGCTTAGACGAAGAATTAAGAATCCACACCTGAAAAGTGAAAACTTTATCGTTGGCAAAGATACTCAAACGTCAATCTGTATGGTCTATCTAGATGATGTTGCAAATGATTCCATTGTAAATGAGGTAAGGAAAAGGATTGAAAACATTTCTACAAATGCCGTTTTTGATTCAGGTAATGTTGAAGAGTATTTAGTTGATAAAGTTATTACGCCATTTCCGAT
Source organism: Halalkalibacter krulwichiae (assembly GCF_002109385.1). Taxonomy (NCBI): domain Bacteria; kingdom Bacillati; phylum Bacillota; class Bacilli; order Caryophanales; family Bacillaceae; genus Halalkalibacter; species Halalkalibacter krulwichiae. The sequence goes on along the minus strand of NZ_CP020814.1, from coordinate 2,396,103 downwards.
GATTTATCATACGGATCGGCCAGATGCGATTGCTGCAGACATAGTTGAAGGGAAAGTAGCTATTGTCGTTGATGGAAGTCCTTTTGTCCTTTCTACACCGGTTGTCTTTACAGATTTCTTTCAAGTGAGTGAGGACTATTATCAAGGCTTTATGATGGCTTCCATGCTCAGAATGTTAAGGTACCTTGCTTTTTTAATAGCTTTGCTTTTACCATCTATGTATATTGGTTTAACGACTTTTCATCACGAATTAATTCCAACTGGTTTAATAGTATCGATTCAAGCGCAAAGGGAAGGTGTCCCGTTTCCAGCAGTTGTAGAATTGCTTTTGATGGAAATCACTTTTGAAATACTACGAGAAGCCGGAGTTAGAATGCCTAGAGTTGTTGGACAAACTGTTTCAATTGTTGGTGCGCTAGTAATTGGACAAGCTGCCGTAGAAGCTGGAGTTGTATCTCATGTGCTTATTATCGTTGTAGCATTAACGGCAATGGCTGGCTTTGTTTCACCGATCTATTCCTTTGCAAACGCCACGAGATTATTAAGATTCGCACTCATTTTAATAACAGCTGCACTTGGTCTTCTAGGGACGTTAATTGGTTTTTTATTAATCATCACTCATCTATGTAATTTAAAATCTTATGGTGTTCCATATTTGGCTCCAATGGGCCCATTAATAATGGAAGATCAAAAAGATGTTTTTGTAAGATTACCTATGCAAGTCATGCAACAAAGACCTAATTATCTTTCAGCTAAAGCAGATCAAAAGGAAGATCAAAAACAGCCACTTCCTTCTTTATCAAAGGAGGAAGGTTCATGAGAAGAGTAACGTTGATTCCTATTTCTCTAATCATACTCCTTTGTCTTTCTGGTTGCTGGGATCGAAAGGAAATTAACGAAGTAACTTTAGTGACAGGTCTAGCGCTAGAAGCGGGTGAAGGAGATACATTTAGTCTAACAATTGAAGGTATTAATGCAAGTGAATTAGACCCGTCAATGTCAGAAGGCTTGACACCAAGTATCACATATGAATTAAAAGGATTAACTATGGCAGAGTTATTAACTAAGATGAATATGGGGATTACAAGGGAATTGAATTTCTCACATGCTCGTACGTTGATTGTAGATGAACAAGTAGCTAAACAAGGATTGTCCAAGTTTCTGCAATTCCTAGAGAAAAGTGGTCAATTTCGAAATGATTTTCAAATAATTGTCGCAAGAGGGGTATCTGCATCGGATGTCATTACGACAACATATCCAATTCAAAAGGTTCCTTCTTTAAAGATCTATGAACAAATTACAACGATTGAAGAAAATTGGGGAGGCTATCCGCAAACTGCCTTGCCTGATTTTATCTTTTCGTTAACGGCAGTCGGAAAAGAACCAGTTGCAGCAGCGGTAACGGTTACTGGAAATCCAGATAAAGGAAGTAATATTGAAAATAATAAAGAGTTAGACTTACGTGCTTTAATTGAATTTGATGGTATGGCTCTTTTTGAGGATGACCAATTGAAAGGTTTTTTATCTGTTGAAGAAACGAGAAATTATATGTGGATTCAAGATATTGACCAAACGACTACGTCAGCACGTTGTGGAGAAGATGGTTTTTTTGCAATGGAAATTTTTAATTCTCATACAAAGATAGACACGGAATTTGTGGACCTCGTTCCTAAGATAAACGTTCAGATTGTTGTAGAAGGCGATATTCATGATAATCAATGTCCTGACTCATTAGACGACATAAAAACTTATGAGAAGTATCAAAAGTTGATGAAAGAACATCTCGAAACAAAGCTAGAAACTACAATAGCGGTTGTTCAAGAAGACTATGGAATCGATATTTTTGGTTTTGGAGAACAATTAAGAAAGCAGCATTATCAGCAGTTTAAGAAACATATTAAAGATTGGAATGAAGAATTTAAACGCGCCGATATTTCTGTAAAAGCTAGTGTTTATTTAAGAAGAGATGGAATGAGAACGAAAAGCTTTATAGAGCAGTTAGACTAGAAAAGTAAAGTTTCTTATAAGAATGGAATTGAAAGGAAACGCACCTGCTACAAGGATTAGCAGGTGCTAAATCAATTTACGGATTAGTAGACCATAACCCTGCCGATTTCACAAAGATTCGTGGATGTAGTTTTAATTGCGCAACCATGTACTCAGCTAGATCTTCTGGTTGCATAACTTTTTCTGGATTACCATCAGTTAAGTTTTCTTTAAAAGCTAATTCAGTAGCAACTGTACTCGGAGTTAAAGCAGTAACACGAATATTATGCTTTCGTACTTCGAGGGCGAGAGATTCCGTCAAGCCTAATAAGCCAAATTTAGATGCACTATATGCACTTGTAACGGGTGCGCCCTTTTGACCGGCTGTTGAAGAAATATTAATAATGTCGCCACCATTCTTTTCGATTAACTGTGGAAGTACAGTGCGAGTAACATAGTAAACTCCCATTAGATTTATATCAATCATTTTCTTCCACTCAGTTGGGTCTAACTCCAAAAAAGAGCCAAACTTACCTGTTCCTGCATTATTAATCAATATATCGGCTGGACCAAGTTCAGAAGTCAAGTGTTGTACAGCATTCTCAACTTGTTCTAAGGAAGAAACATCAGCGCTAGCGTAAGCCGCTTTTCCTCCTGCTCTTTCAATTTGTTTGGCTACTTCAATTAAGTCTTCTTCCGTTCTAGCCAATAGCCCCACTTGTACACCTTCTTGAGCTAAAGCAATGGCTGTTGCTCTCCCGATTCCTTTACCTGCACCAGTCACATATGCGACTTTTCCAGTTAATGATTGTGTCATATTCATAACTCCTTTCGTTATGTAAGATAGCCTCGATTTTACATAGTAACAAATATAAAGTCAAAAAATTAGTCTTCAAACAATTTACGACAGCTTTTTTACGGACAAGCAAGTATACTGTAAAAAAATACACATTTTATTAAAATGTTTATTGACACACAAAAGAAGTAGGTTTTTTGGTACTATAGTAAATGGAGAAAATCTAACAGTGCTCTCAGTTTACTATGACATCTTAAGAAAGTAAGGGGTTTTTGAATTGTTGAAACGTACATATGAAAGACAAAATGAGTTGAAAAAGGCAATGGAGGATAGTGGAATTGAATTGAAGCAATTTATGGCGATCGGATTGGAAAAAGTAAACGTTAAGTCTAAGAAAAAGAGAATTAGACAAAAGGCTTTAAAGAAAGCTCTAAGTCAAAAAGAGGTAGTAAAAGACATCTTATTAACCGTTGAAGGAGATCAAGGAGAGAAGAAGCAGGCTTCAGAGAAGGAAAACATTGTACCAAGGAACGATGATGTTACAGTCCGCGGACTTCCAGTTACTTTCTTATTAAAATTAGGAAAAAAGTTTCTCAAGGAAGAAGATGTAGTAAGATTTTACTATAATGCAGATAAAGATGAGTTTTATAAAAATAAACAACTATTAGAAGATGTAGTTGAGAATCAATCGAAGAAATTAGAACATAGTCAATTCGCTGCGTTTCAAGTAGAGGTAAAGGCAGAATTAGAAAAAAGAGCAAAGAAGTAAGTGATTTTACAGAGCGACTTAAAGGTTAAGGACAAACCTTTAAGTCGCTTTTTTAAAAAGAAATATCAATTTCAAATGTTTTCCTTAAGCTATTAAGAGGAAGGAATTTCTTGTAATCCTTAAAAGTTCTATTTACAATAATTACATATTCGTATTTCTTAGGAGTGAAAGTTATGACAATGAATATTGATGTTACGTATACTAAAAGTTTAAAACCTAAACCAATTGCTGACAACATTGCATTTGGAAAACATTTTTCTGATCATATGGCTGTAATTGATTATTCTGAGGAAAAAGGTTGGTATGACCCAAGAATTGTACCTTATGAGCCAATTACTTTAGATCCAGCGGCCATGATTTTTCATTATGGACAAACTGTATTTGAAGGATTAAAAGCATATCGAACAGAAGATGACCGGATCCTTTTATTTAGACCTGAGAAAAATTTCAGAAGATTAAATCTGTCAAGTGATAGAATAAGCATTCCGACGATTGATGAAGAATTTGCTTTGTCATGTTTGAAAAAATTGCTTGAAATTGAAAAGGATTGGATCCCAACGGCTGAAGGAAATTCCTTATACATTAGACCATTTATATTTTCGACTGAACCAAACTTAAGCCTTGCACCATCAAAGACTTATCAATTTATGATTATTTTGTCGCCAGTAGGGTCTTATTATAAAGAGGGAATTCAACCTGTAGGGATTCACGTTGAAGATGAATATACGAGAGCCGTTCGAGGAGGAACAGGAACAGCTAAAACAGCTGGAAATTATGCGGCAGCATATAAAGCACAGGAAAAGGCAACACAAGAAGGATATTCTCAAGTGCTTTGGCTTGATGGAGTTGAAAAGAAATACATAGAAGAAGTAGGAAGTATGAATGTATTCTTTAAAATAAATGGAGAGGTAATTACTCCTGAATTAAGTGGCAGTATATTAGAAGGCATTACAAGAATGTCCATTATAGAAATGTTAAAAGATTGGGGTGTTCCGGTTATAGAAAGAAGAATCTCTTTAGAGGAACTATATGATGCTTATGATAAAGGACAGGTAGAAGAGGCTTTTGGAACAGGAACGGCTGCTGTCATCTCTCCTGTTGGTGAATTAAATTGGGACGGTCGAAAAATGATCATTAACAATAAACAAATTGGGGAATTATCGCAGAAGTTATACGATACACTAACAGGTATTCAAACAGGCAAAGTAGCTGACCCATATGATTGGACTGTCGAAGTAAAATAATAATGTTACATGGTGACTCCCAAAGTTTATTGGGAGTCTCTTTTCTTTATAAATAATGTATTTTTTCTCATTTTTTTCACAACCTAAAATAGTTCATAAACTCAGAAGGGGTGACAGAAATGGATACTAATTTAGCCTTTTTAAGGGAATCATTATCGAATCATCTAGAAAACCATCAAATTTGTCAGCGCATTTACAATAAACTCGAAAATAACCAATATATGAATGAAGATGAGTTTGTCCGCGATCTTGAAGACAATGAAGCAACGATTTTGAATTTAATTTTGCAATATGAATTAGATTATGCTAAAAATGAGCAAGATGAAGAGCGGGTGAAGCAACTAAACGGAATTTATGAACTTCTCATTTGATTAAAAAACTCATACAGTTCTAGCCACAGAGGATGACTCTTTAAGGTTGTCCTCTTTCAATATGTATTATAAAATGAAATTGCAATTTCTTAGCAACAGTTTTTGGAAAATTTCCTTATAATCGAGTATAATAGATTTTGAGATGTCTAAACTGTTGTGAAAGGGAAGGTCGTCTATGAATATCTCATTTTTCTTATTGCCTAAAGCTGAAGTCGCTTATTTGGAGCTTGAATCCACGATGAGACAAGCACTTGAGAAAATGGAGTTTCACAAATATTCAGCTGTACCAATCATTGATCGGCACGGTAAATACATAGGAACATTGACCGAAGGCGATTTGCTTTGGCAAATAAAGAACACACATTCCTTCTCTCTTGAAATGGCTGAACAAATTCAGCTGAAAGATATTAAGAGAAGAGTGAAGAACATGCCCGTCAAGATCGACTCGAAAATGAAGGGTCTGTTCAAGCTTGCTATTTCTCAAAACTTTGTTCCGGTAGTTGATGATCACGGTATTTTTATCGGGATTATAAGAAGGCGAGAGATTATTGAATATTATGCTAAATCGATTGATAATGGAAACAGTTAATTACACATTCAAATGAAGAGGAGATTTTACTTATGGCTTATTTCGCTGCAATACTTCACATGGAAAATGAACAACTAAATGCTACATATCGTCCGGATCATTTAAATTATTTAAAGCAACTGGAAGAAGAAGGAAAAGTCTTTGCTAAAGGACCGTTTGTTGATGGTGCAGGAGGAATGGTCATTTATAAAGCTAGTTCTTTTGAAGAAGCTAAAGAGTTAGCTGAGAAAGACCCTTATGTAATTCAAGGTGTTAGAACACTAGAGTTGCATGAGTGGGGAATGTAATGTAGGCTACAAAACAATCAAATTGTGACTTGAAAGGGAAAAACCTTTTTGAGTCACATTTTTTGTTTTGACAAATTAAAATGTTTCAATGATAATTATCAATTGACTTATAAATGATACGGGGGCATTCCTTTTGACTACAAACGAGCAATTACCTTTTAATTTTGATCGAAGCCAACCATTTTTTGACCAATTGAATGAATGGATTGGAGATGTTTTCTATGACATCCTACCAGAGGCAGGATTAGAGTTGCGTGATGAACAGATATACATGGCTTTTCAGTTAGAAAAGGCTTTTATTGATAAAAAGATTATGTTTGCAGAAGCAGGAGTTGGTACAGGGAAAACAATCGTTTATCTACTTTATGCTATTTGTTATGCAAGATATACGAGAAAGCCAGCGATTATTGCGTGTGCAGATGAATCTTTAATTGAGCAATTAGTAAAAAAAGGCGGAGATATAGATAAGCTTTCAAAGATTTTGAATTTGGAGATAGATGCTAGATTGGCAAAATCAAAAGATCAATATTTATGTTTACAAAAGCTTGATCGAGAACGGTCTAATGATCAATATGATTCAAGTTTCGATGATATATATGGTGATTTACCTTCATTCGTTAAAGGAAATCAAACAATGCAGTCGTTCTTTCCGTATGGCGATCGGAAAAATTACCCTAAGCTAAGTGATGAACAATGGTCAGAAATTGGATGGGACGCTTTTCAGGATTGTTTCGTATGTGACCAACGTCATCGTTGTGGTCAAACACTTTCTCGTGAACACTATCGAAAGTCTTCTGATTTAATTATTTGTTCACATGATTTTTATATGGAGCATGTTTGGACGTATGATTCGAGAAAGCGTGAAGGCCAATTACCGTTATTGCCTGAAGCTAGCACAGTTATCTTTGATGAAGGTCATTTACTAGAAGTTGCAGCACAAAAGGCTTTGACCTATCAATTGCGTCATGACATTGTCGAGGAACTGTTAACACGTTTGTTAGAAAATGATGTACGTGAAGAGTTTGCTGTCTTAGTGGATGAATTAATCTCGCAAAGCATGCATTTTTCGTTTGTTTTACGTGATCATACAAAAACGGTTGAGGGATCCAATCGGAGGGAGCTTGCATTCACTTCTTCTCTAATTGATGAAGCTAGACAAATGGTTCATTTAATTGCACGTTTAGAAGATGAGATTGTCTTTGAAAGTGAAATGTACACAATTGATCAATACCAATTGAAAATTGTAGAAGAACATTTAGATATGATTCGCCATGCGCTTTCTATTTTTGTAGAGCAAAACAATGTAATCACATGGGTAGAAGAAGATGAAGTTGGAACAAAACTTGTGATTATGCCACGTATGGTAGAAGAAGTTTTAGAAGAGAGTGTATTCTCTAAAAAGATACCGTTTATTTTCACTTCAGCTACTCTATCAACGAATGACTCCTTTACTTATATGGCTAATAGTTTAGGTATTAAAGAATATCAATCGTTTACGGTTGAATCTCCCTTCGATTATGAAGAGCAAATGAAGATATTTGCACCTTTTAACCCGTCTGTACAAGAAAAACTCGCCATGACGGCCAGGTTAATTGAAGAAACAAATGGAAAAGCACTATTGCTTTTTACAACTCGAGAAGAATTGCAAATGTTTAAACAATACGCAACGAAAGAACCGACATTTTCAAAATGGAACATGCTATTTGAAGGAGACCAAGAAGTAAGTCAGCTTATCTCGAATTTTCAAGAGGATATTAACTCAGTTCTTTGTGCTGTTCGGTTATGGGAAGGGTTAGATATTCCAGGAGAATCTTTATCTAATGTAATCATCTGGTCTTTGCCATTCCCGCCAAACGATCCGGTCTTTCAAGCGAAAAGAAAATCTGTTAGTCATCCGTTTGAAGAAGTTGACTTACCTTACATGTTGTTACGTTTACGACAAGGAATTGGTCGCTTAATTCGTACACATAAAGACAAAGGAATTGTTTCAATCTTAGATGAGAAGATCCATCAAGATGAGACTCTTCAATCAATTATTAAAGAAATTTTACCAGTCGGAGTCAAGATAATAACAGATCGTTCACAAATCTAGTTTACTTCTCTCAGTTATAGCGGTAATCTTATAGAGTGGATAAATTGTTGCAGGGGGAGAATAAAACGATGATTAAAGCAATCTTTTTTGACCTTGATGATACTCTTCTTTGGGACCAAAAGAGCGTGGAAAAAGCTTTTGAAGCTACATGTCTAGTAGCACAGGAAAAGTACAATGTTGATCCAATTGCTCTTGAGGAAGCTGTACGAAAGGAAGCTAGAGAGCTTTATGCTAGCTATGAGACTTATGAATTTACGCAAATGATTGGAATTAATCCATTTGAAGGTTTATGGGGTAATTTCTTAGATGATGAAGAAAACTTTCGTAAAATGAAAGAAATTGTACCTAGTTATCGTAAAGAGGCTTGGACAAGAGGATTAAAAGCATTAGGAATCGAAGATCCGGATTTTGGGGAAGAGTTGGCTGAACGGTTTCCTGCAGAGCGTAGGAAACTTCCATTTGTCTACGAAGAATCATTTCAAATTTTGGATGAGCTCAAAGGAAATTACCAACTATTGCTTTTAACAAATGGTTCTCCAGATTTACAAAATACAAAGTTAACAATTACACCAGAACTTGTTCCATATTTTGATCATATTATTATTTCTGGAGCATTTGGAAGAGGGAAACCGGACCCGTCAATCTTTGACCATGCTCTTGAGAAAATGGCTATGACAAAAGACGAAGCAATCATGGTAGGGGATAATTTAATGACAGATATTCTAGGTGCATCAAGAGTGGGAATGAAGTCTGTATGGATTAATCGCCATAATAAAGAGCGTAATGAAGTGCAACCTACTTATGAGATTACACACTTAGATCAATTATTTCCAATTCTATCTGAATTAAATAACAAATAGCGATCACTTTAAAGAGTCCTTCAATTTCATACTGAGGGACTCTTTTTGGTGAATAATAAGGGAACTAAATATTAGTAAGTAATATATTTACATTGTATCAGTTTAGTTATAAACTGATACGTATGGAAGGAAAAGGAGTGAGGCACATAAATGTCTGTTAAAAGTTCAAAACAAAAAAGACTGGGGGTTCTACTATGGTACCGCTTAGCTCAATGTTATCACCTTAGTAACAGACGATCTAATCAACATTTAAAAAAATGGGGATTAAGCATTGCACAGTTTGATCTACTTGTCCAAATTGGAGCCCATCAACCAATCTCACAGAAAGATCTAGCGGATAAACTACTTGTGACGAAAGGGAATATTACACAAATGCTCTCTAAAATGGAGAAAAGTGGACTTGTTGAAAAAAAACAAGAATGGCGAACGAAGCATATCTCTTTAACATCTGAAGGTAGAAAGGTATATGCAGAACTCGTCCCTAAACAAGAAGCCTATCAAGCAGAACAATTTTCAGGTCTCACTGAAAAGGAGCAAAAGCATTTACTATATTTATTAAAGAAAGCTAGACGTAATATGGAGGGGGAAGAATGATTATGAAACCTTTGTTAGGACAACATCATGTGTCTTCAATTACTGCGAATGCGAAAGAAAACTATCATTTCTATACGAAAATACTTGGTTTAAGACTTGTGAAAAAAACAATAAATCAAGATGACACATCGGTATATCATTTGTTCTATGCAGATGAAAGAGGGAACCCTGGAACCGATCTTACTTTTTTTGAGCTTCCATTCGCTGGACATACGTATCATGGCACAAATAGCATTTCTTTAACTTCATTACGAGTTCCGACAGATGAATCAATTACATATTGGAAAAATCGTTTTGAAACATACAATGTTAAACAGGACTCAATAGTGACAAAGTATGGACGTCAATCATTATCGTTTCTTGATTTTGAAGGACAAAGATTAGAGCTTGTATCAGATGAAACAAATCATGGTGTAGCAGGGGAACGCCATGGCATAAAAGCTCTGTGCCTGTTGAACATGGAATTATTGGTTTAGGACCAATAACATTAACGGTTTCCAAAGCTGACTTAACCGCGAACGTTCTAACGGATGTATTAGGTTTTAAAGAAAAAAACCCATTCACATTTCAAGATCGAAAGCTTCGGGTATTTGAAACAGGTGAAGGTGGAGCGGGGGCAGAAATATTCCTTGAAGAAAATGGAGAGGACAAACGCGAGCGACCAGGACGAGGGAGCGTACATCATGTTGCTTTCAGGGTAGAATCTGAAGAAGAATTAAGAGGTTGGGTTGACTATTTGAAGAAAAGACGAATTCCAACTTCAGGGTTTGTAGAACGATACTATTTTCAATCTCTATATTTTCGAGAACCTAATGGAATTCTATTTGAACTTGCAACGGATGGTCCTGGCTTTGAGGCGGATGAAGCGTTTGAACATTTAGGAGAAAAGTTGTCACTACCTCCATATTTTGAAAGTCGAAGAACTGAAATTGAAGCGAAATTAAAACCATTACAAACAAAGGAGTAATGTGCAGATGAAACATTTGTTTAAAAAGGGAATAAACAAGGGTGGCCCAACACTTCTATTACTACATGGAACAGGCGGAAATGAGCATGACCTATTACCATTAGTCGATATGATCGCACCAGGTGCATCAGTCTTAAGTGTACGAGGAAACGTTTTAGAAAATGGTATGCCTCGTTTTTTTAGACGTCTGTCCGAAGGAGTGTTCGATGAGGAAGATTTACTATTTAGAACCAATGAATTAAATGAATTTGTAAATGAAAAAGCGGAGGAATACGAATTTGATCGCAATCAGGTTGTAGCTATTGGCTATTCGAACGGAGCAAATATTGCGGCGAGTATGATGTATCATCATGAAAAAGCATTAAATGGAGCAATATTATTCCATGCGATGGTACCAAGACGCGAAGTGCAATTGCCAAATCTATCAAATGTCAATGTATTTGTAGGAGCCGGTAAACGGGATCCGCTCATACCGTTTAATGAAACAAAAGAGTTAATCGATAACTTGCAAAAGGCTAATGCAAATGTAACAGAGTATTGGGTAGAGGGTGGTCATCAATTAGTAAGGGAAGAAGTAGAACAAGCGCAAGCATGGTTCAATGAGCACTATTAGTGAAAGGGAGCGGGCTGAAAGGAAAGTCGCTGAAAAAGAGGTCATCTCTCTTTTTCAGCGGCTTTTTTAAGCTGTTTAGATCCCTTTAATCATAATATCTTGCACTTCACAAATTCGTTTATGAGCGTCTTGTAAACTTGGGTAATAAGAGCTGCAATTTTGATCTTGTAATAGAGAGGCTAGTTTCTCTTCAAGTTCGTTTAATTCATGTTGTAGATACGAAAATTCAGTTGGGTCATTTTCACGTATCATTTTAACCTCCATTAATTCAGTAAGAGATTGATCAATTGTTTTTTGAACTTGGTTAAGAATGCTTTGAATATAAGTGTCTGACATAAGTGAGCCTCCTTTTCTATTAGCTTGTTCGCGTTGAACACCATTATTCATAAGGTTCTTTTTTATCCAATGAAGATTGAGTTTAATAAGTCGATTCGTAAATAGCTTAGAAAACGGTTACTCACTAAAATTTTTGAAGGATGTTTACATATCTTTATTGAATTTGTTATATACCACTAATGTAACCAAATCCTTTCATATGGAGTGTGCGAATGAACAAAAAAGAATGGAAAGAAGAGCAGGAACGTGTGGATTTTGTATTAAGTGAAGTGATAGTAAGGGAACATGACTTAAAAGAAAAACTCGGTGACGTTAAAACCGATGTAATCAATATTCGAAAAAATTTCTGGGAAGATGTAACCGTTAATTTAGATAATGCTGAAGAGGCAGCCGAAACATTTGCAAGTATTAAACAACAGGCTGAACTTATGTCAGAGAGCGAAAGAAGGCATAAGCACGACATTAAACAATTAAACAATCTACACAAGTTAAAACATTCTCCTTATTTCGGAAGGATCGATTTTTTAGAAAATGGTGAGAGCAATTCTGAGTCAATTTATATTGGAACTTCGTCTTTTGTTGATCAGACAGGAATGGAATTTTACGTTTATGATTGGCGTGCTCCAATATCTAGTTTGTATTATGACTATGGAGTTGGCGCGGGACAATACGACACCCCAATGGGAACGATTGCTGGAGATATTAAAGTTAAGAAACAGTTTATTATAAAAAATGGTAAGATCCAACATATGTTTCATACTGGAATTACAATTGGAGATGAATTGCTTCAGGAAGTGTTGGGCAATCAATCAAATTCTGAGATGAAGAATATCGTTGCTACTATTCAAAAAGAACAAAATCAAATTATTCGTAATGAAAAAGGCCGTCTATTAATTGTACAAGGAGTAGCAGGAAGTGGAAAAACATCAGCGGCCTTACAAAGAGTTGCTTACTTACTTTACCGTTACCGTGACACTCTTTCGGCTGATGAGATTGTTCTGTTCTCTCCAAATCCTTTATTTACGAGTTATATTTCAACGGTCCTTCCAGAGCTCGGAGAAGAAAATATGCAGCAGACAACATTTCAGTCTTATTTGCAACATAGATTAGGTTCTAATTGGCGTCTAGAAGATCAGTTTGATCAAATGGAGTATGTCCTACATAGAAAAGAAGACCCACAATATGCTGCACGGATTGAAGGAATTAAAGTGAAATCTTCTATTCAATTTATAAATTATATTGACCATTTAATCGATTCATTAAGTTCAAGTGGAATGATTTTTAAAGATATTATCTTTCGTGAAGATACTCTATTTTCAAAAGCAAAAATCGAAAAATATTTTTATCGAATTGATCGAACGATCCCAATCCCAAATAGACTACATATAGTCTCTGAACAATTGTTAAAAGAAGTAAGGGCTTTTGAACTTAATGAACAAAAACAAGAGTGGGTTGATCGGGAAATAGAGTTATTAGACATAGAAGTTTTAACGAAGGTTCACAACAAGGTTGAAAAAGAGAAACAAAAAGAATCCGATGTATTCTATCAGTATGAGCGAGAGCAAGAATTGTTACGAGCGTTAGTTGTAAAGCGTAAACTGAAAAGAGTAAGGGATTCCATTAGTCAATTTCGCTTTCTAGATGTTACATCTATTTACTTGAATTTATTCAAAAAGGAATTAAATGAATTCATGACACATTGGCCTGAAATTTGTTCCACAACGGTTGAACAAATTAAAGAAAAGTTTTTTCTTTATGAGGATGTAACTCCATACTTATATTTAAAAGGAAAATTGGAAGGTTTCCAAATAAACACACTGATTAAACATGTTTTTATTGATGAAGCTCAAGATTATTCACCGTTTCAATTTGCCTTTATTAGACAGATGTTTCCGCGCGCAAAATGGACAGTGTTAGGAGATTTTAACCAATCGATTTATGCGCATTCCAACACGAGTAGCTTTCTGACACTTGAAACGTTATTTTTGTCGAGCGAAATCATTAAATATGATTTGAAACAGAGCTATCGTTCTACGAGTCAGATTATTGAATTTGCTAAACATATTGTGCAAGCATCGATTGAACCGTTTAATCGAAATGGTGAAAAGCCTAAAGTCATAAAAGTGAAAGATAAGAAAGACTTAATCCTGGCACTTTCGAGACGAATTAAGATAAAGCTCGAATCATATGGAACAGTTGCGGTTATTTGTAAGACAAAAGCAGAAAGTGAAACATTATTTAATGCATTGCATAAAGAGTTAGATGTACGGTTAATCACAAAGGATTCTGCAGGCTTCGATTCTGGTGTGTTGATTATCCCCTCTTACCTTGCAAAAGGGGTAGAGTTTGATGCTGTAATAATTCCGAATGTATCTTCATCAATTTATGCAAATAAAAATGAAAGTAAGTTACTTTATACAATTTGCACGAGGGCTATGCACTCTCTGGAATTACTTTATCATGATACAGTAAGCCCTTTACTATTGAACTGTCCAAGTACTTCATTTGAAAAGCAAATAGAATAGCTTGGTATGATTTCTTGAAACAGAATGAATGGTAAGAAATGTTATACAACTTGACAGAATAGGGTAAAAGGGCTTTAGTTCGACTTGGCTTATTTTTTTGCTCAAAGAAATTAATAAAATTAACATTGGAAATTTACCGTTTCTGTGCATCGTTTTGTTCAAGGTAGAGAAAATATAATTGAACAAAACATTTAGCGGAGGTATGAAATGAAACGAGTAAACGTATTTATGCTTGGTATTGTTCTGATGATGTCAATCTTCTCAGTTCAACCTCAAGCAGACGCAGCAGTTAAGATGTTTAATGAACCACCTTTTTCTCATTATAAAGTATCAAGAGGTGACACCTTCTGGTTTATTGCACAACGGTATGGTCTTGATTATCGTGAACTAATGCGCTTAAATCCTGATGTTGTACCAACGAACATGCAAGTGGGCGAAGTCATCCGCTTAAAGCCTGAGGCATCGCATCATAGTGCTTTTGAGGATCAAGTGGTGTCTTTAGTCAATCAAGAAAGACGTCAACGTGGTCTACAACCATTGCAGCACCGTGCTGATTTGAAAAATGTTGCACATAAGAAGGCAGAGGACTTAATTAACGCAAATTATTTTTCGCATAATAGTCCTAACTATGGTTCTCCTTTTGACATGCTTCGAACGTTTGGAATTAGTTATCGTTCAGCTGGTGAAAATATTGCCAAAGGACAAACAACCCCTGAACAAGTCATGAGAGATTGGATGAATTCACCTGGTCATAGACAAAATATTTTAAAACCGGAGTATAATGCTATCGGTGTTGGCTTCTATCATGGTGCGTGGGTTCAAATGTTTATCCAGACAAATTAATTGAAAGATAGAAACTTTAGTAAAAGCTTAAAAGATGATAATAGCTTTGCTATTGTTTCGAGGGTGTCTTAAATGGACTATAGATGACCATTTAAGACACCCTCTTTTTAAAAATGGGCACCTTTAATAAAAGAAACGACGTTTTAACAGGTCGGTTTAACGAAAACATTATGATGATTAAAAAGGAATTCTTCTCCTATTAACCGAATATGTAGTAGAAAAAAGTTGGGGGAATGAAATGATTTTTGAAATGGAACCAAATAGCTTTATATTTAAACTAATGATTGCGACTATTCTTTGTATTGTTATTGGATTGGAAAGAGAATTAAAAAGAAAACCGCTTGGGTTAAAAACATGCCTTGTTATTGGAATTATGAGTTGCTTACTCACACATGTTTCAATTATTGGAGCAGAACATTATTCACAAGAATTAAGCAAACCGATGGATCCATTACGTCTAGCTGCGCAGATCGTTTCTGGAATTGGGTTTCTTGGTGCCGGTGTCATTTTAAGACGGAATAATGATATGATCTCAGGACTAACAACAGCAGCTATGATCTGGGGAGCAGGAGGAATAGGAATCGCCTCAGGAGCTGGATTTTGGCTAGAAGCAATAATAGCAACCGTCTTGCTGTTAATTAGTGTTGAAATCTTACCATTCTTATTTAAATTTATTGGGCCAAGAGCATTGCGAGAGAAGGAACTAAAGGCAAGAATCATTGTACATTCTGAAAATCAATTAACGGCCATTTTAAAAGAATTAAAACAAAATCATATGAAAGCAAAGAAAGTACGAGTAAAAGATTTAAAAGACAGTGAAGCAAAACAAATGGATGTCATACTTCTTGTTAATGAAAAGATTTATACAACCGATGTTTACTATACGTTAAAACAAATGGAGTATGTCGATGGAGTCGATATCGAATCATTATAAGCATTCTGACAAATCGTATTGGACGAGAATTCAATGCGATTTTTTCATGTGGGCTTGTAAATTTCATTTACCGTAGTTTTATTTCATAGTTAGATTTAAGCCCAAACAGAACAATAAGAAGAGGCATAGGCTATTACTATTAAAATTCCTCTTTGTAACACTATATCTTTATAAAATTAAAAAAGAAGCCGGGACAATAGAGGTTTTATTAATGAAAAATCGACCGTAATGACGTCGTTACTTAGCATCCGCACCGGAAATATACGTTACTATGACCAGATTTGTCAATAAAACACTCTAGTTATGTCCCAGCCTTACCCTTTTCATTCAGCTATACCCAAAATAATGCTGCACCTAGGGCAAAACCACCAATAGCAGCTAATGCAATTGGCACTCCCCAACCCCAAGGGCGATAATAGCCCCATCCATACCCAAACCCGCCAAAGTTTCCTGTTGGTTGAAGGTATACATGAGTATCTGTAACATGTGTAATTTTACCAGAGTATCTTCTTCCGTCTAAGCAAGTAATCGTTACAACTTTCCCGTGATATCTACAACATAAATCATAGTAAGACATGACAATCGCTCCTTTCTAAAAACTAAAGTTTCAATTCTATCTTATTAGTAAAAATAGAGTTTTGTTTGTAATAAGGCCTATAAATAGACAAATATGAGCGATTGTCCAAATGAACAACATGAGGAAAAAGAACATAGTCTAGGTATAAAGGATGGTGTGAGTAATGAGAAAATACAGCTATTTAGATTTCTTAGCTGAACTTGAAGTGAATCATGCACATCCGGGTGGTGCAGCGAGTTCATATAAAATGTTTGAAAACGAAGACCTTGATGAAACAAAGACAGTGTTAGATCTTGGTTGTGGCTTAGGTGGGACAGTTGTTCATTTAGCCAATACGTATAAATGCAATATTTATGGAGTTGATAATCATTCGACGATGGTGAAAAAAGCGAAAGATCGTATCGCTAATCAGAATTTAAATGCTAAGATTCTTATGGCATCTGTTGAAAACCTACCCTTTAAGAAAGAAACATTCGATTTAATCGTGGTTGAATCTGTACTTTCCTTTGTTGATATCACGAAGGCTTTAAGTGAGTGTATGCGAACCCTTAAAAAAGGCGGAACGCTTATTTTAAATGAAATGATTGTGCTTCAATCTATCAGTAAAGAAGAACAAACTAGACTAAAAGATTTCTATCAATTTTCAGAATGTAATCAGGATAGCGACTGGGTAGATCTTCTTATAAATCATGGTTATATTAGAATTGAGAGACTAATGTTTAATGATTCACAAGAGAATGAAGGAATTGAATTGGAACTAAAGCCTAGTATAGACCCGCTACTCTTTGATATTTTAGATGAACATGAAAAATTAATGTCAGATTTTAAAGGGAAAATCGGGAATGTGGTATTGCGTTGCCATAAGAAAAATGACTAATTTTATGTGGGTTTGGTAATTAGCAACGAATAGTAAGAACAATTAATTTAAAATTTTTATTTTATTTTCTATAAGAGAAGGTATCTCGACATTTTATTTGTATAATAAATTGATTAAAGGGTTCCGTATAGATAAAGAGTTATAAAAATGAAATACGGAAGGTAAATGAACTAGAATTGCAAAGAGAAGTTTAATATAGAACAATAAAAGCAATAAAGGTAGTTGCTAAAAGAGACAGAAACTACCTTTAATGCAAAAGTGTAATAATACAGTAGTGCCTTCATGCTGTATTTGTCTGTAAATGAGAATGATGAGGAATAAAAACTTTAATTAATATTTAAAGATAATATGGCTAGAGTGGTGCAAATTAATAAATAAAAAAAGATTATTTCCTTTTTCCTCCTATAGGTAACCGGCTGCCTTCTCCCTGGTTAGACATTTTTTTTATTTTTTAAGTTGAAACAATCGATTATTAACAGTAAAGTAATATCAGAACTGAAAAGTTGACTTCTGATGTTCATTTGAGTTACTTTTTTTATAGGAACTAAGTAAAGAGAGGCCGGAATAACATGACAAATACGAATAATCCTAAAACAACTTTAGTGATCTTTGGTGTAACGGGGGATTTAGCAAAAAGAAAATTATTCCCGTCCATCTTTAAATTATATAAAGCGGGAAAGCTATCAGAGGAGTTTGCTGTAGTTGGTGTTGCAAGAAGAGATTGGACAGATGAAGTTCTTCGAGAAAAGGTAACTGATTCCTTGCCGAAGAATGAAAGTGAAGAACTAATTAAAAAGTTTTGTTCTCATTTTTATTATTTGCCATTTGATGTGACAAATAAAGCATCTTATCATGATCTAGATTCGTTATTACAACAATTAGAGCGTGACTATGGGATACCTGGAAATCGGATTTTCTATATGGCGATGTCTCCTGAGTACTTTGGTACAATCGCTCAAAATTTAAAAGAAGAAAAAGTAACGGAAACAAGCGGATGGACTAGACTAATCATCGAAAAGCCTTTTGGAAGAGATCTACCATCGGCAGAAAAGCTAAATAATGAAATTCGTCAAGCGTTTAGAGAAGACGAAATTTATCGGATTGACCACTATCTTGGTAAAGATATGGTTCAAAATATTGAAGTCATTCGATTTGCCAATGCTATTTTTGAACCATTGTGGAATAATCAATACATATCTAATATTCAAATTACATCAAGTGAAACATTGGGAGTAGAGGACCGTGGCGGTTATTACGAAACATCAGGAGCTCTTCGTGATATGGTTCAAAACCATATGCTTCAGATGGTCTCTCTACTTGCTATGGAACCACCAATTAAATTAACTACTGATGAAATTAGAAGTGAAAAAATTAAAGTATTACGTGCTTTGAGAGACTTAACTCCTGAGCAAGTTCCTAATTACTTCGTTAGGGGACAATATGAAGCAGGAAACGTTGATGAAGGTAATGTAATTGGCTATCGAGAAGAAAAAAATGTAAACCCTGAATCTTTTACTGAAACATATGTAGCTGGTAAATTATTAATTGATAATCACCGTTGGGCAGGTGTGCCATTCTATATTCGTACAGGGAAAAGATTGAAGGAAAAATCAACTAAAATTGTCATTCAATTTAAAGATAGACCTATGAACTTATATTACAACGAAGACTCAAAAATGTATTCGAATTTACTAATTATTTCAATTCAACCTGATGAAGGTCTTACCCTTCATCTAAATGGGAAGAAGATTGGTACTTCAGGTGAAACGACACCAGTTCAATTAGACTATTGTCATGATTGTGTGGATACATCAAACACGCCGGAAGCATACGAACGTTTAATTTATGATTGTATTCAAGGGGATGCAACGAACTTTGCACATTGGGATGAGGTTGATCTATCATGGACATTTATCGACTCCATTTCAAAGGCATGGGAGAGTAAAGATGTTCACCTTGCGACGTATGAATCGGGAACAATGGGACCGAAGGAAGCAGATGATTTGTTAAAGAAAGATGGTTTTCATTGGTGGCCGATCACAAATATGCGCAATTAAATTGATCCTAAAATAATGGCAATAATTGAATCGACATATCAACAGTAATTTATAGTACAATAAGTAAATAAAATGGTTGGAATCGTAAAGAGGCATGTGTAACCCACATGTCTTTTCCGTTATAAAGGAGAGGTTATTAAAGTGGAAAAAGACAAAGTACTATTAGTAGATGGGATGGCTTTATTGTTTCGCTCTTTTTTTGCTACTGCTATGAGTGGGTATTATATGATTAATAGCAATGGAGTACCGACAAATGCGATACATGGATTTATTAAACACTTGTTTACAGCGGTTAATGAGTTCAAGCCTTCCCACGTAGTATGCTGTTGGGATATGGGAAGCAAAACGTATCGTACAGAATTGTATTCTGATTATAAGGCAAATCGTGGAGAACCACCAATTGAATTAGTTCCACAATTTGATTTAGTAAAAGAAGTCGTAACAGAATTAGATATTCCTAATATCGGATTAGTGGGTTATGAAGCTGATGATTGTATTGGAACATTAGCTCAAACATTAAGTGAGGATTCAGAAGTGTACATTCTCACAGGCGATCAAGATATTCTACAGCTTCTAAAAGAGAATATTTCCGTTATCTTACTTAAAAAAGGATACGGCAATTATGCAGTTTATAACGAGGCTTTATTTCTTGAAGAAAAAGGAATTAACCCTAGACAAATGATTGATTTAAAGGCACTTATGGGAGATAGTAGTGATAATTATCCTGGTGTTAAAGGAATTGGTGAAAAGACCGCTCTAAAATTACTACAAACCTATGAAAGTATCGAAGGAATCCTTGATAATTTAGACAGCTTAACAAAATCACAAAAACAAAAAATTGAGAATGACCTTGAAATGCTGCATCTATGCAGGAAATTAGCAGAAATTAATTGTTCAGTTGATGTATGTTGTTCCTTAGATGAAGCAAAATTCAATATAGAACACGGCAAAATGGTGAATAAATTTAATGAACTAGAATTGAAAAATCTGGACAAGATTCTTTCCGTACAAGGATCTTTGATTTAACATTTTTACGATGTATCAAAGAGCTGATTCAAGAGGTTGTACTACCTCTTGAATCAGCTCTTTATTTTTGGTTGTTATTTTTAATCCATTTATCAGAAGGCAGGAAAAAAGTTAATAAACCAATGATTGGGAGGCTTGTAATGATAATAAAAGTTTTTTGAAGACCAATAAGATCAGCAAGGATTCCTAATGCAACTGAACCTATCGCTCCCATCCCAAAAGCTAATCCTACAATGAGTCCAGAAACTAAACCTATCCGCCCGGGTACAAGCTCTTGCGCATACACAACAGATACAGAGAAACTTGATAAAATAATAAAACCAATTAAAAATATTACAAAGTAAGCAGAGATTGGACCAATATGAGGCAAAAGGAGTGTAAAAGGTACTGAGCCAAGCATAGAAAAGATTAAAATGGTTCGCTTACCATATTTATCGGCAAGCGGTCCGCCAGCAAACGTTCCGATAGCACCAGCCGCTAAAAAAACAAATAAATAAACTTGTGCTTGTGCAATCGTTGAGCCAAATTGATCAATTACGTAAAAAGCATAAAAGTTTGAAATGCCGGCATGAAACCATGAACGAGCAAAAACTAAAAAGATAAGCAAAATAACTGCGAACGTTATCACCTTTTTGCTGGAATCACTCGAATGATTTGTCTTTTCTTGACTAGATTTTTTGTTGTTATTAAATTCGGTCATTTTAAATTTATACCAACGTGCTATGTAAAGTAGCATAATTATTGCTAAAGCAGCAATTATTGTAAACCAAATCGAGCCAAACTGCCCTAGGGGAACAAGTATTAGAGCTGTAATCAACGGGGCTAATGCTTGACCAGCATTCCCACCAACTTGATAAATGGATTGCGCTAAACCACGTCGGTTACCAGCAGCCATATAAGCGACCCGTGAGCCTTCTGGATGGAAGGTAGCTGATCCTAGACCAATAAATAAGACAGAAATGATCACAAACCAAAAGGAAGGTGCTAAAGCAATCCCAAATACTCCAATTAAAGTAAAGCATAATCCAATAGGTAGTGCGTAAGGGCTAGGTTTCTTATCTGTATAAATGCCAACAAAGGGTTGAATAAGTGAAGAGGTAAGGTTCAAAGCAAAAGCAATTAAACCTAACTGTGTAAAGGTTAATCCCATTGATTGCTGTAAGATTGGAAACATTGCAGGTACAAGAGCTTGAATAGCATCATTAAGCAAATGAACAAAACCAATAATAAGTAAGATTCTATAAGATGTTTTTGATTGTAATGGTGTAGAAGCAGTCTTAATTTGTTTAGCTTCCATCAATATACCTTCTTTCTAGGGGCGAAATAATCTTTAGTGAGATTATATCATGAAGGTCTATTTTTAGTGTTAGAAAATTAAAATAATTAAAAAAAAGAGGATTGAGACTGTTTGTCCTCATGATGAAAAATTCAACATATTACCAACCTTCTTCTTACATAGGAAAACGGATCTTTACAAACGATAGGACTACAACAGATCAAGTGAGGTGAAGAAAATGGCTAATAACTCTAGTAGCAATAAGCTTCTTGTACCAGGAATTGAGCAAGCTTTAGATCAAATGAAATATGAAATCGCTGAGGAGTTTGGGGTTCGTTTAGGGTCTGACGAGACTGCTCGTGCTAATGGTTCTGTTGGTGGAGAGATAACAAAACGTCTTGTTCAACAAGCAGAACAGCAGTTTAATGGAATCAATGAATAATTTGGCTTAACAGGTTGGAACATTTCCAACCTGTTTTTATTTGTTTAACTAAAACAAGCAGAGCCTTTTGTGAGATAAATCCCCTCAAAAAGGCTCTCGGATTTTTCAGTACGTTTATCTTTATTGATTATGGTGATGTTCTGAGATTTCTGATAATGCTTCACCGGCTTCATTCTCATAGATATTCTCAGTTGCTAAATCGCCTATTGCTACGATTCCGACAATTTGACCATTCTCGACGACAGGTAAGCGACGAATTTGGTGTTGCGCCATTATGTTTGCAGCTTCATGTGGGTCTGTTGAAGGTGAAGCAACAGTTAAATTTGTTGACATGCATTCTTTAACTGAAATATGGCTATCTTTACCACTTGCAGTAGAGCGAAGAGTAATATCACGATCTGTAATAATTCCAACAAGTTGACCATTTTTAACAACCGGAATCGAACCAATATCATAAGATTTCATTAATGATGCTGCTTCTTGAATAGATTGATCAAAATTTATGGTCACAACATCCTTTGACATAATTTCACTAATATTTTGTGTCATTTAAAACACTCCCTTCATAAAAAAGTATCTCTAAAGTCTTACTATTTATACGAAGAGAGTTTAATGCTACTATTGTAATTAGGTTGTTTTTAGAATGGAGAATGGATATGACGAAGAAATTGTATTATATAGATGCGTATGAAAACAAATTCACAGCTACGATTACTAAAGTAATGCATGCAGAAGAGGAATGTTATGTTGTTTTAGATCAAACAGCATTCTATCCTACAGGGGAGGACAGCCCCATGATATTGGCGAAGTGAATGGAATACCAGTGTTAGATGTACAAAGTGTGAATGGAGAGATAAGACATTTCCTTGATCGTCCAGTTGATGAATTGGAAGGAAACCAAATAGAAGGCGTCATTAATTGGGAAAGACGTTTCGATCATATGCAACAACATGCTGGACAGCATATACTATCCGCTGTTTTAGAAGATATTTTTGGTTATAAAACCATTAGTTTTCATCTCGGAAAAGATCTCTTAACCATTGATTTAAATGTAGAAGAGCTTACCGATATTGAAATTAATGAGGTAGAGAAGCGAGCAAATCAGATCATTTTAAACAATTATCCAATTAAGTCGAAATGGATTAAGATGTCTGAAACAAAGCAATATCAACTTCGTAAAGAACCTTCTGTTAATGAAGATATTCGCTTAGTAATGATTCCTTCAATTGATTATAACCCATGTGGTGGTACACATCCTCTTTCTACAGGGGAAGTGATGGCAATAAAGATTTTAGGTTGGGAAAGACATAAAAAAATGGTTCGCCTATTGTTTGTATGTGGTTACCGTGTATTAAAACAAATGAATCAAAAGCATACAACTCTAATGGAGTTAACGACAATGCTTTCAAGTCCTGAACATCAAATCCCAGAAGCAGTAAAGAGGGTCCTGGATAATCAAAAAGAACTTGAACAAAAAGTAAAACAGCTCGAAAATGAGTTGCTTTCTAGGGAAGCTCGTGAATTACAAAATAATCAAAGTCCAATTATTAAAATATATAATAATCGTTCAATAAATGAATTGAAAATAATTGCCCAAGTTCTCGTTAGAGAATCGAATGATGCTTCTGTATTTTTTGCTTCATTGAATGATAAGCGGATTCAAATCGTTGCAACAAAAGGAAAAAACTCTTTAATGAATATTAAAGCCATCATTTCGCAAATTCTTCCTCTCATTAATGGGAAAGGTGGAGGAAGCGAGACCTTTGTTCAAGCTGGTGGTGAGACGACTTTAACAACAGATGAAATAGTAAATTTATTTCATGAGCTACTAAAAAAGCAGCAAGCAAGAGAGGATTGTGAGGATAGGTAATGCGTATTACGAAAAGTATTCCGAACATGTTTACATTAGGAAACCTATATTGTGGCTTTTTATCGATTGGATATGCTGCAAGTGGACAGTATAGAAATGCCGCTATATTAATATTAATTGGGATGATGCTTGACAGTATGGATGGTAGGTTAGCAAGGATGTTAAAAGCGGATAGTGCTTTAGGTAAGGAATTGGATTCATTAGCTGACATCGTAACTTTTGGAGTTGCCCCATCATTTTTAGTTTTCTATACATATTTTTATCAGTTTGATTTATTAGGGATTATGGTAGCCGGTTTATTTCCGTTATTCGGTGCTTTTAGATTGGCAAGGTTTAATGTTAGTACAAACAAATCATCTCTACATTATTTCGTGGGGGTTCCTATTACAGCAGCAGGTGGTATATTAGCTATTCTAACTTTATTTGGGGATCTTGTACCTAATATTATTACAACAGTTGTCTTTACGGCTTTGTGCTTTTTGATGGTAAGTAAGATACGCATACCAAGCCTTAAAGAAATTCCTTTACCTAAGTATGGGACCATTATAACGATTTTCCTGGGATGTTCATTATATATTATCTACATAGGTTCATATGGACCTTTTCCTTATCTTATTTATATTGCTACACCACTTTACATTGCCTTTTTGGCCTATCGATTTGTAAAAGGGAAAAATAAAAAGAATGTAGATTGATGAATGGATAATCTTACCTTTCATTTTTGTATTTAAAAAAGAGGTGCTCTTTTGAGAAAATAAACGAGTATATATGAGAAAGAAACGAACACTAATAAAGAAAGGAGTGAGATGATGGAAGACATTAACGATCGCGTGATGGGCAATACAAATGGAAGTAGTTCTCTTCCGTTCTTTGGACTCATTCACGGGAATAACAATGTAAACAACGAAACACATGATACATATGATGTTTATGTAAATGGTGACTAATGAGCAAATAGATGATGTAGCTGGATTTATACGATCCCAAGGAGAAGAAGAATTTGTAACTGAATTATTGGGAGACCACTATAACATTCAGTCAAAACATACAGATCACATTAAACGAATTCTTGAAAGATATTTTGATAATCGCTGAACTGAATGTGAAAGATATGAAAAGAGAGACAATCTTGTTATGATTGTCTCTCTTTTTAATGTTTTTCCTAAATAAACGATGGTATAATACGGAAGTTATAATTACAAACAATGATGCGATAGGTGATTTGAGAATGGATTTTGATATACAATATTTATCATTTTTTGTGTTGCAAGTTGATGGTCAAGGAGAACAAGCTGATAAAGCGTTTAAGCATTATCAAACACTCGATCAAGCTTCTTATGAAGAGAGTACACTCAAGGATTTTTTAGATGGAGAATTAATGAAAGTAGCGAAGCGTAAAGTAGAAAGGAATCCAAAGTCAGATCAAGTACCGACGAAGATTGGAAGATTTATCGTTGAACCAGGTTATAATCTTGATACAAATCCGAATTATAATATGTTCAATCGGATTCGAACAGCACAGACTTCAGAAGATTTCAAAGACAATAGCGAACAATTAGTGCGTGCCTATATGGACACAAGTGCGATAAGAGGTGGAGCGCTTCTTGTTTTAAGAGCAAAGTTTAATAAGTATTTTGATGAGCCCTTTGTATTTGTCTTAAAATGTGATTTTGAACAAAAAGTGGCCTCTATTACTGATGAGAAAACAATGATTCGTCACGTTGAAAGGGCAATAACAACGAAAAATATGAAATCAATCCAGTACCCCTACATGCCGGAAGAGGGCATGCTTGAGGAGTGGGAGTTGAAAATTCATCAATCGTCTCATGCGAGGTATTTTGAGGACTTCTTGAAGTTTGTTGAGTATCATCAATCGATGCCCGAGATTGTGAAAACACAAGTCATTCAGATGGCTCAACAGCATATTGCAGAAACGTATCAAGAGGAGAGTCCTGAGCGTCAGCAAGAAGAAGAGTACATTGAAGCATGGTCGAATACACCAGTTCGTGAGATGCAGGAAAAGTGGACGCCAGAGCAGGTAGTAGAGGCCTCTGCACCAATAATCGAGCATCAGCCGGAAATTGAATTAAAGCTCAAGCTAGACCATATTGATGTGAAGGCGATGTTATCTGATTTCGGAGTAAGTCTCCATATTGCGAAGGTGAATGGGAAGTATGTGATTGTGATTGAAGGGGATTCGTTTACGTTTGAGAAGGGTGTTTCGCCAGTGGAGTTTTTGAAACCGGAGCCTTTGGATGAGGTGCTAAAGAAGATTGGGAGGTAGCGGTAAATTTGAGATTGATCGGATAATGGACTGTACCATAACCTTGAAAATAGAAGCGTTTAGACTATTTTAGTGACCGCAAAAGTGACCACTGTTAGTCCAAATAAAATACAAACAAATAATCAAACGCTGTAAAATACGGCTTCCATTTATAATTAATGTGATTGTGGTTAAGAGCAATTTGTTTGACATTCTCGCAAAAGTTAAACAACTATGGTCAATCTAACGTTTTGAATGGAACGGTGGAATTTTATTCAAAATGAATAATTACTTCTAATAAATTTATATTCTAGACGGATACATGAAGGTTTATAAGGTGTTGTAATAAGACTCTTTGAAATACTTTTGACAAGGAAGCGATGATTCGCTTCCTTTTTTTGCTTTCTAGACTTTCTGTATAAAAATTGAGTTTATACGCAGACCGAAGTATCACATCGCATAAATGAAGGCAAGCGGGATAGCATCATCGACGTTCGTGAACATGATGAAATAGCAGAAGGAGCCATTCCTGGTATACACCATATCCCACTTGGAGAACTTGAGGATCGACTTAGTGAAATTGATAAAAGCAAAGAACATATCTTAGTTTGTCGATCCAGTGCTAGAAGTGGACGAGCTGCTGAATTCCTGAAAGGCAAAGGATATAAGGTGAAGAATATGGTAGGTGGAATGTTGGATTGGGAAGGTGATTTAGAAAGAAAATAAAAGATGTCAGGGAGGTGAAGAAATTGGAAGTAACAGTAAATAAAACGTTAGATGCAAAAGGGCTAGCATGTCCGATGCCAATTGTTAAAACAAAAAAGGAAATGAATACGCTTGAGCCTGGTCAAGTGATGGAAATCCAAGCGACTGATAAAGGTTCAACGGCTGATATAAAAGCATGGGCTGAAAGTACGGGGAATCAATATCTTGGAACGGTTGAAGAGGGAGATACGTTAAAACATTACCTTCGAAAAGCAAGTTCGGAAGAAGAAAAAACGGAAACCAAACATCCTCATGTTGTGACGCTTGACGAACTTTTTAGAAAATTAGAAGGTGATGAAAAAATCACCATTTTGGATGTAAGAGAATCTGCAGAATATGCTTTTGGTCATATTCCGGGAGCTGTTCATATTCCGTTAGGAGAGCTTGAAGAGCGCTTTGAAGAGTTAGATAAAAATGATGAAGTCCATGTTGTATGTCGCACTGGCAGCAGAAGTGATTTCGCAGCACAAAAGCTTGCTGAAAAAGGATTCAATCAAGTGAGAAATGTGGTACTTGGTATGAAAGAATGGACGGGTCCAACAAATAAACTTCATTAAAAAAGGGAGAGAGTATCATTGAAAATGGCAATTATCGCTGCAAATGGTGGAATGTTTGATGCTTACAAAGTTTTTAATATTGCAACAGCAGCCGCTGCTACAGATGCTGAGGTTGAAATATTTTTCACTTTTGAAGGATTAAATTTAATTCATAAAGAGGCACATAAAAATCTTCCCATGCCTACAGGTACAGAACATTTCCAAGAAGGATTTAAGAAAAACAATGTTCCACCAGTTGATGAACTTGTTTCGATGGCAACAGAAATGGGTGTAAAAATGATTGCTTGTCAAATGACAATGGATGTTATGAGTTTAGAGAAGGAACATTTTATTGAAGGAATTGATGTTGGTGGTGCCGTTACATTTTTGACGTATGCAAAAGATGCTGACGTGACCCTGACATTTTAATAAAGAATTATAGGAGGGGAACCATGACGACAACAACGGCGATTAAAGGAATCAATGTTCAAGAGTTAACAAAAAAGATTCTTAATGGCGATCAAATTTTTATTTTAGACGTAAGAAACACAGGTGATTTTGACGATTGGAAAATTGAAGGGGAAAACGTCCATATTATTAACAAGCCTTACTTTGATCTAATTGACAGTCTTGATCCGATTATGGATCAACTGCCTAAAGGTCTGCCGATCTATGTTATTTGTGCCAAAGGAGGTTCGTCTGAATTTGTCGCTGAACAAATTGCAGAAGCTGGGTATGATCATGTTTATTCTATTGAAGGCGGAATGAAAGCTTGGAGTGAATATTTAGAGCCCATTAAAATAGGTGATTTAACAGGTGGCGGTACTATTTATCAATTTGTTCGAATTGGTAAAGGGTGTTTATCCTATTTAGTTGAATCAAACGGAGAAGCAGCTATCATTGATGCAGCACGTATGATTGAACCATATGAACAATTTATTAGCGAACATAACTTAAAGCTAACTCACCTACTAGATACGCACCTTCATGCTGATCATATTTCCGGCGGACGAACGTTAGCTGAAAAGGTAGGTGCTGAGTATCACTTACCACCAAAGGATGCTGAAGAAGTAACGTATTCATATACGAAGCTCGAAGATGGAAATGAGATCAAGGTTGGGAAAGTGTTAATCAAAGCTATTTATTCGCCGGGACATACGATAGGGAGTACGTCCTTTATTGTTGATGATCAATATCTTTTAACTGGAGACATTTTATTTATTGATTCAATTGGCCGCCCTGATTTAGCGGGAAAAGCTGAAGATTGGGTGGCAGATCTTAGACAAACCCTTTATGACCGGTACAAACAATTAGCAGATAATCTGATTGTTCTACCTGCCCACTACATGGGAATTAATGAAATGAACAAAGATGGGAGCGTATCAGAAGAATTAGGTAAGTTGTATAAAGAAAATCATGGGTTGAACATTAATGATGAAAATGAATTTAGAAAAACCGTTTCAGAAAATTTACCGCCACAACCGAACGCTTATCAGGAAATTCGAGAGATGAATATGGGCAAGATCCATCCTGATCTTGAGGAACAACGGGAGATGGAGATTGGGCCAAATCGCTGTGCAGTACGTTAAGGAGGAATGACAAGATGGAAGTGACGAAAGTTTTAGATGCAAAAGGTCTTGCGTGTCCAATGCCTATTGTGAGAACAAAAAAGGCAATGGATGAATTACAGTCAGGTGAAGTGTTAGAGATTCAAGCTACAGATAAAGGTGCAAAAAATGACCTTACAGCATGGGCAAATTCAGGAGGGCATGAATTAGTAAGTGACAAAGAAGAGAATGGAGTCTTTACATTCTATATTAAGAAATCCTAATTAAGAAGGGTGCTCTGCACCCTTCTACATACCATTCGTTAACAACAGAAAGGAGGCAATAGATTTGTTTAAAAAATTTATACCTGCATTAGAGTGGATCCCCAATTATCAGAGAACAGATCTGAGAGGAGATATGTCCGCTGGCTTAATTGTAGCAGTGATGTTAATACCTCAAGGAATGGCTTATGCTATGTTAGCAGGACTTCCTCCTGTCATTGGTCTATACGCGTCTACTATTCCAATTATTGTTTATGCACTATTTGGAACGTCTCGTCAATTGGCCGTAGGACCAGTGGCAATGGACTCTCTATTAGTTTTAGCGGGTGTATCTGTTTTAGCTGAACCAGGTACAGCAGAATTTATCTCATTAACCCTCTTATTGATGTTAATGGTCGGACTTATTTTATTTTTAATGGGATTGTTCCGACTTGGCTTCCTAGTTAATTTTTTATCGAATGCGGTTATAAGTGGTTTTACATCAGCTGCCGCTATTACGATTGGACTCAGCCAATTAAAGCACTTAATTGGCGTGAATATAGTTGCAGAACAGAATGTATTCACCATTGTTTGGGAAGCAATCGTAAGAGTAGTGGAGATAAATGTCGTTACCCTTTTAATTGGCTTAATAAGTATATTGTTATTAATTGGTTTAAAACGTCTCCCTAAAGTGCCAGCCCCTCTTGTTGTTGTAGCGTTAAGCATTTTACTTGTGTTTTTCTTAAGGCTCGATCACTTAGGTGTAAAGATTGTGGGGGAAGTACCAAGAGGGCTTCCTCCAATAAGTTTACCTGTTCTTTCGCTTAGTTCAATCATCTCACTACTACCGATTGCTTTAACGATTTCATTTATTGCCTTTATGGAGGCTATCTCAGTCTCAAAAGCAATTGCTACAAAAGAAAAATATAAAATTGTACCGAATCAAGAGTTAGTCGGAATTGGATTAGCCAATGTAGCCGGATCCTTCTTTTCAGCCTATCCAGTAACAGGCGGTTTTTCGAGGTCAGCTGTTAATTATCAAGCTGGTGCTCGTACACCATTAGCTTCTCTGATTACAGCCGCATTAATTATCCTCACTTTGCTTTTTTTCACTGGGTTATTTTATTACCTTCCTAATGCAGTTTTAGCAGCGATCATTATGGTTGCTGTCTACAAGTTAATTGATATAAAGGAAGCAAAACGGTTATTTTGGATTCGAAAAGTAGACGGTTGGACTTGGATGGTCACATTTGCAGCGACTCTTGTGCTGGGAATTAAAGTAGGCATTCTGATTGGAATTGCATTTTCCTTGCTTGTGTTTCTTGCTAGAAGTGCATACCCTCATATTGCCGAGTTAGGTTTCTTAACAGAAGAGAATGTTTTTAGAAACATTAAACGTTATCCTGAGGCGAAAGTGGATCCCGATGTGATGATTTTTAGAACGGATGCTTCACTTTATTTTGCCAATATGACCTTTTTGGAGGATAAATTATGTGAGCGAGTTGGGGAAAAAACCGAAACGAAATGGATTATCCTCGATTTTTCAGGTGTCAATTCAATTGACGCTGTTGCCATTCATTCTTTAGAAGAAGTAATGGAGTCGTGTGGTAAAGGTGGAATTGAGTTTTTATTTGCAGGGATTAAAGGCCCTGTGATGGATTTATTGAAGAAGGCAAATTGGGATAAGAAATATGGCGATAATCTTAACTATTTATCCATTAACCAAGCTTTAAAAGCAATCGGAAAATAGGTGAAAGCTATGCAAAATTTAGAGTTACGTAAACGAAATGAAGAATTTATAAGAGAGATGAAAGAATATGATCCAACTTTCTTTGATGAATTAAAGAAGGGGCAAGCTCCAGAATTTTTTGTGCTGTCCTGTAGCGATTCACGAGTAAGCCCTTCTGTCGTCACACAAATGCCTTTAGGGCATATGTTTGTTCATCGAAATATTGCTAATCAAATTTCTATTGAGGATGAGAGTTTTTCAGCAAGTCTTTCCTACGCTTTAAGACATTTAAATGTAAAAGTAATTGTGATCAAAGGCCATACTGATTGTGGGGGAGTCAAAGCAGCTTGGTCAGGCAATAATGAAGAAGAGCTCCGAGGTTGGATTGGCAAGGTTAGAAAAAGTTTACCGGATCACAACTTGTTAAAAGATGTTTCGATGGATGAGTTAACTAGAGAAAATGTATTATCACAAGTTAAACATCTACAACAGCATCCGATCTATAAAAAATATGGGCAAGGTGTACAAATGATTGGTTGCTTGTTTCACGTAGAGTCCGGAGAGCTTGAAAGGGTTTATCCTTTATAAAGTTATATAAAAAAATGAGTTTAATGTTTGACAACAAGACCGACATACCCTTCTGTATACCCATTGTAGTATAAAAAGACCTGAAAGGAGAGATAACATGTTTGATTACACAATTGAAACATCGAACACGATGGAAGATACAATTGAAAAGTTGAAAGCAACTCTTATGGAAGAAAAGTTTGGTGTCTTATGGGAGTTTGACATTCAAGCAAAGCTCCAAGAGAAAGGGTTAGAATTCAATGAACCGTATAAAGTTTTGGAAGTGTGTAATCCACATGAAGCGAAAAGAGTATTAGACAAAAATAAAATGGTTGGTTACTTTCTCCCTTGTAAAATAGTTGTTTATACAGACCAAGGAAAAACAAAAATTGGAATGCCTAAGCCATCTGCTTTAATTCAAAATGTAAATGATGAGAAATTGAATGAGATTGCCTTAGACATTGAAAAAAGATTGATGTCCGCTATAGATAAAAGTATTTAAGGGAAACAACCAATTTAAGTCTCTTGTGAAAGGTCATCACTTTTCATTAAGAGACTTCTTTATTGCTTGTTAAATCCATTTAAAAATTAGGCTTGACTATATACCCGATAGGGTATATTATAAGGGTATAAACAACGAGGAGGCAGATCATTGATAAAAAAATATTGGCAGATCATAATCGCTATAACTATATTAATTGGCTTTTTTGGATATAAATTATCGCTTAATGCAGGGATAGATGAAATGAACACGGAACAATTAGCCAATTTAATGAATGAGCCAGATGAAGATGTTTTCTTTGTAGACGTTCGTGAGTCTCATGAATTTAATGAAGGGCATATAGATGGTATGATGAATATTCCTTTAAGTACACTAGGTGATTAAACCGAACTTATTCCTACAGATCAAACAATCGTCATCATCTGCCGCAGTGGGAACAGAAGTCTTCAAGCTGCAAATGCTTTAAAGGATCTTGGGTATCAAGATTTAGTCAGTGTAAAAGGCGGAATGCTTAAGTGGGAAGGCGAGGTTATAAAATAACTTCATAGGTGCTTATATGACGACATTCTTAATCGTATTAACAATTATTTTTACTCGCTTCTTATATAAAAGATATGTACCAGTTCTTGGTTTAAGTTTTGTTGAACTGGAGAAAATAAATGATCAAGATCATACTATCATTCTTGATGTAAGGGATTCTTCTATTGTTTATAAATCTCGGGTAGCAGGAGCTGTTAATATTCCATTAGCCTATTTAAAAAGGAACTACGATCTTTTTGAGGGGAACAGCATTTATATCATTGGTTCAGAGATGATTGATGTTAATGTAAGTGCCAGGTTCTTGAAGAATAAGGGTGCAAAAGTTAAAGGGTATTATTTGAAAAAAAAGCAACCAACTAGGTTTAACTGTAGAAAAAGGAGGGAAATCCATGGAATACAATGACAAAATGAAAAACAGAGTAAAACGTGTAGAAGGACAAATCAGAGGCATTCTTAGAATGATGGAAGAGGGTAAGGACTGTAAGGATCTTGTCGTTCAGATGTCAGCCTCAAGAAATGCGTTGGACCGAACGATTGGTTTAGTCGTAAGCTCTAACTTAGAGCAGTGTGTCCGCGAGCAAATTGTAAAAGGAGAAGACACAGAAGCGTTTATTCAAGAAGCTGTGAACTTATTAGTAAAAAGCAGATAATAAAAAGATGATTGACAGGGGTGAGTGATATCAATTACAATACCCCTATAGGTTTAAGCGAACTTTGAGAAACGAACCAAAATGTTATTGACAAATTTTTTTATTCTTTTATAATACCTATAGAGGTATATGTGTTAAAAATGAAAAGGGAGGCTATCTAAATGAAGGCAGATAAAGTTCTTGATGCAAAAGGACTAGCTTGTCCGATGCCAATTGTAAAAACGAAGAGGGCAATAAATGAGATGGAATCAGGTCAGGTTTTAGAGACTCATGCGACCGATAAAGGAGCCAAAAATGACTTATCGGCTTGGGCAAAATCTGGTGGGCATGAGTTACTATCAGATACTGAAGAAGATCGTGTACTAAAGTTCTGGATTAAAAAAGGCTAGACTACCTATTTTTTTGAAAGTTTACATACCTGTACTGGTATATGTGAAGATAAAAATACAAAGGAGTGGACAACATGACAGACAAAAAGAAAACAACGATTATTTTATTTAGCGGTGATTATGATAAAGCAATGGCAGCTTTTATTATCGCAAACGGTGCTGCAGCCTATGATCATGAAGTAACAATCTTCTCAACATTTTGGGGACTAAACGCTTTTAGAAAAGATGAACACGTACCAGTGAAAAAAGGATTCTTAGAAAAGATGTTTGCAAAAATGATGCCACGAGGCGCTGATAACATGGGACTTTCAAATATGAACTTCGGAGGTATGGGGCAAAAAATGATTAAGCATGTCATGAAAAAGCATAATGCGATGCCGCTACCTGATTTAGTTGAAATGGCTCAAGAACAAGGCGTAAAGTTAGTTGCTTGTACAATGACAATGGATCTATTAGGACTACAAAAAGAAGAGTTGATTGATGGTTTAGAATATGCTGGTGTAGCCGCATATTTAGCTGATGCAGAAGAAGGAAATGTGAATTTATTTATTTAAGAAATTTTACCCAAGGGGGTACAATATGGATGTAATCATTAATGTAATAGTTGTTGGCTTAGTAGCATTCTTTTTAATCAATAAGTTCATGCCTGTTAAAGGTGTAAAACAAATTTCAGCGAGTGAGCTTAAAAAAGAGTTAAAGAGAAAAGATGTTCAATTTATTGATGTAAGAACATCTGGTGAGTTTTCTAGAAATAAAATTAACACATTTAAAAATATTCCTCTTCATGAGCTTTCTCAGAAGGCAAGCCAGTTATCAAAAGAGAAAGAAGTTGTAGTTATTTGCCAGAGTGGAATGCGTAGCAATAAAGCAACAAAAGTATTAAGTAAAATGGGCTTTAAAAAAATCACAAACGTAAAAGGCGGTATGAGCGCTTGGAACTAACGTTAGGAGGAGATCAGTTATGAAAGAAATCACACCTAAAGAAGTAGAACGTCTCGTTAACCCCAATATTATTGATGTTCGTGAAACGGATGAGGTAGCAGCAGGGCATATACCTGGGAGTGTAAACATTCCGCTTGGATTACTAGAATTTCGTCTACATG
Organism: Halalkalibacter krulwichiae; assembly: GCF_002109385.1. NCBI lineage: Bacteria > Bacillati > Bacillota > Bacilli > Caryophanales > Bacillaceae > Halalkalibacter > Halalkalibacter krulwichiae. The sequence continues at coordinate 2,361,321 of NZ_CP020814.1, read as the reverse complement.
AACTAGACAAAACGAAAGAATATATTATTGTTTGTCGCTCTGGTGCTAGAAGTGGAAGAGCCACTGAGTTTCTGTCAAGTCACGGGTTTCATGCTACCAATATGGTTGGAGGCATGATGAACTGGGAAGGGAACGTTCAGTAAATTTTTTTAAAGTTATATATACCTATAAGGGTATTAATTATTAGGAGGAATTTTAAATGGAAACTATTAAATTTGATCAACTAGTAGATGCAAAAGGATTAGCATGTCCAATGCCAATCGTTCGTACAAAAAAAGCAATGAATGAGCTCGAACCAGGAAAAGTATTAGAAATTCAAGCAACAGATAAAGGATCAACTGCTGATATTAAGGCGTGGGCACAGAGCACTGGACATCAATATTTAGGAACGGTTGAAGAGGGCGATGTGTTAAAACATTATCTTCGTAAGGCGACTGGGGAAGAGAAAGAAGAGAAGAAACACCCACATGTTGTAAACAACGAGGAACTTCAAGCAAAGTTAACTAACAAAGAAGATATTCTAGTGTTAGATGTACGTGAATCAGCTGAATATGCTTTCAATCATATTCCTGGGACAAAATCCATTCCACTTGGTGAGCTTGAGAATCGTTTAAATGAACTAAGCAAGGATGCAGATATTTATGTTGTGTGTCGTACTGGAAGCCGTAGTGATTTAGCCGCACAAAAGTTAACCGAAGCAGGATTTAAAAAAGTGATTAATGTCGTACCTGGAATGAGTGAATGGACTCATCCAACAGATAGTCTCAGTAAATAGGAGGAATCAACTATGAATCAGATTACTGTCTATACATCTAATCGTTGTCGTTATTGTGTGATGTTAAAGAACTTTTTAGCAGATCAAAACATTTCCTATCGTGAAGTGAATGTAGAAACAAATCCTGCCATTATGCAGCAACTTGTAGAAAAAACAGGTCAACTAGGGGTTCCACAAACGGAAGTAAATGGCCATTGGGTTGTCGGTTATGACCCAAATAGCATTATATCAGTATTGAGAAAATAATAGGAGGTTGAAAAAATGAGTAGAAAATTAGCAATTATCGCAAGCAATGGTGGGTTATTTGATGCGTACAAAGTATTCAATGTAGCAACAGCTGCAGCTGCAACAGACCAAGAGGTAGCAATATTCTTTACTTTTGAAGGTCTAAACTTAATTCATAAAGAAGCATACAGTCAATTACCAATGCCTGAGGGGAAAGAGCATTACCAAAAGGGTTTTGAAAAAGCCAATGTTCCAGCTATTCCGGAACTTGTGGCAATGGCACAAGAAATGGGTGTTAAACTAATTGGCTGTCAAATGACAATGGATGTTATGGAGCTGGAAAAAGATGCATTTGTTGATGGAATTGAAGTGGGTGGAGCCGTTACGTTCTTAGAATTCGCCAAGGATGCGGATGTAACGTTAACCTTTTAATTAAATTTTTTTAAACTAAAATATACTATTGGGGTATAAAGATGTCGGTTAAAGCGATGAATTCAAAAGAAGTAGCAAGAAAAGTGATTAAAAAGAAAGAGCTATTTATTCTAGACGTTCGGAATGAAGGGGATTTCGCTGATTGGAAGATTGAAGGAGAGAACTTTGATTACTTTAATATTCCTTATTTTGAACTATTAGATGGCGTAGAAGAAATCATGGATAAAATTCCAGCAGATAAAGAAGTCTTAGTCGTTTGTGCGAAAGAAGGTTCTTCGATGATGGTAGCAGAGATGTTGTCTGATGAAGGACTAGATGTTTCTTATCTTGAAGGCGGAATGAAGAATTGGAGTGAATATTTAGAGCCAGTTAAAGTAGGGAACCTAAAAGACGGTGGTGAGCTATATCAATTTGTCCGTCTAGGTAAAGGCTGTCTATCTTATATGGTTGTTTCAAATGGGGAAGCTGCGATTATCGATGCAACACGTATGGCAGATGTGTATGTGAACTTTGCTAAAGAAATCAATGCAAAAATCACACACGTATTTGATACTCATCTACATGCTGATCACATCTCAGGTGGAAGAAAAATTGCGGAAGCAACTGGTGCAACCTACTGGTTACCTCCAAAAGACGCAGGTGAGGTAGTGTTTGAATATGCAGCACTTGAAGGCGGAAATGACGTACAAATCGGAAACTCAACGATCAACATTCATGCACTATACTCACCTGGCCATACAATTGGTTCGACTTCATTTGTTATCGATGAAAAATACCTATTATCCGGAGACATTCTCTTCATTGATTCAATTGGAAGACCTGACCTAGCAGGACTGGCTGAAGATTGGGTAGGAGATTTACGTGAGTCGCTTTATAAACGTTATAGAGAACTATCAGAAGAGTTGATTGTTTTACCGGCTCACTTTATGATCATCGAAGAGTTAAATGAAGATGGAAGTGTTGCAGAAAAACTAGGCACATTATTTGCTTCAAATCATGGTTTAAACATTGAGGATGAAAATGAGTTTAGATCAATGGTGACAGAAAACTTACCACCACAACCGAACGCATATCAAGAAATTCGTGAAATGAATATGGGGAAAATTACACCAGATGAAGAGAAGCAACGTGAAATGGAAATTGGGCCAAACCGTTGTGCAGTTAGATAACAAACGATAAAAAATAGAAATTAATAACTGGAGGTTTTATAAATGAATTCAGATAAAGTATTAGACGCAAAAGGATTAGCATGTCCAATGCCAATCGTTAGAACAAAGAAAGCTATGACAGAACTTGAATCAGGCCAAGTGCTTGAAATTCATGCAACAGATAAAGGGGCAAAAAGTGACCTAGCAGCTTGGGCGAAATCTGGTGGTCATGAGCTAGTATCAGATACGGAAGAAGATGGTGTATTAAAGTTCTGGATTAAAAAAGGCTAAAAGAAAAGAGAACCGGTTTGGTAGAGGACATTGAAAAGGTTAGTTTTTACCTTTTAATGTCCTCTACGCAATGTGCGAAGCTGTTGCAGGCTTTATAAGCCTTCTCTATGAGTGGTTTTCTCATAGAAGGCGGGCAACATGTGGAGCCATTGCTACTCAATCAGGGCTTAAAAAAGGTTAGTTTTTACCTTTTTAAAGCAACATTCTTTTCCTTTAAAAGGAGGAGGTTATGATGGATTTTGCTTTTATTATTACAATCTTTTTAATTGGTTTCATAGGTTCGTATGTTTCAGGAATGTTAGGAATTGGCGGATCAATTATTAAATATCCCATGCTATTATATATTCCACCATTGTTTGGTTTAGCAGCCTTTAGTGCTCATGAAGTTTCGGGTATTAGTGCGATTCAAGTGTTCTTTGCGACCATTGGTGGAGTGTGGGCTTATCGTAAAGGTGGATACTTAAATAAGACGTTAATTATTTATATGGGATCAGCTATTCTAATTGGTAGCTTTGTTGGCGGTTATGGATCAAAACTCATGTCAGAAGGTGGAATTAATCTCATTTACGGTATTTTAGCTTTAATTGCCGCAGTGATGATGTTTATTCCTAAAAAGGGAATTGATAATGTTCCACTTGATCAAGTGACATTTAATAAATGGATAGCAGCTAGCTTTGCATTAATTGTTGGAATTGGAGCAGGAATTGTGGGCGCTGCTGGGGCGTTCTTACTGGTCCCAATCATGCTTGTTGTATTAAAAGTTCCAACGCGCATGACAATCGCTTCTTCATTAGCGATAACCTTCATTTCATCCATTGGAGCAACCGTTGGAAAGATTACAACAGGACAAATTGATTATTTTCCAGCTTTTATTATGATTGTGGCGAGTCTTATTGCCTCTCCACTAGGTGCAATGGCAGGAAAGAAGATGAATACAAAGGTTTTGCAGGTGATATTAGCTGTATTGATTGCTGCAACAGCAGTGAAAATTTGGATTGACATCTTATAAAAACAGCGCCATTGTAAATCATATGATTAAGCTATAACTTTGGAGGAAAAGATGAAATCATTGAACAAGATGGTATTCAATATTTAATTTCTGAGAAAGATAAGGTTTATTTCAATAATGTCAAAATAGATTATACGAAAAATGTATTAGGTACAGGTCAATTTGTCGTGATTAGATAATCGTTTATTCGCCCTATATGTCTATTCTGACTATAGGGTTTCTATTTGTAAAAGGAGAATAGAAAATGAACCCATGGAACACGCGTTTTTCAGAATGAGAGCTATGTATATGGAACAGAACCAAACGTGTTTTTAGCGGAAATGCAGAGAAAACTTCCATTATCAGGTGATGCTCTTGCCATTGCAGAAGGTGAAGGACGCAATGCCGTTTTCTTAGCTGAACAAGGAATGAATGTGTCAGCTTGGGATTACGCTGAATCAGGCTTATCAATAATAAATAAGTTGGCAGATAGCAGAGGTGTAAGGGTTGATACAAAACTGGTTGATCTAAATGAAGCCGTTTGGCAACAAAACAAATGGGATGAGATCGTCTGTATTTTTGGGCACTTTCCAGAAGTGACACGCAAGAAAACATTACAAGGAGTGAAAGAGTCAGTTAAACCAGGTGGTTATTTTATTACGGAAGTCTATTCGCATTATCAAATACCATATAATAGTGGTGGACCTCAAAACTTAGAGCTTTTATACAAACCCGAAGAATTTCTAAATGTCTTTGCTGATTGGCGTATTGTTCACTTTTTTATGGGAGAGGTTGTCCGACATGAAGGAGACTTACATAATGGCTTGTCTCATGTTATTCAATTTGTCGGGCAAAAAATAGAGTGAATTCAAAAGCCAATAATGATTTTATCTTTAATAATTACATGAATGAATAGATTAGATGAAGACCCAATTCTATGACATCCATAAGAAACCAATCATGAAACAAATCCCGTCGTAATAATTGCCGAAAATGATCACTGACACAAATAACTAAGAAAAATAAGAGCTTAAAAAAATGACCCGAATGTTTAGATTTGGTTGTTTTTTCAAGCTCTTTTTAAAGTTTAATATTATTGTTCTTTGGGTACTATGAAAAAACTCTAATCAAGATGTAACTTTTTGAAGTGTGATAAGTATAATGAAATTACTTATTTATACTATTTTGTAAAGAGAGGAACGAGATGTTTTATAAGAGAGAAACTTATAAAATAATGCCAACAAAGGTTTTAAAGTTTCATGACTTTTTTAACGAATATTTATTACCGAATCAAATAAAAAACGGAGCGAAATTAATTGGATGTTGGTTAACAGATACCCAAGATGAAGCTATAGCATTATGGCAGTATGATAGTTATGAAGAATACGTAAAAATAGAAAAACGAGTGTTAAAAGATGAAATGCATGAAATAGCACAAAAACAACTTTTGAAATTAGGTAACCTTTTTTTGGAAAAAGAACAGGATTTCATGACTTCTCTAGGAGAACATGTTCCCCAAAAGCAGAATATTGCCGTTAGCGGATATATTACAAACGACAAAAATGAAACTTTGTTAGTTAAAACATATTGGAGATCCGATACATGGGAACTTCCTGGAGGAGGGATAGAGGAGGGAGAAACACTCGACATCGCCCTTTGTAAAGAGGTCCTTGAAGAGACCGGTGTTGAAGTTAAGTTAGAAGGTGTAACGGGGATATATTCAAATGGAGAAACTGTTTCAATTGTTTTCTGTGGAAAATGTATCGGGGGAAATCTAAAAAAATCGAGCGAAACCCAAGATGTTCGTTTTGTGAAATTAGATTCATCAAATGTATTATCTTATATTACGCGAGGAAAATTCATTCCACGAGTATTAGATGCTATGAATGGAAGTTGTATACCGTATGAAGCGTTTAAAGTCAGACCTTATAGGTTAATAAAACGTCTAGGTGGTACTTTAGGAAAAAATTAACTTATAATATCTCGATCCTACTTTTGAAGATGGGTAGAGAGTGTATCTGACTGGTACTTGGGGATGCATAACCTTTTGAGAAGGCGGATCCGGGGGAGTTTTTGAAATCGGACTTAGGTTTTTTACTAAAATCTCTCTCTTGATGGTGCCCCGCTACGTAATGGTTTTAAATTATGTAGCTGGTTGGCTGGTTTGAGTTCAGTATTGTACTGGACTTAAGCCAGTCTTCTTTGCTTTAGTTTAGTTCGATTGTATTAATAAATGTAATTCTCGGTCTTTTGTTTCGATATGGTTTGATTTTTTAATTATTGGATATCAGACCTGTCAACTAAAGGAGACAAATCATACCTTAGTATTAAGGAGGTGAATGATAGTGTTAGATAAAAAAGAAAAATTGAGATTGATATTAAGAGCTCTCGGTAATTTGCCGTTACCAGGAGTTTACCAACCTGGTGATGAACAGGCTGCGGGCAGTTGTAGCAATTTTTGTACAAATGTTTGCAGAAGCTTATATCCGCTTCAATTTACCCAATGTTTTAATGACTGTATCAATTGTCAGCAAGGTACAATTTTTGAAACGGACGAGTCTTTACTAGATGAAGACGAGAAGTAAGGTTTAAATAAACCTTTGAGGTCAATATGATTTCAAACATTTATTGTTAAAGTGAAAGCCAATAATGTTATATCGGGTCTCCAATATTAGTAAGCACTCTTGAATGATTATGAGTGCTATTTTTGTTTTTTTTTCGCCCATCTCTTTCGTTTGAGAGGGGAGTTTCTCTGGTGAAGTTTTTAAAGCCATCATTTTAGAGGAGGTGCTATAGATAGTTGAACGTTTACCTACCTTTAGTCACCTTTTAGCTAAATGATAAGAAGTTATGACTTATTAGAATCAATCAGGATTTAGGTGTTGTATTTTTTGAAGTTGACAGCTTTTAGAGAGGATGCGGGAAAGGGTTTACACCTTCGTTGTGTTTTAAAAAAACAAGGCTTTTCGTTTCAGCATAAGCCTTCACTTCTACCTTTTTAATCACATAAGATATGGAAAAGCACTTCTTCAAGGAGAATGGAAAATGATTACATTGATGCAAATAATGCTTTTATCATTAGCGACTTTTCGCCTTACTAGACTTCTAGTCTATGATAAAATTACAGAGTTTTTGCGCACACCGTTCATTGAGGATTATGAAGAAGAGCAAGAAGGTGAAATGGTTGTTTTCATTAAGCCTCGTGGTACCGGTATACGGGCATGGATCGGCCAATTAATAAGTTGTTACTGGTGTACAGGGTTGTGGGTAGCGATTTTCTTATACGGAAGCTGGTGTTTTTTTCCGAATTTTGTACAACCAGTGCTTGTTGTTTTATCCATTGCGGCTATAGCTGCAATTATTGAAACGGTTGTGCAACAGTTAGTAGAGTAGCTAGGTCAAAGCTTTGTCTTACATTATTGAAGAGGAGGTCAAGTGATGAGGAAGAAAGGAGATCAACATAATAGGAAAAGAAGTAGTGTGAGCAAGCCGGTTAAGAAAAAAGGCTGTGGTTGTGGGAAAAGCAAAAGTGTAAAAGGGAAGAAATGATTCTTAGCATCAATTGATTTAAAAAAGTGCTCAATTTCTTACTGCAGAATAAACTGTACTAAGGAGGCGAGCACATGAGAGTAATCACAAAAATATTAGCCGCACTAAAAGAAAATATAGAGAATAAAGATTCCATGTATTTTACTATGATGCATTCAAAAGCAATTGGATATTCACAGTTTTGTACAGATTATCGTTCTAAAGGTGATGAAAGATAAAAGAAGATAAATAATAAATAAGGGGGCTCGCTTTAGCGAGAGGCCCCCTTAACTTTGTTTATCCTTCTCTACCCTTTGTTTGCCTCTATGTTTTAACAAAAGGATGACTCCGCATGCTCCAACAGCCCCGCCTACCAAAAAGATCGTAACATAAATCCATGTTCGATTAGGTGCTGGTTCAGGTGGTGGCTGTGTAAGCGAAGTATCTATAACAAATGTTGAGGTAAATGTACTTTCTATTTCGTCATCTGTATCTTCCGCTTCTATATTTGTTTTTAACAACCAAATACCAACAGAATCAAATATAAATTCAAATTCTCCCTTTTCATTAGTAGTAACTTCTAATACTTCTTCATTTGGACCAAAAGCCATTATGGCTGTATCATTTAATGCTGTTTCATTGAACAAGACTTCTCCAGTAAATTTACCTTCTGTAAAGGATTCAATTGATACAGTCGGGATAACTTCTAATGGTAACTCTAGGGATTGTTGACTAAAGTCAGCTTTTGTACCTACAGGATAGATTTGTTTTGTGATAGCAGTCGTTGGTGGATTATCCTCCTGTTCTGCATAAGGCGGCTTAGGTTGATACATAGCCCAAAAGGTATAGTTACCTTCTATAGAGATTGGAACATAGGCACGTGCTTGAACGCCGACTTGCTCTAATGGTAATGATTGAATTTCTTCATTAGGATCAAGAACATATAGTTTTAGATCATTAATATCTATTTCTGTAACATAATCACGAATATGACCATGCAGCAGGTCTACCTGTAACTCATTCGTTGCAATTATTTCCTTTACTTGGATATAGATCTCAGAAGCCGAGGCTTTATCTTGTCCAAAAAATAAAGTAGGAAAGAATAGTAGTATAATAAATAGATAGATTTTTTTCAAAATATTCACCTCTTTTCGATTTAAGCTGAACGATCGCTGGCCGTGTACAGGTTGTTTTCCTCCTATTGATCAACATATTGAATAACGTCATAGAATATGAGTATTCAGTAAAAGAAAATATAAAAAATGATTAAAAAGATAAGGGAAAAAAAGATGACTTAATTCCGGTGTCAGACCGGTTAAGTCATCTTTTTTATGTAGTGGTTGGCATGAGAACATTACGTAAAACATTCATTTAAAAGGGTGAGAGGCTTTTCTTTGCGAAGGCCTCGCTTTAAATTTTCAGCAGCCAATTTCGACATATTGAATTCACATTCCGTTGTGGAGGAGCCAATATGTGGTAAGGTCACAATGTTTTTAAGCTGTAAAAGGGGGTTGTTGCTCGGAGTCGGTTCTTCTTTATAAACATCAATACCAGCAGCATGGATGTCTCCATTTTTCAACGCTTCGTAAAGTGCCGTTTCATCGACATTTTTCCCTCTAGAACCATTAATAAATATTGCTGTTTTCTTCATCCGCTTAAATTGTTCCTTGCCCATTAGATCCGCTGTTTCTCTTGTTGCGGGTACCATTAAGCAAACGAAATCTGATTGTTCTAATAGGCTATTCATATCGCAATAGGTTGCCTGATAGTCTTTTTCAGCTTGTAAGTTTCGGGAGCGATTATGATAAAGGATATCCATTCCAAAGCCAAAGTGGGCACGCTTAGCAATAGAACTTCCGATATTACCCATACCGATGATCCCTAACGTTTTATGATGAACATCAACACCGTATTGTTCTGGTTGTAATGAAATGGTCCAACTTCCTGATTTTACAAAGTGGTCCAGTTCTGGAATCCTTCTTGCTGTTGCAATGAGAAGACCAAAGATTGCGTCAGCTGTTGTATCATCTAGAATACCTGGAGTATTTGTTGCCATTATCTTCCTTCTGGTCATTTCTCCAATGTCTAAATTGTCATAACCTACAGAGACATTGCAAACAATCTTAAGATTAGGACCTGCATCGAGCAGGTCTTTTGTCACCTTTAATGCAAGACCAATAATCCCTTCAGCTTCTTTTAACGCTTGATCAAATTGGGGATTTCCCAAATATTCATGGTTTTGAAAAATAGTTACATCAAAGTCTTTCTCTAAATCTTTGATCACTCGTTCATCGACTCTCATATAGACGATTATTTTGGGCTTCACAAAATACACCTCTCTATTTTTAGCAATTAGTCATATAGTAAAACCTTACCATAAATAGACCAGACTAAGAAGAAAGAAGACAAAGTGATATTTATGATATAATTTTATAAAATGTTTAGCTGGAGGTTATTTGATGGGATTATTTGATGGGTTAATGGGAAATGCGTCTGAAGTAAGTATCAATGAAGTAGAGAAAGAATTTAGAAAGATATTAACGGCAAATGAAGATATTGAAAAAGCTTATAAATTAATTCGTGATTTATTTATTTTTACGAACAAGCGATTAATTCTTGTTGATAAGCAAGGGGTTACCGGAAAAAAGGTTGAAATTCACTCAATACCTTATAAGAACATTACCCATTTTAGTGTCGAAACTGCTGGGAATTTTGATCTTGATGCTGAATTGAAGATTTGGGTATCAGGAAGTTCTACACCAATTCAAAAACAATTCAATAAAAGTTTAAATATTTATGAAGTACAAAGTGTATTAGCAGATTATGTTCTGTAATTCCAATATCAGACTTTTAAAAAATTAATTTACATTCTTGTTTATTTATGTATAATTAAATTGTAACGAAAACTTCATAGATGTAACTAGGGGTGTCCAATGAGTTGGGCTGAGAGATAAGCGCGGTAAAGCTTATCGACCCTTTGGACCTGATCTGGCTCATACCAGCGTGGGGAAGTTTAAGAATTGATTTAGATGCTACTTCAATTTATTAGCCGGGTCCAACCACTTTTGTGTTGGTACCCGGCTTTTGTAATTCATCATCTACTTCTTCCTATCTGCGTACTAGATCTCGTCCTTGTAAAATTTTATTTAAAAGGAGAGATTGCTATGTTAACCCCATCTTTAAACGACAAAAACATTTCAATTATGTCTAGCTTTTCTGGTAGTAAAAAAGTATATGTGAAAGGTTCTAGGTCTGATATTCAAGTGCCAATGCGAGAGATTGAACTAAGTCCTACAAGTGGTACAGTAGGTGAAGAAGAAAATCCACCTGTCCGTATTTATGACACAAGTGGCCCTTATACAGATTCGAATTATAATGTAGATATTAAAAAAGGGTTACCTGCGCTTCGACAAAAATGGATTACAGAACGTGAAGATGTGGAGAGTTATAAAGGGCGGGAAATTAAGCCTGAGGACAATGGTTTAAAAAAGGGTAATGATCATCGAGACAACAAACAAACCTTTCAAGGAAGCCGTAAACCGCTTAGAGCTAAAAAGGGAAAAAATGTAACACAGCTTCATTATGCAAAGAAAGGTGTTATTACACCAGAAATGGAATTCATTGCAATACGTGAAAATGTTGATCCAAACTTTGTACGGGAAGAAGTTGCAAGAGGAAGAGCAATTATTCCTGCCAATATAAATCATCCAGAAACGGAGCCAATGATCATTGGACGTAATTTTCATGTGAAAATAAATGCGAATATAGGTAATTCAGCTGTTTCATCTTCGATTGAGGAAGAAGTCGAAAAAATGACCTGGGCCACACGGTGGGGAGCAGATACGATCATGGATTTGTCGACAGGTAAACATATCCATACAACAAGAGAGTGGATTATACGGAACTCAGCTGTCCCGGTAGGTACAGTTCCTTTATACCAAGCACTGGAGAAAGTAAATGGAATCGCTGAAGACTTATCGTGGGAAGTGTACCGTGATACATTAATTGAACAGGCCGAACAAGGGGTTGATTACTTTACAATTCATGCAGGAGTCTTGCTTAGATACGTACCATTAACAGCTAAACGTTTGACTGGGATTGTGTCACGGGGTGGATCAATCATGGCTCAATGGTGCTTGTATCATCATGAAGAAAACTTTTTATATACTCATTTCAATGAGATATGCGAAATTATGAAAACCTATGACATTGCTTTTTCTTTAGGTGACGGTTTGAGACCTGGCTCTATTGCAGATGCAAACGACGAAGCCCAATTTGCGGAATTAGAAACACTTGGAGAATTAACAAAAAAGGCATGGGAACATGATGTTCAAGTCATGGTAGAAGGACCAGGGCATGTACCAATGCATTTAATAAAGGAAAATATGGATAAGCAATTAGAAGTTTGTCAAGAAGCTCCATTTTACACGCTAGGTCCACTAACAACAGATATCGCTCCTGGTTATGATCACATTACCTCAGCAATAGGGGCTGCGATGATTGGATGGTTTGGTACAGCAATGCTCTGTTATGTGACTCCGAAAGAGCATTTAGGATTACCAAACCGTGATGACGTACGAGAAGGAGTAATTACGTATAAAATTGCTGCACACGCAGCAGATCTTGCAAAGGGGCATCCTGGAGCGCAAGTACGCGATGATGCACTGTCGAAAGCACGTTTTGAATTTCGTTGGAAGGATCAGTTTCATTTAGCTTTAGATCCCGAGCGAGCAATTGAATACCACGATGAAACGTTACCGGCAGAAGGAGCGAAAACTGCTCACTTTTGTTCAATGTGTGGACCGAAATTTTGCAGTATGCGTATCTCTCATGACATTCGCAAGTATGCAAAAGATCACAAGCTAGAAACTCATGAAGCAATTGAAAAAGGGCTAAAAGAGAAAGCGGATCAATTTAAGCAAACAGGTGGTACAATTTATCAGTAGACGGTAAATGGGAGGCTGTAATTGATGCAGATAAGAGAGATCGTTGAGAAAATTAACAGTCTAAAAGGAGATTTAACTTATTGGGAAGCTCTGTTACATGAAGTTCAAAATGATTGCCAACATGATTACGTAAAAGTTGACTATTATAAAACGTGTTTGAAGTGTCAAAAAACGGAGTCACTCTATTATTAATCTAGTTTGACTGTGATAAAAAGGTAAATCCCACAAAAGTTCTATAACTTTCGTGGGATTTCTAATTGGGCCCGTTCCTCAGCAGTGAAAATTCTAGAACGTGTTAAAAATCGTTTCCCTTCCGGCCCTTCTAAAGAGAACATACCTCCGCGTCCAGCTACTACATCTATTATTAACTGGGTATGTTTCCAATATTCGTATTGAGCTGAACTTATATAAAATTTACAACCGGCTATTACACCGAGCAATGTATCGCTGTTGCCGATCAAAATTTCGTTTTCAACATAGCACATTGGGGAACTACCATCACAACACCCACCTGATTGATGAAACATGAGAGAGCCGTGTTTTTCTTTTAAAAATTCAATGAAATCTATGGCGGCTTGTGTTGCAATCACTTTTTGAACCATGGTATTCCTCCTCATAGTAGAATAAGTATGCTTGCATAAAGAAGTAGCAAGCATACTTGTCACTAGTAGATGTGGTGTGATTAGAAGAATCCTAAAGCATCAGAACTATAGCTAACTAGTATGTTTTTGGTTTGTTGATAATGAGAAAGCATCATTTTGTGATTTTCTCGCCCAATCCCTGAAGCTTTGTATCCACCAAATGCAGCATGTGCAGGGTACGCATGGTAACAATTTGTCCAAACACGTCCAGCTTCAATATTACGTCCAAAACGATAAGCATTATTAATGTTTCTCGTCCACACACCTGCTCCTAATCCATATAAAGTATCGTTTGCTATAGACAATGCTTCCTCCTCATTCTTAAATGTTGTAACGGAAACAACTGGTCCGAAGATTTCCTCTTGGAAAATACGCATTTTATTATGCCCTTTAAAAACGGTCGGTTGAATGTAATACCCGTTTTCAAAACCTTCAATTGTATTTCTTGCACCTCCAATTAAACAATCAGCACCTTCTTGTTTACCAATATTTAAATAAGATAAGATTTTTTCCATTTGCTCATTTGAAGCTTGAGCCCCCATCATTGTTGAAACATCTAATGGATTACCTGTTTTTATTTCTTTCACTCTTTCAAGTGCTCTTTCAATGAATTCGTCGTAAATCTCTTCATGAATTAACGCCCGGGATGGGCATGTACATACTTCGCCCTGATTTAAGGCGAAAAGAACAAAACCTTCAATTGCTTTATTTAAGAAGTCATCATCTCTTTCCATCACATCTTTGAAGAAGATATTCGGTGACTTCCCTCCAAGTTCAAGAGTGACTGGAATAATGTTTTGTGAAGCGTATTGCATAATTAGGCGCCCTGTTGTTGTCTCACCGGTGAAGGCAACTTTTGCAATACGAGAGCTAGTAGCTAATGGTTTTCCTGCTTCAACTCCAAATCCATTAACGATATTAACGACTCCAGGTGGCAGAAGATCTCCAATTAACTCTATTAGTACCATAACCGAAGCTGGAGTTTGTTCAGCTGGTTTAAGAACAACGCAGTTTCCGGCTGCTAATGCTGGAGCTAATTTCCACACTGCCATTAATATAGGGAAGTTCCAAGGGATGATTTGTCCAACTACACCAAGTGGCTCATTAAAGTGATAGGCTACTGTATCATCATCAATTTGGCTTAAGTGACCTTCTTGTGCACGAATGACACCAGCAAAATAGCGAAAATGGTCAACGGCTAAAGGGATATCGGCATTTAATGTTTCGCGGATTGCTTTCCCATTATCCCATGTTTCAGCGACTGCTAACATTTCAAGATTTTCTTCAATACGATCGGCAATTTTATTTAGAATATTGGCTCGTTGAGTGGCTGAAGTCTTTCCCCATGATTCCTTTGCATTATGAGCCGCATCTAACGCCAATTCAATATCTTCTGAACTTGACCGAGCAACTTCACAAAATACTTCGCCTGAAACTGGGGTTATATTTTCAAAGTACTGACCTTTTACAGGCGCAGTCCATTCATTATTAATATAGTTCTCGTATCTCTTTTGAAACTTCACCTTTGCATTTTCAGAACCTGGTTGGCTATAAATCATTTACTTTCCTCCTTAAAGATAGGGAAGAGAATCATCTTCCCAATTGAAATGATGAACGCTTACAAGAGATCTTATTAAGGAAGTTACTAGAATATAACCTAATATATTAAAATGAATAATAATCTTGTTATTAACTGTTGTTAAGTATAATAGAGAGGTAGCCGTTATGATTTACTAGAAGGAGAATGAAAGAAGAGTTCTGTCTTATATAGGATAAGGAAGTACGAACGAATAGTAAATTTGTTTATATTTCTCAATCATAATGCCTCGTGGAGATGTTTAAAGTGTATTTAGTTGAGGCAGGGATAAAAGGTTTTATTAATGAAAAATTGGAACGTAATAGCATGGCAGCTGCTCAGGAAATATATTTCGCTAAGGTTTTCATGGTTCGTTTTTTCTAGTACGTTCGTTATGTCCCAGCCTCATATAAAAGTTCTTTTTCTTTTCTCTTTTTGTAACCTTTTCTTCATGAATGACGTTTTATAAACAAAGATAGTGAGATTGAACTCGGAGGTTAACAACGATGGAAGAACAACTAATTGAACGGGCGAAAAAAGGGGATGATGATGCCTTTGGGCAATTAATCGAACGGCATCTGAAGACTGTAGAAAAGTTTGCTTTTCAAATAGGGGTATCGCCAAGCCACATTGAAGATGTCACTCAAGAAGTTTTCTTGAAGGTTTATCGATTTATTCATAAGCATAATCGTGGTAAATTTACGACGTGGCTATACTCTATTACTCTAAATGTGATTAGAGATTTTTATCGGAAAGAGAAACAAATGCAAAGGAAAACAGTGGAATTTCAGAAATACGCTACTCAACAAACGTTTATTAGCGATCATTTTGATGAAGAAGCTCAAGAACTTCATCAAATGATTCACCAATTAGAAGACAAATATAAGATTCCAATAGTCTTGCATTTTTTCCATGGACAAAATTATCAAGAAATTGCTAAAGTTCTTGGGGTTTCTGAAGGAGCGATAAAAACAAGAATTTTAAGAGCAAAACAGAAGTTAAAAGCAGAGTATGAAAAAGTAGGTGAACAACTATGAATAATAGAAATTTCGACGATGCAATGAATAAACTAAACAGAGCGTATGAGCAAATACCGACACAAACTTCCTCTGCTACGATAATGGCAAATATTAAAAAGAAAAAGAAAAAGCGCAAATGGGCTAGATTTGATCAAAGATGGCAAGTAGCTGCATTAATAGTCCTGATGATTGGTATTGGATATGTACTTGGTCTAAGCCAATTGAGCCAACGTGATTCTGCTCTTCAACTCGAATCGAGTCCAGAGCAAGGGATTGAAAATAATCAAACCGAAATGGCTACAGTTAATGAGGAAGAAGTTGAGATCGCTGCCGAAGATATGGATGAACCTTTGAATGAATCTCTAAAAGTATTCACGGAGGAAGAGAGCACGCGACTTGACATTACAAATGAAGAAGGATTTGAAGAAACGATTCAAGTGAAGCAGATAGAGGATCAACAGTTTGGCTTTTCAACAAGGTATGATGAGCGATTACAAATTGAAGAGATGACAACAAACTACGGTCGAGCACTACAATGGTATTTTCATAATGATAATGGCAAAATAGCACCGATTGTTTTTGAGATTTTTGAGATCCAACGTGAGACTACTTATACAAACAAAATAAATGCATACAAAGAAATGATGGAAGAGCAAGGATATGTAGAAGTTACATCATCAAATTACCTTACGAATCTCAATATGATTAAGGGACAAATAATTGAAGAATTTCAGTTTGCGAAAGATGGGATAAACGAACATGTTGTGTCCATTGAACAAGGAGAAAGATATTTTTTCTTTAAGACAAGTTCATTTGCTCCAGGGTCTGAGTATATCGAGTTTTCAGAAGGATTTGGGAGGAATCTTCAAATTATCTTTGAACAATTTAATTGGCTGTATAATGACTGAATAGAAGCCGTAGTCTTGTTACTAAAGACTATACAAGAGAGGGAAATCACATTGAATTCCCTCTCTTTCTTTTGTTCTTATTGCAGAATGTAGTAAAATATACCATATAAGGTGTAACCTACCATAGTTTGAAGGGAGTTTGGTGACATGACAGCATATAAATCAAGAGACGATGTACCGTTAGAGGAAAAATGGGATTTATCTGATATATATTCAGATGTTTCTGAATGGGAGAAGGATTTACAGTCTTTAGAAGGTCAAATAAAGAAGTTAAAAGAATTTGACGGCAATATTAATAATGCTAAATCTTTATTCGATTATCTATCGTTAAGTGAAGAAACTAGTTATACATATAAGAAAGTGTATGTGTATACTATGTTACAAGTTGATATTGATACAAGGGACACAAAGGCACAAGCATTACAAGCACGGGCGCAAACACTCGGAGTTAAACTGAGTTCTGCCACTTCCTTCTTTACTCCTTTCTTGTTAAGTCTAGAAGAAAGCACATTAAAGAACTATATTAAAGATGTAGAAGGTTTGAAGTATTTTGAAGAAGATTTGTATGAGGCTTATCGATATAAAAAACATGTACTTTCAAAAGAAAAAGAAGAGTTATTATCGGAATTAGGAGAGTCATTCTCAGCACCTAGCAATACATTTGGCATGATTAACAATGCTGATATTAAATTCGGTGAAGTGTCAAAAAAAAATGGTGAGAAGGTCGAATTAACACGAGGGATGTACTCAAAGCTCATAGAAGATGAAGACCGGAGCGTGCGAAGGGAAGCATACAAAGCTTATTATAAGCCATATGTTCAACTTAATAATACAATCGCTTCGACGCTTTCTGCAGCTATTAAAAACAATGTTACTTTGTCAAAAGTACGACATTATCCAACTGCATTAGAAAAATCATTGTTCTCAGATTTAGTTCCGAAAGAGGTATATGATAACCTAATTACAGCTACAAAAGCGAATATCGAACCGCTGCACCGTTATGCAAAGATACGCAAGGAAATCCTCGGTTTACCTGACTTAAGGCAGTATGATTTAAATGTTCCTTTAGTGAAAGGTGTAAAGGAAGAAATAACATTCGATGAAGCCTATGATTTAATGTTACAAAGTTTAGCTCCTTTAGGGGAGGAGTATGTTGAAACGTTGCGTAGTTTCAAACAAAAGCGTTATTTTGATGTGAGGGAAACCCCAGGTAAGCGCTCAGGTGCCTATAATTTAGGCCTTTACGGAGTTCATCCTTTCGTCTTATTGAATCATCAAGATGACTTAGACAGTTTATTTACACTCGTACATGAATGTGGACATGCGATGCATTCATGGTACTCATCAAAACATCAGCCACAAATTTCAGCTGGTTATTCAATCTTTGTCGCTGAAGTTGCCTCAACCGTTAATGAAATCTTACTGATTCGGTATTTATTAACTCATACGGAAGATGACAAAAAGAAGAAACACTTGTTAAACCACTTTATTGATAGCTTTAGAGGTACGATGTTTACTCAAGTAATGTTCTCCGAATTTGAAAAGGTTACTCATGAAAAGGCAGAGAAAGGAGAACCATTAAATGCGGAGGTTTTTAACGAAGTGTATGAACAAATCTTCAGAGAATTTAATGGAGATGAGTTAGTATTTGATGATGAAGTGAAATATGGTTGGTCTAGAATTCCGCATTTTTATCGTCCATTTTATGTGTACAAGTATGCGACAGGGTATGCTTCAGCCATTCATATTGCGGATCAATTACTTGAAGGCAAAGAAGAAACTCGTGAAAAATATTTGAAATTCTTAAAGAGTGGGAGCTCAGATTATCCATTAGAGTTATTAAAAGAAACAGGTGTCGACCTAACAAAGCCTGAACCAATTCAAAATGCATTAACGATTTTTGGAGAGTTAGTCGATGAGTTTTCAAAATTATAATAGAAGGTTATAGATCGATAACTATAAAAAAGGGTGTCCGAATGGCCAAAGGTTTTTCGTGTCATCCTTATTTATGTAAAATACACTAATTTGCACGTTTAATGTATGATTTTTCTCCTTCATCACATCTTATTAAATAGGAGTGTATTCGCATTAATGAGAAGATCAACAAGGTAGGTAACTGAATCATTAGGAGGTACCAAAAGTGCAAATTTATTTTTCTCCTGAATTCTTGAAAGAAGATGCCCAAGTGTTAAATATTGTGACAGACGAAAATAAGCCTGTCGGATACATAGCTTTTTTAATGGATTCAGAAAAGAAAAAAATGTATGTTTACGGACAGTTACAAGAAGAAGGAGTTTATGAAGATTTTAAAGACCTTGTTCATCCTTATTTACAAGGTTTAAAAAAGTTAAAACCTGATCTAGAAGTATTTTCGTATTTAGCAGTTGGAGGAAAAAAAGTTGAGTTAGAAGAAGAGAAACAGCAAAAAGAGTGATATTTTTTTAAGGTCATATTTTAGCTCCTGAATGTGCTAAAATATGGCCTTTCTCCTTTAATACGAATAAGAAGAAACTAAAATTAAAGTGGTTATAGGTAAATGTTTAAAAAAAATGAGTGAAATTCAGAAAGAGCCCAAACGAATTTCAAAAACGAACATACGATAAGATTGTAAGATCAACAGAAAACAAAAGGAGATGATTATTCATGACACATGCAGGAACTGGGTACGGTGGCGGTTTTGCGTTACTAGTAGTTCTATTCATCTTATTAATCATTATCGGTGCTAGCTGGGCAGGCGGCTACGGTTATTAATAAGTAAAAAAGGAAAGTAGCTGGCTCTGTTTAGGGCCAGCTACTTATTTTTTGTTATGAATTGAATCTTTCGGTAGTAAGCACCAATGGTCCTTCATAGAATGTACAAGCGGGAAGGTTGTCCGAATTACATACATTGGAGGATGGTTGTATGAGTGTATTTTTAGGTTACATTTTTTTAGGGTTAAGTTTAGCAGCTCCAATAGGACCTGTTAATGCTGCCCAACTTGATCGAGGCATTAAGAGCGGATTTTTGCATGCTTGGTTAGTAGGGCTTGGGGCAACAGTAGCAGATGCGATTTACATGTTATTTGTTTTTATAGGGGTTGTACAATTTATTGAGGTTCCTATTATTCAAACGTTTTTATGGGCTTTTGGTTTTTTTGTACTAGTGTACACAGGAATTGAAAGTATATCTGGAGCTGGTCGAATATCAGTTGATAGTAGAAGTACGACAAAGGATTCCGAAATGAAGTCGTTTTTTTCTGGTTTTTTTATGTCGTTATTTAATCCATTAACAATTCTTTTTTGGCTGGGTATATTTGGTTCAATCCTAGCAAAAACAGTTACTACCTATGGAACGAGCCAAGTCATTATGTATAGTGCAGCCATCTTTATCGGAATCACTGTTTGGGATATAACGATGGCTGCACTAGCAAGTACGATGCGTAAGTACTTAACAAATCGATTGTTGACTATGATTTCAATTTTTTCAGGGTTCTCTTTAATTGGCTTTGGTGTCTATTTCGGAATTCAAGCTCTACTTATTCTAATTTAGTAAATAAAGACGGGTTTTCAGGAGGCTTGTCTCCTTCAGTCTTTTTCCAAAAATGGCGCATAATAAGTGTTACGATGGCAATGATTACAATGAAAATCAGACTTATATAAAAACCCGGACGGCTTGTTGTATGGAAAATGGTGCCAACTACTGCCAACATTATGAAGATAAATCCAAAAACTCTTTTAATTTTATCCTTTGTTGAAAGGTCTAATAAGCGACCATACGAACCTAAAATAAATAGCCAGTTATATAGTAACATAATACCTGCAGCTGTCGTTACATATTCATAGAGCCTCCCTGGGATAACAATTGCCAAAATTATTGAAACGAGCATACCAGCTGCAGTAAGTGCAATTGCAGGTAAGGCGATGTTTTTTCCAACTCGTTTTGAAAACATAGCTGGAGCATCTCGGTCTTCAGCTAATGTAACTAAAATACGAATTACTGCAAACAATGATGCGACCATCGTTGAGAATCCGGCGATAATAAAAACGGCATTAAAAAAGTGGTTTACGTATGGTATTTGGTACGCTCTTAAAGCAGTGACAAACGGACTTTGTTCTGTTGAAAAGCCATCAGAAGATACCATTAATAACGCTAAACCTACTGAAGCTATGTAAATGATAGCTAAAATCGTTAACATAACTTTACCAGATTTTGGAGCATCCTTCATATCCTTTAATCGTATTGCTAATAAACCCATGATCTCGATTCCTGCAAATCCGTAGAAACCATAAATAAAAGCGGGTAACAAGCCAGTTAACCCATTAGGAAAAATAGTCGCATACGTTCTTGGAGTAGTAACAGTTGCTGTATTTTCTCCAAATAAACCAAATATCGCAGCAATCGCAATAATAATGAACATTAATATGGCGGCCACTTTCAATACCGCTAAAATATTTTCGACTCTGTCAAATCCCTTTGTACCGACGATAATAACAAGAATCCCAAGTGCTGCATAAATACAGGCAAATACCCAGAGTGGAATGTTTGGAAACCAAAAACGGGTAAAGATCGATAGTGCTGTCATTTGGCTACCCATAATGAGCATTTCTGACAGCCAATATACCCACCCACTACTAAACCCTGCCCATCTTCCATATGCGTTTTTTGCATAAGAGCGAAACGAGCCTTTTTGAGGGTCGTTAATGGTCATTTTGGCTAATGCTTCAAAAACGAAATAAGTTCCAATTGCGGCTAAAGCAAAGGCTAATAGGACGGATGGACCAGCCATATCAATGGCTATACTAGAACCGAGAAAAAAACCTGTTCCTATTGTTCCGGCAATTCCTAATAATGACAGTTCCCACCATCTTAGCTTTTTTTTACCTTGCTCCCCGGCATTTGTTTTCATCTAATATCACCTCGTATTAAGTATTGTTCGATCAAATTCAATCGTTTATGTAAAGAAAGAAACCATATCATTTGGAAAAAAAAGAGGAAGAGAGGTAAGATATATATGTTAACCTGACTTAGCAAGTGCTTGAACTAAGAATATGTTTAGGGTGGCTACTATGGATACGATTACTCATACACTTTTTGGTTTAACAACATATGGAGCTATAAAGAAAGAAAACTTTGATAGACAAACCAAAAGAGCACTGCTATTTTCTTCACTTGTTGGAAGTCAAATTCCGGATATTGATGTAGTTGTTAATTTGACAGAAACCGGAAGAGTCATGGAACAAATGTGGCATAGGGGCATTACGCATTCTTTCTTTCTAGTTCCTATCTGGGCTGTTGTTATTTATATTATTGCTTATCTAATATGGAAACGAAGTCATTTATTGATCTTTTATTTGGCTCTTATCAATGTTTTTATTCATAATGCTACAGATGCATTAAATGCTTGGGGACTGGAATTTTTGAACCTTTTTCACGAATAAGAGTAACGGTTGGGATCCTTCCGATTGTGGATGTTGTCATTTGGGGCATTATGATTGTAGGATTATTAGTAACTAGGGTAAAGCCGCATTTCCCCCGTTTTAAAGTATGGAGAATGGCCTTATTAGTCATTGTTTTTCATATTTCCTTACAGGCTATACAAGGTTACGTTGTTTATAATGAGGCAGCAGAAGATTATGATAAAGTCACTTTATCTGCAAGTTTTATTCCAGGTCAATTTACGGTTATAACTAAAAAAGACAGCACTGTGAACTTGTATCAATCAAGCATCTGGACAGAGAAAAGCAAATTAAAATCACTAATCTCAGAAGAGGATGCAGACTTAGATTTTCTATTTGATAACAACCCTAAAGCAAAAGTATTGATGCAGTGGTCTCCATTTGTCGTTATCATACAAACTGATAACAAAGTAGGACTTTATGATCCACGTTTTTATCGAAATGGCGAGTCTTTCCTTTTTGAATATATTGAATTTGATTGATTGAAAAAATCATTAAAAAAGGCATTGAAAAAGAATTCCCTTTTTCAATGCCTTTATTTACTCTTTTTTTTGGTTTCGATTGTTATTTCTTTCCTGGGAATATCGAACGATTATAGCCATTAATTCTTCTTTTGAAATGAAATCGCCGAATTCTTGTGTATACTGATGTTGCAATTTTTCTAATTTATTGAGTGCATTTTTACTTAAGCGTGAAAACTTCTTTTCTGTTAAATCCATCTTGCTGGTCGCTCCTTTCTTGTTAAACCTATATATTCTATGCATCAATTGACAGAATATGTTCAGTAAAATTAACAAAATTGGAACTTTGTATAGAAGCGGAGAATAAAATAAAATGTTTTACAAATGAAAATGTCCTGTCATACATGTTATATAAGCAATGAAAATGAGTAAGAAGAAGCTAAACACACGAGAAAAACGTGATAACTTATCGAAGTTAAAGTCATATTGGTCGTTTAATAGGAGTAAAAACTACAAATTTTTTTATTTAGAGATTAGGAAGAATGTCTTTAGGTCCTTTTACTTTATATAAGCTGTTTCCCCGATCTTTAACACATTTAAACGTTCCATTGGCAGATTTCTTTTCTGCCATTCATTGTATAGTCGTTCCAGTGCTTCTAATCCAGTATCCATAGATAATCGATAAGTTCCATAGTGCATTGGAACGAACGTTTGAGCGTTTAGATCTTGAAAGGCCTGTACTGCATTTTCAGGATTTATGTGAGATAAGCCAGATAACCATTCAGGTTCATAATCCCCGATCGGAATAAAAGCAACGTCAATAGTAAAGTGTTTCTCGATTTCTTTAAATCCTCTGAAATAGCCCGTGTCCCCTGCAAAATAAAAAGTTTGCTTCTCACTACTAATGATCCATCCCCCCAGTGAGCTCTATTTTTGTCAAAAACAGATCTTCTACTCCAATGTTGTGAGGGTACAAAGTGTACTCTTAATTTTTTCTTTGAAAAGCTTTCCCACCAATTAGCCTCTGTAACGTTTTGATAGCCACGGCGGAGAAAAAGCTTCTTAACACCAACAGGCACATAAAAGTGAGGGTTTCCCTTGATTTGTTTGATAGATGGAAAATCTAAGTGATCATAGTGAGCATGTGAAATGAAAACAAGATCGATCTCAGGCAAATCGACAACAGGGATGCCGACTGGCACTAACCGCTTTTCTAATCCCATTCGGTTTGCAAAAACAGGGTCCGTTAGAATATTCAACTTTCCTATTTGAATAAGAAAAGTTGAATGACCAATCCAAGTGTAAGTCACAGAAGAAGAATGCGCTAAATTAGGATAACAGACTGGGATAGTCGTTTTAAGATTTTTGCCTTTATTTCGATTGTAAAAATATGAAACTAATTTGAGAGGTTTTAGACGGTTTTGTACATTATCTAAGTTACGATAGCGATTTCTCACTTTTGCTTTTCCTCCTTCCAATAACAGTTGGACCTATAATGTAAAAAACTGACCGAGGTAGCATCTGTAAGAGCTCCTCGATCATTCAAGTATTATTTATCCCCATCTCTTACTACTGGCATTGTACAACATCGGAATGAGCCTCCAGATTTAATAATTTCAGTAATATCCACTTCAATAATTTCATAACCACGTGATCGTAACTGATCATTAACCTTTTGGTTGACAGGCAAGCTAAAGATTTTTTTATGTCCAATGGATAGGACATTAGTTCCTAGCGTAAATTGTTCTTCTTCAGAAACTTCTATTAGTTCATATCGTGAAGCTAATAGATCAATTTCTTTTTGCGTAAAAGCATGAGGGTAATATAGTGCTTCTGTTGGTGAGATAATATTAAATACACAGTCTAAGTGTAAATACTTCTCAATAAAAGGAACTGTTACAACGTTATAATGTGGTAAGATGCTTTGAAGATGGTCTATCGCCTGTTGGTTTGTCCGATCACTCAATCCTACGTAAATTGTTTGTCCATCAATGAGCACATCTCCACCTTCAATTTGGTCTCTACGCAAATTAAAGTATGATATATCTTGTTGTTCTAACCAACCTTTTAGAACTTCTTCTTCTCCTTGTCTTAATTTGTTTGCCATCTCTGCGACAAATAGTATATGACCCATTGTAAATCCAATATCACGTGTGAAAACTTGTTCAGGGAACATTTTTAATGCAGGAAGTAAAATGACTTCAACATTATGTTCTTTTAGTTTTTCGACAAATTGTTTATGTTGTGCCATTGCTAATTCAATGTGTATTCCTTCATTTTTGAATTTCTTTTGTGTTTCGTTAATGACATCACGAATTGTCATATATTCTGGTTTACATAAAATAACTTGACGAAGTACATCGTATTCACTTCTAGCAAAAGGTTTAGTCGGTGCTTTAGAAAAAAGAGCCATTGTAACGCCTCCATTATTGTTGTTTTTACTGTCTTTTATTGTTACCTGTTTTAAATGAAATATAAATGATCTCCCTTGCTTAAATAAACTCATGGAAGGCAAGTTGTTTATTCATCCGGATTTAATACTTTCCTTGGTACCTTGTATGTCTCGATTTCATCTCTGGACTTATTCCATTATAATGAAGCTGAAGAGTTGTGAAGGTAAAGGAGTAGAATGTAAACGATGAAACTTGTATCATGGAATGTTAATGGAATTCGAGCTTGTTTAAAAAAGGGATTTTTAGATTATTTTGAAGAAGTGAACGCCGATATCTTTTGCATACAGGAAACTAAGTGCCAAAGAGAACAGGTTCAACTAAAAGTAGATGGCTACTTTCAATTTTGGAATGATGCTGTAAAAAAAGGTTATTCGGGCACAGCAGTTTTTTGCAAACAGAAGCCTATTTCAGTTCAGTATGGGCTAGGTGAACTTATTGAAGATAATGAAGGAAGGGTCATTACTTTAGAGTTTGAACATTTTATTCTAGTCAATGTTTATACACCTAATGCGAAAAGAGATTTAACAAGATTGGGCTATCGTCTTGAGTGGGAAGATCGTTTTCGTGATTATTTGTTAATGTTAGATGCCAAAAAGCCGGTAGTTATTTGTGGAGACATGAATGTTGCCCATCAAGAATTGGATTTGAAAAATTCAAAATCTAATAAAGGGAATTCTGGATTCACTAATGAAGAAAGAGAAAAAATGACTAATTTATTGCAATCAGGCTTTATTGATACTTTTCGTTATTTTTTCCCAACTAGGGAGCTTTCCTATACATGGTGGTCATACATGAATAAAGTGAGAGAGCGAAACATTGGTTGGAGAATTGATTATTTTCTTGTTTCGAAGCTCTTAGAAGATAAATTATTAAAGGCTGAAATTCATTCTGAAAGGTTAGGGAGTGATCATTGCCCCATTTTGCTTGAGATTAGCTTGTGAGTTTCTTATGTGTGTTTCATTCAGGTTATATACAAAGGAGGAGAGTTATGGAACAGGGAAAGGGAAAGGGAAAGGTTCTATCTTTAAATGTTGGTAAAAGTAAAAACATTGCTGAACTTGATGAAAAAGAGGTATTATCTGCTATTTATAAACATTCAGTAGAGGAAAGTGTTCTATTCCTTAGTAAGTCGGGAATTTATGGTGATGAACAAGCAGATCTACTTAACCATGGTGGAAGCGATAAAGCGGTTTGCATTTATCCAATCGAGCATTATGCTTATTGGCAATCTAAGCTCAAGATCCGATTATCGCATGGGGCTTTTGGAGAAAATGTGACATTAGCTGGATTGACGGAAGAAAACTGCCATATTGGTGATATTTTTAAATGGGGAGAGGCGGTCGTTCAAGTTAGTCAACCTAGAAGACCGTGTTATAAAGTAGCCAAACGACATCAAATCAAAAAACTTCCACTTATAATTCAAACAACAGGTTATTCTGGTTATTATGTTAGAGTGTTGCAGGAAGGGTATGTTTCAAAGAAGGACCCTTTCGAATTGCTTGACCAATTAACGGATTTTAGCATTAAGTATATCAATAAGATAACTTATCATGAGAAGGGAAATTTACAGGCAAGGGAGCAATTACGACAATTAGAGTCATTATCTTCATCTTGGAAAAGTTCTTTATAATTTGCTGCTGTTTACGTTAGTTAGCAACAAAATAATTTCACTTACCGTACGAATTGCATTTCCGTGTAACATATAAAAAAACTAAAAACAAACTTAAATCCTACATATATGTCAAGTTATTTTTAGCTACGACTAGGAAAGGGTTGAGCAACTATTGAAGATTATCTTATTCGATGGGGTTTGTAATATTTGTCATGAGAGTGTGAACTTTGTTATTCGCCGAGATCACAAAGCTGTGTTTTCCTTCGCATCCTTACAGGGGGCAAAAGGAAAAGAACTTATTGAGGCACGTAATGTGTGTAAAGAAATAAATAGCTTAGTTCTTATTGAAGATAGTGAAATTTACTATAAGTCAACAGCAGCTTTGCGGATTTGTAAACAGTTAAATGGCTGGTGGAAGGTTTTATATGTATTTATCATAATTCCTAAGTCAATTCGAGATTTTGTCTATGATTGTATCGCAAAGAATAGATACAAATGGTTTGGTAAGAAGGAAAGTTGTGATCTTACTTTATTGAAGGAACAAAAACGATTTCTTGATTAATCTGTCTTTCGCTTACATTTTTTATTCAATTATGTGTATCCTAAGAAATATCATATATTTGTGAGGGTACAACATGCATATTGCGATAGCAGTTGGATTGTTTTATTTAAATGTAAAAAAAAGAACATTTAAAAAGTTACATATGTACTATCCAAGTATTATTTATGTCATTTTAATTAATTCATTATATTATTTTTTATTTCGAAAGAGGCTGCTGTGGGAAATGCAGTCATCCAATATGGGTGTTAGTACATTAAAAAAGTTTCACTTATTTAACTAGTAGAATGATTTATATACTAAAATGGATTACCATTTCGCTGCTTACAGAATTCGTATTAAAAAAATACCGTCTAATTCAATTTAAGAATGGTTGGAATCTTTTTTGGTCTGGAACTATTTATTTGGCTATGTATACATTAAGCTATAGTTTTATATTTAGAAAATTAATGGTCGTGAATTTATCGTTATTTATTACGTGTTTGTATATGTTTAGGTTTAGAGCACCTATGATAAAGACTAAATAATTAAAATATTTTCTATATTATTAATGTGACTCTAAGAAAGAGTGTTTCAAAGGTCAAATCGACTCTTGAAACGCTCTTTCTGTTCTTCAGTTACTTTCTTCCTCTTAATTTGGTTATTTATGTTAGAATTGGTTCTGTTATGGTTATTTCCGTTGAGTAAATTGAAATGGTAGTAAAGTTATTAGGGGGAGAAAATGCAGACAACAAAACAAAAGAAAAAGAGTCATTTATCATTTCGATTAAATGTATTATTCTCCATTGTATTCTTGTTATTTTCTGGCTTGATTTTTCGATTGGGCTTTGTTCAAATTGTTCAAGGCGATGAATTTGTTAATGAGCTTGAAAGTATTAGTCAAGCAACAGCAAGATCTGATGCACCAAGAGGTGTAATGTTTGATAGATTTGGTAATTCAGTTGTGGACAATCAGTTGGAATTATCTGTAACTTATACGAATCCTTCTTACGGAACTAGAGCAGAAACGATGATAGAAATTGCAAGAGATCTTGAGCCATTACTTGATATGGAAGATAAGGTTGAGCGTATTACACCGCGCGATCGCCGAGATTATATTTTAGCGAATATGACTATTGATGAACGTTATGATTTAGTAAGTAAAGAGGAAAGAAGCAAGTTAGAAAGCAGTACAGACGAGTATCAACTTGAAATTGAGCGTATTACAGATCAACAAATAGAGGATTTATCCGATCAACATCTTCAAATTCTAGCAATCTATCGAGAAATGACTAGAGGATACGCCAATACACCTCAAACGATTAAACAACAAATCACAGAAAAGGAAGCACATGTAATAAGTGAAAATTTAGACCGACTACCTGGAATTGATATTACGAGGGGTCGAGTCGAACATACCCATATGGGGATTCATTTAAAGGCTTTCTTGGAACTGTCAATGCGATCCCTAGTGAGAAGATTGATTACTATTTATCACGTGGTTACGATCGTTCTGATGTAGTCGGTACGAGCTTTCTTGAACTTCAATACGAGGAAGTGCTACGAGGAGAAAAGGCAGTGGTAGAAAGTATTACATTAAAACAAGGGACCCAAACTGTTGATCGTGAGGTAAATGAGCGAATTGGACAAAGAGGAAACGACCTCATTCTAACGCTTGATATGGAGCTTCAACAACGATTAGAAAAAATTATTGATGAAGAGATGAGAGCTGCTGGGAGGCATTCTTTTATTCTCGATCGTTCCGCTTATGCGGTCTTAATGGACCCGCGTACTGGTGATGTATTGGCTATGGCAGGTTATAATGATCCTGCTCATCGGGAACGAGAAAGTTTCGCAGATCACATTGGAAATGTAACAAAATCCTTTGAGATGGGTTCATCGGTGAAAGCGGCTTCTGTCCTTACGGGTTTTCAAGCTGGAGTTGCTGCTCCTGGGACTCGCTTTAATGATCGTCCACTTTATTTGCCAGGGACACCTGTGAAGCGATCGTGGAATACTCGAGGGTTTGGTTGATTGATGACCGGTATGCTTTAGAGCAATCTTCAAACGTTTATATGTTCGAAATTGGAATGAGAATGGCTAATTGTACATATACAGCTCCTAATACTAGATGTGGCTGGAGTTTAGACTCTATTGATCATGCGTACCAAGAAGTCCGGAGTAGCTTTCATCAGTTCGGGTTAGGCTCAGAAACTGGAATTGATTTACCTTCATACACATCAGGTCTTGCCGGAGGATCAACAATAGGGGGAAACCTGCTTGATTTAATGATTGGTCAATATGATACTTATACGACGTTGCAGTTGGCTCAATACATTGCAACAATTGCAAATGATGGGTATCGAATGGAACCGCGCCTTGTTAGAGAAATTCGTGAGCCATCAATTAATCCTGGAGAGAACGGAGCTGTTATTCAAAAGTTCGAGCCAAAAGTGTTGAACCGAATTGAAATGAGTGACGCTCATATTAAAAGAGTGCAAGAAGGCTTACGTAGTGTAATGACAAGAGGAACAGCCCGAGCACGCTTTTCAGATGCTTCTTATCAACCGGCAGGTAAGACGGGAACAGCTCAGGTGAAAGTTACGGTTGGCGAAGGTGACAATCGACGAAGTATTGATGGTAATACACAGACACTTGTTGGCTATGCGCCTTATCATAACCCAGAAATTGCATTTGCTGTTGTAGTACCAAATGTTCGTTTAGAACGCCATGGAGGCGTACAAGGAATGGCGCAAAAGATATCAAGAAAGGCACTAGATACGTATTTTGACATGAAAAATGAGCGTTTTGGCCCTGTTTATACAGAGGAACCAGCTTCAGCGCATTAATAGAGCTGAGCCGAGAGATATTCGGCTTAGCTCTTATTTTGTTGTTCCCATTTATTTATATAGTTAGGTTTGTAGTGCTTCATTTTTAATAAGAGGTCTTCTGGGTCTTCAGATATTATTAAACTATTCAGAAATTCTTGCTTTATGAACCCTTCGTCAACCATATGTTCTAAAAGTGAAAGTAATTTATTATAATATTGATTTGTATTTAATATCCCTATAGGTTTACTGTGATAACCGATTTGTTGCCAAGTAAGTGCTTCAGCAAGTTCTTCAATTGTACCAATTCCACCTGGAAGAGCAACAAAGCCATCTGCTAATTCATACATTTTGGCTTTCCTTTGATGCATATCCTCTACAATGATTAGATCAGTTAATTGTATATGGTCTACATTTTCATAGATCTTCTTAGGGATTACGCCAACTACTTCACCTTGACGACTGAGGACGTATCTCGCTAATTCCCCCATTAGACCAGCGTTTCCACCTCCATATACGAGGTTTATTTTGTTTTTCGCTAATTCTTGGCCAAACTTTGTCACAGCATCAATATAGCTTTGATGACGACCAAAGCTTGATCCACAAAAAACGCAAATATTTGAAAACATCACGATATCCCACCTAGTTTTGAATTGTATCTTAACAATAATCGAAAGTTTATTATTTGTAAATTCTGTATTTCAAAGAACTCTCAGAGGGTTGAAGTTATTTGATGAAAAAGGAGGGAGTAGTTGATTTAAGTCGAAATTATGAATAAGACAACTTAGGAGGTAGAAATATGACTAGACAGTCAGAAGTAGTTGCTTTAAAAGATGTTGTATGGAAACGAGAAGGTAGAATGATTTTAAACCAAATTAATTGGCAAGTTATTAAAGGTCAACATTGGGTTATTTTAGGTTTAAATGGATCAGGAAAGACATCCATTTTGAATCTACTTATAGGTTATCAATGGTGTTCAAAAGGGGAGGTTCATGTTTTAGGACAAAAGTTTGGACAAACGAATATTCCAGAATTACGCAAATCTATAGGTTGGGTAAGTAGTTCTGTTGATGAACGTTACACCGCTAGAGGGAGTGACAGTGCTCTAGATGTGGTGATTAGTGGAAAGTATGCTTCCATTGGTCTTTTCGAACAAGTAACGGATGAAGATTGTACAAGAGCGAGACATTTATTAAAAGAATTACGAATAGAGCACCTAGCGAACCATTCATTTCTTAAACTGTCTCAAGGTGAAAAGAGAAGAGTCGTCATAGCTCGCGCATTAATGGCTCAACCGAAACTACTTATACTAGACGAACCTTGTAACGGACTTGATTTATATTCAAGGGAACAATTACTGGAGACGATTGAACGTTTATCGATGGTAGAGGGAGGACCAACACTTTTATATGTCACCCACCATATTGAGGAAGTAATACCAACAATTTCTCACGTCCTATTAGTTAATGATGGGGAAGTCGTTGCTCAAGGAGAAAAGCATAAAACGTTAACCAAAGAAAATTTGGAAAAGACATTCCGACTTCCTATTACAGTTAAATGGCAAGATGAGCGAGCGTGGGTGACCATTAAAAAGGATTGTAGTTGAAGAAGTAGGATAGCTAATGTCTTTAATTACTGGTTATATAGAATAAATATTTATGAACTAGTCAACAATGTTATCATGAATATCTATATATTAGGTGTTGTTGATGAAAAAATTACTTTCATTTATAAATAATAATTGGGTTATCGTTCTTTGTTTATGTTATTTATTATTGATAGGAATAATTATCCTATCAATCTTACTTTTTAGTTATGGATAAAAGTACGGAATGATCACAAAACAATTCTTCACCTTGCATGAATGCCTATTATGCTAAAGGTGAAGAATGTTTAAATAATAGATAGAATATTGCTAGTAATTATTAAAATTTCGGTATCGTTTTATAAGCCAATTTAGAAATGATTTCTTCGTGTTGTGGATATTCCTCGAGAAGCTGTTGTTGAGTAAATAATTCAAAATCCTCGTATACAAATCCTGGTGCGACCATACATCCTACTAATGAGAATGATTTATCCTCAGCAAGTGATGAACCAAAGATAGAATGTTTTGGAACTAATACTTGCGGAACCTCACCTTTATCTATATTCAAACCTAATTTAGCTTCCTCATATCGTCCATCTTGATGAATGATGTGGACAGACATTGAACTACCAGCATGGAAGTACCATAATTCATCGGATTGTAAACGGTGAAAATGAGACACATCACCAGCTCGCAGTAAAAAGTAAATACTAGTATACAGCTTTCGTGACTGTTCATTCAGCTCTTCAGTTGATTCAAATGAACGCTTAAAAAAACCTCCTTCAGGATGAGGTTCTAGCCCTAGGTGTGAAATCCAATAATTTGCGTCGTTTTGATTCAATCGAATAATCTCCTTTCAGTTTATGTATGAGTGATCGTTCTTTCTACAGTTAATCAGAATAAGCTGCAACAATCAATTATTTTTGTCTAATATAAAAAGAGAAAAGAAACTCTTCTTTAAGGTTGAATTCTTGAATAACTATTGTCACAAGGGATTTGAGTTTTTTAGAGTCTTTAGTTCATTCATCTTTCATAACGATAAGCCACCTAGGTTCCTTCTAAGCGGCTTTGATGTATCCTTGAAGTCGTCAATTTCAAGTATGTATTAACTAAGTAATGTTTAATACCTTTCCAAATGGAGCTTTAGGTTTAAACTTATCGAGTACGAGCCAGTATATTAATGAATTCAACGTCAACTCTTCATATATATAACCTGTTAAATCAGTTATATATAATAACGTATCAATTTCTTTTTCGTTTGCCCATTCGAGCACCTCGGTATACGAAGATTTCCCATGCTTATAGTATGTTAGTGGCTTGTTTTCTTTCACGTTAGAAATATCTCTAATTTTGAAATCGGCCTGTATTACAGTAGCTTCTGGATTAAGCTCTTTAATAAATAGACGAATATTGTTAATCGACGCCTTATCTGTCTGATCGTTAGAAGTATCAATTGCTAATGCTACTTTTTTTTCCTTGTTCTTCTGCATAATCTTTAAAAGTTCCCTTTGCCAATTCATTTAGTTCATCCTCCCTTGGTAACGACATTATTATTCCTTTATCATGATTTGTTATAACAACTTTTCATTCAATTTTTTTATTGCTGTTAACGAACAATCAATTGCCTTTTATTAGTTTACATAATAAAAATATGGACGAGATGAGGGCGGTTAGAACAATAGGATTGGCTAGCAACTTTTAAATCGTTTCATACCATATTAATAAAAGGAGGTTTCTTTATGGATGTAGCTAAGTTGGTTATGAAAGAGTACCCGCTTAACGTCAAAAAAGTATCACTGTTATCGGATAAAGGTAAAAAAGCAGTTTGGTTAATTCTTGCTGGTTCTAAGAAATTCATTTTGAAAAAAGTCCCAATAAGAGAAGGTAGACTAAGATTTATGACGCATGCGATTCAATTTATGAAGAATAATGGAGTTCGTACCCCTCAAGTCATAAAAACGAAAAAGGGTAGAAGTTATGTTAGATTAGACGAACAATACTTTGTTTTGTTTGAAGCGATTACAGGGAAGAAACCAAGCTATCAAAAAAGGAAACAATTACAGAAAATCGTATTGGGCTTAGCAACGTTTCATAAAGCTTCTACAGGTATTAATATCCCGATTCATTCAGAACCATCGATTCTTTTAGGAGGTTGGAGAGATGAATTCATCCGACGTCACCAATTAATGAAAAGCTGGAAGGTCGAACGATCCCATGCTTCTTCTCATAATGAGTTTGATCAACAGTTCTTAAATCATGTCGATTTTTTTCTTACCCAATGTGAAAAGGCCATCGATATTTTGGATGAGTCTTATTATGTAGACTGGAATGAAAGAACAAAGAGGATGAAAATGTTGTGTCATCAAGATTTTGCTGCAGGCAATTTGATGCTTGACGATGAAGGAAATTTGCACGTTTTTGATATGGATTCATTAACCATTGATCTACCGGCAAGAGACATTAGGAAAATTTTAAACAAAGTAATGAAAAAGCAAGAAGAGTGGAATTTAGATCTTATGATTGAAATGATGATGCATTATCAAAAAGTTAATCCTTTATCTAAAGAGCAATATGAGGTAGTACTTGCTGATTTGCTTTTCCCTCATTTATTTTACGGGCAAATATCAAAATACTATGGTAAAGAGACAAAGGAATGGTCTGAAGAAAAGCACTTGCAACGTTTAATCGATACAATTAAATTGGAAACTAGTAAGGAACACATAATAAGGTTATTTCAGGACCATCTTGACGAGAACAATGGTCTATAATAGTAGAGGATAAAGTTAGAGTGAAAATTCAAATTTCAAGTAAAAGAACTCGGAGTGATAAAATGAATGGCGAATTACCCATTTCTTTTCCGTTACCGATTATGATCACGGACGAAAGAAATATAATTATAGATTTTAATCAATATGTTACTGGTGTTCAGTTTCCACCAATTCAAAAGGGAAAATCCATTAATAGGCTGTTTGATCGCTTACAACCGAGCGGAGAGTTTCATATTGCTTTTTATAACCGGTATAAATATTTAATCGTTTCAACTAAGTTGGACTCCTATAAGCAAGCGCGCTTTCTTCATATTCTTTTGGATGGCGATCACTATGTTGACTTGTTAGACAAAATAAAGGAATTAGAAATGAATCGTTATAATTTGTCTGAGTTAAATGAACGGAACGATGAACTTAACGAAAAATTAAGACAATGCCAAGATTTAAATGCTCTGTATAAAACTCAATTAGAACAAATAGAAACTAAGCTGAGTAAGGATTCAGAAGTTGTAGTTAAGAGTGAAAAAATGGATGGAATTTTTCGTTTAGTTGAACGTTTAGCGAATATTGATATACCGGTTCTCGTGCAAGGTGAACCAGGTGTTGGTAAAGATGTGCTAATTAGACATCTTTACCGTGTTAGTAATCGATATGAAACAGGAAAGTTAATTAAAGTAAATTGCGGGGAAGTACCAAATGAGCTTCTTGAATGGGAGTTGTTTGGTTCTGAATTGGACATGACTTCTAGAGCACCAGGAATGATTGAATTAGCTGACAAAGGTTTTTTATTTTTGGACAAAGTTGAGAAGCTTTCTTTGGAGTTACAAGGGAAACTTCTTCGAGTGTTGGGAGAAAACAAGTTTCAAAAGGGCAGGGAATCGGAGGAGAGAAAGATAGATGTTCGGGTTCTTGTTGCAACGCAAAAAGATTTGAAGAGGATGGTGGAAGCCGGAACGTTCAGAGAAGATTTGTACAATTGGTTACGTGGCGTACCAGTTGTGGTTCCGCCACTTAGAGAGCGGAAGGAAGATATTTTTCCACTAGTTCATTATTATCAGACTCAGATTAACCGTAAGTATGAGTTATTGAAAAGTTTTGATGAATCACTTAAAAAATTCTTTTACGAACATCATTGGTCAGGCAATGTTCGTGAACTAGCGCACTTACTGGAGCGTCTTATGCTCACAACCGATAGCAATGAGCTTACTGTATCGGACCTGCCTCGTGAGTACCGAGAAGAACCTCAATCTACTGAACAAATACTTAGAGAAGTGGAACCATTAAAAGATGTAGTAGAACATGCGGAACGAAGAGTTTTGATGTTAGCTGCACAAAAGTATCAAACGACATATCAAATCGCTAAACAGTTAGGAACTAGTCAGGCGACCGTCGTTCGGAAAATGCAAAAATATGACATAAAAATCAAGTGATTCAAAAATGAATTTTAATACAAAAATGAATTTTATTGTCGTTTTTTGATGCGTTTTTGTATCGAAGTGACGAAATAAGTTGATTTTAGCGGTTTTTCGTTAAATGGGACTTTGATTACATATACCATATGAGGGTCTTTTTCATTTTTTTACCCGGTCTTTTTTCTTTGCTGATGATTTTCCACTGTTGGTTCTCCATACGCAGTTCGTATTTGACATTTGTCCCATCTGCCAGTTTGAAGACAATAAACCCTCGGTTTCCTTTTAGAAAAGTGATTGGAGATATCACATTTTTATAAGGTGGAGAAATGTAAGGATTCAGTTCTACAATGATTTTTGTAATAAATGGCCGAAGTGGCGCTGGAATATTTGTAGTGTTGTAAGCTTTATAAGATTGGAGATTTAATTGAAACGCTTGTGCTATATCGGAAACAGCTTCTTTATAAAAAGCGTTGATCTTTCTTGCTTCTTGATCTTCTTTGCTTTTGATATTAATGACTCTATGGCCAACTGGGGTCAGTAAGACGGTCAAGTTAAAGGTAATATTCGGAGGATTATGAGCATGTTCATATGTCGAGACTAGAACTTGAATGACATAATAATTTTCCTTATTTAGTTTTGCGATGTCTTTGATTTGGATGTTGTGAAAATCGGTCGTAAAGGAGTACGGGGCGTAAGTTGTTTTTTTGTTTTTATAGCTTGTGATTGCTTCTTGTATCGTAGGAGTTAAAACGGACTTTAGTGATTGTATAGGTTGTATGTGATTGGCAAGTACCGAGGGTGTATGTAAACATATTGTAACGATTAATAGGATAAGAGCCTTCTTCATCATTGAGCCACCTTTATGTAAGTAAAGCAGTTTGAATCAATTGATTCAAACTGCTATTCCATAGCTATTTAAACGAATGTGTGGACTTAGGATTGTTTTTCAATTAGAATTGTGAACCGCCTAATTGTTGTTCAGCCATTTGAACAAGACGTTTTGTGATTTCGCCACCAACTGAACCGTTGGCACGAGAGGTTGTATCAGCGCCAAGTTGAACACCAAATTCTTGTGCAATCTCATACTTCATTTGATCTAAAGCTTGTTGTACTCCAGGAACTAGTAATTGATTTGAACTATTGTTGTTGCTTGCCATGATGTATCACCTCTTTCAAATAGTATGGTTCTAGTATGTGAGTTTGTCTGTGCACTATGCAACAAAGCAGACGGCAATTTATCCCATTCTCACAATTGTTTTTAAACAATCAATTGCTATAAAATCAATGTCTTCACCTATTCTAATCTTAATTCGCTTTAAATGTAGATCGACTTTATCAATAATGCCAACTAATTCATGGAAGAATCCGTCGTTCCAATAAATCACTTTAACATCCAGTTCATGCTTGAGGGAATCGAAAACAATGATTCCGATTTCTTGCCATTCTTGCTCATCTAATTCAGGCTTTTCCACTTTTTTTATTTCTTGTTTACGGTGCAATAAAGCTTGCTTATGCTCAGGTAAGAACATTCGGCTACTTTCCCAAAGAATATTTCCGCGCTGTAAATGCTCTTGTTGATTCATTTATAATGTCCTCCTATCTTTTTTGAACGTTCAAATGCTTGCCCAGCCTTGGTTAATGAGGAAGCGCGAATAAGCGACGTTGTCCCGTATTTATCCTTAATTCCATCCATTACATAACCAAGTTCGACTTTTTTATCGCGGTCTGTATCGAACAAACTAAGCTGGACTTCATCATCAGGACAAAGTTTTGTTAAGCTCACACCAAGGCGTCTAATTGGATTATGGTTCCAAAACTGCAAAAAAAGCTTTTCAACCGTATGAAATACATCCATTACATAGTTAGTTGGTTCATATAAAGTTGTTTGTCGATGAAAACCTGTTTGAACTTCATAACTAGCGCCACTGACGCTAATGGTAACTGTTTGCCCCATAACCCCTGATTTACGAGCCCTCATACAAACTTCTTCACAAAGTTCAAGTAAGACGACACGAATCTCTGTAAGACTAATATAATCACGAGGCAATGTCATACCGTGCCCAATTGCTTTTTGGCCATCGTGAGAGGCGGTTGTAACAGGAGAATAGTCCTCTCCATGTGCGGTCATCCAAAGAATTTGACCATTAATGCCCCATTGCTTTTTTAAACGTTGGAGTGGAACGTTAGCGAGTTGTCCAACTGTTCGAACACCCATATTTCGCAAATGACTAGCCATCCGACTCCCAACGCCAAACATTTTCTCAACGGGGAGAGGCCATAATGTTTGACTGAGTTCTTCTTTTTTAAGCCAAAATATCCCAGATCTATTCTTTTTTGAGAAATTGTCACAAGCCATCTTGGCAAGAATTTTGTTTTCCCCAATTCCAATTCTTGCTCGGACCTTTGTTTCTTCCCATATTTGCTTTTGGATTTTCTGAGCAATTTCTAAAGGAGGACCAAATAACCTCTCACTTCCGGTTACATCAA
The DNA here is from genome assembly GCF_002109385.1 of Halalkalibacter krulwichiae. Taxonomy (NCBI): domain Bacteria; kingdom Bacillati; phylum Bacillota; class Bacilli; order Caryophanales; family Bacillaceae; genus Halalkalibacter; species Halalkalibacter krulwichiae. Next base: position 2,323,264 of record NZ_CP020814.1, on the reverse strand, counting down.
TAAATTGTTCATCAATGGAAAAGGGTTCGACTAAATCGCTATATTCTTCTAGTATCGCTGTAATTTGAACGGAAATTGTAATATAATCTTGCATTTTTGGTGGTACGACAACTAGGTCCAGACATTTCTGTTGTGCTTCCCATAAACGTTCTCCATTTTTAATGCCGCTTTTTTTGGCCAAAGGACAAGCTGCTAAAATAACACCCGATCTGCGCTTAGGGTCGCCTGAGACGACTAGTGGCTTATTATGTAAGTTAGGATATCTCGCTTTTTCGACTGAGGCATAAAAAGATTGCATATCGACAAGAAAGACCGTTTTCATGAAATTCACACCCTTAAAAAGAACGTATGTTTGTTTTTTATTATATGCGAAAGTATGTTCTATATTCAACAGACATTTTATCCCAAGACGAGTCAAGGTTGACTAGATACCCTACTGTGTATAAAATTATGGTAAGAATATAGCCGGAGAGTGATAAGAAGATGAAGTACAACGATCAAATGAAAAATAGAGTAAAGCGTGTAGAGGGACAAGTTAGGGCTTTATTACGTATGATGGAAGAAGAAAAAGACTGTAAAGATTTAGTTGCGCAAATGTCAGCTGCGCGAAATGCACTAGACCGAACAATCGGTTTAGTAGTGAGTACTAATTTGGAACAATGTGTAAGGGATCAAATTAATAAAGGTGAGGATACTGAAGAACTGATTCAGGAAGCAGTAAACTTATTAGTGAAGAGCCGATAATACAAACGCGAAGTGGGAATTGCCATGTTGAAAAGTCCATGAATTGTAACAAAAGAAGTTGTGTACAACTCCTCAGAAGAACGAGTAACCACTCATTTGAAAAAAGAAGGCAAGAATGAAGTTTTATTAACTTTCGATGATGGGCCGAGTAAATATTTAGATCAATTCTTAGATGTTTTAGCAGAAGAAAAAGTACCCGCTCTGTTTTTTTGGCAATCAAGGCTGCTACACCATAAAAGACCGTGGTCTAGAGTTTTACGAGAAGGTCATGAAATAGGGCTTCATTCACATAGTCATAAAAACTTAGTGAAGCTAACCAAAAGTGAACAAATGAAAGAAATTAAAACGAATAAAAGAATTGTTGAGCAACTAATTGATCATCCAGTTCGATACTTTCGTCCACCGTTTGGACAGCATAATTCTGATACAATCGAAATTGCGTCAGAACTAGACTTAGAGGTGATTATGTGGGATATTTCCTCCTTTGATTGGGACTTGAAGGATGATCCAACACAAATAGTTAAAAATGTAACGGAGCATGTTCAAGACGGCTCGATTATTTTGCTACATGAGCTTAAGCAAACACTTGAAATTTTGCCACAATTAATCCAAGGTCTAAAAGAAAGAGGATGTCACTTCACAAGTCTGAAGAGGTGACATCCTTTTCGTATCCTCAAATAAAGAAGTCTATTTTGGGATACCCTAACAAACATCTATTCGGAGGAAGGGTGTTTGACTTGATTGAATGGATATTAAAGATAAGAAAGAACATTTGGTTAGTACCAAGTGTTTATTGTTTAGTTTCGTCTTTATTAGCAATTTTTATTATTTGGATTGATACAGCACACGGTGAAAAAGTACAGGATATTTTTCCGGCAAGTTTGTTAATTAGCGTGAACTTAGCTCAAACCATTCTTGCAACCATTGCTGCAGCATTGTTAACGATGATTACAATTACATTCTCAACAATTATGGTCGTTTTAACAACGTATTCATCCCAATTTTCCCCAAGAACGTTAACTGATTTTATTACTAATAAAATTACGATGAGAGTACTAGGCATATATATGGGCGGCTTTATGTACAGTATTCTCACACTATTATTCATGAGAGAGGATTTAACATATGAAGTACTGGGAGCAACAATAGCTGTATTCTTCTCTATCATCTGTCTTTCCTTTTTTGCTTATTTCATTCATTTTGTTGCAGCATCTATTCAAGTGAATAAATTAATAAGTGAGGTTACCAGACAGACGTTAAAAACAGTTAAAGAACGAATGAAAACGAAGAAAGGAGAGGAGAAGGTTAGAATTACTAACGATAAGCCTAATTTGGCAAAAAACTATTATTCAAAAAAAGAATTTAAAAGTGAAACATTTGGCTACATTCAACTAATTGAATATCAGCATTTATTTGATTTAGCTAAAAAGTATGATCTCGTTGTAGAACTAAACCAAAGAATTGGAGCCTTTATTACTGATAATAAAACTGTATTTACCGTGTATTATAAAAAGGACTTACCAAAGATCAAGCTTAAGAAATTTGTAGTACTTGGTGTTGAAAGAACGATTCTGCAGGACGTAGAGTTTGGAATTCGTAAGATTGTAGAAGTGACATTGAGAGCAATTTCACCAGGTATAAATGATCCGAATACGGCAATTGACGGCATATTGCATTTAGGAAAACTATTAGGAAGAGCGTCTGAACAAGACGGACGTTATCTTCTATACGAGATTGAAAAGGAAGTCAAGGTAATTGCACCACAGAAAACATTTGAAGAGTTGCTGTATACGACTTTTTCTCAAATATGTCACTATGGCCAAAATGATCTATCCATTCTAATCGCAATATACGATGCATGTATGATGATTGCTGAAGAGAGTGGTCAAACGATCCGTCAACAAGTTTGGCAGTTTAGCCGGTACATAAAAGAAAATTTCAACCTAGAGACATTACATGAAAAGGATTTAAATTACTTTCATTTAAAAGAAAGACAATTACGAGATCTCACTGCGAATGTTTTGTAAAACATCTAGTAAAAAAAGCTACAAAATATTGTTGAGTGTGCAAGTAGATGGTAAAATTAGCATTTGAGGAATAAAAATCTAATTATACATAACAAGGAGTGGCAAAAATGGAAAAAGTACTTATTTTCGGGCATAAAAACCCAGACACAGATACAATTTGTTCTGCTATTGCTTATGCTGATCTGAAAAGCAAATTAGGTCAAAATGTTGAGCCGGTTCGTTTAGGAGAAGTAAATGGAGAAACTCAATATGCGTTAGACTACTTCAATCAAGAAGCACCGCGTCTTGTAGAAACAGTTGCTAATGAAGTAAATGACGTCATTTTAGTAGACCATAATGAGCGTCAACAAAGTGTAGAAGACATCGATAGTGTACGTGTGTTAGAAGTAATTGACCATCATAGAATTGCAAACTTTGAAACAGCTGATCCTTTGTATTTCCGCGCAGAGCCAGTTGGGTGTACAGCAACGATTCTTTTAAAGCTATATAAAGAAAAGAATGTTGCCGTTAGCAAAGAGATTGCTGGATTAATGCTATCAGCAATTATTTCAGATTCATTATTGTTTAAGTCGCCGACTTGCACACAAGAAGATATTGATGCGGCAGAAGAATTAGCTAAAATCGCTGAAGTAGATAGCGCAGTATACGGGCTAGAAATGCTGAAAGCAGGAGCGGATTTAAGCGACAAAACAGTTGCTCAACTTATCTCTTTAGATGCGAAAGAGTTCACGATGGCAGACAGTAAGGTAGAAATTGCACAAGTAAATGCTGTAGATACAAACGATGTATTAGCGCGTCAAGGAGAGCTAGAAGAAGCCATCACTCAAGTAATTGCTGAAAAAGAATTAGATTTATTTGTACTAGTTGTAACAGATATTTTAAACAACGATTCAATCGTGCTGGCACTAGGACAAGCAGCAAAAACCGTTGAAAAAGGCTTTGGTGTAACATTAGAAAATAACACAGCACTATTAAAAGGTGTTGTATCACGCAAAAAACAAGTTGTTCCGCAATTAACAGAAGGATTTACGAAATAATATTTATTTTCTTAGAAGCAGCCCTGTGCTGCTTTTTTTTCTTTTCACATAAAACGCTAAAAAAGCCCAACAATAACATTAAATGCTTCAAGAATACGTATTGAAAGAAAGTGGGGAATGATACGTGTCATCAGGGGAAACAGATGTAGTAATAGTTGGTGCCGGTTTAGCAGGCTTATCCGCAGCTCTAAAATTAAAAGAACAGAATCGTTCATTTATCGTGTTAGAAGCCCGTCATAGATCAGGAGGAAGAATCCATACAATTAAAACAGAAGAGCAGATCGCAATAGATTTGGGTGCTCAATGGGTGAGCCCTTATCATAAGCGCGTTAAGCAACTAGTAACCAAGTACGGTCTTCGACTAACACCAACATACCGAACTGGTAATACAATTTATGATTTTAATGGAGTCATTGAGAAAAAAACAGGCTCTTGGCCACTGTCACTAATAGAAGCGCTTGATGCATTAAAGCTTAAAATGAGAATGAATATCTTGAGTAAACAACTCTCAAAAGACTGTCCGTGGAAAACAGAATTAGCGCAAGAATTGGATAAAAAAACAGTCGAGCAATTTATTATAGAACATGGATCTACGAATAAGGCTAAACAATTATTTCAACTATTGCTTGAAGAAGTTTTATGCAGTAAATTGTATGAGGTTTCAACCCTTGATTTGCTATGGTGTATCGCGGCTGCTGGATCAATAGATCGATTACTAACAGCTGAGGATTATTGGATTGAAGAGGGAGCAGGTACACTAACAAAAAGAATAGCTGACAGTTTAGAGGGGCAGATCCAGTTTAATCAACAAGTACAATCAATTGAATATGATGCTGATGGAGTATTTGTACATACATATAATCAAAATTGGAGAGCGAAAAAAGTTGTGCTAGCGGTCCCTCCTAATCTTGTAACGCGTATTCAATTTTCACCGCCTTTGTTAGCCGATCGAGCTCAATTAAATGAACGAGCCGGTATGCCATCAGTGATAAAGTTGATCTTTACCTACGGAAAACCATTTTGGAGGGAACAAGGGTACAATGGTACAGTTTATTCTAATCAAGGACCGGTGAAGCTAACGCTTGATAGCTCCCCAACCGATATGAGTAAGGGTGTATTAACGACCTTTATCACAGGTGAGTTTGCCCGTAAGTTAGGTAGATTATCAGTTGAAAGCAGAATAAATCAAATCAAAAATCAGTTAAGACGTTATTTTGGTCAATTAGTGATGTCGCCATGTCAAGTATTTGAAAAAGATTGGTCAGATGATGAATGGACTAGAGGAGGGTATGGAATACATTTTCCAATAGGTGTTATTAGTCAATTAGGGCCAAGCTTAAGAAATCCAATTGGACCCATCCATTGGGCGGGGACTGAGCTAGCATCAGAATGGAGAATGTACATGGAGGGAGCCATACAATCCGGCGAACGGGCGGCAATGGATGTGGTAGAGCTACTTAAATGAACGAAATGGAAAAAGTATGTATGGAGAATATTGACATAAGCCATACTACTAGCAAAACTGCAAAAAGGAGTGTCCTCTTATGACATTCGAACTAGGAACAGAATATAAAATAGCTCACGTGATGCCAGGTGTTTTTAATTCGGCTGATACATTAACAATCGTCAGACAAAGTGGAGACATTGTTCAATTTACACTTGGAAATGGAAAGGGAAGAGGAGCTATGCCGGTTGATCACCTGAAATATTTATTAAATAAAAACGAGCTTACGGTAAATAAGCGCTCACTACTAAATCATGACGATACAAATGAGAAAATAGGATAGATAATAGAAAAGGAAGAAAAACACTTGGAAAAACAAGTGTTTTTCTTTTTTAGCTCTAATGTTTAAGACTAGGTTGAAAAATTATAATTTATGTCATATAGGCAATCACCTTGTTACAATATCTACATATGTTGGAATTAAAGGATGGGAGAGGGTGATTTACATGACTGGAAAAATTATTAACTATTATGCAGGTGGTAATACCGCAAAGGGATTTTATAGTTTATATGATAATGCATTGCAAGACTTAGAACGGATATTTATTCTAAAAGGTGGCCCTGGCACAGGAAAATCCTCCTTAATGAAAACTGTTGGGGAGGAAATGGTTAACAAAGGCTTAGATATTGAATTTCTGCATTGCTCTTCCGATAATAACTCGATTGATGGTGTCATTATTCCTCAGTATAAAATTGGAATCGTTGACGGAACAGCTCCACATGTCATTGAACCGAAAGCACCGGGAATTATTGATGAATATGTTAACTTAAGTGTTGCATGGGATCGAACCAAGTTATTACCGTATAAGAACGAAATTTTTGAGTTGAACAAGGCTATTTTTGAAAAGTTTCAGACTGCTTACCATACATTTGCAGCAGCATTAAAAGCGCACGACGATATAGAAGAAATTTATATAAACAATATGGATTTTGATGAAGCGAATAAATTAACAGAAGAGTTAATTCAACAATTTTATGGTGAAAAGACAAAGGAAAAAATATCAACTGTGAAACATCGTTTTTTAGGAGCTGCAACACCAAAGGGGGCAGTTGATTTTATTCAAAATTTAACAGAGGATATAGAAAAGCGTTATTTTATTAAAGGGAGAGCGGGATCAGGCAAATCAACAATGTTGAAGAAAATTGCTGCCGCAGGTGAGGAAAAAGGATATGATGTTGAGGTGTATCATTGTGGTTTTGATCCTCATAGCTTAGATATGGTTATTTTGAGAGAGCTTGGTGTTGCTATCTTTGATAGTACGGCACCCCATGAATATTTCCCTAATAGAGAAACAGATGAAATTGTTGATATGTATCAAAGGTGTATAGCACAAGGAACGGATGAAAAATTTGCAGATGACATTGCTAGAACAACCAAACCATATAAAGATAAAATGAAAGAAGGAGTATCTTATTTAGCAGAGGCAAAAGAGCTGCGTGATCAATTAGAAGCATATTATATTGAAGCCATGGATTTTAGTAAAGTCGATCAATTGAAACAAGAGATCCTACAAGAAATAGAAGAGATCATTGCAGCGAAATAATAATTAAGCAAAAGCAAAAGAGGATGTCGCAAAGCCACTTGCGGACATCCTCTAGTTAATTTCAGCTAGCAAATAATGCCGCTTTTATCGTCTTGAATTTGAAACCACATTTACAAATAATACTATGTTTAAGTTGCTTCATTTCAGACTGACAGTAAGGACAAATAGAACTTTTTTTATTCATAGATATTTACTCCTTTATGAGAATGTCACCATTTTTGATTTTTGCAAAACAACATTTGTTAAGGCTTGATAAATCTAGAATCTGTATTAGGTATAGGTGGACGATAATAGTTTGCATTGAGCTCTTCTGTGACAACTTTACATTCGTAGTCATTATCATATAAAACTTCAAGATGGTCTGAAACAAAGCCAACTGGAGCATAAATAAAGGAACGAAATCCTTTGTTAAACAAATCTTTTGTTAAATCTCTTCTTGTTGTTGATTAAGGGCTTGTTCAAGTTTAGAAGCTTGTTCAAGCGTGATTTGGGCAAGAGGGGAAATTCCACCAATAGCTTGATAACGCTCGGAAAGATCCTTAACCATTTCATCAGTTGGTGTTTTGCCATGTTGTATATGTGTGTAGTAGGGAACAATATCAGATTCCTGATAAGGGGTTCCATAAGCCATCACTAACAGGTCTACTTTTCTTCTTTTCATTTTTTTCACCTCAGTGATAAAATTATAATTTTCTTCATTTTTATCATTTAATAAATAGATCCGGGATCTACTACTGATAATGGACCCCGGCCAATGAGAATAGATATTGAGATAAAATAATTGATATCATAGCAGTAAGACTGTATGACCCTGTAAGTAATAATAACATCTATCAAAGAAAAATCAATACTTAATTATAATTATTTTAAATAGATATCTGTTTTAATTTAAAAAATGAAAGCGAGAGAGATCCCCGCTTTCACCGAAGAATAGCTTACCAAAGTACTTCGAGTACATTGCCATCAAAAATATTTGTATCTATGTTACAAGTTTCAGCATCAATACCATACTGCCAGCCCCCAATTAAGCCACCGTCGGGATATTCAGGATTATAGTCAGGAGCATTGTCTTCTGTTGTAATTCCCTCATTAGGTGCAGCGGTCCAAATATACATTTCATCTAGAATGCTAGAGTTTTCTTCAGCAGCTGCTTCAAAAGCAACATAAAGTTCCTCACTAGGGTCAAATATTCCGTATATACCAGAACTGTATTCAGATTCGGAAACGACATCATGCCATCCTTGAATAAAAGAAGAATCAATTGGATAAATGGGTTCTACATTAGCAAATAGAGCAACACCTTCTGGTATTCCTAAGTCTCTTGCAGTTTCTACAGCTTCAGTTGCTTCATTTTGACCGTTCTCATATCCAGTTCCATCTGTAAAGTGATTCCAAATCACAAGAATTTGAATGTCATTTGATTGAAGTAACTCAATTTCTTCTTCTGTTAAGCCGTAAGAAACACCTTCATTTGTCCCAAGGTAACGTCCCCATACTTGTGGATCGCCAAAGTTATCTCTGACACAGGCAAGCATCTCCTCCGTGGTTAAGCTAGCCGAATCAACTCCCCACACCGTATCAGGTGTATCTTCTCCATTCCCATCATCACTGCCATTTCCGTTCTCACCGTTTTCAGATTCGTCATTGTTCTCATCGTTTTCCGTTTCAGATTCTTTGTCTGTTTTATGTGCTGTAATATCATTGGTAATACTGTTAGTGACATTAACACCAATATTGACATCAATTTGATTAGTAACATTATTATCAACGATATTATTTTCCCCACTAACGATTTTGTTATCAATTGTATTATCGACTTCTGCTTCATCAGCTTTAATGGAGTTATCGATGTTATTATGAATCTCCCCGCCACTAGCAGATATTTCATTTGTAATTTGATTGTTTACTAGACTATCTCCATTTGAAGCTGTATGAGCCTCATTATTGTTGCTATCATTTTCTTGAGATTCTTGATCAGCTAAAACAGGTGTAGAATCTGGTGAGTTAACTTGGCTGAAAAATGTAAGAGTAAAGATAAACAGGAGGGAAACGACACCAAGTAAAAGAAAAGATCGGTTCTTCTGATTCATTCATTTTTCACCTCATTTCATTCTCGAATTATCATACGTAGTAGGACGATCGTTCGTGAATGAAATGGGTTGTATTTAGCAAAAGGAGCAGTATTTCTTTAGAATCATAGAGGGAAGAATTCGGAGTTTATTCAACTTTCATTATGAGCACTGCGTCTAATGAAGAAATTTCGAATCATCTTGATCATCTTGATTTAAGATCTGACCAAGTCCTTCCTCTGCCACTTTAATCCTGAACTTTTCATATAAATACAAAGAAAACATTTCAAATTGTTCTCTATTGCTCATGTCAGAGATCAATTTATGGATGTCTTCATCCGAAAAGTTTTGCAAAATCCCATTAATAATAATGAGAGCATCTTCTTCGTCGCCAGTTAATTGATCTTTGTATAATTGATAGAGATTATTAATAAATTTCAATGCTCATTCCTCCTAGAGTGTATTAATATTAGAATGAGTTGATTAAATAAAGCTTATTCATTAAAAAAATTGATAAGTAATGTAACATTTGTTTAAAAAGGCACTGGGAGAAAAATACTAATGCTAAAAGAGAACAACTTTTGTATGATAACATAGAGGTGATTTCATGTTTTTATCTCCGATGTTATTAAAAGAGGTTGATACACCCCCAGAAGATTATGCTAATGTCATTACTGAATTAAAATTAGATGGGATTCGAATAATATTTTCTAACTTAAACAACAATCCTCGTTTGTATACTCGCACAGGTCATGATGTAACCCATTTATTTCCTGAGCTCATTTCTGTGCAATTACCAAAAGGAGTCATTTTAGACGGAGAATTAATTGTACCCGATCGTAATAATAAACCAAGTTATAGGCTCTTGATGGATAAAATCAAACAAAAAGAGACTACTCTTTCTGTGCAATATGTAGCGTATGATCTATTGTATTATCGAGGGGAGAAAATTACTCAATTCCCACTTTTAAAACGCAAGAAGATACTAGATCAAATCATTCCTACTGATACCATTACGATTGTAACTTCTCAATGGTTTGAAGGAAACTCACAAACCTATTTTGAAGTCGTAAAAAGATATGGACTAGAAGGAATTGTAGTGAAAAAACCTATGTCAAAATATCGGTGTGGTGTTCGCTCAGGTGACTGGGTTAAAATCCTCAATCGAGATTATGAGGATAATCTAACTTTGAGAAGTGACTTCGAGTCTTGGCTAGTAAATGATAATAAAAAGAAGGTTGTCTTTTTAAATATACAATTAAAAAAGAATCGGAAAAACTTATATGAATATTACCGTAAATTTATTACCGGTAATAAAAAGGATTCTTCACAATAAGAAGAATCCTTTTTACGTTCATTCGTTCACTAACAACTAAGCAAGAAAAAGATAATTTCATTGCTTATCAATCTATTAATCCTCCAAAAATTTTTTATAAAGATAAAACCCAAGTTGTACCTTTAGAAAATCCTCGTAACAGTTAAAATCCAAACTAAGGAGATGCTCTATTTTCTTGATGCGATGATAGAGTGTGTTTGTATGGATATGAAGCTCCTTGGCAGTAGCCGCCATAGACCGGTTGTTCTGAATATAGGTAAAAAGAGTCCCGAGTAATTCCTCTTGTTTTTCATGGGTTGTCCATAATGGAGAAAATGTCTCTTTCATGAATGCCTCTATTTCTGCTGGAGGACGATCTAAAAAAAAGCTACTGATTCCAATTTTCTTATAATGAATGATCCCTTTTTCTATTTGCTTCCTTAAGTAGAGAAGAGCTTTCTCAGCTTTTACATGATTTTCTTCGGCTTGTCCAGGAGGGTAGTATCCTGTGCTGATTCCCCCTCGGGCTACTACGGTATACCGGTCGTTCCACCATTTTATGGCGTTCTCGATAATTTCTATCCAATATGCTTCCTGATTTGCATTTTGAACAGCAGAAAAAACCGTAATTTTATTGTTATAGCTAAAGAGCAGACTATCTTTAAAAGGCATTTGCTCTCTCAGGTGTGATAGTAGTAGCAGTGCTTCGTTTTCGAGAGAATGTAGGTCGAGATTTCCATCTAATTCAATTAAAGCTGTTTGAAGAAAAGAATGGTGATGAATTCCTAATTCTTCGGCAGTAAGCTCAGCCTGCTTCGGATTTTTAATTTTCAAAAATTGTTGGTACGATTCATAGGTTTTCTTGTACATGATTTCCGTTTGCGATCTTCGCTTCATAATTTCAAGAGATAGAATGGGTGCTCCTTGCTCTATGATTAAATGGTCGAGTTGTGATAATGGAGCGTTTCCTTCAACAATAAGACAGCCTAATAAAATGGAACCTGATCTAATCGGGTAAATGAAACAATGTACGGACACAGTATCATAGATTGTTACATAAGCAGGTTTCGTTTTTGTTCGGAAAAGAAGGAAGAGGTCATCTATACGTCTTGCAAAATACTTATCGTGTTTTGGAGAAAATGTTCCTTCAACATAATCGACATACACACAATTGCTTTTCATTAATTTATTCATTTCTAAAATAATCGCATCAAGCCCTCTATTCTCAACTGATAATCCTGTGAGTAGATTATGAATGTTTGTTCTTTTTTCTAATAGGATATTTGTTTCTTTGAGCCTTTGCGATAAAAGGGTTGCTTCATTCAATGTTTCTTGCACTTCGGTATGGAGTTTCGCATTATAAAGGGCGATCGCTGCTTGCGAAGCGAAACTTTGTAAGAGGTGGAGATCGATTTCGCTAATTCCGTCTTCAATATCAAAGCAATGAAGTGTCATTACCCCAATCCGATTTTTTCCGAATGAAACAGGAACGGCTAATATAGACTTTATATTTTGATTGTTATAGTGGGCCGTATCTATCAAGTCAAAATTCTCTCTGCTCAAATCACCCATACTATTATAAATTTCTTCCCGTGAGGAAATTAGCCGCACACAACCATCTCTAAAAACTTTTCCTGTAATAGACTCACCGACATTTACTTTAAAGAAGCTAATGTTATCATTAAAGCCCACACTCGCCTTTATGATCAGTTTATTTGAGGATTCATCCAACATTTGAATATAGCCAGCCTCTGCGGTCTCGACGATATTTAATGCGTAATGCATGATTTTTTTTAGGACCTCATCCAATTCGAGAGTCGAGTTCATTGCTCGAAAACTTTCCATTAAATTCATTACATGATCCAGTGCCTTTTTGTTTTCAAAACTTAATTGATTAAGAAATACTTCTTTATTAGCCGCCACATTTTCACCGCCTGTTGTTGATATCAACAATTTCACTACACTAACATTGTTTACTTACATATTGATGTTCTACTTGAAATTATATAATATTTAGTAATCACAGAAAAGTATTACTATTCTTTAATTTGCAAGCGTTAACAAAGGTTAGAGGAGGAAATAGGTATGGAAAAAGTAGCATATAAAGAACTCGAAGCAAAATTCGAAGAGCTTGTTAGTATTAGACGTGATTTACATATGTACCCTGAATTATCATTTGAAGAACAAAGAACGCCAGAAATGATTGCTACCTATTTAAGAGAACTAGGACTTGAGGTTAAAACTGAAGTGGGAGGACGGGGAGTCACAGCTTTACTAAAAGGAGGAAAACCAGGAAAAACAGTTGCTCTCCGTGCTGATTTTGATGCACTACCCATTCAAGATGAGAAATCTGTTCCTTATAAATCAAAAATAGCCGGTGTCATGCATGCATGTGGGCATGACATTCATACTGCCTCACTACTAGGTACTGCATGCGCGCTTAGTAAAGTGAAAGACAATCTGCATGGCAATGTATTGTTTATTCATCAATTTGCCGAAGAGGTCATTCCTGGTGGAGCAAAAGCAATGATTGAAGATGGCTGTCTCAATGATGTAGATGTGATCTACGGCGCTCATGTATTGTCAAATGTACCAGTAGGTCAAGTTTGTTTTAAAGAAAATTATATGATGGCAGCTGGAGATAAATTTGAAATTGTTATCGAAGGAAAGGGGGGCATGGATCTTCACCGCACCTTGCGATTGATCCCATACTTATAGGAAGTCAAATTGTTACTGGCATTCAACAGATCGCTGCTAGTCGTATAAATGCGACAGATCCCTCTGTTATAACTGTATGTTCCTTTGATGGTGTTAGCAGCTATAATATTATTCCAGATAAAGTGACTTTGTCTGGGACTGTTCGAACCTTTTCGAATGAAGCGCGCGAGCTTGCTGAAAAAAATATACGGCAAATAGCAGAGGGGGCTTGTAGCTCAGCGGGAGCTACAAGTGAAGTCAATTATGAATATGGTTACCCTTCTGTATGTAACGACCCGGAAGAAGCCCTTCGGATTAAACGAATAGGGGAAGAAATTGTAGGGAAAGAAAATGTTTCAGAATCCCCTTTGCAAATGGCGATGGAGGATTTTGCTTACTATGTAAGAAAGAGACCCGGTGCATTCTTTAATGTCGGAGGGAAGAATCCTGATATTCAGGCTGTTTTCCCGCACCATCATCCTAAATTTGATGTAGACGAGCAGTCCATTCTTATCGCAGGAAAAATGTTTATATCACTTGTTTTTGATTATTTAAACGGATCACAACAAGACAGCAAGGAATTTTCATTACATATGAGTAAATAAGAGGGAGAGAAAGTTATGAAACAACCGAAAAAGAACAAAAGACAAACGATTCTTGTACTCCTATTTTTAGGATGGTGTTTATCTTATCTAGACAGGATGGCAATGAACGTAGGAATTGTCGAAATTGCCAAAGACTTTAACCTGAGCCCGTCTGTAATGGGGATCGTATTAAGTAGCTTTTTTGCTGGCTATACTTTGATGCAATTACCAGGAGGCTGGTTAGCTGATAAATATGGATCAAGAAAAGTCATAACAATTGCCATACTCGTTTGGTCATTTTTCACCGTTTTAACTGGGATGGCTTGGTCGCTTTTATCAATGATTATTATTCGTTTTATGTTCGGCCTTGGGGAAGGTGGGTATCCGGCAGCGAGCTCAAAAGCCATTGCTGATGCCTTTCCTAAAGAAGAACGAACAAGTGCTCAGACAATTATGATGTCTTCCAATTCACTTGGAGGGGTGATCGCCCCTTTAATAGCTACACCACTACTAGTATGGATTGGTTGGCAAAATCTCTTTATCGCCATTGGCTTAATTGGTATCATATTTGCCTGGCTAATGTGGCACTATTTAAGACCGGAGAATATGCTGATCGAAGTAATTAAACAAGATCGAATTGAAAAATCATCTTTTAAAGATATTTTAAAAGTTCCAACGAGCTGGCAATTAGCAATTATGTGGTTTGCAGTAAGTACAGTCGTATGGGGACTCATTTCTTGGATGCCTCCTTATCTTGTCAATGTAAGAGGTCTTGATTTGATGTCTATGGGGCTGCTAACATCGATACCTGCCTTATTTGGAGCAATTGGGGTTATTGTCGGTGGGCAACTGATTAAATCACGTCTAAGCGGAAAAGAAAAACACCTTTCCATCGTGAGTCTACTTATCATGATTGGATCACTGTACATGTTATACAATGCTTCGTCCGTTGCTCTTGTTATTGTTTACCAATCAATTTGTATGCTTTTTCACGGCCCTGTTGTCGCGACAGTTTTTAGTCATCCACATAAGCTATTCCCTAAAAACGTGTTAGGGTCTACATTTGGAATGGTAAATCTTGGCGGAATGATTGGCGCATTATTAGCGCCGATGGTAATGGGATTTTTAATTGAAATTTCTAATGGAATGTATGTCTCTGCCTTTATTTATATTATTGCATGTGCAACTGTAGGAATTTTTGCAGCATTTAGTCTGAATTCAAAAGATAATGCTTTTAACAAGCCTCATCCAGTGACTGAACATGATCAGGTAGTATAGAATGCAAACAGGATAAGTGATTTTAAGATTAAGTCTGAGAGTTACTATATAATAGGCGTAACTAAATGAAATAGGACAAACACCTTAATGTTATTTGGGAACGGATACATTAAGGTGTTTTTTGTGAAAACATAGCTAGTCCTAGTATTCAGTTTATGACCTAAAATGTTACTATTAAACATTTACTGTTCACTTCGTTTTTGATAAAATGAAAATGATTATAATTATCAATTAATTAAGAGGTGCAACAGATGGATAAGATCTATTTCTGTAAAGAAAATGACTTTAAAACTAAGAAACTATATAAAACGTTAAAATCGTCTTATCCTGATTTAAAGATTAAGAGAAAAGGATGTTTAGGGAAATGCAAAACATGTAAAGAGTGTCCCTTCTCTCTGGTCGATGGAAAAGTAGTTAAATGTGATTCGAATGATGAGTTATATAGAAAACTGAACAAGAAGATCTTAAAGAAAACCGTATAGCTAAATTCCAAGTTAATAAAGAGCGCTAGGATTAGAATGTAAAAGCATAGAAGCATAACGATAACATTGTCAATTAAAAAAAGGCGTTGTTTCAAAAGGCCAGAAAAGCCCTTTTGAAACAACGCCTTTTTAAGCTTGTTAGAAAACCTCACAAGGAATCAACTAAAATTTGAATTTTCAGCTAAAATAAAAATAATACTTAGTTAAACCTATACCGGTAGTGAAAAGGGGTTTGGACTATGCCTAAAATGACAGGAGAACAGGTCTTGCAAGAAAAGTATCAAACTACAAAGCGTGCTAAAGCTTTTTATGACAATCAAATGTTAGATCATGTTAATGTATTTATGCAAGAATTCATTAAGAATCAAGAAATGGTTTTTATCTCGACTTCAGATCAAAAAGGAAACTGTGACTCTTCCTTTAGGTCAGGACCACGAGGGTTTGTAAAAATCCTTAATCAATCGACGCTTATGTATCCAGAATATCGAGGAAATGGCGTAATGGCTAGTATGGGAAATATGATAGAAAACCCGAATATAGGTTTAATGTTTATCGATTTCATTGAGCACAGAATTGGTTTGCATGTTAATGGCAAAGCGTATATCTACGAGAATGAAGAATTAGACGCCCTTAATCTCTCAGAAGAACAAAGAATGGACATACGAATAGAAGAGGGGAAGAAAGCTACAAGGTGGGTCATTATTGAGATTAAAGAAGCTTTTATCCATTGTTCGAAAAATATTCCTAAATTGAAAAAAGATAAGGAGGGAGAAGTGCAACTATCAGGAGGAGATTTTTTTAATGTTAAACAAACGAAAAGAAAGGAAGAAATACAACTCTAACGCTGGTTGATTGAGAGGATTTAATCCTCTCAATCAGCCTTCTTTCTTTAAACTTGTCTATCATGTGAGCGGAAAATATCGAGTAGTTCATCAGAGTTTGAAATGACATCAGCAAGTGTATATTGATCCAGGACAGATAAGTAGGCTTGAAGAGCTTTGTTTAAAGTGAACTTCAGGTTACATGCAGGACTTATGATGCACATATTATTTTCTTTATCAAAGCACTCTACGATATGTAAGTTTTCTGTTTTACGTACAACTGCACCTATATTAATATCTGCAGGATCTTTAGCTAATTTAATTCCGCCATTTTTTCCACGAACTGTTGAAATCAAACCTATTTGTCCTAATTCATAGACAACTTTACTCATATGGTTAGTAGAAACTTTATAGATTTCTGATATTTCTTTAATTCTTGCTAGCGTATTATCATTTTTTTGAGTCCCTAAGTAAATAAGAGTTCTAAGAGCATAATCAGTATAACTGGTAAGATGCAAAATCATCACCTCAATTCATAAAACGTTTGATCATAGAGCCTGTATTTAATTATTATTACCCTTTAATCATACAGCAAAAAAGACGAAAGGTCTTTAGGAAAGCCTTCGATTATTTTGGTTATCATCAAAAAGTATGTAAGATTATATTACTTTTGTAAAATAAAGATATCAGTGTGTAGAAAAAAATTCAGTCGATGAAAAAGGTATGTATAAATTAGTAAGGAATGTATGAATAGTTTTAGAGTACTATTCATACATTCCTTAGCAAAAAAACAAAGTGAATTAGAAAATTGCTTACATGACAACTTTGATCTGACGTAAACGTTTTTCGTCAGTTTCATCAACTTCAAGCGTAATATGTTCATAGGAAATTTGTTCACCTTTATGAGGTAATCTCTGGAAAAGCTCCATTAACCATCCTCCTAATGTGTGATAGCTTGAATCAGGCAACTCAATTTTTGTGAGTCTAGCGAAATCATCAAGAGGGTAATCAGCAGAAATTATGTACGTAGAGGGATCGACTTGTTTTAATAACTTAATCGTTTCATCATGTTCATCCCAAATTTCACCTACGATCTCTTCCAGAATATCCTCTAACGTAATCAGTCCAGCAGTTCCACCATATTCGTCAACGACAATTGCCATATGTGTTTTTTGTTTTTGTAATTGCGGCAACAGGTTTGATACTCTCATCGACTCCACAACGAATAAAGGGTCCCTTATTAATGACTGAATGTTTATCTCAGCATGTTCATTTTTTACTAATGATGTGAGAAAGTCTTTTTCGGAAAGAATTCCAATAATATTATCAATGTGTCCTTCGTATACAGGAATCCGTGAGTAGCGCTCTCGAAAATAAACTTCCTTAATTTCTTCAATTGTGCTTTTACTATTAATGGCAATGATATCCGTACGAGGTTTTAAAATTTCAGCGACAATAATATCATTAAATTCTAAAGAGCGATGAACTAGCTCTCTTTCATGTTGTTCAATGACTCCTTCTTCTTCACTAATATCGATCATGACTTTTAATTCTTCCTCAGTCAATGAGGGGACGTTAGCTTTGGGCCTGATTAATTTTGAAACAGCTTTTCGTATTTGAATAAAAGCCCAAGTAACTGGTTTAAAGATCTGCATTAATAGAAATAATACACCAGAAATTTTCAAACTATATGTTTCCGCGAACTCTTTTGCAAAAGATTTTGGGAGAATTTCACCAAAAATTAAAACGAGTATAGTGACAACAAAAGTACTTATAAAGACACCTAAGTTAGGCCCGAAGAGTTGTATAGCTAATTGAGAAGAAAGGGTAGCTGCAGCTATGTTCACTAAATTATTTCCAACTAAAATTGTGGAAAGTGCTTCATCAAAGTTAGAAGCAATAGCTAAAGATCTTTTTGCTCCTTTTCTGCCCTCGTCTGAATAGTTCTTTAACCTAATTTTGTTTACACTTGAAAAAGCTGTTTCTGCAGATGAAAAGAAGGCAGATAAAAAGAGTAAAAAAACTAGCAATAAAACAAGTGTTGTTGGAATTTCATTCAAGATAAGCCCTCCTAACTCAGCTTTATTAAGAAGGTTCCCCTATAAAGAGACGAAATATAAATAGAAATTTAGATGAAGCAGCTTCGTGACAATTAGCCATCTGTTAAGTAAACTTAGAATGAGTTTAAACGAAAGAATATTGAGGTGAGTGTAATGATGTATTTAATCGCTGTTTTATTACCACCGCTGGCAGTATTGTTAGCTGGCCGACCTTTCCAAGCAGTTTTGAACTTAATTTTAACCATGTTCTTTTGGTTGCCAGGAGCCATCCATGCATGTTTTATCGTAGCTGATAAAAAAGCAGATAGAAGAGCAAAGAAATATGGCAACAGAGGGTAAAAATAAAAAAAACAATCACCACTCTTTAGTCTTTCTTGTATTCGGTACTAAAGACCTACTTTTGGATTTCCTATACATATTTTAGGATAAAGAGTACTATTTTTAATTATGTAGTATAGGAATAAAGTATTAAAGAGGGCGGGATAAAGATGGGGTTCTCCCTAAAAAAAACAGATTTCTTGGTTTCAGATAAAGGAATTAGCGTCGTAGAGAAGATTCAAATTGGTGGTATTGACCAAGCTCTTCTCATTCAAGGAGAACGAAAAGACAATCCTATTTTGTTATTCTTACACGGGGGTCCATCAATGCCTTTACCAGGTGTCTCATGTCGAGGAGTGGATTACACGATTGTGTCGAATACAAAAGAACTTGTTAAGAAATTTACTATTGTATTTTGGGATCAGCGAGGCACTGGGAAGTCCTATAGTAAGGTAATTAACAGTGAGACGATGAATATTACTCAATTTATTAACGATGCCAATGAAATAACAGAGTATTTAAGAAAAAAGTTTAACCAAAAAAAATCTTTTTAATTGGTCATTCCTGGGGATCAGTGATTGGTCTACAATTAATACATTTATATCCGGAAAAGTATCACTCGTATATAGGCGTTTCGCAAATAATTAATTGGGTTGAGAATGATCGCCTAGCTCTAACATGGGCCAAAGGCCAAGCTAAAAAAAGAAATCATAAAAAAGCATTAGAAGAATTAACGGAGGTCGGTCAACCTCCTTTTGTAGAAAGCTTTGAACAATGGGGGATATTAAGAAAATGGCAAGCTCGATTCAATTCAATGATTTACTCAGATGCAAAGAAGGGTGTGAAACACCCTGGGTACTTATCTGTAATAAAGGTGTTAATAAGCTCTAAAGATTATTCTCTTAAAGATATATATAACTCTTTTTATAAAGGTTTCAAATTAATCTATACAATTGATTTTATAAATGAGTTACCTAATATCGATTTTTTGACGATGGTAAAGAAAGTAGAGGTACCGATTACGTTTATTCACGGCAAACATGATTTTCATGTCAGTAGCAAGTTAGTTGAGACATTTTATAATGAAATAGATGCAAGAATGGGTAAGCGATTCTTATGGATGGATAAATCAGCACATATATTTCACCCAGATGATACAAAGAAAATAGAATCTGTATTAATTGAAGAATTAAAATATGTAAAGTGAAAAGAAAGGATGACATAGAAAGCCTTGAACCTTCTAGTCATCCTTTCATTATTTATTATATGCAATTAAATCAAATTGCTTCGCACCATCTTGTATCTCGACCGCATAAGCACTTTTAGCATGTCCATTTTCACCGAGATACGTTTCTAATCCGCCCATCCCGCGATGATAAGCGGTTAATGCATGATCCCAATCATTGTACTTATTATAAAGAAAATCTAAATACGTTACCGATAGCTGAATGGAATAGAGTGGGTCGAATAATAATTCATCATTATAGGGTAAATCAGCCATGTCAGCAATCCAAGGGGCGGTATTTTTCATAAACTGAGCTAACCCATAAGCGTGACCAAAGCGTGTCTCTGGACCGACAAGAGTGGGGTCGAATGTGCCTCCTGTTTCTGTTTTTAACAATTCATAAACGATAAAGGGGTCAATTTCATGTTGTTGAGATAATTCAGCTAAAAATAAACCCCATTCTTTTTTGAAATTCCCATCACTATCTTCGTGCAGCTGATCAGCTACATCCATTGATGTTACCCAAGAATCATAGTTTTTATCGAAATCAACAGAAACTAACTTACTCGCAAAGTACCCTTGCATTTCCTGCATGTTTTGATTCACTTTTTGAACTTCTTCAAACTTTTTCGCTTCTTCTATTTGCTTTGATAAATTAATGTTTTGTAATAAGAAAAAACCAGCCATGGAAGAAAGGACTGTGATGAGGATAATGGTTTTCTTTTTCATCTCTGTACCTCCTAATATAGTTAACGTTGCTTCGAACGTTCAATGCTTTACATCGTAACGAAGCTAACACTAAAACACAATTATTGAATAGAGGGATTTAAAGATATATTCTTAGATACATACTGATGTAATAACCCTAACGGCATTTCTTATTCATTTATCACCGTTCTGCTCCTTACAGCTCTGTTTCCCATGAAAAACACTGAGTGAATTTTCCTATAATGTTAAAAATTATAAAATAAGTTCCAAAATGTGTAATTGACATACAGAATAATTTCAAAAGAAAGCTTATTAAAAAGAGAAATTTTCAAGTGAAGTTGAAGAAGTAAAACCAAAAATTTCAATTCATTGTAATCATAAAAACGCTCATATTAAACTTAGGTCTAACATTTGTTAGCTGAAATAAACAATCAAAGGAGCGTTAAAAATGGGAAAGAAGAAAAAAATACAAGGTAAATTTGATGATGTAGAATATTCTGAAGAGCTAGCTGATTCCGAAGATCAAGAAGCAATGGCACGAATGGAAGCGGCTGACCAACGAGCAACAAAAGGACGAAAAAAGAAAAATAAATAAAAAAAGGACTCTCATTTGAGAGTCCTTTATAACGTTCATTACTTTTGAACGTTAGCAGCTTGTGGTCCACGAGCACCTTGCTCGATTTCAAATGTTACAGTTTGACCTTCTTCTAATGATTTGAAACCTTCACCTTGAATAGCAGAGAAGTGTACGAATACATCGTCGCTTCCTTCAACTTCAATAAATCCGAAACCTTTTTCTGCATTAAACCATTTTACTGTACCTTGTGTCATGATATTGCCTCCAACGTGGATTACCCACAAAAATTATTACTATCCTTGCTCATGAATAATCCATCAAGACAAAACCACTTAATTAAGAAAGTCTTTACTCTATCAGTACTATCGAACAAAAATAATTATACTTATCATATCAGTAAAGATAGGTAATTGCAAGGTTAATTTGAAAAAAATTCAAGTTAAGGTTGAAGATCTTCTAATTCTTCCTCAAAATAGAATGTACTTGGGTATTCCAAGCATGTGTAAGAAAATCTTTTCATATTTGGGACATAGCTATGTTTATTTATCGTGATCGTTTCACCTGTAGCTTTAAGACGCACCTTTTGATTTGACACATATTTATTTTTATTTTTCAAGTTAGTTCCCACTTCCTTTATGGTATTTTATTAAGTATCTCATAAGTTTGAGGGGAAAGAAACCGCTTGTTTGACTAGTAATGGTCTTAGAGGTGAAGAGTTGAAATAAATTCCTTAAAATTATTGAGAGTTATTCATTCTCTTTCTTTCCAACAATTCCATAGAAGAAAATACTCGTAATTTCTTCTGTTAATGGAAGGATCTTTTTATAGATCTCTTCCTTTTGTATATAGTCTTTTAACATCTGAATGTAAAAAAGAATCGCTTCTTGCGAAAGAGTAGGGTCAACATAACCTTGCTCCATGCCTTCTTGAAACAGCTTTGTAAAAATGGGGATTGTCTTTTCCTCATAAATTTTGTCTATATAATTTCCCTCTTTTGAATATTCCTTCATTAAATAATGATAAAACTCTTCATGGATTTGCTGAGCGACTTCTCTTTTTGTAAATATGATTTGCTTTAATTTCTCAGGGAAAGAGATGTCACTATGTACAACTTGTTCAAAATCGCTTAGCGCTTTATCGACATAGTAGATAAACACTTCATGTATTAACGTGTGTTTATTCTCAAAATAGTTATAGATAGTCACTTGGGATACATTTGCTTCTTTCGCAATTTCAGAAATAGAAACCTTTTGAATCCCATATGTCATAAACAAAGCAGTAGCTGCGTCTAAAATATTTCGTTTTTTTTGTTCTTTTCGCCGTTGAAACCCGTCCACATTTTTCACCTCACTATTATTTTAATGAAAATTATGTATTAAAACAAATAAAAGAGTTCATAACCTGTTGTCAAATTGTATCGTGTTGTATATTATGAACTTTATAAGTTAAAATATTTCAAAACCTTGGGTTAGAGAGAGGATCTAATATGTTGATGATCGAAACTAACAATCTAACAAAACGCTTTGGGAAGCTTACCGCTTTAAGTAATGTAGATATAAAAGTAAGAAAAGGGGAAGTATTTGGATTTATCGGTCCAAATGGTGCCGGAAAGTCGACAACGATTCGTATTTTGTTAGGCATCTTAAAAGCAACAGAAGGGGAAGCGACGATTTTTGGTAAAGATGCCTGGCTTAATGCTGTTGAAATTCATAAAAAATTAGCTTATGTACCTGGAGATGTAAATCTTTGGCCAAACTTGACTGGAGGAGAAGTGATTGATTTATTTATGGGCTTGCGCGGAGATTCTGCTCGTCCACGTCGAGATGAATTGATTGAGAAATTTAATCTAGATCCTACAAAAAAATGTCGTACTTACTCGAAAGGAAACCGTCAAAAGGTAGCCTTAATCTCAGCGTTTGCTTCAAATGCAGATTTATATATATTAGATGAGCCTACATCAGGACTAGACCCGTTAATGGAGAAAGTGTTTCAAGATTGTGTACTTGAGGCAAAAAGTGCTGGGAAAAGTGTTCTTCTATCAAGTCATATTTTATCAGAAGTAGAAAGGCTTTGTGATACGGTCGGAATCATTAGAGAAGGAAGGATAATTGAGACTGGCTCATTAAAAGAACTTCGTCATTTAACGAGAACTAGTTTAACCGTAGAGACGAAGCAGCCGATTGCTGGTTTAACTCAAATTCATGGTATATATGATTTAAAGCAAACAGGTCAGACTCTATCCTTTCAGGTTGAAGCCAATGATCTCGATGCTATCATGAAATATATTAGTCAATTTGGATTAGTCAAGCTTGAAAGTGCACCCCCTACACTAGAGGATTTATTCATGCGCCATTATGAAATGAATGATCAGAATAAAGGAGTTGGAGGTGAATTGTAATGTGGAACCATTTATTCAGCCAAACAGGAAAAATCGTCCGCTTTATGATTCGTCGTGATTGGATTCGAATTTCAACTTGGTTATTTTTAATTTTGTTGCTCACAATGATAACAGCTGTTTCTTTCACTGATTTATACCAAAATGAACAAGAAAGGCAAGCTATAGCAGAAACGATGAGGAACCCAGCGATGACGGCAATGGTTGGACCTGGATATGGATTAGATGAATATACAACTGGTCCAATGCTTGCTCATCAAATGTTGTTATTTACGGCCATAATCGTTGCAATCATGAGTATCCTCCTTGTTGTTCGTCATACACGTTTAGATGAAGAAGAAGGAAGAATCGAATTAATAAGATCTTTGCCTGTCGGACGTCTTTCCAACGTAAGTGCAGCAATGATCGTATTATTTTCTACAAATATTCTATTATCTCTCATCATTGGATTTGGGTTGTATAGTTTACAAATTGAAGGGCTCTATCTATTTGATTCTCTTCTATATGGAGCGGCATTAGGGGTTACTGGTATTTTTTTCTCCGCTGTTGCAGCCTTATTTGCACAGCTTGCAGAAAATTCTCGAGGAGCAATAGGTTATACATTTGCTGTGCTAGGTGGAGCGTATGTAATCAGGGCAATTGGAGATGTAAACGTTGAAACACTTTCGTGGCTATCTCCATTAGGCTGGGTATTAAAGACTGAAGTGTACGTAAATAACTATTGGTGGCCGCTCCTTCTCAAGTTAGCTGGAGCTATAATAATTGTTGGAATCACTCTTTATTTGCACGCACTTCGTGATCTAGGTTCAGGGATATTGCCTGCAAAACCAGGAAAAAAGCATGCATCACGGATGTTGAAAAATCCTTTCGGGTTAGCATTTAGACTTCAAAGGACAGGAATCATAGCTTGGGCATTAGGTATGTTTGTCTTGGGGGCATCATATGGTTCGGTCTTTGGTGACCTGGAAGATTTCTTTTTAAATAATGAACTGTTAAGTCAAATGTTAGCCCCAATAGAAGGGTTAACACTAACGGAGCAGTTTTTAACGATGCTCATGTCGGTTATAGCTATGATCTGTACAGTGCCATCTCTTATGTTTATGTTGAAACTTAAAGGAGAAGAAACTAAAGGCAGAATAGATCATTTATTAGTCCGAACGATATCTCGAATCAAATTAATGGGAAGTTATCTTGCTCTTTCAGTCATTTCGGGAGTTGTCATGCTAATACTAGCTGTATTTGGCTTATGGTTAGCTACCTCTACTGTAATGGATGAACCTCTGTCATTTATTTTGCTGGTTGAATCTGCCATTGTATACTTGCCTGCAATTTGGCTTATGATCAACTTAACTGTTCTGTTAATAGGTTTCTTCCCCCGTTTAACGAATGTAATCTGGCTCTATTTAGGCTACTCATTTCTCGTTGTTTATTTAGGTGGCCTCTTGCAGTTTCCTGAATGGATGGGAAATCTCTCTCCTTATGGTCATGTCCCTCAGGTACCAGTAGAAGAGAGTAACTTTGTCAGTCTTTCCATCTTAATTTGTCTCTCTATTGCAGCAATGATCCTTGGACTATTCAGTTATAAAAAACGTGATCTCTTATCCTAACATCTAGTTTCTTAAGATTCAGGGTTGTCCGAAAAAAAGTAAAAGAAGCTAATCTATTGGGCATTTTTAGAAGTCTATATGTATGTGGAATAAATGAGTTTTTCTTAAAGGATACACCTTTACATGCTAATGTTTTATTACTAAAATAGATCATTGGAAAGAGGTGAGCAGGATTAAACAATTCCTTTGGATGACTATGTTAGTCGTAGTGGCATTATGTATTATAAGTTTTATCATAGCGTTCTTTTTTGATCTAACTTGGATAAATGTTGCTTTTTTTGTAGGTGCCATTTCTCTCTTATTTTCTACTTCAGGAACTGCAACTGAAGCCCATTTAGCAATGAAAACATTAGGGAATTACGTACCGAAGAATGGGGCGAAGCTTGTAGAACTAAGCCCGTTGTTAGTAGGTTCGCTTTCATTACTTGTGATTAGTTTTCTGATTGCTGTTTTGAAATAGCAAGATATATTTCTTCTAAGCAACCAAAAAGAAGGGTTGCTTAGAAGCCATTTATATTATTTATATATCTTATTTTGCTTTAACAAAAAAGTCTTTTGATGTGTTTTTGACTTTCCACAAACACCTTTTTATAAATGTCGTAACGTCCCTTCCATCTCTTATTCTTTCATATTCACTCTCAAACTGATCCGCTTTACACAGAAATTGATTTCCATCTGATTCTGTAATAAGATAATCTCCCCTAAAGCCTTTCACTGACCCTTCAGGAGTTTCAATTGTAATCGTTCTAGAAAGTATTACAGCCTCTACAATTATAGGTTTTTTTCGATAACGCGCCATGTTGTTCCCTCCTTTCAATGACAGACTTTTTCCTCTCCAACTACTCTTTTGCTATATGTCTATTAATTTAGCTTATTCATTCACATAATAAATCGTGAAAAGTGATTATTGCCTTAGTGGATGTGCCTATAATTTCTCAAATCTTTGATTTTAGACTAAGTAGCACTCTTCTAACATAATTATTAATAGATGAATATTATTGCCGGAAAGTGGATAGAAAGAAGAGGAGAGGTGATTGTTATGAGGAGTAGAACGATTTCTTATTTAAAATGGGGGAATATCCTTGTTTTAGCGTTGGTATTTGCCATTTCAATTAATATTTTCTTAGTTCAACCATATATAGTAAGTGGAAGTTCAATGGAACCAACTTTAGCTGGAGAAGATTTCCTTGAAACTGATAAAGTCGGCGATCGTATTCTTGTTTTTAAGAGCGCATACATATTAGGGAACGTACCAGAATACGGAGAAATGGTTATTATAGATAGTAGAGTTGATCATACAAGAACAATAAAAGATCAGTTATTAGACAGCCCCATTCTTTCATTCTTTTCAAACAGCCGAAATAAAGGTAATATATGGATCAAACGAGTAATCGGTGAAGCAGGAGATACGATTGAGTTTAAAGACGGTAGTATTTATCGTAACGGAGATATATTAATGGAGGACTATATTAAAGAAGAGATGCTTGTTGAAAATGAGAAGTTTGTGATACCAAAAGAACATGTTTTTGTAATGGGAGATAACAGGAATAATAGCTCTGACAGCAGGGAAATTGGTCCTGTACCTATTGAGAATGTTGTAGGGAAGGTAATATTGAGATTCTACCCATTCGAGAGAATAGGAATCTTATAATAGTGTTTTTGGGAACGTGATACAAAAGGTAGAGTACAGCTATTTGTATCACGTTTGAACAATATGAGAAAAATGTCGAAAAAAGACGGTAACAATAAAAGAATAGTAGACCTATCTCCTATTTTTAAGTAAGATAATATGTGAGACTTAATATAGAGGAGAAATGGTTATGCAGCCATTTAATAAACTTGGATGGATTTCTGTTGTCACATCAATTGTATTTTTAGGATTTATTAGTGCCATTATATTCAAAGCAAGTGGCATATTAGATGAATCTGCAATCAGTAAAGAATATGATAATGACAAAACAAAAGTGACAATTATTACCTCTGATAAAATATTAGATCAGAGTTGGGGAAGTCTTGCCTATAAAGGACAACTTAAAATAGAGGAGCAGTTCCCTGTAGATGTTGAGTTATATAGTGAAGTAAATACAATTCAATTACAAGAAGAAACTGTTTTAAATGCCATTGATAAGGGCGCCCATTTGATTATAGGACATGGGCGTGAATTTTCAGATGTTTTTACTTCTTTATCTCTCAAGCATCCTGATGTTCACTTTGTTACAATCCATGGTACTGCTGAAAATCAAAACCAGTCAGTATATACGTTTAACCAAGGGAAGGTCGAATTTCTAGCAGGATTAACAGCTGCGTTAAAAACAAGCAGCAATAAAGTAGCATTACTTGATGCTTATGGAGTTAGAGAAAGTGTACCTAGTTTTGAGGATGGTCTTCATTATTATAATCCAGATGCGGAATTCTTCTATAAAGTTGTTAATAGTCGGGATGACGGACGAAAAGCAGTTGAGATTGTCGAGTTGCTAATTGAAGATGGGGTAGACGTGATCTATTCAAAAGGAAATGAATTCAATCGTGACGTGATAGAATATGCAAAGTTACACGATGTGTACGTCATCGGTTACTTGGATGACCAGGCTTATATGGCTAAGGATATCGTGTTAACGAGTGTATTAAATGATGTCTCGCAATCGTATGTAGCCATTATGAAGGATTTCTATAGTGATGAAGGGCTCCAGCCTGGAACACGTATATTAACAGAGAAAGATGAAGTTTATCAGTTAGCACCATTTGGACCAATGTTTTCTGAAGAAGAACTCCAATTTATGCAGCATGAGTTGGAGGCATACAATGAAAAGTTCTTGTATTGAGTAAAAGAGGGAGAAGATGAAGAATTTAAGTAGGAACATGTCTTTCCGTAATAAAATATTGATTGTTCTCCTTTTAATAACAGGTATTTTGAGTAGTTTTGCCTTTATTATCATTCGTTCAATCGATCAAGTTAATCAAGTAAGTGTTGAAATTAACCATAACAATGTACCAGAGCTCATCTGGATTACACATTGGGAAAATGAGTTGAAAGCGAAAGAATACATCGTTGAGTCTTTCATAGAAAATGATTATTGTTGTGATTTAGTGGAGACGTATTTCTCTTTTGAAACAGGTTCTCTTGAAGAATTAGAGCATTCTTTTGAACATGTCCCCCCATCCTTAGTGTCTATTAATAGGCAGATAGAATTACTAGATTTTATGATTTTGAGTTATGTATCTGGTTTGATACAGTATAGTGATCAAACTGCTTTAGAGAATTATTTAAATAATGAATACATGGCAAAGCTACATGAAGTAAGAGGATTAATTGAAAATTCAAAACAAACAACTTTTCAAACTCTTCACCAACATTCTAACAATCTATCGGTCATTATTAAAGAATCACTTTGGTTGCTTCTATTACTAACGATAAGCTCGGTTAGTATTTCAATTTTTCTAGCTTATCAACTTAGTAAGAACTTAACAAAGCCAATTGAACAGATGGTAACAAAAGTTGATCATATCGCCAATGGGAATTATGGTTTAACTGTAGATCACCCTAATCAAGTTGAGTTACAGCTACTAACTTCTTCTATAAATAAGATGTCCAAAGGTTTAAAAGATTCATTTCAAACGATTATCAATGATAAGGTCTTTAGAGAACAGATTGTAAACTCTTTGCCGATTGGCATTATTACGTTTGATGATCGATTTGAAGACGTATCTTTAAATAATTTGGCAAAGAAAGTGCTAGGTAGTAAAAAAGAATTTACTTTTTTATTAAATGAAGCTGATAATCCAAATAAAAGGTTTTGGGAAATACTTCGTTCAAAAGAATTGATTCACAATGAAAAGGTTCCATTTTATAGCTTAGCGGGTGAAGAGAAATACTTCCTTATTTCACAATCTGAATTACTTAATCAAGATCAACTCGGTATTGGTAGAATTTTCTACTTTATAGATATTACAGAAAATGAAGATCTAGAGAAAAGAACACATCAATCCGAAAAGCTAGCCCTTGTATGAGAGTTAGCTGCAGGAGCAGCTCATGAAATACGCAATCCATTAGCGGTAATTGATGGATTTTTGACATTGATGAATGATTCTCTTACAGATGAAGAAAAAGAAAAGTTCCGCCTTTCCCTCTTATTAAAAGAACTTGAACGAATAAATGCAATTATTGAAGAAATGTTATTATTAGCAAAACCCAATAAACCCAATTTTAAAGAACAGTACATAGAAGAGATTATTGATGAAATCTTTCCTTTAATTAAACACTCGTCTGAGAATAAAAAGATAGAGTTCTCTATTCAGCTAGACAGACAGCTGGTTATGGTGGATAGTCAGCAATTAAAGCAAGTGTTTCATAACCTGATCCGAAATAGTGTTGAATCTATTCAAGATATAGGAAAGATTTCCATTTATTCGCAACTTACTACTACTGAATATCTCATCTATATCTCAGATAATGGAGCGGGAATACCTGGTTCTATTCAGAACTCTATTTTCACTCCATTTACGACTTCAAAAGATTCAGGTACTGGGTTAGGCTTAGCAATTGTTCAACGTATTATCGATAATCACAGCGGGAGTATTAGGTTAATCTCTTCTAAAGAAGGGGAAACGATTTTCTTAATAAAAATACCTCGGTCATTATCCAATAAACCTACTTAATATAAATAAGTAGGTTTATTTTGTTTGTCAAAGTTAATACACACTCGCCAAAGCCGAACCTACAGACAAAGCTAATTTTCATTTTTATGGTT
Source organism: Halalkalibacter krulwichiae (assembly GCF_002109385.1). Lineage (NCBI taxonomy): Bacteria > Bacillati > Bacillota > Bacilli > Caryophanales > Bacillaceae > Halalkalibacter > Halalkalibacter krulwichiae. Next base: position 2,293,524 of record NZ_CP020814.1, on the reverse strand, counting down.
GAAAAGAGTATAAAGCGGTCAAACTAGAGTAGAAAGGTAAAAGAAGATTATAACAGTAAGGGGCGTATATGTATGACATTAGACTGGTTTGATAGAGTTACTGAAGAACTGCAAGACAATTTGGAATCTATTTGTGAAAAGTATGATCAAATAGGTCATATGTCTATTGATAAAGCTGCAAAGCATCCCCGAATCGAGTTCTTTGTGGAAATGAATGAAGACGAACGAGATTACTTCTGCACGCTTTTATTTGATCCATTTAATAACGAATTTTATATTGAGTCCTATGACATAGAGTTTGACCTTGTGTCTAGAACCATTTTAGATGACATTGAAGACATTATCGATGCCGTTCATGAAAGTTTCCATGACTATATGAATGATGAGGAATACGAAGAAGCACTAGAATACAGTGATGATCACGAATACGATTATGATGACGATGAAGGCTACGAAACACTTGAAGTAGACTGGGAAACACCTGAGGTTACGGCCTATATAAATGAGTCTGAAGATGTTGAAATCACTTATAAATTTGGTGTCATTCAAGAAACCGGTGATGGCATTCTTCAACGGATCAATCGTGTAAGAACAGACGACGATGACCTGATTAAAGATGAATTTAATTTTATTTTTAGCAAAGACGAGGCTAGCACGATTATTGCCATGATTGCTAGTCATATGAATTCCATAAATAGTCTAGAAAATTAACTATGTTGAATAGCACTTTAAAAAGCTCACTGTTGAAAAGTCTTCAGTGGCTTTTTTGTGCTTCAAATATTCTAGAAAAGTGATATTCTCCGGCGCAAAATCTTTTTTAACTTTACTGAATGTTACATTTTGTTTAGTTCATAATTTGACAATGAACTAATAATGACATTGTTAAAAGGAGACACTATTATTAAATAGCCGTTTACAATATCTTTACAATATCTTTACAATTCAAATCTTTACATTACGTTAACAATTTCTTATATTTAGATAGGGATGTACACTTTGTAGAATTTTGTCGAAAAAGACAAAAAGAAGGGTTGATGAAATGGATTTACAAACAATTTTATTCATGTTTCTTGGGGGCTTAGGTATCTTCCTATTTGGTATTAAATATATGGGAGATGGTCTTCAAAAAGCTGCTGGTGATCGATTAAGAGATATTTTAGACCGTTTTACAACCAATCCTTTAATGGGGGTTTTAGCTGGTATAGTCGTAACAGTGCTACTTCAAACAAGTACTGGTACAACAGTTTTAACGATTGGTTTAGTTAACGCGGGATTTATGACGCTAAAACAAGCAATTGGTGTTATTATGGGGGCAAATATTGGAACGACTGTTACAGCATTCATTATCGGTATAAAAATATCTAATTACGCCTTGCCAATCATTGCGTTAGGAACATTCTTAATCTTTTTCTTCAAGAATAATAAAGTAAACAATTTAGGTCAGGTTATTTTTGGGTTCGGGGCTCTTTTTTATGGGTTAAATTTAATGGGTGATGCCATGAAACCTTTACGAGAAGTTCAAGCCTTTGCCGATTTAACAGTGAGCATGAGTGATAATGCTTTATTAGGTGTTTTAATTGGTACTGTATTCACAGTTATTGTACAAAGTTCTTCTGCATCAATAGGTTTATTACAAACGTTATATTCGCAAGGACTTATGGATTTGCAAGCAGCATTGCCTGTCTTGTTTGGAGACAACATTGGTACAACGATTACAGCCGTATTAGCATCACTAGGGGCATCGATTGCAGCAAGGAGAGCTGCATTAACACATGTAATATTTAACTTAATAGGAACGATTATTGTTTTATTAGTATTCAGACCTTTTGTTTTCCTTATTGGCAAATTACAAGAATCGCTAACGTTAAATCCAGAAATGACTATTGCCTTTGCACATGGAATTTTTAACGTTTCGAATACGTTAATTCAGCTTCCTTTCATTGCAATATTAGCGATTATTGTAACCAAAATAATTCCAGGACAAGATTCTGCAATTGACTATAAAGCCCATCATTTAGATGAGCGTTTTATTAGAGAATCGCCTTCCATTGCATTAGGTCAAGGGAAGAAAGAAGTTTTACGGATGGCAGAGTTATCAGAAAAAGGCTTGGAATCAGTTGGTGAGTATTTAAAAACACAAGATAAAAAGCATGGAGAACTGATTCCGCAATTTGAAGACGCTATTAACAATCTAGACCGAAAAATTACGGATTATTTAGTTAAACTTTCTTCGCATCCATTATCTTCAGAGGATTCGAAGCTTCATTCAACATTGATGGATACGATTCGGGATATAGAGCGTATCGGTGATCATATGGAAAATATTATGGAGTTAGTTCAATCACAAGTTGCAAACAAAGTTAAATTTTCTGATTCGGCAGTTTCAGATTTAGATGAGATGTTTGATTTGACTCTCTCTACAGTGAAACAATCATTTAAAGCACTAGAACTCAATGATGAGACTGAGGCACGAGCGGTATTAGAAAAAGAAGAGAAAATTGATAAAATGGAACGAGATTTACGAAAGAAACATATTGCTCGTTTAAATGCGAATAAATGTACAGGGTCAGCAGGGATCATTTATGTAGATATTGTCAGCAACTTTGAACGAATTGGAGATCATGCTGTTAATATTGCACAAGTTGTGCTAAGTGAAGAGTAAACAAAAAGCGGCCAAATGGCCGCTTTTTGTTGGTTTATGCTAATAATGAAGATCAACAGATAATCTCAGGAACGTGTGTTCTTATTAAATGGAGGAATCTGTTATAATAGAATCAAACAATTCAAGGAAGAGTTCATATATTGACTTCGTGCATAAAATGATATAAATACCGTATGCTAGAAGTAAGTATTATAGGTCGTGATTTCAGAACGAATCAAGATTTAAAAAAGACAAGCCACTTAAGTCAGATTTAAGGAGTACGCTCATGACTAAATTAATGACCGTGTATCCACAAGCTATTGAACATACAAAACGAAAAGTACTTGATGATATTGACCGTTATCTTGAGGTATTAGACAAATTACCTAATTATGAGCAATATAAAACAGATCGAAGAAATTATCTTGAACAGATTTGGCTAAATGTTTGGTTAAATAAAGTAACTAGTTCAATTTCAAAAAAAGAGAAAAAAGCAATATTAGCTCAACATAATTATGACGTTGATGGAATCGACCGGAAAATTTTAAATCGACTCTTTCGGAATGAAATGCGAAATTTTGAACCGTTTAATGTAATTGAATGGTTAGATCAAACTTTTCGTACTGATGATAACTGGAGAAAGAAATACAAAACAGCTACAGAACGTTATAAGAAATTTTTAATCGAGGAAGCAAAAGCCCAAAAAAGATTCGAATTTCAAAAAGATGTTGAAACAATTATTAATAAGCTCATGAAAGAAGAAGAAATAAACATTTATCTATACCTTCGTCACAAAGTGAGCAGAAAACTGTCGCGCGACTTCACAACAAAGCCTAAATATAGAATGATTGAAACCATAAAAATTGAAGAAAAATTAGAGAAAATAGGTCCTTTCAATAGTTCAGATTATTTCACTGTCTCTAAATTCTTAGATGAACTGACAGGAGAGGTGCATAGAGCTTATTACTGGGAATACGAGACATATTTTAATTCCTATTATACGTTTGTTGAAGATGAGTTAGTAAATTATATAGGTGAACTTTTATTCACTCAATTCACGAACGAAATCACCACGAAATATTATGAAATTTATAATGACAACTTGTCCCCTTCAAAAGTAAAAGGACTGGTGGAACTTACTGTTACCCCTTGGCGGAAAAAATATTTTTCGCAAATACAATCAGAAATTTTAGCAGATTTATTAAAGCTTGCAGATGTCCCTTATGATCTAGTAGTACATAAAGAAATATACTACAAAGATTTACAAGAAAGGGAGCGTAAGCGGCAAGAAGAAGAAGAGGCTATTAGAAAAAAACAGGAGGAAGAAGAGCGAATATTAGATGACATTTTCGGACGTGAGTATAGGCCGTCAGCAGGAAGAAGCATTCGCTATGTACTGCATATAGGTGAAACCAATACCGGAAAGACACATCATGCACTTCAGCGTATGAAAAAAGCACAGAGTGGATTATATTTAGCCCCCCTACGCCTATTAGCTCTAGAAGTTTTTGATAAATTAAATGGAGAAGGTGTCTTATGCACATTAAGAACAGGGGAAGAGGAAAAGGTCGTTTCTGGTGCTACTCATCACTCCTGTACGGTAGAAATGTTTCATGAGAAAGAGGCTTATGAAGTAATTGTCATTGATGAAGCGCAAATGATTGCCGATAAAGATCGTGGTTTTTCATGGTATAAAGCTATAACGAAAGCCAATGCAAAAGAAGTTCATATTATAGGAAGTCGCAATGTCGAAAAAATGACCCTTCAGTTATTGGGAGACTCTGATATTGAAATTTATGATTATAAGCGAGACATTCCATTAAAAGTTGAAAGAAAAGAATTTACAATGAATCAAACAAAAAAAGGTGATGCTCTTGTCTGTTTCTCGAGGCGGAGGGTACTTGAGACAGCGTCACAATTACAAAAAAACGGCCATTCTGTAAGCATGATCTATGGCAGTATGCCGCCTGAAACAAGAAAAAAACAAATGCAGCGCTTTATTGAAGGTGAAACAACTGTTATTGTATCAACAGACGCAATCGGAATGGGGTTAAATTTACCGATTCGGCGGATTGCTTTTTTAGAAAATGAAAAGTTCGACGGTTCGAGAAGACGACGTTTGACCTCTCAGGAAGTAAAGCAAATTGCAGGAAGAGCTGGACGTAAAGGAATTTATGATGTTGGCAAAGTAGCATTTGCATCAGATATTAAATTAATGAAGCACCTTCTTCAACAAGAAGATGATTCCATTCAGACCTTTGCCATTGCTCCAACCGCATCAGTGTTTGAACGCTTTCAAAAATATTATCGCGATTTAGGGACATTCTTTGAGCTTTGGGATAAATTTGAGAGTCCCAAAGGAACGAAGAAAGCCTCACTCTCTGAAGAAAAAGAATTATATGAAACAATTCGTGGGACAGAAATTGAAGCACGCCTATCAATGATGGACTTGTATGGATTCTTGCACTTGCCTTTTTCAACAAAAGATTCAGGGCTAATAGAACAATGGCAAGACAAAATGGTTGCGATTATCAGAGGAGAAGAATTACCAGAACCTCAAATCACTAGAAGTTCACTTGAAGAAATGGAACTTTCTTATAAGTCAATCGGGTTGCATTTGTTATTTTTATATCGTCTCGATAAGCGGACAGAGGCAATGTATTGGGAAAGAGTAAGAGAAGAAATAAGTGATGGCGTACATGAATATTTAAAAAATGACGTCAAGAATTTAACAAAAAAATGTAAGCATTGTGGAAAGAGCTTAGAATGGGATCATGCCTTTACTATTTGTGATCACTGTTATGCTCTAAAATCTAAGAAAAGACAAAGCCACCAATTTAGAAACAATAGAAGAAAAGCTTTTAAGTGAAGCAAATAATGACTAAAGGAGATACATCCATAATGGATCTCCTTTTTGATCTATTTGCTAAATGTTTGCAAATGATTTAAAATCAATTCAATCTTTTATAAAGGAGTGATAATCTTGTCAGCAAGAAAAATATTAATTATTATAGGTTTCTTCTTTATAAATGGCTTGCTTATCGGAAGTCTGTTTACAGGGATAGATTATTTAGTTGAAATTCTATTGTTTACTGTTGTCATGAATGTCCTTTATCTTGGTTTATTAGTATACATAAAAAGGTCAACCGAGCATATTAGTGACTAAAAATTGCGTGTAACATAATAGAAGATGAATGAAGGAATATGTAACTCCAATCATTCATCCTCTTTTTTATTTTTATTGCATTTTCTTTATTTCCTCTTGAACGATAAATGCAAGGTCATCATTCCCAAATAAAGACAGGACTCCAAGTAAAGTTTCATTAGCGATCGTTTCTGATTCCTCTTTAGGGACAGTTAAGTTTAACGCATAATCAAGAGCTTCATTTTTCTCTTGGTTAGGGTAAGCTTTCTTATATATCTCAATCGGATCTAAATCTTGATTAATGCACCATTGAGCAAAAACTAGAACCATCATGCTCTCATCTTTTTGATAGTTTTCGATAATCTTTTCTTCCATTTCTTTTTTATTCATATGCTTACTCCTGTTCTTCATCGTTGAGTTGTTTTAATTGTTTAAAGAAACTTTCATTGTATTGTGTAATGATATGCACTCTTGCTTTTGAGAGGGGAATTGCATTCTTACAGCCTCGTGCTTTACAAGCTACCTCAGCTTCGTTAATTTTTGTTAAATATTTTTTTCTTTTTTTGCATGCAGGACATGTAGCGCTTATTAATTGAACGGTTGCCCCTTTTGAAAATTCCCCATCCGTTTTATCTTTTGTCTCTCTCGAAAGTTCCTGGTATAAAACAGCATTTGTTGCAGCTCGCCCGGTACGTTTTATAAGGATATCTAAGCTTAGAACAGGATTTGGATTACGAGTTGGCTTTCGTTTAACGATAATTGTATCGTATTCATCAATTTCCAATAGGCCATACCCCTTTGGTACTTCATCTAAAGTTATCAGACCAACAGGTGTCATAATATAAGCATAATGGGCGATTTGATAATAGCCACAATCTGAGTGAAGCACTTCATCTCGTAAAAAGTCAGAGCGAGTTGCTTTCACCTCAATAATACGTGCTTCTTTCCTTTTTAGATTGATCCCAAGAGCATCTGCTTTAAAACGTTTTCTGCGAACAAATAACTTAACTTCATTTGCACATAAATCAGTCATTTTTTCTTTCAGCCAATACAAAGATTGTTTCTTAAGGTGTTTATGAACATGACTTTCCATTTAAAAAAACCCTTCCTATACCCATCCTAGTAAATAAAAGCTATATAAAATGGTTGTTAAGATAACACCACTTAGTGAAACGAACAGAATGTTCTGCTTGACGATGACTCTGCTCGGTTGCTCCATTAACCTTGACGCCATTAATATTTGTCCTGAGAATGGAGATAATTGTGTTGCAATAGACCATGAGATAAGTAATAGCAGCGCTAAATACTCAGCACTAACACCAAACATAGCTGGTGATAACGCACTTCCGATACCAATAACAATAATAACAGGGTGAATGGCTATTTGTGCTAATAATGTTGCAATTAATACAAGCAACAAACTTAATAAATAAATTGATCCGTATGATGCCTCGAATAGAAAGCCCGAGATTAAGGCACCGATATTTGTGAGAGACATTGCCACTCCTAAAAAGCCAGCACTTATAAAGACTGCTAACTCATTTTTCAATCGCTCAAAAGAGTAGAATATTTGTTCAATCACATTTTGGATAAATGTTTTGAATACCTTTGAAAGAACGGCCCAAATTATTGGAAGTACTATTGATAATAACGACACGATCGTTAACATATTTACTTCTAAAATAAAATCCAGTAAAAAAGATAAACATACTAGAACGATTGCAAAGAGCGCGAATGGACGTAAAGAAGAGGATCCAAATGACTTTTCTTCGCTGTCCGTTCTCTCGATAAGTGGATCAACCGGAAAAGATATGTAACGAAACATTGCGATACAAATGAGAATGTAAATACAAGCAATGATCAGGCCGAACCCGCCGATATCAATCCAAGCAACATCAAATAAAACCAAAACTAAAGCGACATTAACAAAATATGGTGACCAGAACATCGAAGTAGCAAAGGCTCGCATAATATTTAATGTTAATTTTTTGTTCTGAAAACCTGAAAAGCTTTCATCGATGATTCGTTTAACAATCGCCATTGAGCCAAAGTTTAATAGAATACTAATGGTGGCCGTTAAGATAAAACTAAGTCGATAAGGATGTGCCCCAGTTGCTTTTGTCTTCGCTTGCACTTTTTGTTTAAGTGCAGATAAATATCCAGCTGTTGACATGAAAGTGCCGATCAACGGAATCAACAAAAATAAGGATAGCAGGTTTGTGTTTTCTCCTAACCCTAGTACGGCTGTCTTAAAGCCAGCATCTTCTCTTATAAGTAAGTAACTACCGATAGCAACTAAGGTTAAAACGACAACCCGGTTGACATTAGATAAGAAAAAGAGTGTAGAGAAAAGTAACACCCCGGCTAAACTACTATAAATTAACTTAAGTAGTTCACTTTGGGAAAATAATTCAATTAAATATAGTATGGAAGTCAAATAACAAATTACGCCTAAAATTCGAAAAATATTCTGTTTCGTAATGGGTCAACTCCTTTGACCTAATTTGAAGATGTGATCATATAGATTGTTATTAGTATATTTTAAGGTGTCCATTTAGTCTCCGTAAAGGGGGAAACATTTTGACTCGTCTCACTTATCTTACTTTATCATAAATAGCCAAAATATATCATATAGGAGCAATAAGCTGTTATTTTAATAATGCTTAATTTTCAAATCAACTTGTATTACTTTACTAAAAAAACCTGCGTTGAAAAACGAGATTAACTCATTGAACAATGTTTTCTGTGAAAAGTTTTTTACCTAAGGAGGGCTCTAATGGATTTAATTAAGGGAATTCTTACTAGAAGAAGTATTGGAAAAGTAAAGTCAGACCCTGTACCGCATGAATTAATAGAGGAAGTATTACATGCAGGGATTCACGCTCCTAATCATTATCGAACAGAACCTTGGAAGTTTTTTGTGCTTGAAGGTGATGCACGAAAACGATTAGGCCTATTATTTGAAAAGATTGAAGATGAGCAAATTCAAGAAGAGAATCTAGATGTGAAATCAAAGAAACTTGAACGAGCAAAAAAAAATCCATTACGAGCACCGGTAATCATTGCTGTTGCAGTTGAACCTCACTCTCAAAGAAATGTAATCTCAATTGAAGAATATGCAGCTGTTCATAGTGCCGTACAGAATATGCTATTAGCCGCACATTATTTCGGGTTAGGAGCGATTTGGAGAACGGGTCCGCTTTGCTATCATCCAAAAGTAAAAGATTTTTTCCAGCTATCTCAAAATGGAGATCTTGTAGCGTTTATATATTTAGGCTATCCTGACATGAATCCTCCTTCCGTTACGAAGACTTCTTTTGAATCATTTACAACATGGTTGAATTGAGACTTACTCTTTATTATTAAATTAAATAAATAACGATATAAGAAGCTGCCACTACCGATTGAGAGAAAAAGAGAAAGCCCCATATAAAAGCGGGAATAAACGTTAACTTTTGTAAACTTGTTGCATCTCCAGCTTGGGAGGCATTCGTAATGCTTTTTAGAAAAATTGCTATCGACGCTAATACAGATTGGACTAAGATGATGCTCGACAACAAATAAACAACAAAAGCTTTAACTTCCACAAGTTGATTATAAATGACAAGTATAGATCCGATTAAATAACAAGTAAGCCATATAACCCCATAAGTATTGCGTACCCAAAGAACTAGATTACTCAAAGCGATAAAAAGGTAAATATAAAATAAGATAATGACCTTTTAATGGATGATTAAGTAAAAGGCAAAGAGCACGACTAATGATGAAAAAGTGTATCCTGCATAAGCGATAATCACTGAGCTTAGCCAAGAAGTTGATCCAGTATATGCTAACCCGCTTGTATTTGAGTAAAGGTAGATTTTGTAAACTTTCCCGCTAGTCAAGATAGCAGCAAGTGCATGACCTGTTTCATGAATTAAAGTATGAATGGTTCCTAAAATAGATTTTAAATACGGAAGGAACGATACTATTAATGCTAGTAAGATCGATAAATACATTAATTCCATTTTGACCCTCCTTACAACAATCATATCCATATCATAGCCTTTTTAAAAAGACAGTGTATAGGACATTTTCTATACCTCATACCATAATCAAAGAATTCTTGTCTTCTAAGAAATGGGGGATGAAACTGTGCAAATCCATGTGGTTCGACCAGGTGATACACTTTGGACTATTGCTCAAAGTTATCAAACGACTGTTAGTGAACTTGTTCAAACAAATAAGATTTCAATCCCAAATCAACTTGTAATCGGTCAATCAATCGTCATTCCTATTTGGGGGCAGTTTTATTGGGTACAACAAGGCGATAGTCTCTGGTCGATAGGTCAACGTTTTGGAATTGATTACTTTACATTAGCGCAAATTAATCAAATAAATTTATTGCAGCCGTTACGAGTTGGAATACGAATATACATTCCCCCGGCAGTTAAACAGAGTATAGAAACGAATGCATACATTGAACCTAGAGGTACTGTAAGCCCAGCTCTTCTAAGTGATGCAAGAAGAGCTGGACCCTATTTGACCTATTTAGCACCTTTTAGCTATGAAGTTAGAAGAGACGGCTCATTGAATCCTCAGCCTTTAACTGGAATACCAGAAGTTGCACGAGAAACGGGGGCATCACTAATGATGGTAATAACGAATCTAGAAGGAGGTCAATTCAGTGGTGAACTAGGTAGAGAAATTCTTCAGAGTCGGGCTGTGCAGGAGTTACTATTGGATAATATTATTGCTGAAACGAAAAGGGTTGGACGATTTACAGATGTTCATTTTGATTTTGAATTTTTGCCAGGAGATCAACGAATTGCTTATAATCACTTTTTAAGAAGAGCAGCTGAAAGATTAAGAGCAGAAAGGCTACTCATTTCAACTGCCCTAGCACCGAAAACAAGGGCTGATCAGCCAGGGCAATGGTATGAGGCTCATGATTATAGAGCTCATGGTGAAATAGTCGATTTTGTCGTGTTAATGACGTATGAATGGGGATATTCTGCAGGACCGCCAATGGCGGTATCACCAATTGGTCCAGTAGAACAAGTAATCCAATATGCATTAACAGAAATGCCCGCCTCAAAAATTATAATGGGGCAAAATTTATATGGATATGATTGGACTTTGCCTTATATTCAAGGTGGTCCATACGCACGAGCCATTAGTCCCCAAAAGGCGATTGAAATTGCTCGTGATAATCAAGTGGCCATTCAATATGATTATCAAGCACAAGCCCCTCATTTTGATTATGTTGATGAACAATCGAAAGCCCACAAAGTTTGGTTCGAAGATGCCCGTTCCATTCAAGCGAAATTTAATCTAATAAAGCGACTAGGTTTGAGAGGGATTAGTTACTGGAAACTTGGGCTGCCTTTTCCACAAAATTGGCTTCTAATAGGTGAAAATTTCAATGTAATTAAACGTTAGTCAATGCAGACTATGCTTAGGCGGAAATGCGTTTTCGCTTTTATTTCAACTTATGAAGTCGGCTTTCCACCCTTTAACTGAACTCTATCAAGACATTTATTTGGTTTATTAGACAATTGATGGAAACATGTTATTCTAATCATATACGCATTAACTGTTAAATGGGTGGAGGCATGATGATGAATGTAATGGCAATTATGGTATCAATCATTTTTATCATGAATACAGCACTTGTACTGATGATTATTTTTTTAGAAAGAAGAAATGTAAATTCTATTTGGACATGGGCACTCGTCCTTACTTTCTTACCGATAGTTGGTTTTATTTTATATATCATTTTTGGGAGGAATTTAAGTAGGTCAAAACTTTTTCGCTGGGATAAAAGAAGCTACGAATTGCTAAAAGGAGCTGTCACGAATCAATTAGAGACTTTACGAGTTCGTAATGGACGCCTATATGATCCTGTTATAGAGAAGTATAAAGATTTTATTATAATGAATTTGACCAATAACGCCTCTTTACTGACTCAAAATAATCAAGTCACCATTTATACAAGTGGGAAAGAGAAATTTGACTCACTCTTAAATGATATTAAACAGGCTAAAACACATATACATATATTGTATTACATTATTCGAGATGATGAGTTAGGTAATAAAATAGCAAATGAACTAGCAAAAAAAGCGCGTGAAGGTGTTCAAGTACGGTTGTTATATGATGATTTAGGATCAAGAGGTTTGAGTAAACGATTTATCGGAAAAATTAAAAATGCCGGAGGTGAAGTTGAGGCTTTTTTTCCTTCGAGAATTCCTTTCATAAATTTAACACTTAACTTTCGAAACCATCGCAAACTAGTAGTGATTGATGGTGAAATTGGCTATATCGGTGGCTTTAACGTAGGAGATGAATACTTAGGATTAAATCATCGATTTGGATATTGGCGAGACACTCACCTTAAAATAAAAGGGGAGGCCGTTAATCATATTCAAACAAGATTTATCCAAGACTGGAATCAAGCTGCCAATAAAGAGTTACTTATTAAAGATTTTCTTTATCCATTCTCTAGAAATTATGGGAAGGTAGGAATCCAGATTGTTTCAAGTGGGCCAGATTCGCAACTCCAACAAATAAAGAAAGCATATATTAAGATGATTTTATCTGCGAAAGAATATGTTTATATCCAAACGCCTTATTTTATTCCTGACGATAGTTTATTAGATGCATTAAAAATTGCTTGTTTTTCGGGATTAGATGTTCGAATAATGTTACCTAATAAACCAGACCATCCGTTTGTATATTGGGCAACCTATTCTAATATAGGGGAGCTTCTAAAAATAGGCGCTAAAGTGTATATATACAATAATGGCTTCTTACATTGCAAAACAATCGTGTGTGATGATCAAATTGCGTCTGTTGGTACGGCGAATATTGATGTTCGAAGTTTCAGGTTGAATTTTGAAGTGAATGCGTTTCTTTACTCTCAAGAAGAAGTTTCTAACTTAACAAGGGTATTTCAAGAGGACATTAAACAATCTAAAGAACTTACACTTCATGAATATGAACAACGGTCATTAAAAATAAGATTTAAAGAATCTATTTCAAGGTTATTATCACCAATCCTATAACTCGTATTAAATGAGCATCTGTGTTGAGAGGGGTGAATGACTTGTTCCTAGAACCGTTTGAAACAAAGCAAATGTTAGAGGCGATTTTAGGAAGTATTGATGAAGGAATTCATGTCGTAGATTCAAACGGCATAACTATTTATTATAATCAGGTAGCTGCTAATAATGATGGTGTAGATATTGTCGATGTTCTTGGGAAACATGTATTAGAAGTTTTCCCGTCATTAAATAAACAATCAAGCACATTGCTTAAAGTAATTGAAAACGGCGACCCCATTTATCAACAATCACAATCTTATAAAAACATAAAAGGGCAATTCATTGATACAGTCAATACAACTTTACCGATAAAAGTCGGAAAAAAGACGATCGGTGCTGTTGAGATCGCGAAGGACTTAACCAGAGTTAGGAAGCTTTCGCAATCATTACTTGAACTTCAAGGAAAAGTTCATAAGCAACGATTGAAACCCGTATCAATTACTGGTGCAAACTATACATTTGATGATATCGTTACAACCTCTAACGAAATGTATAAAGTAAAAGAATTAGCTAAAAGAGCTGCTCACACATCTTCTCCTGTGATGATTTATGGAGAGACTGGGACAGGGAAGGAATTATTAATTCAATCTATTCATAATTACTCGCCACGAAAAAACAATCAATTTATTGCACAAAATTGTGCAACTCTCCCAGCTTCATTGTTAGAAAGTACTTTGTTTGGTACAAAGAAGGGGAGCTTTACTGGTTCAGTTGATCGAGCAGGCTTATTTGAACTGGCACATAATGGCACCCTGTTTCTTGATGAGATCAATACAATGTCACTTGAATTCCAATCAAAATTACTCCGAGTCCTTGAAGATGGTGTCATTCGGAGAGTTGGAGGGACAGAAGCTTATGCAGTAGATGTGAGGATGATCGTTGCAATGAACGAACATCCTCATTCCTGTATTGAAAAACAACTATTACGGTCTGATTTATATTATCGATTAAATGTTATCTTCATTGAAATCCCACCTCTGCGTAAAAGAATTGAGGATATTCCGCTCTTAGTTCAACATTTCATTAAAAAATATAATAATAAATTTCAAAAACTAGTAACTGGTATTGATGAAACCGCTATTGAAAGATTAATGTACCATCAGTGGCCAGGAAATATTAGAGAATTAGAACACTCCATAGAATTTGCTATGAATCTGGTTGAAAAGGACAAGATTACAATTATGCATTTGCCACAATATTTATTGGAGAACCGCAGGAACAATCAAAATGGATCTGAAGTATTCATTAAACCTCTCCGAGAAACATTAGAAGAAACGGAAGTAAAGCTTATTACTGATGCTTTAAAAATGACGGACTTCAATATCTTGAAAACGGCAAAGATTTTAGAAATACCTAGGCAAACTCTTCAATATAAAATGAAAAAATTTCAATTAATCCGATAGAAAAGGAGAAAGGGGTTTTTCAATGGGAAAAAGAGGGGAAGTGAAAATCCTTTCAAATGAAACATTCACTGTTCAACTGTACCTTGATTATTTTAACGAACGTCTAAGAGTTGATGATTATCGAGGAAATATCAAAAAGGTATTAGAAGCTATTGAACCAATTCTAATAGAAAATCAATTTTCTAAATGCATTTTTCATAGCAGAGCAGAACATTGGAAATTACTACTTTCCTACGGATTTCAACTTGAGGCAATTTTTTCGGGTTATTTTAATGGCTCAGACAATTACGCTATGACATTATACAAAGACCAAGAGAGACGTAAGAGTGATGTTTGGGTAAAAGAAGATGAAATTTTAGAATCTGTTATGAAAAAAGGAAAAAACCAAGAGTTAAAGAGAACGCCTGAAGATTATGTGTTTCGTCGTGCAGTGGAAAAAGATGCAGGTAAACTCGCAACCTTATATCGAACAGTTTTCTCCATTTATCCTACACCAATGGATGAGGAAGAATATGTTTTAAAGATGTTGAGAACTACTAGCATCTTTTATATTGTAGAGTACAACAACGAAATTGTAAGTGCAGCCTCTGCTGATATAAATAAATCTTTTCATCATGCTGAACTAACAGATTGTGCAACTCTTCCTACCTACAGAAAGTACGGATTAATGAAGAAAATATTAGTTAAATTAGAAGAAGAGTTACGAAGGGAACATATATTTTGTACATTTTCGATTGCTAGAGCACTATCCTTCGGCATGAATGCTGCTTTTTATCAGTTAGGTTATACGTATACAGGAAGAATGACAAATAATTGTTATATATACGATAATCTTGAAGATATGAATGTATGGGTGAAAAACCTAGCTACGTAAAAGCTGCCAACTTTTAAGTCGAAAATGCCGAATATTAGGCATAAAAATGATTGGTATCACAAGAGATTGAAGAAAACTGCCAACTTATTGGCAGTTTTCTTCTTTTTTATTTGATAATTTTTGTAGAAATAAACAGCTCCACAGTTATTGGACAGCCTTTATTCAAAAGATAAAGCTGGCATGATACTTGCAAAAGCTAATTATGAAAGCTCATTAAGGAGGGGTCCCCATGAAAATGGATCTATATAAACCGGAACGTCATTGGAAAGACATCGAACTATGGAAAGGGGTCACAGATGAACAATGGAATGATTGGATTTGGCAACTAACGAATACAATTCGAACTTTAGATGATTTAAAGAAGGTCATTAATTTGACCCCGGAGGAGGAGGAGGGGGTTCGAATTTCTACGATGACAATTCCCTTAAATATCACCCCGTACTATGCATCTCTAATGAACCCTGATGATCCAAGGTGTCCTATTAGAATGCAATCGGTCCCGATTGGGCAAGAGATTCACAAAACGAAATATGATCTAGAAGACCCACTCGAGGAAGATGAAGACTCTCCAGTTCCAGGGTTAACCCATCGTTATCCTGACCGTGTCCTTTTTCTAGTGACCAACCAATGTTCGATGTATTGTCGATACTGTACCCGTCGTCGTTTCTCAGGTCAAATTGGAATGGGAGTGCCTAAGAAACAATTAGATGATGCGATAAATTATATTCGTAACACACCCAAAGTACGTGATGTCCTTCTCTCTGGGGGAGATGGTTTATTAATAAATGACAAAATTCTTGAATATATTTTAAAGAATCTACGTGAAATTCCTCATGTTGAAATTATTAGAATTGGCACAAGAGCACCAGTTGTATTCCCGCAACGTATTACTGAGAATCTTTGTAATATTTTAAAGAAGTATCATCCGGTATGGTTGAACACTCATTTTAATACGTCTATAGAAATAACTGAGGAATCGAAAAGAGCTTGTGAAATGCTTGTAGATGCAGGCGTGCCAGTAGGAAACCAAGCTGTGATACTTTCAGGAATCAATGACAGTGTACCGATTATGAAGAAATTAAATTTGGACCTTGTCAAAATTAGAGTTCGTCCTTATTACATTTACCAATGTGATTTATCTGAAGGAATTGGACATTTTCGTGCACCTGTTTCAAAAGGTCTCGAAATTATTGAGGGATTGCGCGGTCATACTTCTGGTTATAGTGTACCTACCTTTGTAGTTGATGCTCCTGGTGGTGGCGGAAAAATTACTCTTCAACCGAATTATATCCTGTCACAAAGCCCAGAAAAAATTGTCCTACGAAATTTTGAAGGCGTTATTACAAGTTATCCAGAGCCAAAAGGATATGTAGCAGGTCGTGCTGATGAGTACTTCGAGAAAGTGTATAAGAATTACAAGGATAATCAAAGCAATACGGGGATATCGTCAATCTTAAATGATGAGCAGAAGACGATTATCCCGAAGTCATTAGAGCGTTACAATCGTCGATCTAGTTATCAAGAAAAGGAAGGATATTCAACATTAAAAGATAAACGTGAGAAGAGAGATCAACTAAAAGAGAAAAAATACAATGCTCAATTTAAAAAAGACAAAGAAACTGACCGCAACTAAAAAGGGGGTCATAATATGCAGTGTGAATGGTGTGAAGAGTTTGGGGCTGTAAATATTTCATGTACCGTATTTTGGGAACTTCCTGATGGTACAAGAGCAATCGAAATTACAAATACACCCAGTATCAAGTGTAAGAATTGTGGAATGGAGTATCAACTAGAATCAACCATCAACGAATTAGAAGATCAACTCATTCTCATAAACACGAAAAAGATAGGAAAAAGCATTACGTATCAACAATTAATGGACCAACCCAAATTATTGAAACGGAATTATTTCAGATTTGATTGACGGAGGGAGCTACTAAAAGAAATATAGTCTGTCATTTAAAAAGAGAGAGGGATTAAGATGCTAGATTCATTGCTGATTAAACCGTTAATGAACTATGTTTATCCAAAGGCAGTTCGAGCATCTGGAATTTATATTTATGATGAAAATGGAAAGGAATATTTAGACGGATCTTCAGGCGCGGTAACGGCAAGCATTGGCCACGCCGTGCCTGAGATTATAAAGTCTGCTTATGAGCAATCTCAAAAGCTGTCTTTTGTATATCGTTCTCAATTTACAACAGATCCTGCAGAAGCTTTAGCAAAGAGATTAAGCGCGCTTGTGAATGCTGAACAAGACTATTGGTCTTTCTTTGTAAATAGTGGTTCTGAAGCAACGGAGACTGCAATGAAAATCGCGATTCAATATTGGCAAGAGCAAGGAAAGCATAAAAAAATGAAGATCTTATCACGTCGGATTAGTTATCATGGCATTACACTCGGAGCTTTATCAATGTCAGGTCATCTAGGACGGCGTGAGAGGTTTGTAGAGTTATTGGAAGATTATCCAACCGTTGCTCCACCTTATTGTTATCGCTGCCCATTTCAAAGTTCGGTTCCTAAGTGCGGAATCGCTTGTGCTGATGATTTAGAAACAGCAATAAAGCGTATTGGTGCAGAACACATAGCTGCTTTTATCGCAGAACCGATCGTAGGCGCTGCAGGTGGGGTCATCGTTCCACCTGATGGCTATTATCAAAAGATTAAACAAATCTGTGAACAAAATGACATATTATTTATCGCAGATGAAGTCATGACTGGAATCGGTCGAACTGGAAAGATGTTTGCGATCGATTATTGGGATGTAAAGCCAGATATCATGACTCTTGGAAAAGGAATGAGTGCAGGTTATAGCCCTATCGCGGCTACGATGGCCAGTGAAGCTGTAATCAGTCCGATTCTTACAGGTTCTAAAGTCGTAATGAGTGGTCACACGTTTAGTGCTAATCCGCAGTCTACTGCAGTTGGTCTTGCAGTTATTGACTATATCGAAAAAAACGATTTAGTGAATGCCTCTTTTAACAAAGGTAAATACCTAATGGAAAAGTTAAAAGGTTTAGCTAATAGTCATTCCATTATTGGAGACATTCGGGGTAAAGGATTAATGATAGGAATAGAATTTGTAGAAAATCAACAAAACAAAAAATCATATCCTTCCTCCTTAAATTTGACAAATAAGATCGTCAATATAGCACAAAATAATGGACTTCTCCTTTACCCTTCTTCAGCAGGAACGGATGGCAAAGGAGGCGATGCTGTTATTATTGCCCCACCATTAACAATAAAGAAAAAACAAATAAGGAAATTAGTAGAGCTACTAGATAAAACATTACTAGACATAAAGAATAGTTAAGAGGTGGAAAACATGACTTTTTCACAAAAATCAATTAATAAAGTTGGAATGTTAGATGAGGCTCTAGCACGTATTGATAATGGCTGTACGTTAATGTTTGGCGGATTTGGTGGGTTGGTAATCCACCGACATTAATTAATGGATTAATAGAAAAGGAAATTAAAGATTTGACATTGATCGGAAATGACGCTGGATTTCCGAATATAGGGATTGGAAAACTTATTAGTCAAGGAAGAGCGAAGAAACTAATCGCATCCCATATAGGTTCAAACCCTGTTGCGGGGAAACTAATGGTTGAAGGAAAGTTAGAAGTAGAATTCTCCCCTCAAGGAACGCTAGCAGAAAGAATTCGGGCTGGTGGGGTTGGACTTCCGGCAATCGTTACAGATATTGGGATAGGGAGTGTCATGGAGGAAGGAAAAGCGAAAGTATTACTGAATGCAAAGGAATATCTACTAGAAACAGCCCTAACTGCTGACGTTTCGATTGTCTATGCCAAAAAGTCAGATTGTTTCGGTAATTTAATCTATGATACTAGTGCTAGAAACACAAATCCATTAGTAGCAATGGCAGGTTCTTTTACAATTGCAGAAGTAGAAGAAATTGTTCCATTAGGAGATTTAAATCCGCATGAAATCGTAACACCCGGTGTGTTTGTTGATTTAGTTATAGAAAGTAAAGGGGTCGATTGGAAATGGGCTTGGGAATAGATATTCGCAATAGAATTGCCAAACGAGCAGCTTGTGAAATTGAGAATGGAATGATAGTCAACTTAGGAATTGGAATTCCTTCTCTCGTTTCTAATCATATCCCTAATTCGTACCAAGTAATGTTTCATGCCGAGAATGGAATTTTAGGAATGGGAAAATCACCAGACAAAGGTTCTGAGAACCCGATGCTTTGTAATGCTGCAGGCTTTCCCGTTACGACTATTGCAGGTTCTTCCTATTTCGACAGTGCAACCGCTTTTGGCATGATTCGATCTGGTTATATAGATGTAACGATTCTTGGCGGGTTAGAGGTTAGTAAAGATGGCGATCTAGCAAATTGGATTGTTCCAGGTAAACGAGTTCCTGGAATTGGAGGCGCAATGGAGTTAGCAACAAAAGCGAAGAAAGTCGTTGTCGTAATGAATCATATAAGTAAAAATGGTGAACCGAAGATTGTAAATAAGTGCAACTTGCCTGTAACAGCTAAAACATGTGTTGACTTAATTATTACTGATATGGCAGTCATTGAAGTTACAAAAGACGGCTTATTATTAAAGGAAGTATTAACTCCTTATAGTATTGAAGAGGTCATTCAAAATACAGGAACTGAATTACTCATTTCATCGCAATTAAAAATATTAGATGTCTGACAAAAGGAGCGGGACGATGACGAAAAATCAAGATTTTAAAGACCATATTCATCATTGGCTTCTTTCTAATAAAGACGATGGTATCGATCTCTTAAGAAAACTAGTTCAAGCGAAGAGTATTCAAGGGAATGAAGCAGAAGCGCAAACGATTGTAATAGAAGAGATAACTAGAATGGGTATGAATGTAGACGTCTGGCAACCAGATAAAAGTGAGCTAGTAAAAAGCAAATATTTTGCGTCAAACCGTTCAGACTTTAGTGGAAGCCCAAATGTGATAGGAGTATTAAAGGGCAGGGAAAAGGCCGTTCGATTATTTTAAATGGCCATATTGATGTCGTTCCTGCAGGTGATCGCGAACAATGGCATGTTGAGCCGTACAGCGCTTCGATTATAGATGGCAAAATGTATGGACGGGGTGTAACAGATATGAAAGGAGGAAATGTTGCGCTTTTATTAGCAATTCAAGCGATTCAAGCGTTAAATATCAAGCTAAAGGGAGATGTGATTTTTGAAAGTGTCATTGAAGAAGAAAGTGGAGGGACTGGAACGTTAGCTGCTATATTAAAAGGTTACAAAGCTGATGCTGCTCTCATTCCAGAACCAACTAATATGAAAATATTCCCTAAACAACAAGGATCTATTTGGTTTCGCCTAACAGTCAAAGGAAGATCGGCACATGGAGGAACTCGATATGAAGGAGTAAGTGCCATTGAGAAGAGCATGCTTGTTATGGAACATATAAAATTATTAGAGCAAAAAAGAAATAAACGTATTAATGATCCCTTTATAAAAGCATCCCAATCCCAATCCCAATTAACATTGGAAAAATAAATGGGGGCGATTGGCCTTCTTCTGTTTGTGATTCAGTAATTATTGAAGGTAGATTAGGGATTTCACCAGAAGAAACAATGGAAGCTGCAAAAAACGAAATGGAAAATTGGTTAAAAGATATTAGTAAATTAGATTCTTGGTTTAGCGATTATCCAATAAAACTTGAGTGGTTTGGAGCAAGATGGGTTCCAGGCTCAATTGATAACGATCATCCTTTAGTTGCTCTAATACAGAAGAACTATCAATCTGTACTAAATGAAAACCCTATTATTGAAGCATCACCTTGGGGTACTGATGGGGGCTTATTAACGGAGGCTGGATGTACACCATCCATCATATTTGGCCCTGGTGTAACCGAGAAAGCTCATTTCCCAAATGAGTATATTGAGCTAGACCGTGTATTTGAAGCCGCTGAGATAATCGCTTTAACGTTAATTGACTGGTGCGAAATTTATACTGATAACAATTGAAAGTATACAAAGCCATGTATTCGTGATTCACATCACCTAATACATGGTTTTTTGAACGTTTGAGATCAAAATTCCTGTAAGTTAATCTTACGTAATCAAATAAAAGAAAAACAACCAATGTTATAACTAAATAAAAGGTGTTCTTTACGTATATGCTCCTTTTTCAAAATTCTATAATTTGATCTATTTTTTAATGATTGTACATAGTGATAGGTCGTTTAAAGAAATGCAAACCTTTGAAGGAGGTCCCACAAAATGCATGATACGATTATCCAGTTTGGCAATATTGTAACAGAGAATGAAGTATTTCAAGCAGATCTTGGCCTCTTAAATGGGAAAATCACAACCATTACAGAAGCAGGTAAATTAAAAGGTGGTAATGTACAAACGATTAACGCAAAAGGGGCACATATTTTTCCAGGCTTAATTGATATTCACTGTCATTTTAACGAACCAGGAAGAGAATTATGGGAAGGATTCGAAACAGGAAGTAAGAGTTTAGCTGCGGGCGGTGTCACTACTTTTTTTGATATGCCCTTAAATAGTAATCCGGCAACTACAACAAAAGAGCGGTTTCAAAGAAAAGAACAATTAGCAATTGAAAAAGCCATCGTAGATTACAGGTTATGGGCTGGACTTGTCCCTGACAATCTAAATCATTTAGAGCAATTACATTTAGAAGGGGCCATCGGATTCAAAGCATTTATGTCAGAAAGTGGTACCGATGATTTTCAATATGCAGATAATGAGACATTGCTAAAAGGAATGAGTATTATCGCGAAAGTAAATTCTATTTTAGCAATACATGCGGAATCAAATGAAATGATTAATTATTTAACAGAAATCGCAGTTAATGAGAAAAAATTTTCCGTACGTGATTATTGTCAAACAAGACCCATTGTATCGGAATTGGAAGCCGTTGAACGGATCTTACGTTATTCAGAGTTAACAGGTTGCAAAATTCATATTTGTCACGTTAGTAGCTCAAAAATTGTAGAACGAATAATTAGAGCAAAAGAAGCTGGAATTGATGTTACCGTTGAGACTTGCCCACATTATCTATATTTTTCATTAACTGAATTTGAAGAAATTGGCGCTTTGGCAAAGTGTGCACCACCATTAAGAGAGAAAGAGGAAGTTGAGTTACTATGGCATTTCATTCAAAGAGGTGATATTGATATTATTAGTTCCGACCATTCCCCATCTCCCCCGGACTTAAAATTCCAAAGTAATAATATTTTTGACGTTTGGGGTGGAATTGCAGGGTGTCAAAGTATGTTATCTGTACTATTGACAGAAGGGTATCATAAGCGAGGAATTCCTTTAACAACAATTGCTCAGGTTACCGCATATAATCCTGCGAAAAGATTTGGGTTACTAGCAAATAAAGGGACCATTCGTGTCGGAGCAGATGCCGATTTTGTAATTGTTGATATAGAAAAACCTTATACACTACAAGCTAAAGAACTTTATTATCGTCACAAAATTAGTCCATATGTTGGGGAACAGTTTATTGGAAAGGTTAAATATACGTTTACAAACGGTAAGTGCATATTTGCTAACGATAAAATTCAGCACGTAGATTTAAGGGTCTCTAAATAGAAAGATACTTATAAATAAAATATGAAAGTAGAGTCGTATGAAAGAAAACTCCATTTTTACAAAAAGGCTGACTTAAAAGTTTTATACTTTTAAGTCAGCCTTTTTGTTGAAAATACTTCTCTTAACAACATCATATCAGCATTAACAAAAGGAATGACATGTTTCTTAAATTTTTACATATATAAAAGATAAGGACAATCTTGTGTGAGAGGAGTAGATAATTTGTCAGATTTATTGAAGATATTTTATTTTTCATTATTCTTAAGTATTTTGTGGATCATTCCACGTACAGATCTCATTTTTCAATGGATTATCAGTTACTCATGGTACTCAGGGGCAATTATAACTAGCCTCGTTCTCGTATTTTGGGGTCTCCATTGGATAAAAGGAAGAAAATCTCAGCGTGAAAATGCCAAAGGTGAGGAATTAAATATACAAAAACTAGAAGGATAGTTAGGAGAGGGAAATATGACAGTAGATGAACTCATCCATGATTGTGAAAGGAAACTAAAAAGAAAGTTGACGTCTGAAGAGCAGGAATTGATCATATGGATTATAGAACGTTCGATACATACTAGGTAAATGATTGGCTCTACTTGGGTTTTGCAACCCAATCTACTTCTCTGTTGATTTGGAAAGCTTCTTAAAATAGCTAAGTCTAAAAATCAAACAAACTATTTTATTTACCCAAGTAGAACCTAATTTTATCTTTATTGGGAAATTAGAAGTTTACTTGATTTTTAACTCAGTTGACGGGACCTTACTAGCTTTTTTCGTATAGCGATTTGCATAGCTTGATGCTACAAAAGCATCTGGTTTTATTTTGGGTTCAACGCCAATCATCTCTAGACGCGCAACCATTTCTTGAACAAAATCTCTGGTCTTGTTTCTCTGTCCTGACCCTATATCAATATGTCCTTCTATTGAGAACGTGGCCCCTTGATAAAGATAGGGAAGAACAATCTCTATCATCTTACTTTTCTTTTCTTCTGTAAACATCGAAACGATTTCTTCTGTTAATGTCGTTTCAAGTGATATTCGTTCATGGAGATGAACCATCTTTCTTGGAACAACCACTTTTCTAATACAAGCCCATGCTCCTTTTCCTGTATGTTGAATAACAATACCTGTAATAAATACGGTCATCGTGGCGTGAACTTGTGAATCTGTCCCTACCATTAATCGATAGTTCCCAACCGGTTTCCTTTTCATGAATTTTATAATCCTGTTAAATACTTGTTCAAAGGACATATCCTTTTCTTGAAGATTTTGAAAGTTATATCGAATCATACGAGGCCGCTTCAAATGATCACCTTCCATTTTTCTGTTTGATTCATCATATGCAAGCAAGCCCTATTTATTAACTGCTTTCATTTAGTGTTTTTGTAATTTTTATAAAGTAGTAATGAAGGTTGAATAAGATTCTTTTAGTTATCCTCTCATTTTTGTATAAAAAATATTGTGATTATTTTTGCATTGTTATTTGCCAGCTATAGAAGTTGATAGTAATATAAGTAAGAAGTGCCGTACTCCATTTTATTTAAGTATGACGATTTATACATACTAGTTATGGAGGTCGAGCACTATATAAAGAAAGTGAAGCTAGGATTAGGAGTGGTATGAAAGTGGAAAAACAACAAATCGGAGTCGTAGGACTAGCTGTAATGGGGCGTAACCTTGCTTTAAATATTGAAAGTAGAGGATACAGTGTTTCTGTTTATAACCGTTCAGCTCAAAAAACAGAAGAAATGCTACAAGAATCAAAAGGGAAAAACGTTGTAGGTACATACAGTGTAGAAGAATTTGTTTCTTCTCTTGAGACACCAAGAAAAATTTTATTAATGGTTAAAGCGGGTCAAGCAACTGATGCAACCATTGAGTCTTTACTACCACATTTAGAAAAAGGCGACATCTTAATTGATGGTGGAAACACTTTCTTTGAAGATACACGTCGTAGAAATAAAGATCTTGCTGAATCTGGAATTCACTTCATCGGAACGGGTGTATCCGGTGGAGAAGAAGGAGCATTAAAAGGCCCTTCTATTATGCCAGGAGGTCAAAAAGAAGCATATGACTTAGTTGAACCAATTTTAAAAGCGATCTCAGCTAAAGTTGGCGACGATGCATGCTGCACTTACATTGGACCTGACGGCGCAGGTCACTATGTAAAGATGGTTCATAATGGAATTGAATATGGTGATATGCAATTAATTTGTGAATCTTATCATTTGTTAAAAGATGTTCTCGGTTTAAGTGCTGATGAACTACATGAAACATTTAAGGAATGGAATCAAGGAGAGCTCGATAGTTATTTAATTGAAATTACAACAGATATCTTTACAAAGAAAGACGATGAAACAGGGAAACCTTTAGTAGACGTGATATTAGATACTGCTGGGCAAAAAGGGACAGGCAAATGGACAAGTCAAAGTGCACTTGACTTAGGAGTTCCTCTTTCAATTATTACGGAATCCGTTTTCTCACGATTTATTTCTGCCATGAAGGATGAGCGTGTGAAAGCTAGCGGGATTTTACGCGGACCGAATACGGTTTTTGAAGGAGACAAACAAGAATTTGTGGAGAAAATCCGTAAAGCACTTTACTTAAGTAAGATTTGTTCTTATGCTCAAGGATTTGCTCAAATGAAAGTTGCTTCAGAAGAGTATAATTGGAACTTAGATTTAGGTGCAATCTCAATGATCTTTAGAGGCGGCTGCATTATTCGTGCACGTTTCCTTCAAAATATTAAAGAAGCATATGATCGTGATGCTAACTTAACGAACTTGTTATTAGATCCATACTTCCAAGAAATTGTTGAGAGCTACCAAGAAGCAGCACGTGACGTTGTTGCGACAGCTGTTAAATTAGGTATTCCAGTTCCTGGTTTAGCTAGCGCTCTTGCCTACTATGATAGCTATCGCACAGCTACTCTTCCAGCCAACCTTTTACAGGCGCAACGAGATTACTTCGGTGCACACACGTATCAACGTGTTGACAAAGAAGGAATCTTCCATACAAATTGGATGGAAAAGTAATCATGATAAGATGAATTTGACATTAGTTGAATTCATCTTTTCTTTTTTGAAAATGGTAAGATATTTTGACCTAGGAGGTAATAGAATGACTCATTTTTACATAGAAAAATTTGACTTCAATCAACCGAAGGAAATTGAAGATGCATTTAAGCAATTACTTGATCAACCGATCCAAACACTTGACCAGTTAAAAAGTTGGTTAAAGCAGCAATCTGATTTAGATGAAGCGTTAGAAGAAGCGTTATCTGGTCACTATATCGACTTTCAATGTCAAAGTGATTCAAGGAAAGCAAAAGAAAGATTTGAGCATGATCAAAATGTAATTGAACCAATGTATAAAAAATATGACTTCCTTTTAACTAATAAGCTACTCGATAGCCCTCTCGTTAATCAATTGAATTCTGACATATATGAGCAATTTATTAAACGAAAAAAGAATGCAAAAAACATATTCAGCTTAGAGAATGTTGATTTAGAAGTTAAAGAAGATGCTCTTGTTACACAATATTTTGAAATTACAGGATCCATTACGGTCATTTTTGAAGGAGAAGAATTAACATTAAGTCAGCTTACTCCTTATTATGAAGATGCCAATCGAAACAAAAGGGAAAAGGCCGTTACATTAGCTGCTGAGGCAATTCTCTTAAAAGAAAAAGATCTTCAGGTCATTATGGATCAATTAGTTAAACTGCGCCATCAAAAAGCTATGAATAGAAACCTCTCGAATTATCGGGATTACATGTTTAAGAAGTATGAGCGTTTTGATTATACAGCAGAGGATTGTAAACAATTAGCGGAGTCTATTAGAAAATATGTCAAGCCATTAAAAGAAAAACTACAAAAAAAACACCAACAAGAAATTGGAGTAGATACTTACAAGCCTTGGGATCGTTATGCTGTTCCTATTGGACAATCGACACTTAAGCCATTTAAAACGAGCAATGAGCTTATTGAGAAAACTAGAACTATTTTAAATAAGTTAGATCCCCGCTTTTCACATTTATTAACATCCATGAATGAGAAAGGGATGCTTGATCTAAATAGTAGAAAGGGAAAATCACCTGGTGGGTTTTGTTCTGCTCTTCCTTTATCTAAATTATCCTTTATTTTCATGAATGCATCTAAAACACACGACGACATGATCACTCTTATTCATGAAATGGGTCATTGTATTCATAATGATCTAATGAAAGATCAACCAATTAGTGATTATCGTGAAGCTCCAATGGAGTCAGCTGAATTAGCAAGCATGTCGATGGAGTTACTTACAATGGACCAATGGAATACTTTTTATGAAAAAAAGACTGAATTAAAAAGAGCGATGACAATGCAATTAAGAGGGATTATTGATTTCTTGCCTCAAGGAATGGTGATTGATCAGTTTCAACATTGGATGTATGAAAACCCGAAACATTCCGCACAAGAGCGTAATAAACAATATCAAGAAATAGCAAAGCAGTTAGATTCTAATTACGTTGATTGGTCCAATTATGAAAAGTGGCAACAAACAGCATGGATGAGAGTCCTTCACATTTTTGAAGTGCCTTTTTATTATATCGAGTATGTCATTGCTCAATTAGGGGCGCTGCAAATATACAAGCAATATCGTGAGAACCCTCAGCAAGCATTAGAGAGGTATAAGTCAGCTCTTGCATTAGGGTCCTCTAAATCTTTACCTGAAGTTTACGAAGCAGCAGGGATTCGCTTTGATTTTTCAGAAACAACGATTAAAGAACTAATGACCTTCTTAGAAAGTGAATTGGAAGTAATTGATTTATAAAAACTCAAGCTACCTTTAGATTCACTGCTACTTAATAAAAAGCGTTCAGAAAGGCATCGAACACTATGAGTAAAAAGTATATAGTTTTTCTATTATTTACTGTACCTCTCTTTCTTTACTTTCTGGTGTTACACATTCAAATTCAAAGATTTAGTCAACAAGAAGTTCCAAAAGGAGCCGATTTCCTAATTATTTTAGGTGCTAAAGTAGACGGGACCACCCCTTCTCTCTCGCTGCAATTCCGAATTGATGCTGCCGCAATATATTTACTTGAAAACCCTCAAACTATTGTGATTGCTACTGGAGGGCAAGGTCCAGATGAGGATCTTACTGAAGCGGAGACAATTAAAAGAGAATTAGTAGCAAAAGGAATTAATGCAAATCGAATTAAGCTAGAGGGCAACTCAACAACGACAGAAGAGAATATAAAACTTTCAATACCTTATCTCCCAAATCAATCTCAGACAGGGATTGTCGTATCTAACGATTATCATTTATACCGAGCGATAAAAATAGGGAATGATGAAGGATTACAATTAATAGGGCTCCCTGCAAAAACGCCTATTCTGTCATTACCTAAATCATATATACGTGAATATTTAGCTATTACTAAATATTACTTAAAAAATAAAGATTGATTGAAATTAAACACCGTTAATACGGTGTTTTTTTGTTATGCACAAAAAAATAATTGAATGATATGCATTTTTTAACATCGGTTTTAAAAGACTAACTAATAAAAGATAAAATGAAAGAGGGCAACCATTACGTGAAGAAAAAAAGTCATTTTGCAATGAGAGTCAACATCATGTTCTTCTTTATATTTCTTTTATTTTCTGGCTTGATTTTACGGTTAGGCATCGTTCAAATTGTTCAAGGCGAAGATTTTGAAAGTGAACTTGCTTCAACAACAAACATTATTTCAAGAATAAATGCGCCTAGAGGGCTTATGTATGATCGGTACGGTCATCTTGTTGTTGATAACACACTTGAGCTTTCACTTACCTATACAAACCCTTCACGCACACAGAAACCAGTAGAGATGATTGCGATCGCAAGAAAACTTGAACCAATGATTGATATTGATACAAATCGAGTGACCGATAGAGATAAAAGAGAATACATATTGCTTCAAATGAAAGAAGACGAGCGCTATCGTTTGATTAACAAAGAAGAGCGTAAGAATCTTGAATCAAATACATTGATCTATCGTTTAGAACTTGAACGTATACCACAACAACGAGTAGAAGATCTAACAAAAGCTGATAAAAAAATAATTGCAATTTATCGACAAATGCAAAGAGCACATATGAATAACGCACAAAGAATTAAGCGTAATATTACTGAGGAAGAGGCTCATCAAATAAGTGAGATTCTAGACCAATTACCGGGGATAGATATATTGCGCGATTCAAGAAGAACATACGTCTATGGAGATTCATTCCGAGAATTCTTTGGGTCCATTAATGTTATACCTAAAGGAAAAGTCGATCATTTTCTATCTAGAGGATATGAACAATCAGATTTAGTTGGTACAAGTTTCTTAGAAGCTCAATATGAAGATGTTCTAAGAGGGAAAAAAGCTGTCGTTGAACGAACAACTCAAAAAACTCCGGGAAACACTGTTCAAAAAAAGACAAGGGAAATCCTTGGTGCAAGAGGAAATGATCTTGTATTAACTCTTGATATGGAATTACAACAACAATTAGAAAACATTATTTCAAAAGAAATGAACAAGGCTGGAAAAGGATCTTTTATTTCAGATCGCTCGGCTTATGCTGTACTTATAGAACCGAAAACAGGTGATATTTTAGCAATGGCTGGATATTTTGATCCTGCGAATGAGAAGACAGAGGGAGTTTCTGATCATATTGGTAATGTCACAAAAGCCTTTGCGATGGGTTCAACCGTTAAAGCCGCATCGGTATTAACTGGATTTCAGACAAATATTATTCAACCAGGAGATCGATTTCTCGATGAACCAATTTATTTACCGGCTACACCGGTCAAAAAGTCGTGGACAAATCAACTCGGTGTTGTTAATGATATTCAAGCGTTAGAACAATCTTCTAACGTTTATATGTTCCAAATAGGTATGCGTTTAGCGAATTGTTATTACAAAGAGAAAGATGAACACTGTGGTTGGAATACAAATTCGATACGCAAAGCCTATAGCGAAGTACGTAACTCTTTCAACCAATTTGGATTAGGCTCTGAGACAGGTATCGACCTTCCATACTCAGAAACTGGTTTAAAAGGTGGGAGTGAAGTAGGCGGAAATCTAATGGACTTAATGATTGGCCAATATGATACTTATACTCCTCTGCAGTTAGCTCAATACATTGCAACCATCGCAAATGATGGTTATCGAATGGAACCACGGTTAGTTCGAGAAATTAGAGCGCCTTTAATTAATGAGCATGATCGCACTATTGTAATCAAAAGATTTGAACCGAAAATACTAAACCGTATTGAAATGAGCGACGCTCACATTAAGCGTGTCAAGGAGGGGCTAAGAGCCGTAATGACTAAAGGAACTGCAGCAAAAAAATTTGCAAAAGTTCGTTACAATCCAGCAGGAAAAACAGGTACTGCTCAAGTTAGAATACCAGTAGGAGAAGGAGTAAACCGTCACTTTGTAGAAGGAAATACACAGACGCTTGTAGGATATGCACCGTATGATGATCCAGAGATTGCATTTGCCGTTGTCGTACCATTTGCTCAATTAGACGAAGAAGGTGGTAGAAAAGGTATGGCACAAAATATCGCGGATGACGCCATGAAAACTTATTTTAAATTAAAAAAAGTTAGAAAAGGTCCTACTTTATCTCCTCAGTAGAAATTACCAACAATAATAAGTTGCGCGGAATTACATTATCGTATATAGTATGAATAGAACATCTGATATAACATTCAGGTAATCGCTGCATCATTTGATGTAGAGGAAAGTCCATGCTCGCACGGTCTGAGATGATCGTAGTGTTCGTGCCTAGCCAAAAAATAAGCTAGGGCAATTTGGTCAAGTAGACTAGATTGACGGCAGGGAAAAGCACCTAAGGTTAATTTGACTATGGGCGAGTACCCTTGAAAGTGCCACAGTGACGAAGCTCTCCTGGAAACGGAAGAGGTGGAACGCGGTAAACCCCACGAGCGAGAAACCCAAATTTGGTAGGGGAACTATCTCGAAGGAATTAAACGGAGAGATAGACAGATAGCAGTTGTTATCTGTAGATAGATGATTACCACCGGAGTACGAGGGTAAAACCGTTTGCAGTACTAAGGTACAAAACATGGCTTATCGAATGTTATAGAAACAGATTATTTGTTTATCAAGGCTGCGTTGCTCGTTATTGATATATGTTTCAACCTTTATACGTAAATAGTGAGTTTAAAATTTAGATTCTAATGTCAGGCCTTTGTTCTTTTAGGGGAAGGCAGAAGGATTTGTGCAAACACCAACTTTTTTAAAAGGGGTCGTTTGAAACTCTATTATTTAACGGCAAAAGCGGCACACCACTTAGTAAATTTTAAAATGATCAGGTTCTCTTACGGGACTGATCTTTTTTCTAATCAATAACTTAAACTTGAAAAGTCAATAAAGGTCAAATATAATATAAGTATATTCATTATTTAAAAAAGCCGAAATGGCTTTTTCTTTTCAATAAAAGGTCAAATTTAGTCAAAGTCAAACCTAGTATAGAAAGGATGAAGAAGATGCTGTGTCAAAAATGTCAAAAAAATCAAGCGAACATATCAATGAACCTTATCGTAAATCAAGCGAAACAACAAATGTCTTTATGTACAGATTGCTATCACCAAATAAGTTCAAAGTTTGGCATGAATTCTTTACCGTTTGATGATTTATTTAAAGGTTTTTTTGAAGCGCAGGGCAATCAAACTAATAGCGGATTTACACACGTAAAAGAAGAAAAACGTAGAGAAGGCGGCAATGGTTTCCTTGATCAGCATGGTCGAAATTTATCTGAAGAAGCGAGACAAGGACGCATTGATCAAGTAATTGGGCGTGAAAAAGAAATTGAACGAGTAATTGAAGTATTAAACCGTCGTTCTAAAAATAATCCAGTTTTAATCGGAGAAGCTGGTGTAGGTAAAACGGCGATTGCTGAAGGCTTTGCGTTTAAAATTGTAAGAGGTGAAGTCCCTACAAAGCTTTTAAACAAGGAAGTATACGTGTTAGACATTAGTTCACTCGTTGCAGGCACAAACTATAGAGGTCAATTTGAAGAAAAAATGCAGCAACTTGTAACGGAATTACAGGAACGAGACAATGTCATTTTGTTCATTGACGAGTTGCATATGATGGTTGGAGCAGGTGCAAGTTCAGAAGGGTCAATGGATGCCGGAAATATACTTAAACCAGCTTTAGCACGTGGAGAGTTTCAAATTATTGGTGCAACTACCTTAAAAGAATACAGAATGATTGAGAAAGATGCAGCTCTAGAGCGCCGCTTTCAACCCGTTATCGTTAAAGAGCCGACAATTGATGAGGCATTTGAAATTTTAAAAGGTATCAGACCTATTTATGAGAATTATCACAACGTAAAATACTCTGATGAAGTATTAAAAGCTTGTATTACATTATCAGATCGTTATATTCAGGATCGTTTCTTACCAGATAAAGCGATTGATTTACTGGATGAAGCTGGATCAAAATTAAATTTAACACAAGGAGAAACAGATAAAGGAAAGTTAGAGAAGCGTTTAAATGAGATTGCAAGAGAAAAGGAACTAGCAACTAAAGACGAAAATTATGAAAGAGCCGCAAAGCTTCGCGATGAAGAAGTTGACATTAAAAATAAACTCGAAA
Organism: Halalkalibacter krulwichiae; assembly: GCF_002109385.1. Taxonomy (NCBI): domain Bacteria; kingdom Bacillati; phylum Bacillota; class Bacilli; order Caryophanales; family Bacillaceae; genus Halalkalibacter; species Halalkalibacter krulwichiae. The sequence continues at coordinate 2,261,157 of NZ_CP020814.1, read as the reverse complement.
ATGACATAAAAGAACCGGTTCAAGAAGTTACGGAAGAGGATATACAAGGCATTATTGAAAGAAGTACCGGAATCCCTGTTAAGAAACTTCAAAAAACAGAGAAATCGAAAATGAAAGATCTGCAATCAAACCTTGCTAAAAAAGTCATTGGACAAGATAGAGCAATCGAAAAAGTTACAAAGGCAATTCTACGAGCACGAGTTGGATTAAAGCCCAAATCTCGTCCAACTGCATCATTTTTATTTGTCGGACCAACCGGTACTGGTAAGACAGAGTTAACAAAAACGTTAGCAGCAGAGTTATTTGGAAGTAAGAACTCAATGATTCGACTCGATATGAGTGAGTATATGGAAAAACATTCTGTTTCTAAATTAATTGGTTCTCCGCCAGGCTATGTAGGTCATGATGAAGCTGGACAATTAACGGAACAGGTTCGTCGTAATCCTTATTCTATTATCTTGTTAGATGAGATTGAAAAAGCGCATCCGGATGTTTTAAATATGTTTCTGCAAATTATGGAGGATGGTCGGTTAACAGATAGTCAAGGTAGAGTAGTGAACTTTACTGAAACGGTTATAATCATGACATCAAATGCCGGTGTAACTGACAGAAAACTAGCTACGATTGGATTTAACGATGAAGGAGAAAGTGTTCTAGCAACACAAAGTATTCTTGAAGATCTTAGAGATTACTTTAAACCAGAATTTTTGAATCGTATCGATTCGATTATTGAATTTTCTCCTTTGCAAAAAACTGATTTAATCCAAATTATTAACATCATGCTTAAAGAGTTACAATTGACATTACATGAACAAGGCTATTCAATGGTTGTAACACAAGCAGCAAAAGAAAGAATTGCTGAACTCGGTTATCATCAAGCATTTGGTGCACGCCCATTACGTAGAGCAATTCAAGAGTACATTGAAGACCCGATTACATCCCTTATTATTGAAACAGAAGAATCCGTTCAATCATTTACAGTAGATGTTGCCAATAATAAGATTCATGTTCGAATGAATGAATAAGACAGTCAAGGATTTTCTTGACTGTCTTATTTCCTTTTTGTTAGTCCTAATCTTATGTATGAAATGATTGCTGAAGCAAATGCTACTTTTAGAGGTGATTTAAATGAGAGAAGATAAAAAAAACGCATTCACTATGCCAACACAAGCAACTTTAGATGGAGAAATAGGGATTCGGACTGAATTAGATTCACGAGATCCTTCCCAAACAGTTGATCGATATGCTGGTGATTCTGTTGATCAGCATAAAGAATTAGAAAAAGCAAATGAAGGCCTTGCAGAAGCAGAAATTAAACAAGTATCAGAAAACAGCTGACAAACTAAAGATAAGTCTAGTTTTTTTATTTTATTTGAAGTAAGCCACTCAAATTGCTGAGTGGCTTACTTCATTAATGTTCAATCAAACTTGATAGATTTACTTCTTTTTCATCTTGAGGATCGTCAAGCGGAAAGATTCTAGCCGTGTCGTACTGATTACTTACTGATTGAATATAAATAGGTATCTCATCGTAAGTAACATTTGCCATTACTGGAGATTGTGAAATTTCGATTGCACGCTGTTTATTCATGCTAGTCCCCCTTATTTTATTTTATTTTCGAATGTTACTATTTGCAAAAATAGTAATTCTTATTCATAATCAATTTATTCAGTTGTGTGCTCATTTCGCTTTCATATCTCCCGGTAAGGGTAACAAAATACTTAAATAGATTAAATTAATTTTAACAATTATTTCAATTGAATTTTAATGAAAATTAGCTCATGATGGTATTTATAAGAGTTTGAAATTCATAAGAGAGAGGTCGTCTATGTCAGAACAGAATATTACAAGGCTACATTTAGAAGGTAAAGAATACATATTGATTGGAACTGCGCATGTGTCAAAACGAAGTGCAGAGGAAGTGAAAGAAGTAATTGAAGCGGAACAACCAGACTCTGTTTGTATAGAATTAGATAACCAAAGGTATCAGTCCATCACAGAAGGCAATAAGTGGAAAGATATGGATATATTTAAAGTGATTAAAGAAAAAAAAGCAACTTTACTTCTTATGAATCTTTTAATATCTTCTTTCCAAAAAAGAATTGCTAAACAGTTTGACATTAAACCTGGCCAAGAAATGATACAAGGTATTGAGTCAGCAAAAGATGTCGGTGCCGAGCTAGTATTAGCAGACCGTAATATTCAAACTACGTTTGCACGAATTTGGCACAATATTGGGCTTAGTGGCAAAGCGAAACTTTTAATGCAAATCATTTATAGTGTCTTTAATAAAGAGGAAATATCTGAAGAGGAACTCGATAAGATGAAATCTCAAGATATGCTTCATTCCATGTTGGATGAATTTACGGCAACATTTCCTCGGTTGAAAGTTCCTCTAATAGATGAACGAGATCAATATTTAGCTCAAAAAATTAAGGAAGCACCAGGAGACAAAATTGTCGCAGTCCTTGGAGCAGCGCATGTTCCTGGTATTAAGGAACAAATCAAAAAGGAAAATGATATAGAGGAATTGTCAAAACGACCGCCAAAATCGAAAACTCCAGCAATAATTGGTTGGTCTATTCCACTTATCATTCTCGGTATTATAATTTACTCATTCTATGCCAATCCTGAAGTTGGAGTAAATCTTACGATGAGTTGGATTATTTGGAATGCACTATTTGCTGGAATTGGGGCAACTGTAGCATTAGCCCATCCATTAACCATTTTAGCTGCAATAGTCATTGCACCTTTTAGTTCACTTTATCCATTACTAGCAGCCGGTTGGGTAGCTGGATTTGTTGAAGCCTACTTACGAAAACCTAAAGTAGCTGATTTTGAAAATTTATCAGATGACGTTTATACCGTTAAAGGTTTCTGGAATAATAAAGTTACTCGCATCTTGCTAATTATTGTTTTAACGAATTTAGGAAGCACCATTGGCACTGCTGTTGGTGGAGCAGATGTCGTTCGACAATTTATACAGAACATACTTGGGTAAGAGCTTAAATTGATAATATAACTACATATTAGATGAAAAAGCAGGGGAGAATTGTATTCACTACTCCCTTGTTTTTTATAGTTATGTATCCAAACAAATGAAAAACAGGGAGGTTACGTCTAGAATGAAATTAAGCATTTTAGATCAAGCACCTATTTTATCAGGATTAAAAGCTAGTGACGCATTAAAGGAAGCACTGAATTTAGCGAAGTTAGGTGAAGAGCTTGGATATACAAGATATTGGATTGCTGAACATCATAATCTCTCAGGTTTGTCTTCCTCAGCTCCAGAAATTATGCTTAGTTATATTGGTGCAAATACGAAAAAGATTCGTATTGGTTCAGGGGCGATTCTATTACCTCACTATAAACCGTATAAGGTCGCAGAAGTATTTAATACGTTAGCTATTCTTTTCCCAAATCGAATTGATTTAGGTATTGGTCGAGCACCTGGCGGGTCAGCTGAAGCAACAAACGCTTTATCTGATAACTTTCTTGAACAAGTTTGGAAGATGCCAGCAACCTTAAAGGAATTATTAGAATTTCTAGATACAAATGATTTAGAAAGGAAAGAGTCCAGAGTTATTGCAACACCTTTACCTGATCAAGCACCAAAGCCTTGGTTGCTTGGCACAAGTAAGAAAAGTGCACTCCTTGCAGCCGAGTACGGTATGTCCTATGCATTTGGTCATTTCATGAGCGATTACGACGGTGTTGAGATTATTAAACAATACAAGAAGCATTTCACTCCTATAAAAGAAGGCGATAAAGCAGAGCCTTTAATAACCGTATCTGTTATCTGTGCAGACACAACAAGAGAGGCAGAGGAATTAGCATTATACAATTACGCTTGGAAGAAAATGAATGAATCTCTAGATATTAATGTGACAACAACAACTAAAGATCCAAGTAAAATGATTGAAACGTTTAACAGAGAACGAACACTCGAAAAACTAAAAAGGAACACAGTAATAGGGAATCAAACGGAAGTGGCTAGTGAGCTTCAAGGATTAAAGAGAATGTACGATGTAGAAGAACTAATGATTGTAACGATCCCATCTACATATCAAGAGCGAACCAGATCCTATCAATTATTAGCTGAAGCATTATTATAATAAACTAATTTGTCGGTCATACTATAAGAAAACTAGCTGGAGTGGGTTTAATGTCTTTAATTAACGGTAGGATTGTTGCTGGAGAATTTGATAAAGAAGTAAATGAATTTTTAGTCCATAAAGTAAAAAATTTATCGACGTCATCTGCTCTTACTAAAAAGCAAGCATTAAAGCTGTATAATTATTTAAAGAGTCATGAAAATGATCCAGGAGGCCAAGTTATTACTTTATATGACCAAATGCTATTATCCTTATCTCGAGAGGAACTTAATTCACTCATTTGTGACTTAGAAGAAATCCAAGATCTATACCATTAATGTGAGCTCGAAATATTATACGAACATTCGTTTCCGTTAACAGTTTTTTATGGTAAGATTAAAACTAGCAACTGAATATTGCTTCTCAAGGGTGGAGGCATTTCATCCCCATTGAAAGGGGGTGAGGCCAATGACCGTGTTTGAATCACTTATGCTTATGGTTGCATTTGCGACACTGGTAGTTGTGATACTTACGGCTAACAATAAAAAATAATCCACCCTTACTCTAGAGAAGCTGGGTGGATCTTGCCAAATGTATGATCTGCCGCCCCTTGAAGGGCAGTTCTTTTGCATCCCGGTGTTGTTACCAGCAACATCGGGCTTTTTATTATATGCTTAATACTTTTAAGTATACGCAATTTAAGTAAGCAATGCAATTAGCATGAGAAATTTCATAACAAGAAAGGGATCAATAAGCAAGATTTTCTAGTTTCTCATAATGATATAGACTAAATATAAGACATAAAAAATAGTTAAAGCAAGACCCTCATACTTAGCAACTTTATATTGTGTTCTTGAGAAGATAAACAGTAAAATAGTAAGAATTAAGAGAACGACAACATCAAAGAACAGCTTATCGTTAACAGGGAGGGGGAAATGACGGAAGCTACACCTAAAACAAATAGGATATTGAAAATTGAGCTACCTACGATATTCCCAAGTGCTATTTCACTTTGCTTCTTGAGTGCTGCTGTAATTGATGTAATGAGTTCTGGTAAAGAAGAGCCAATCGCAACAATCGTTAAACCAACCAATGTCTCACTCATCCCAAAACGGTAGGCGATTTCGGTACTGTTGTTGACAACTAAAGACCCACCAAAGATAATGGCTGCTAATCCAACTATCGTAATGATAATATTTTTAGTGAGTGAGCCAACTTCCTTATCGTTATTTGGAGCAACGTTTTCAGCCTTTTCTCTACTATTTCTCGCCGCTTCAATAACATAATATAGGAAAATTGAAAAGAATAATAAGAAAATTATCCCATCACTACGGGTAATCATATTAACATTTGTTAGATCAAGCGTTCGATCACTCATGAAAACAAATAATGCCAAAGTAGATAAGAAGGCAAATGGGATTTCTTTTTTGATAGTTGGTCTTTCAACAGCTAATGGGAAAATAAAGGCGGTTACGCCAATAACTAAAGACATATTTAACAAATTACTACCGACAATATTCCCAATTGTAACGTCCGCACTTCCTTCTAAAGCAGCAATAATACTCACAGTCGCCTCTGGAGCTCCTGTACCAAAAGCAACGATCGTTAATCCAATAATAAGAGGGGGATGCGAAATAAACTAGCTATACCTGATGACCCATCTATAAAATAATCGGCACCTTTTATTAATAGTGCAAAACCTACAAGTAACAAAATATATACCATCGCTTCACCAGCTTTCTGTTGATCAGTAATTAAGAACTTACTCCATATAAAGAAACATATTTTTTAGCATAACTAATAACATCACATTTATGTACAGATAATAAAAGTGATATTTATCTTTATAGAATTGATTAGTGGGCAATTAAGTGAGATGGATGCTATGTAACAGTAAGTCAAATAGAGTTACCATCCCAAAAATTTCTCCCGTCTCAAAAACATAAGTATACTTTGGATATGAGACAAGAGAACTCTTTGTTTATTAACTTCCGATAATATATATTATGTAAACTAGATTCTGAAGCAATATGCCCAAATGATATTATTCGTCACCTTTAGGCATATCCATTTTATCAACTGCATTTTTCAAGTCATCATTATTAATGTGTGTGTAAATCATTGTTGTTTGTATGGAAGAATGTCCGAGTTGTCTTCTTAATTTTGGTACATCATTTATTTCGCTATGATACCTTGTTGCGAATGAATGTCGCAATTTATGTACAGATAATGAAGGTTTTCCAAATGCCTTTGCATATTTTTCAATTAATTTCTCTATCGATCGAGCAGTCAACCTTCTAGGTGTTCCTTTAGGACCCATTGCTGCAGCTACGAACAACGCTTTATTAGCCTTATCAACTTTATATCGTGCTTTGCGAATAAGAAGATACTCATTTAGATCGTCCATTGCTTGCTTGCTAAAATACACATATTGTTCTTTATTTCCTTTTCGGATAACTCTTGCTGTGAATTTACTATGATCAATGTCGTCTAAATTCAGGTTCACAACCTCCGAAAGTCGCAATCCAGAGCCTAATATGAGAGATACAATGGCTGTATCACGTTCTCGATTTAATTGATGAAAGTTTACTATTTTCCTATTATCTTTATTAAGATGGCCATAATCAGAAGAAATAAAAAGGCGAAACTTCTCATATTCATCGCCCATCAATATTTTGCCTTCCATTTTATTTGCTACAGTTTCCATACTTTCTTTTAATTCATTAAACTCAATTTTAGCCATAACATTCCGGTGCAAATACGGTTTTAAATCAGGAGTTTCAGCAATATTTTGTAAGTAATTAAAAAGAGATTTCAATGCGGATAATTTTCGATTCACAGTAACTTTCTTGTTATTTAGTTGATACTCGAGAAAACTGAGAAAACCATCAGCTTGCTGAACCGTTATGGATTCTAATCGTTCTAGTGGAACATCTTTCATATCGCCAGAATGCAAACCTTCAGTACAAATCCAATTAAAAAAAATTTTGAAATCATGAGCATAATTTAACAATGATGCGGCAGAAAGTTTTCTGCGTTTATGACTCATATATTCTTCAACATACCAGGGTAAATCTTTGAGTAGCATTTGTAGTTTTTTATATTGTTGCTGTTGAAATTGACTAGCCATAAATATCACCTCGTTTATTTTATTTTACAATATTTCAATATCTGCAGCAATTATTACGTCAAATTTATATTTTACGTAATAATCTTTTTGTTGTAACGACTTGATTCTCTTCTTTTTCTTTGTGAGTAGAATTAAAAGTTAGTCATTCCTCTCTCCTTCTGGTCAATATCTCTACAATGATAGAATGTTGCCGGGCAAAATGATAAAATATGAAAAGATAGAAATAAAGGGGCCAACTAACTTGTTTAAACATTTCATAAATAATAAAAAAAAAATGCTAACGATTTATTTCCTCTTTACTTTAGTTCCAGCTATTACCATTAGTCATATCCTCTCTCTGAAAAAAACTCAAGAATATGAACTTGAGTATATGAGCCAAGCACAAGCTCTTGCTAATTTTCATGGTTATGATATTGAAAGATTTATTGGGGAAACCATTAGCCGTTTGGATATGCTTGCCACATTAATAAATATAAACCCTAATGATTTAAATAATGTAGAGGAAATTCTAACTCGAACACAAGAAAAAGACATACGCTTCTCTGGCTTTTATTGGGCAACACCAGACGGAGATCTTATAATTGGTACTAATAATTTAAACGGTCCAGTCAATGTGTCTGATCGTGAATACTTTCAACAAGCGGTAAGAAATGGGCAATATTCGATTTCGCCAGCACACATCGGAAGAGTGACTGGTCGGTTTGTGAATACCATTGCTGCACCTGTTTTTAATAATGAAGAAATAAGCGGGGTATTATTAGGTAGTATACGAATTGATAAAATTGAAAAATCTGTCCTAGGAAAAATAAATGATGAATTGATTCACGTAACAGATGACTTGGGACAAACAATTATCCAATCAGACGCATTACTGTCTAATCAAAATTACTATAGTCATACGATTGAGCTTGATATCGTCCCTTGGAAAATAACCGCATATATTATGCCAGAAGAAAATTTTGTTTACCTTAGCGCTTTTCTTAAACATTTAGGGATATCTCTTATTATTACTAATATTTTTTATTTATTTCTCCGCTATTCCCTACTTAAACGAAGAATCAAATTGGAGAAAAAAGAAAATGAAATGCAAAAAATAGAATTGGTCGAGAATCTGGCAGCTAGCACAGCACACGAAATTAGAAATCCTTTGACTGGCATTAAAGGGCTTGTTCAGCTATTAAGTGAAAAACACAAAGATGAAAAAGATCAACTCTACTTCAAAATCATTCAAGAAGAAGTTAATCGTATTAATTCAATCGTTAGTGAATTATTGCTTTTGGGAAAACCAACTGCACACACTCTAAAAACATATGATGCTAATGAAATTATTAAAGAAATTGAGCCAATCATCAGATCAGAGTCCAATTATAAAAGCGTTGATCTCTATATTGACTATACGAATTACGACTTGCCTATATTATGTGTGAAAGACCATCTTAAACAAGTAATGTTGAATTTAATTAAAAACTCATTAGAAGCTGTTGATACTAGTGGAAAAGTTGTAGTTCGACTAGAGAAAAACGAAACCTACTGCCTCATCCAAGTAGTTGACAATGGATGTGGAATGACAACAGAAGTATTAGATCAAGTTTTTGATCCCTTTTTCACGATGAAAGATAATGGCACTGGATTAGGTTTAGTTGTTTGTCGACGAATTATTCGTTCATATGGAGGAGAAATCCACATTAATAGTCATCCTAATGAAGGAACGAAAGTCGAATTACAAATTCCCCTTGTTAAAAATGATTAATCCGGAGTAAATACTCCGGATTAATTTTTATGCTCTTCGGTAAACCCAACTATTCAAATAAAAGAATACTGTCGGCAGACCGCCAAAACGAATAAATCTTTTAGCTAGCCGCTTTATTTCTTTTTGCGCTTGTACTTTTTCATCTGCTAAATAGATTGCTATAAGACCTTTATTAATTAATCGATGAAACTTCCAATTAGGCAAATTTCTAATACTTTCCTCTGCTTTTTGTTTTACATGTTTCATTCGCTCTACCATCCGATCTTCATTCTCATAGTAAAAAATGAAATTTAGATCCTCCTCTATTCGGTCTTCTTCTTGATCAATAAAATAATCTAAAAGAATGTGCAATCCCTGAACCCAAGGAAAGTAGCCTTCTTTTATTAATTTGACTTGCTCCTCATCCATCAATCCGTTGGAAGCATAAGCAGCAAAACAAAAAATTCCAAGGGTTGAACCAGCACAGGCGGAAAATTCATACCATGTCATATCGGGTAAATCATATTTATTACGTTCATACCAGCTTTGTAAGAGGTTGACGCGTTGATCTTTTTCTACATGTTTGTAAACTTGTAAATCACAATAATATTGAGCTAACTTCTTCATAGCCTCTTGTACACTTATAAAACCAGAAAGGCTTTCGAGAACACTTTGACAAGTTTGGACAAGTTCAGTTAAATATCCCCCATCATTTTGATCACTTCTATAACGATAATAGTTGATCGGCATTGCCCCAGGAGTGAGAGCGTGAAACATTGATTCGTGCAGAGCTCGAAAATCTTCCTCGTCTAGAGAGGTACTTCGATCACAAAGATTATCTAAATAATCACTAATTGTCTGGTAAGCGACAATAAATTGAATGATTTTCTTGCTGTCTTCTCCTGCCAGTAAACCATAAACTGCTCCACCCTCACAATGAAAAGCTTTATCTTTAATACTAGATAACGCTTGTTCTCTCAGCTCTTTATTCGGAATCTCATTGGCTTTGTTTTTCCAATATTCTAAATAAAAATGTGCATTTGGCAAAGCATTTCTATAAATACGATACATGAGTGTCCACGGTGTAGTTGGTACCTTCAAAACATAACCCCCATTTTTTTATTTAAGGGTAGTATCTCCTCTATTCCAATATTTTACTTACTTAATTAATCATCCCATTTTTTTACTATAAATAAGACTCTGCTTGGGATATAAAACCAACCAGAGTCTATCGTGGTGTATTAAGATGTGACAAGAATATATATGAGTAATGAAACTCAAAATAAATTTATATATTTAAAGTAAATCTCCTATAATACCATTACTATTGTGTTGAATCTTACATTGGCAAAAGTAATACAAAAGAAACAAGAGAAGTAAGTAAGGAAGCAGTCAAATTAATTTTTGAGAACCTCTATCCAGCTTACAGAGATGGTTCAAATATTTCAGCAAGAGCAAACATGCAGAAAGCGTCCTACCTAGCTGGTATAGCTTTCACTCGCGCATATGTTGGATATGTCCATGCTATTGCTCATCAATTAAGTGGGTTTTATTCACTTCCCCATGGACTTGCAAATGCTATTATTCTTCCCTATGTACTAGAATACTATGGAAAGAGTGTGCATAAACCGTTGGCTGAATTAGCAGATTACCTTCAACTTTGTAAGCAAGAAGACTCTATGGAGCAAAAGGCCAATCATTTAATTTATGCTATTAAGGAACTTAATAGAAAAATGGAGATACCGGATAAAGTTTCTTGCATCAATGAAACTGACCTTAAAATAAATGGCCGAAAGAGCATTAAAAGAAGCGAACCCACTTTATCCGGTTCCGAAAATTTTAGAAGAGAAGGATATACTTCATATTTATCAATTAATAAAACAATGATTTAAGGGAACTAGTGTTTATATAAATCCTCAACATACTTTCCATGTTCTGGAACAGCTAACTGATCAAATTCATTTACTAATTTCGTTAAACTGTTAGAAAGTAGCTCCCCTGTCATTGGCAAGCCGTGCCCAGTGATTGCAGCAGATGGCTTTAACTTTTCAAGCTTCTGAACAGATATTCTTGCAGATTCCCAGTCTGGTGTAAAATATTTTGGCGGACCACTAATTTGCTGCTCCTGAGTTAAAACAGAATAAAGAGATTCTTGCTTAACTGTCACAAACGCATCTCCAGCAATCAGCAACCTATCTTCATCTCTAAATAAAGAAATGTGACCTGGTGTATGACCTGGGGTATGAATCCAACGGAATCCTGGCATATGTGGAATTGAACCATCAATTGGTAACTTCTCTACATGATTAGCTAAGTTTATTGGTTCATTCGGAAACATTTGCGATAGTTTGGCTATGATTCCTCCTTCTACTGTTGGATCTGGTTCAGGGTAGCTTTTCTTTCCTTGCAAGAAAGGCAGTTCTAATTCATGCGCATATACTGGAATGTTCCAGCGCTTCACTAACTCAAGAATAGCTCCTACATGATCAAAATGACCATGTGTCAAAATAATCGCTTCCGGCTGCTTTTCTGAGCCGAATCGTTCTTCTATTGCTTTGATGATCTCTTCTGCCGATCCAGGCATGCCGGCATCTACTAAAACAAACTGATCTGAATTTCCAACTAAGCAGATATTAACAATGTGAACATTATAACAATATACATCAGGTAAGACTTCTAGCCCCACTCCACTTGTAGCAGATGTAGTGGGAATGATTTTATAATCTTTTCCATAAGACATTTCTTGTTTATCCATCATGCAATGCCTCTTTTCTTTTAGAATGCAATATAAGCAATACTACTATTTGTAATTACATGATCGATTATTCAGTAGTTGTAGGACATATTGATACAACGCAAAAAAAGGCAGGAATAATTCCCGCCTTTTTTATTATGCATGAAAGTTTGTACCGTCTGTTGTTGCTTTAATAATACCTACTCGAACAACGAAATCACCGAAATGTTCTCCTTCTTCTCGTTCTTTCGCATAACGAGATAGTAGGACGCTTAGTTCATTCAAGATTACTTCTTCTCCAATGTTTTCACGATACATTTTACTTAAACGACTGCCATCAAATGCTGCTCCTAGATACATGTTATATTTACCCGGTGCTTTCCCGATAAAGCCAATCTCTCCAAGTGTTGGACGAGCACAGCTGTTAGGACAGCCCGTCATTCTAATCGTAATTTCCTTATCCTTTAAACCATTTTCGTCAATAATTTCATCAATTTTATCAATTAAAGTCGGTAAATAACGTTCTGCTTCTGCCATCGCTAAACCACATGTAGGTAGCGAAACACAGGCAAGTGAGCTTCTGCGAATAGCAGAGTATTGTTTGCCGTCCGTTAAGCCAAATTTCTCGATTAGCTGACTAATTTGTTTCTTTTTCTGGCTTGTTACATTTGCAATAACTAAATTTTGATTAGCTGTTAATCGAAAATCACCTGTATGAATTTTGGCAATCTCTCTTAAGCCAGTCATTAATTTATAATCATCTAAATCTGTAATGCGACCACCCTGCACAAATAATGTGAAATGCCATCTTCCTTTTACGCCTTTTTCCCAACCGTAGCGATCTCCATTATGATCAAAGTGAAATGGTTTAGCCTCTTCCAATTTCCAACCTAGACGTTCTTCTAACTCTTTCGTAACTGTCTCAAGCCCTAATCGATCAACCGTGTACTTAAAGCGTGCGTTTTTACGTTCCGATCGATTCCCATAATCTCGTTGGATCATAATGATTTTTTCAGCTACATCATAAATTTGTTCCGGTTTACAGAAACCAATCACTTTCCCTAGTTGCGGATACGTAGCTGTATCACCATGTGACATTCCCATTCCTCCGCCAATCGTTACATTGAATCCAACTAATTTATTGTCTTCAACAATTGCGATATAACCAAGATCTTGAGAGAAAATATCAACATCGTTGGAAGGAGGAACAGCGACTCCAATCTTAAATTTTCTTGGTAAGTAAAGTGGACCATACATCGGTTCGGTTTCTTCTACTTCTGGAGTACCAGCCACTTTTTCTTCATCTAACCAAAGTTCATGATAGGCTCTTGTACGAGGTAACAGATCATCACTTAACTTTTTTGACCATTCAAATACTTCGCTGTGTATCTCAGATTGGTATGGATTCGGATTGCACATGACGTTACGATTGACATCACCGCAAGCAGCTATCGTATCAAGCATGGAAGCATGAATTTCTTGTATTGTCTTTTTCATGTTCCATTTTAAAATTCCATGCATCTGAAACGCTTGACGAGTCGTTAATTTCAACGTTCCATTCCCATATTTCTGGGCTAACTCGTCCATTATAAGCCATTGTTCTGGCGTTGAAACTCCTCCCGGGGTACGAACACGTAACATAAATTGATAAGCAGGCTCAAGCTTTTGTTTTTGTCGCTCATTACGAAGGTCGCGGTCATCTTGTAAATAACTTCCGTGAAATTTCATTAAGCGATTATCGTCATCGGAAATACCTGAGCTAATTTGGTCTAACATTGTCTCAGCAAGAGTTCCGCGCAAATAGTTACTTTCTCTCTTTATGCGCTCTACATCACTAGGTGTTCCTTCTGGCGCTTTTAATAATTGTTTTGCCATTTTTCAAGCTCCTTTCACTGAAAACTCAATATACGTCACGTTGGTAACGTTTTTCTTGTTGCATTGTTGCAATATATTCTTCAGCCTTTTCCTGACTCATTCCACCCTCAGTTTTAATAATTTCAATTAATGTATTATGAACATCATGAGCCATGTGTTTTTCATCACCACAGATGTATACAACCGCTCCCTCTTCAAGCCAGCTAAACAGCTCTTTACTTTGTTCAAGCATTTTATGTTGGACATATACTTTTTTATCTGTATCACGTGAAAAGGCAACATCCATTTTTGTCAGAACGCCATCCTTAAGCCATCTTTGCCATTCAGTTTGGTAAAGAAAATCTGTCACAAAATGTTGATCACCAAAGAATAGCCAAGACTTTCCTTCAGCACCTAATTCCTCGCGTTCCTGGATAAAAGATCGGAATGGAGCAATACCTGTGCCAGGCCCCACCATGATAATAGGAGTCTCATTATTTTCTGGTAACTTAAAGTTTTGATTACTTTGAATAAAGACCGGCAGCGTGTCACCAGGCTCAAGACGTTCGGAACAAAGAATCGAACAAACCCCGTTACGGTCACGACCGTGAGTTTGATAACGAACAGCACCTATCGTTAAGTGAACTTCATCAGGATTAGATGTTAGACTACTTGCAATTGAATAAAGTCGAGGTGGCATTTTTCGTAGAACTGAAACAAACTCTTGCGCAGTTTGCCCCCATCCTCCATAATCACGTATTAGATCAAGTAAATCACGGCCCTTGAGATATTCCTTTAAATCAGATTCGACTAACTCTTTAAGCTTTTTATTTTCAGAGAGATTCACAATATTTTCAAGGAGCGGTTTTGTTAATACGGTAATTTCAAAATGATTTATAAGAGCTTGCCTAAGAGAAACCTCATCTCCTTGTTTGTTAATGACTACCTTCTCATCTTCATTCCACTTCAATTCATTTAGGATTTCTTCAACGAGTTTTGGATCATTTTCCGGATATACACCAAGACTATCTCCTGGTTTATATACCAAACCTGAACCTTCTAGAGATAATTCAAGGTGTCGAGTTTCCTTATTGGATCCACGTCCGTTCAAATTAATATTTTCTAATACTTCTGCCCTGAACGGGTTAGTTCTTGAATAGGATGATTCAGTTGTTTCAACTGATGGAGCATCGCCTGTTGAAACAGTAGTGCCTCCAACTGTATTTAATCCATTTACGACACCCTCAAGCCAATCAGCTGCAGGTTCTTCAAAATCCAAGTCACAATCAACACGGTCTTGTACTCTTATTCCACCTAGCTCCTCTAATCGACTATCAAACTCTTTCCCTGTCTGACAGAAAAATTCGTAGGAACTGTCTCCTAGCGCTAATACAGAAAAACGAAGGTCATCCAGTTTTGGAGCTCTTCTACCGTGTAAAAATTCATGAAAAGAAAGCGCATTATCTGGTGGTTCACCTTCTCCATGAGTACTTACTACAATAAGTAGATTTTTTACTTTCTTCAAATTATTCGGTTTAAAATCGCTCATTGACGAAACAGTGACTTGAAAATCTAAGCCTTTAAATTTCTCACCAGCATTTTCCGCTAGCTTTTGTGCATTCCCTGTCTGTGACCCGTAAAGAATTGTTATTTCTTTAGGAATAGTTGCTACAGGTGTTTCTGTTTCTGTTTTCACATCTGCAACCGTTGTAGTGGTAGCAGCACCCACTTGTTGAGTTGCAGCAAGATAACCAGTAAGCCAGATTTTTTGTGATTCTGATAAAGTTGGCAAAAGTTTATTAAGTAGCTCAACTTGTTCTTGATTATATGGACTATTTGTTACTTGAAGTTGCACCAATTCCACCTCACATAAATAAGTATTCATTTTAGCATTCATCTTAAAAAGACTACATTCAACAAAATTTGCTATTATAATGTTAAATTAATCGTATCTCCATTATTCCTATTAGTCAAATTGGTTTTATTTATTTCTATCATTTATAAAACTAATTAAACATCCCCAGTTCACAAATGAGTTTAGCGATCAGATGTCCTTCTAGCTTCTTCTTCATGAATTAGATAATGAAATAAACGAACCTGTTAGAAAAAATGAAAACACGTCGATTCTTCATCCGACGTGCTCCATCTAAATTAACTAGTTACTAAGGCTTTCATTAACGTTTGAAAGTATCATCTCTGGAAGTCCGTTAATCTTGTGAAAAACTCTGTTAAAAAACTATAGAACAGTTTTTCAGTTGGCAATAACTGTCGTTCAGTTGGAATAATAATACCGACTGTTCGTTGAATTAATGGATCAATAACAGGAATTTTAACCGTAGCGTGTGGCACATTTTCAATTAAAGTAATCTCAGGAATCAGAGTAATGCCTAATCCTGCTGATACTAATCCTTTCAAAGCATCAATATCATCTCCTTCGAAAGCTACTTTAGGTTGAAAACCGAATTCTGCGCAAGCGTTGACGATTAAATCTCTTAATACAAAACCATTTGGAAGTAAGACGAACGGCTCTTCTTGTAATTCATTCAACTTTAAAACTGGTTTATTCGCGAGTGGATGGTTAAATGGCAAAAGTGCAACAACATTTTCCGTGAATAATATTTTGCTCTTCACTTTCTTTTCTTGCCTCGGGACAGGTCCTATCATAGCCATATTAAACTCACCATTGATAACCCCACCTATTAAGTCATTGTAAGTTGCTTGTTTTAATTGGAACTTTGCATGAGGATATTTCTGTCTAAATGCTACAATTGATGTAGGTAACGTATATGCTGCCATACTAATTGGATATGCAATACGAATCGTCCCTTGCTCTGGGTCTAAATACTCCTCTACCTCTAATCTTGCAATATCAATAACATTCATCGCTTGATTCATGCGTTCTAAGAACATTTTTCCAATTGGTGTTAATCGTACTCTTCGCCCCTCTCTTATAAATAAATCAACACCTAATTCATTTTCTAAATTGAAGATTTGTCGACTAACAGCTGATTGAGCAACATGCAGTGCCTCAGCGGCTTCTGTTACATGTTCTCTTTTAGCTACTTCCATAAAATATTTAATTTGTCTTAATTCCAATCAGTTCACTTCTCCTTATTAATCTCATTTCGGCATTAATCATATCTATTTTTCATATTGTTTAGATTATTTATAAATAATAAAATACACCATAACAAGAAATCTAACAATGCTTAAAAAAGCATGCTGTGTTATTAACTTTGACTTGGGGGAAATTAAACATGCCTACACTAGAGAAAATTCAACCTGAACTACAATTCGCACAAAATTATGTGAATGAAGTATTTGAAATAGTAAAAAAGCGCAACGCAAATGAAAATGAGTTTCTTCAGGCAGTGAAAGAAGTATTTGATTCTTTAGTTCCTGTCCTAGCAAAAGATCCTATCTATATAAAACATAATATATTAGAAAGAATCGTTGAACCAGAGAGAATCATTAGCTTCCGTGTTCCATGGGTTGATGATAACGGCACAGTACAAGTGAACCGTGGCTTCCGTGTTCAGTTTAACAGTGCTATCGGTCCTTATAAAGGTGGTATTCGTTTTCACCCTTCTGTAAATGCAAGTATTGTTAAGTTTTTAGGATTTGAACAAATCTTTAAGAACTCCTTAACAGGTCAACCGATCGGAGGAGGAAAAGGTGGTTCTGACTTTGATCCAAAAGGGAAATCTGACGGAGAAATTATGCGATTTACTCAAAGCTTCATGACAGAACTTAGTAAATACATCGGACCGGATACGGATGTTCCTGCAGGTGACATTGGAGTTGGAGCTAAAGAAATTGGCTATATGTTTGGTCAATATAAAAAAATCCGTGGTAGCTTTCAAGCTGGCGTATTAACAGGCAAGGGCCTTTCATATGGAGGAAGTTTAGCACGTAAAGAAGCTACAGGGTATGGAACGGTATATTTTGTAGAAGAAATGCTAAAGGAAACAAACTTAAGTTTTAACGGAAGAACGGTAGTTGTCTCTGGTTCTGGAAATGTTTCTATTTATGCCATTGAAAAAGCACAACAATTAGGCGCTAAAGTTATAGCATGTAGTGATTCAAGCGGCTATATTTATGACGAGAACGGTATTAATCTAGAAACAGTAAAACGTCTAAAAGAAGTTGAAAAGAAAAGAATTAATGAATATGTGAATGAGCATCCACATGCAAAATACGTTGAAGGCTGCACAGGTATTTGGTCTCTTCCATGTGACATTGCGTTGCCTTGTGCAACACAAAATGAGATTGATGAGGTCTCTGCAAAAATGCTTGTGGCAAATGGCGTCAAAGCTGTTGGTGAAGGAGCAAACATGCCGTCTACATTAGAGGCAATTGAAGTTTTCCATGCTAACAATGTTCTCTTCGGTCCTGCTAAAGCAGTAAATGCAGGTGGAGTAGCTGTTTCTGCATTAGAGATGGCGCAAAACAGCATGAGACTATCATGGAGCTTTGAAGAAGTAGATGCAAAACTCCAAGAGATCATGAAAGATATTTATTTAAACAGCAAAACTGCAGCAGCTGATTATGAATTAGATGGGAATTTAGTAGCTGGAGCAAATATTGCAGGCTTTAAGAAAGTGGCAGATGCCATGATTGACCAAGGTGTAATTTAATAATTAAATGATCTGATGAACCATGAATGGCTTTTATTAAAGAGCTATTCATGGTTCTTTTTCATTGCTGATAACCAATTTGTATGTCTCCCCTCTCTTTCTCATGTCTATTCAAATTATTTCTCATTTATCGTTTAGAAAGTTTTTATTAGGAAATGGTGATAATAATCAATTTACACGGAAAGAAGGAGAAGTGCTTTGGAGGTTTGGACGGGATCAGAAGATTTACCAATTTACGGTTTTATTATAAGAGCGGCTATCATATATGTTTATATCTTTCTAGTAGTTAAAATACTCGGTCAACGTTCCATGGTTGCCTTTCACCCAATTGATTTTATTTTTGCGGTTATCATCGGAGATATAGTCGGCGAACCACTATCGAGTGGAAATATAGCATTAGGCGGCCCACTTGTTGCCGCTTCATTTATTGCAGGATTGCATTTGCTGCTCTCATATTTAGCTCTTAAGAACACAAAAGTAAGACAAATTGTCGAAGCTGAACCAATTATAATTATTAAGAAGGGACATATTTTAGTAGAGGAATTACGGAAAGCAAAAATAACAGTGGAATCATTAATGATGGATCTTCGCCTTAACCAAGCAAGTGATTTAACAGAAATTGATTATGCAATCTTAGAACCCAATGGTCAAATTAGTGTAATAAAAAAATCAGAATACAATTCCTTATCCCCTAACGATTTGGGGAAGAATCCTGATGAGAAAGGCATTCCTACAGTTCTCATTTTAGAAGGGAATCTGCATACCAAAAATTTAAAATCATTGGGCCTTACTCAGGAATGGCTTTTAAAACAAGTATATCAGCACGGTTATCATGATGTAAAAGATGTTTTTTTAATGACAATTGATGAAACATGTACAAGAATCTTTATTAGCGGTGAATTTGAAGGAAAGATTGTCTAGTTTTCATAAAAGCCTAACTATCCCTTGCATAAATTTACAATACGTTAGTTAATGAGTATGTATATTACTATTAATCGGGTTTATCCTACTATTTTTCTCCTCTTGACTAAATTGAGTAATAATTACGTTCAATAAAAGAAAAAATACGATAATTAATAATATCCATTTTGCTTTTTGCATAATATCACCTACCTCTTATCATCTTTTTACAGGAGGAAATGATAGAGGTTGTCCACCAAGTATTCGCAGACAACCTCCTATTAAATATTATTTCAGGAATCCTTCTAAGCTGGCTCCTGTAGAGAAAAATCTTTCTACATTTTTCTCTACTTTTGGATCAAGCACTAATGGTGGCGCATGATGAGGCTTTATCCGAGCATCAATAATGACTGCGTCACATCCCCAATGTTTAAACTCATAAGACTCGTTTACTCCATACATATCATGAGAAGGGTTACTTCTAGTAAATGTCACCCATAAGAAATTGGCTAATGTTTCGCTAACAAAATCGCTGTCATCACATATAATAAATAAAGGTACGGTTGAAAATGAACCAGAACGTTTAATTTCTTCAGCTAGTTCAATCATTTCTTCTCTCGTACTTGAATAACTCGAGAATCTATTTCCTTCTATCGCAATTACTCCAGGCATGACTAAACGAGGTTTACAAGCAACGCTAAGATCATTTAATGATTTTGGAACATCTTTACATAACTCTCTCTTCTTCTCACCATAAGCGACAAAGGCCACTTTACTACCTGTATTTAAACCTGTACCAGAGTAGTCTAATGTATCAATTGTTGTATTCGTATAGAAATGAATATCACGGCGTAACTCAATTCGCTCTAAAATATATGTTAAGAAGTCAACCTCGTTATGAGTATCTAATGGTCGCTCATCTTCTGCTGTTAAGAACAAATATTTAGCCAAACTTAACTGTCCAAAACCTAATATGCGGTTGGCAATTGTTAATAACTCTGTAGGTTGCTTTACTTTTTCATAAGGAATGTATCTCTCACTCCCTATTGCAAACAGCAACGGATGGACTCCTGCTGCATCAACAGCATGTACTTCTTTAACTCCTGGTACTTCTTGATCAATAGCATCTCCAGTAATTTCATGAATCAAATCACCAAAAGTCGTATCTTCCTGTGGAGGACGGCCAACAACTGTAAAAGGCCAAATTGAATTGTCTTTCGCAAATACTTTATCAACTTTTAAAACAGGAAATGGATGTGTAAGACTATAATAGCCTAAATGATCACCGAAAGGTCCTTCTGGCTTTGTGTCATTAGGATATAGATAACCAGTAATAACAAAATCAGCATCGTGGCTTATGCAAAATCCATCTAGGTAACTATATCTGAAACGGCGACCGGATAGCATCCCTGCAAAAAGCACCTCACTCAATCCTTCTGGAAGAGGCATAACAGCAGCAATCGTATGTGCAGGTGGTCCCCCTACAAAAATACTTACTTTTAATGGTTGTCCTATTTGATTAGCTTTAGTTTGATGAACACCTATTCCCCGCTGAATTTGATAATGCACTCCAACTTCTTTATTCATTTCATATTCATTTCCACTAAGTTGGACGCGATACATACCAACATTCGCATTCATAATTCCTGGTTTTACTGGATCCTCTGAATAAACTTGAGGTAACGTAAGAAACGCCCCACCATCATCCGGCCAATGATGAATCAATGGCAAATCAGAAATGCTAATCTCTTTAAAGCTAGCTGGTAATTGGTTCTTCTTTAAAGGCAACGCTTTTGCTGCTGTAAGTCCATTACCAACATGCTTAAAAGGATTTTTCAACGCCTTCATTGGATCGCTACGAAGATTGATAACATTTTGAACAGAATCCAATGTATTACGAAAAAGGAACTTCCCTCTTTCAACAGTTCCAAATAGATTCGCTAATGCAGGATACTTTGAACCCTTAACATTTTCAAATAAGATGGCAGGTCCACCTGCTTCATATACTTTTAACTGAATAGATGCCATTTCAAGATATGGATCTACTTCTTCATGTACACGAATTAAATGTCCGTGTTTCTCTAAATCTCGTACACACTCTTCCATATTTCGATACATATAATTGTTACTCCTATTTATTAACATTTTTATAAGCTCACCTTTTAATTACTAAATACTATTATGAAGCTTCCCCATAATTATAGCAATTTCTACCCGGGTTTTTTAATAAAGAAATATGACACATCGGTGAAAAACCTTTATCACGTAAACGGAACAAGCAACCAAAGTATAAAGTTGCTTATTCCGTTCTGTTTCCGACCATTTTCAATAAATTACATGTCAATAGTTTTGAGTCTAATCTAATTATTGGGATCTCCTGAACATACTGCATAGCAAACTGATCAGCAGCTTTTTCATGAGGAATATTACGGTACATTTTCTTCTCTTTATTCGAGATTCCTTTCACCATCTTTTGCATATAACGATTATAATAATATTGCCCTCCATCAAAGTAATCAAATAATTTTTCCCTTTTATTTTTCCCTCTTCCACCGATCAAAGCATGGATGTAATGTCCCACTTCATGTAATAAAATAAATGAAGCGTATTCGAAACAAGTTGCTGTGTTCTTTTTTAAGTCGATTACATATTCTTTGTTCTGAAAGTCTTCAGTGATTGCCATTACATTCATATAAATAATAGGTTCAAATGGTTCACCTTCATTTATGACTAGTTCACCTGGAAAGTTAATAGGTTCATCGGTAATGTGACATCTAACATCGTCTAACACTTCTTTAAAAATGGAAGCTTCTAACCATTTAACTGTACGACAAATGCCAGCGACACAATGAATTGCCTCCTTGCGTGAGATTTGAAAATTATCTTGCAAATATGTTTCATCGTTATAAATAAAATGTAAGGAATTTTGAATGTACAATATACACCTCCTTACCATCTTACATTTCAGTGTGCTTTTACCTTCCATAGCTTTAGAGAGAATTGAACATTGATTAATTAACACAGATGCATCCTTAATTCTTACTCACCTTTACTCTTCAGTTTGTTTTGACACAATTTCTTGTAATTGTAGTTTACAATGTTTTACCTTTTCTTCATCCTGTAGTTGCATTGCATCATATAAGTCCATTAATAGATAGTCGATTTCCATCTGGATGACTTGCTTATTAAATAAATAGTTATTAAAATGACTAACTTGGCTCTTCTGCAAAGTTACTGGTTTTGTTGTAATAGGGGAAGGCTCTTTGTTTAATGCTTTACTTTTTTCTTTCAAATTTTTTATTCCTAATTTCTTTTTTCTAGCTTCAAATAAAAATTGATTCAATAAGAGTGCCAAAGGTTTTTCAGAAGTTGTTAATTCCGTAACAGTTAAATAAATCTTTGTCTCTCTCTCTTGAAATGGAAGCTCATAACTTTTTTCACCTCCATAAATGATTAATGATCTTTGGTCCATTTTTCTTATCCACTTATACGAATACGTTTCTTTAATTTTCTTAACAAAAGTATGAATCATCGACAAATTTACTTCTAAATCAATATTTGAAAAACGGGCAAAAAAACTCATCAGCTCACCTCTTTTTTATGAAATTTAATAAATATTCGCTGAAAATGTTGCTATACAAAGTTTTATGAGAGTTGAGCTTGTCCAAATACGCTTTTTTTAAATTAGTTTGATAATGAATATTTTTAATCAATTTTAGGGGATTTTAAAGTGTAGACCTTTACGGGGACTATTATGACAATACACGATAAAGGAGTAATGACTATGACACAATCTAAAAGCCAACAAGAGCGCCAATTTCGAAAAAGGAAAGAGGCACAAAATGACCATGGGAAAATTAAATCATTAAAGCAACTATCGGAAGAAACAGACAAACAGTAATGATACTGAAGGACTGTTAAAAAAATAAGGCATAGAGTAGGTCTTTAACCTATTCTATACCTTTATTATTGAATAGAATTTGCTATTTCTAATAATCCTTCAACATTATATTTGCCATTTTGATTTGGGTTACCGCCGATTAGGTATCCAAGACCATTCTTCTTAAAAGCCAGTGATCTAGGATACACACTGTTTAACCTATAATATGCTTTGCTACCATCATCAAGTGTCAACACTTTGTCTTCACTGGAAATATGCTCGTCTACTTTGGTATCAGGATAAAGAATATAAAAAATGAAATCTTCATGCTTCTCTTCTACATTCATGTAATGCAATTGCAAGTCGCCATTTTCCGTTATTTTGCCAAAATAGTGTGTTGGTTTAAATGGTAGCTTAGCCGGTAAACTCACTTTTTGATTTATTCTTTTTTCAAAGATATCCAATGCCTCTTTAACAGTTTTGTATTTATTCACTTTAACAAATTCATCTATTTCTTTATCTGTAAAAGATTGTGCCTGAATCATTGTAACTGAACTTATTGCGATGACCATTATTGCTAGAAGGAAGATACTTAAACCTTGTTTTATCATTTTGAAAACATCTCCTTTTTCACATTAATGGTATTATGTCTAAAACTACCCATAATTATTCAATTGCCTTTCCTTGAAAACAACAAAAGCGAATCTTTTCAGATTCGCTTTTGTTACGTTTATACTTTTTGAACATTTGTAGCTTGAGGGCCTCGCTGACCATCTTCTATGTCAAAAGTAACCTCTTGTCCTTCATCTAAGGATTTATAGCCTTCTCCTTGAATAGCAGAGAAATGAACGAATACATCATCTCCATTTTCTCGCTCAATGAAGCCGAATCCTTTCTCACTATTAAACCATTTAACTTTTCCACTTTCCATTGTTGTATCCTCCTAGCATGTAGCTTTTTGTTGCATTCCTATTATTACCGAGATACGAAAATTTAAACAAAGTTTGTTTTTTTATGTTAATTTACCTATATATAAATTCCTATATTAATAAAATTGAAACCGTTGGACAATCTACAAAGTATTACGTTAAATATCGAGGTGTATATAATGACGATTGTAGACATGACATCCTCAGAAATCGGAGTGCTTTGGAGCCAGTACATCCAGAATAGCATGTCATTACATATGATGAAGTATTTTAATGAAATTGTCGAAGATAAAGAAATTCGTACCATTGTCGAAAAGACTCTTCGATTTACCTTAAATGTAAATACAGAGATTGAACATCTATTTCATAATGAAAGGATTCCAACTCCTGAAGGGTTCACTGATAAAGATGTGAATATCCATGCACCAAGACTATATACTGATTCATTTATTCTCTCTTTCCTTGAAATGTTCGGTAAGGCTGGAACAGTTGCATATTGCCTTTCACAAAGCGCTTCATCTAGGCACGATATTAGAAAATTCTTTACGGATTGTTTATTGAACGTTTCAAATCTTTACAACCTTTCTGTTGACCTTGGATTAGAAAAAGGATTGTATGTGCGCCCTCCTTATATGACAAAACCGAAGAACGCAGATTATATTGAAGGAAAAGCATATTTCACGAAAGGATTCAATCCATTTACAAAACGAACTTTAAATAGCATTGAAATTATGCATTTATTTGAAAACTTCAAAACAAACCAAATTGGCTCGTTTATATGTACGAGCTTTGCTCAAACAACCGAGACAAAAGAGATAAAAAAATTTTTTGTTAACGGAAAGAAAATCGGAACAAAACATGTAAAAATATTCTCCAACAAGCTTGCGGAATCGAATATAGAGCCACCCTCCTCTTCTGATCATGGCGTAACAGAGTCTACAACTCGAGTTTTTTCCGATAAATTAATGATGTTCTTGAAAACAGTCTTAACCGCTAGCGGTCAAGGGAATTATAGCGCAGCTTCAACAGCTAGCATGAGATATGACTTAGTTGCAGATTATCAACGACTATCAGCCGAAGTAGCGTTATATGCTAAAGATGGACTAGATATTATGCTCAAACATCATTGGTTGGAAGAACCGCCTCAATATCCAGATCGCTCAAAACTGATCAATCAGTAGATGATAATTATATAAATGATTTATCTTACTAACAAAAGTATAAGACCTCCTTTTCTAGGCTAAAAAGAAACTAAGGTTAATTAATAGAATTGGGAGGCTACTCGAATGGATCATTTACAACAGAGCTATCGGCTATTAGAGGAATTAAGACAACCAAACCACTTATATTTAGCAAGTCAATCTAAAGAATATCATTATTTCTGGATTCGGGATGCAATCTATATGTCTCTTCCCTACATGGATAAACCTTGTAATACATTCACTTTATCTATGCAAGCAATCTTAGATGTATTCCGCAGATACGAATGGAAAATAGATATTCATACAGAGAGAAAGCCTCAAGCTATGTATGAGTATATCCATGCCAGATATAGCCCCGATGGTTTCGAAATTCATAACCAAGAATGGGGACATGCTCAACATGATATGATTGGTGCTTTTTTATATGCAGTCGGAACAAGTATCCAGCAGTACAATAAACCGATTATTCGTGAAGAAAGAGATCATGCTATTATTCAGAAACTCGTGTTTTACCTAATGTGCTGTCGTTACTGGGAAGATGAAGACAATGGTATGTGGGAAGAGTACCGGGAAGTTCATGCAAGCAGTGTCGGTGCCTGTGTAGCAGGGCTTAGAGCCATTCAACCAATTGTATTTGTTCCCCAGGAAGCTATCGATAATGGGATGAACACATTAACAAATTTGTTCCCAAGAGAAAGCGTCTCAAAAAACGCTGATTTAGCACAGTTAAGTCTAATCTACCCTTATCAACTTTACCAAGGTGAGGAAGCCAAACAAATTATTAAAAACATTGAAAAGGAATTACTACGTCCAAATGGTGTCATCCGCTATCAAGGCGATAGTTACTATTCTATACTTGAACAAGCTTATGGTCGAAATAAAGATCGATCTTTCTACTATGGAACCGAAGCAGAATGGACTTTTGGTTTCCCTTGGCTCTCTCTATGCTGGCAAACACTTAACCATGACCAACATGCCAGATACTATATTGAGCGTACAAAAGAAGTAATGTTAGATAACGGGATACTGCCAGAAGCTTATTTCTCCGGTATTCAAAAGCCTAACCCGAATACTCCACTTGGGTGGTCGAGTGCAATGTATATATTGGCTGAAGAAAAACGAGGCTTCGCTTATGCGTAAGCCTCGTTCCTTCTTATTTAGAGAATATTCCACTTTCTTTCAACCTTAAGACCGCTTTATGTAAAGTTTCTTCATTTTGGACAAGAGAAATTCGTAAATATCCTTCACCATTATCACCAAAGGCAACTCCTGGAGTTGTAACAATTCCTGCATCATCAATTAGTCGAAAAGCAAATTCTGTTGATTTATATGAAGAAGGTACCCTTGCCCATATAAACATTGATGCCGGTGGTGAATCAACCTTCCACCCTAGTGAATTTAATCCGGCTACCAAAATATCTCTTCTCTTCTTATAAATCATTCGTAACTCGTTACTAAAATTAGTAGTGTTTTTTAATGCAACTACAGCAGCCTTTTGTACCGGTAAAAATACTCCATAATCCAAATTTGACTTCAATCGTTTTAAACCCTCTAAGACATGTGGATTTCCAACGACATATCCTATTCTACAACCAGCCATATTGAAGCTTTTGGAAAGAGAATTGAACTCTATTCCTACCTCATTCGCTCCTTCGACTGAAAGAAAGCTTATTGGTCTTTCATCGTAATATAATTCAGAATAAGCAAAATCATGAAGTACGACAATCTTATTTTCTTTTGCAAACCTCACTACTTTTTCAAAAAATTCTCTTGATGCTGTAGATGGCACTGGATTACCAGGAAAATTTAAAATCATCAACTTTGCTTTTTGTCGAACTTCATCAGGAATAGCATCAAGGTCGGGTAGAAAAGCATCTTCCTCTTTTAAAGGCATTGAATAAGGAATAGCCTCAGCTAATGAAATACCTGCGGCGTAAGCAGTATAACCAGGATCTGGTACTAATATGATATCCCCTGGATCAGCCACTACTAGAGGGAGGTGAACAAGTCCATCTTGAGAACCCATAACAACAAGCACCTCATCCTCTTGCGCGAGCTCCACATTATAATGATGGTGGTAGTAGTGTGAAATCGCATCATGTAATTCTGGAATACCTCTTAGAGAATAGCGATATAAAGAAGGGTCTTTAACTGAAGATGATAACTCTTCCATCACAAATGAAGGTGGTGGTAGGTCAGGGCTACCAATACTTAGATCTATTATATCTTTGCCTTCTTTCATTTTTACCATTTTGTAATCAGCAAGTTCATTAAATACACTCGTTTGAAACTGGTCCATCTTTTTTGAAAACATTATTATCCCTACCTTATTGCTTGTTTTTATTTATTATAACAAGAAACAATCGTATCAACGGAACAAATTCTATGTCTCATATGGATTATAAATAGAAGTCAACTGCGATATTTGTAAGTCACCATGTTCTAGTTACTCTAACTTTGCTTTGCTTAAATAACAATGAAAAAAGCAAAGGCTCAAGACCTTTGCTTTCATCCATTAAATCTCAATATCTACTCCAATACTATCAACTCTACCTACTTCTTTAATGAAAGTAGCTACAGCTTGATGCTTAGCATCATTTACATACGCCTCAAGAGCATCTTTATTTTCAAAACGAACCATTAGAACAACTTGATACTCCTTACTTCTCTCTGCAAAATTAAGTCCTGCTTGCAAATCCACAACTCCGTTTAAGTGATGTTCAAGCTCCTTGAAGCGATTTACCACTTCTTGTAATTGCTCATTTGTTGTAGTTTCTGCAAATTTAACAAGAACCGTACGTTGGATCATAAGTTAGCCTTCTTTCTATTCTATATGTATTATCTTACCAACGTTTATTTTAGCTCATTCTATAATAGGCTTCAAGATAGAACCATCTGCACGGGAAATCAACTTAAATCGTACAAATTTCAACCGGACAATCTCCACACTGTAAGAAATTCCTTAAATATTGAAGGTCACGAATGATGATTTTATTATTCTCATAAGAGATGATCTGATCTTTCTTTAATTCACTCATAATCCGATTTACACCTTCTCGTGTTGTGCCAATATAATTTGCAATTTCATGATTCGTAAGAGCAATATTAATGAGGATTCCATCTTTATGTTTTTCACCGTATGAATTACTAAAACGAATTAAAGTTGAATAGAGGCCACCTTTTTTCCCACATAAAATTAGATCTCTAAATTTCGATTGAGTGGATTGATTTTGTATAGCAGACCATTTCATAAAGGCAACAGCAATTTCACCCTTTTCTTCGAAAAGGTTTTCGAGTTCTTGTCTTTGGTAACGGATTAGTCTTGCATCCTCTATTACAGTCGCAGTCACAGCTAGTGCAAGTCCATTAAATAAGGCTGTTTCTCCAACTAATTCGCCTTTTTGAGACAAACTAACTGAAAATTCTTTTCCATCAGCAGTCATTTTACTTTGCCTTACTAACCCAGACAGAATTAAGAATGTATACTCAGGTATATCCCCTTCTGAAAAAAGGACTGTACCTGATTGTGCCTGAATTTCCGTTCCTTTATCTAGCATTACATTTTGGTTTTCTGCTGATAATTGTTCAAAAAAACGGGTTATTTTAGTCATTACTAACACTTCACTCCCTCTGTCAGTAACCTTTTTTAATCCTATCATCTAATAGCAAAGAAGTAAAATATCATAGCGTATCCATCGTATAATCAGTATTATTATTCTCTGTTTAGATATCAATATGAAAAAAGCCTGCATTAATTTGCAGACTCTTCTTTTTGGTATTCAACTTGTTTCCATTTAAAAAGGGTTATCAATGCAATTGCCGATGAAACCAAGGCTATAACCGTATAACGAAAAACGAGATCAAACTCTAATCCTAAGTATGCTTCAATTGTCCACTGTAACATGACTACATTTAATGCTAATGTTATGAATATAATCACCCAGCATATTTTCTTAGCCATGGCGAATCTTCCTCCCTGCAGCGTATACAACCCCATTTTGAACTTCTAATTCAATTAAAGGTAACTCTCGTTGAGGAGGCCCTGCTATCGGATGACCGTTATTTAAATCAAAGAATCCCTGATGGCATGGACAAAGTAACACTTCACTTTCTTCTTCATAAAATACAGGACACATTAAATGTGTACATGCACTATTATAAGCTTTTAACTCTCCTGCCTTTGTATGAATTAACAATGCAGGATCTTTTTCAGATGGATAATTAAATGTAACGGAAGACCCTTTTGGCAAATCTTCCAATTTAACAATCTCAACAAGCTCGCGATCATCCTCAAAGTCACCTAAGAATGCTTTTACTGAAAAAGGTAAAGTGGATAGGCCGAGTGCTACTGAAGCTCCTACTGCTGTTTTTAAAAAAGCACGTCTATTAAATTTCAAATCATCAAAGCGATTAATATTATCTTTTAGATTTAACATATCATCTTTTTTTAAGTGTTTTTCTTTCTTACACTTCATTTGTTCTGACATGGAAAGCCCTCCTTTCTAGTCTGTATAAACACCGAAAAATTCAGGAACATATTGCCATTTATCTTGTTCACTTGGCTTTTTTCCTTCGATTAAATTCATTTGGGTACGTTTTCTTCTTAAAGATTGCATCTCATCAAAATCTATGAATCGAATTGCCTCACTTGGGCAAACAGACGCACACATTGGTGCAATATCAAATTTTGATCGATCGTAACACATGTCACATTTGTACATTTTATTCTCCTCAAAATCAAACTTAGGAATTCCAAAAGGACAAGCAAAGGTACAGTTACGACAGCCGATACATTTTTCTTCCATTGCGGATAGAACAACACCTTCTTCAGTAATTTGAATGGCATTGGCTGGACAAACTCTCGCACACGCAGGATCTTTACATTGCATGCACATCATTGGAAATGTTTGTCTACTCTCTGTGAAATCGATATATTCAACGTAATTCCGTTCTTTTGCATCGTGGTCTCCACATTCTCGGCATGCCGCTTGACATGCGCGGCAGCCGATACATCGTTCAAATTCTAAATACATTATTTTATTCATTGGTTGTTCCCCAGTTGCTATTTTAAGTTAGTCTTTTTCAATTTTAACGGCACACACTTTAAATTCAGGCATTCTTGACACTGGATCTAATGCTGGATTTGTCAGTAGATTCACCGCAAGCTCTTTCCCCCAATGATATGGGATAAAAACGGTATCTTTACGTATAGCCTTTGTGATTCGGGCTTCTACGGTCATCGTTGATCTACGAGTAGTAATTTTAACCGCATCTTTGTTCACGATATTATACTGACTAGCTAGCTCTGGATGAATCTCGATGTAAGGCAGAGGACATTGTTCCATCAAGAAATCAACTCTTCTCGTTTGATTTCCAGATAAATAATGAAATACGACACGACCAGTCGTTAACGTAAGTGGATACTCGTTAGAAGTCGTTTCACCGGGTTCCGCCCAATCTACAGCAGCTAAATTTGCTTTTCCATCTTCTGTCCCAAACGTTTCCTTAAACATCGTCGGTGTCCCAGGATGATCTTCGGACGTGCAAGGCCAAAACACACCATCTTCTTTATCGATACGCTCCCATGTGATACCAGAGTAATCTGCTTTTCCCCCTTTTGAAGCGATTCTTAATTCCTCAAAAATTTGTTTGGGGTTGTCATATTTAAAATAGTTACCTTTTCCCATTCTTTCGGCAATATCACACATGATTTCCCAGTCTGCCTTTGATTCACCTAATGGTTCAGATACTTTACGAATGCGGAGTACTCGACCCTCTAAATTTGTAGTTGTTCCTTCATCTTCCGCCCAAGTAGTAGTTGGTAAAACAACATCAGCGAATTCAGCTGTTTCCGATAAAAAGAAATCACTTACAACAAGAAAGTCTAATTTTTTAAACCCACTCCAAATGTGTTCCAAATTCGGCGCTGATACAGCTGGGTTGCTACACATCACATGCATAGCGCGAATATTACCTTTTTGAATCTCATCGAACATTTCGTATGCAGATACACCAGCTTTGGGCATTTCTTCTGGTTTAATCCCCCAAACACCAGCAACATATTTAACATGTTCAGGATTATCAATTTTCCGATAGCCTGGAAGCGCATCTGCCTTTTGACCGTGTTCTCTTCCCCTTGACCATTCCCTTGTCCTGTAATAGTTGCAACACCTGAAGCAAACTTCCCAATTTGTCCTCTTATTAAAGCCATTGACGTGTATAATGAAACGTTATCAACACCTTTATTTTGTTGTTCAATTCCTCTACAGAAAGTGACAATTGATTTAGGTGACTTTCCGTAAATATGAGCAGCTTTGATAATTTTTTCAACGGCTACACCTGTTATGTTGGACGTGAATTCAGGGGTGAATTTTTCTACCATTGCTTTTAACTTTTCAAAATTATTGCAACGCTCTTTAACAAACTCGTAATCGACATATCCTTCTTTGATAATTAGGTGCATTAACCCGTTTGCTAATGCAGAATCAGTTCCTGGTCTAAGATCAAGATGAACATCAGCAACTCTTGCTGTTGGTGTCTCACGCGGATCAGCTACAATTAATTTTGCGCCTTTGTCTTTGGCTTTCCATAACCATTGAATCATCGTCGGATGACATTCAGCTGTATTAGAACCCGCCATAAATAAACAATCAGTATGTTCAAATTCAGGTAAAGGCAAGCTTGAACCACGGTCTATTCCAAGTGTTTTCATAAATCCACCTGCTGCTGATGACATACAGAAGCGACCATTATAATCTAAAAATCTAGTACCTAGTCCAACACGTGCATATTTACCTACCAAATAACATTTCTCGTTAGTCATTGATACTCCGCCGAAAACACTCACTGCATCTTTTCCAGACTCCGCTTGAATTCTTTTGAAATTTTTCTCGATTAAATCGTACGCTTCCTTCCAAGTTGCCTCGACAAATTGCCCGTTCTTCTTGATTAGTGGTTTAAGAATTCGATCTTTGTGATTGACAGTTTGGTAAGCTGTCACTCCTTTTGGACACATTTTCCCTCTTGTTACAGGCCAATCATAACGAGGTTCTACTCCTACAACTTTTCCTGTTTTTTCATTCACTCTTATGTGCATTCCACATTGCATGCCACAATAACAACAGTGGGTTGTGACGAGCTTTTCTCCAGGCTTCTTTAAATTTTTCACACCATCTTTTACAAGAAATTCACTCATTTACTTCTCCCCCGTTTTTTCATAATATGAATCATCTCTTTTTTGACCAAATCCCGGAATATGAATTCCGTTATTTGTTTGGATTGGTCCATTTGGAGATGGTAAATTAGATTGAATGTTTAATTGTTTCATCACCCGAATTCTTCTACGACAGCTCGGACAATAATCAGCTAAATATGAACCATCTGCAAGTTGTAAGTCAAAACTTTGTACACTTAATATTTCTTTCACATCAGTAATTTGATCATCATTACTATAAGGAGCTTGACAAGATTTGCATTCTCTCGTATCTACTCCCGTTACTTCTTGGTAATTCATTGGTACAGCAGTTGCTAGGGGTCTCACCGGTAAATGAAATAGCTTTCCAAATGGAAAATAAACTAAGAAAATAACTACCGTAACTTGATGAATAAGAGCTAAATAGGAATGCATCCATCCACCTAAAAATTTATAAGATAACGTTAGTAATAAACCAGAAACAGTCACCCAAAGCAAAATATATAAAGGTAATAAATCAAATTCCACACGCTGAGTTACCTTGACATCTTGATTTTTTGAACGACGAATTAATGCCATCGTTACCCCAAACAAGACCATAAGAGCTGTAATATTTAAGCCTTCAAACATTAACTTGGCTAAAATACCATTTGCAGCCATCGATATAGTCGGAATTCCCATAACAACAACTTGATATGTTATAGGATCAATTAGTTTGAAATGCATCCAACCAAATGTAAGAGCGAAGGTAATTCCAAACGAACCGATACAGCCCCATGCAATTAACCAATGCATGATTCCTCTGTAAATCCCTCGTTTAAAAATGAATTTTTGTAAAATAATATTCTCAATTAAAGTCTTAGTGATTGCTTTCCAATTCCGTTTAACTCTTTTCTTCTTCTTCATATTTTTGAAGCTTCTTTTTATTACTTGGTGTGTAGCTGGTCTAACTGCCCATGCACACATACGAATCGTCATGCCGATGGCAAATACAATTGATGACACGACGTATCCAAATAACATAATATCGACATGTGAAAACTGTCCTGTTCCAATCCACATTAAGATAATCAGAATCATTACAATACCAAACGAATACATACTAGCTCTTGAATAAAACGATCTTTCAATTTGGCTCATTACGCCACCCCTTATTTTCTCTTGTTGATAGGCTTATTGTAAAATCATCACGAATTATAAACTGTGAGATTGCTCACACTCCATCTTCTTTTTGTGGCAAAACTTTGAGAAAGAAGAAAATAAAAAAAGAAACTCCTCATCAATGATGATTTGTTTCTCAGATATACTTTAAGATATTTTATTCGTTTCATTGAATTGAATAGCACGCTGATAGTCTTCCATTGATTGAACTCGATAACTTATTGGCAAGAGATCTTCATTTCTAATAATTTTAAAAGAAACATGCTCTAATATGTTTACTAATCCTGCATCTTGTTCTTCTATTAATTTTTCAGTCGATTTTATACAAGAACGATCATAAATACTATGAAATAATTGCAATTGTCCTTGTGATTCTGGAACAACTAATTGTACTCCTGTTTCAATCTTATCTTTTAACATAGAAGTAATTACTTGGACAGATAAGAAAGGCATGTCTGGTGTTACAACTAATAAAGAATCGCTTTTCGCTAATGAGAGTGCAGCGTGCATTCCACTTAACGCTCCACTTCCCTTAAAGTAATCTGTAATTATCCGTATACTGCTACCGACTATCGGTAAATATTGATGAGGTTCGTTTGTAACTAAAATAATCTCCTGACAGACCTGTTTCAATAAACAAATTTGTCTCTCAATGATCGTCTCATTTGCTATCTTCAATAATCCCGTTGCCGAATCAGTAAATTTTGTTGATGCACAATCAATAATGACACCGGTTAATTTCATTTTCGTCACACCTCCGTAGCTATACTATAAAACATGCCCTCATTCGTTTCTGTTAACTTCATCACACTTCGCTTTATTCAAAAACACTCTTAAAATCCGTTAGGTGTGATTTTTATCACATTTCTTTTTAGATCTTTCTTATATAATGAAAACAATCATAAGTCGGGAGGATTTGCCATGACAAATTTAACACTTGAACGTAATATCCAACAAAATACATTTCACCTTTCAAATAAAACCCTTACTGCTTTAACTGATATTATGTACGAACAAAAAGTCGAAGCTGGTACTTATTTATTCTGGGAAGGCGATCAAGCGGATAAATTATTTTATATAAAAGAAGGCCACGTGAAAATGACGAAAGCTACATCAGATGGAAAAGAATATATTTTAAATATGTTCAGTGACGGAGATCTATTTGGTGAATTAAGTAGTTTTATGGATATCAAATATAGTTATAACGCACAAGTCATGAAAGACAGTGTTATTGGTGTCATTCAGCAAAAAGACCTAGAGATCATTCTATGGCAACGTGGAGAAATTGCTGTTGAATTTTTGAAATGGTCTTCACTACTTAATCAAATCACACAATCTAAACTACGTGACCTCACCTTTCATGGTAAGCTGGGAGCTCTTTGTTCAACAATCATTCGAATGGCTAATTCATATGGGGAAGAAACCTCTGAAGGCATTCGTATTACAAAAAAGGTGAAAAATGGTGAGCTTGGTGAATACATTGGCGCAACGAGAGAAAGTGTTAACCGCATGCTCTCTGATTTACGTTCGAAAGAAATATTAGCACAAGATAAAGGCCACCTAATTGTTCGTGATTTAATTCAATTAAAAGAAATTTGTCATTGTGAAAATTGTCCTTTGGAAATTTGCAGAATGTAATAGCGAGTAGAGACTGATTAGTAATGTAACAGTCTCTTTTTGTTTTCAAGAGAGATGTGATCTTCGTCACTGTAATGAACAGAAAAAGTATATATTCTAATAACAAAGGAGTGAGATCATTGTTAAAAGGAAATATTATTGCAATTACTAGTGGAAAAGGCGGAGTAGGAAAATCTACTGTTGCTGTTAATTTAGCTTTAACATTATCAGAACTTGGAAAAAAAGTTGCCATTATTGATTTGGATATATATGGATATAGCATCCCGAAAATATTAAACATCACTTCTAAACCGAAAACAATGAATAACAAAATTATTCCAATCGGATACAACGAAAACATTAGCGTGATGTCAATGGGATTTCTATTAAAAGGAAATGAACCAGTTGTCTGGCGCGGTCCGATGGCTGGAAAAATGGTCGGTCATTTTTTTGAGGAAGTGATTTGGGGTAAACAAGATTATTTCATTCTAGACTTACCACCTGGAACTGGAGATATGGCACTTGATTTACACCAGAAGTTACCTGAATGCCAAGAGATTATTGTGACAACTCCCCATCCCAATGCTGTTCACGTCGCTGAACGAACAGGTCAAATGGCAAAACAAACGAATCATAAGATTATAGGTGTTGTCGAGAACATGTCCTATTTTAAACCAAACGAAATGACTCGATATAATATTTTTGGCCAAGGTGGTGGAGAAACTCTCTCAAAAAATTTAGAAACGGATTTGCTTGCACAAATCCCCCTTATTGCTCCAAATGAAAATGGAAATCCGGTTGTATTAATTCATGACGATCTTACACTTAAAAAAGAGTATCTTGCATTTACTCATTGCCTTTTAGAAAAGGTAAGTTCAAAAATAGCTAAATAAATGATATGCAGCGGGAACACTGAACAGTGATTCTCGTTTTTTTCGCTATATTCATGTCTATTCCTTTAATCACTATGACACCCACTATAGTATCAAAACTCCCTCCTATTCTGTGAAGCGCCTTCTTTCATAAAAGCTAGTTGCTTGTACCTTTCACACTAGTTTTTATAACATAAAATGAAGTATATCTAAAAGAAAGAGGTGAAAATAATCATGAGTCATTCTTTTGAATGTCATCACTGCGGAAAGATTCATCATGATCGCTTCTCACCATGTAGCTGCGGGCTTGATTTCCGCTACTTTAGACACCATCGCTACGATGATTTCCACAGAAAACATGATTGTCATAGTTTATGTGATTGTCACAAACGCTTTCATCATCGTGACAGACAGTGCTTTAACCACCATTTCAGACACAAAGACGATTGCGATTGTTTGAAGCGACGTAGACGTATTTACGATGATCGCTTCGATGGAAAATTAAGAGGTTTAGATGGTGAATTAGCATTTAGGCTTCGACAATTAATTGGTTGTGTTGTGAAATTTAAAGTGGAATGTGGAAATGAATGTAGAGAGTTTAAAGGAACTGTATGTCATGTAGGAAAAGATTTTGTTGAAATTGAAAAACTCCATCACGATGATCATGATCATACAAGACGTAAGAGAGACTGCAAATGCAAAGATCGTCGAAGACATAAATGTAAATGCAAATGCAAAGACCATAAGAGTAAATTTCTAATCATTCCTCTAGATGAAATTAAAATAATTAAAATCGTTGATGACAAAAAGGGGCATTGTTAACTCCATCAAGTGGTGTACTGTCTCAGTACACCTACACCTCACAAATATAAAATTATCAGCAATGACTACGATTTCAGCTACAACAACCATTGATCTAATCATTTTGTGTTAAATATTTTTGCTAATTAATATACTGTATAGGCATTTTAAAAACAAATGAAAAACTGACTATAATAATATTATTAGTCTCGTCATTTTCCATCATAGGCATGCTCTCTCTATATAACAACAGTCCACCAATAAACGAAGATCCTGAAAGCTACCATCAACACTACGGACAAAATGAAGAAAACGTTCCTAATTAGGAACGTTTTCTATTTATTGTTTAGTTAATATTAATGGTCCGTTTGATGAAATGGCTAATGTATGTTCATATTGAGCAGATAGTTTCCCGTCAACTGTTCGAGCAGTCCAGCCATTTGAGTCCATCTTACTTCCCCAAACACCCTGATTAATCATCGGTTCAATCGTAATTACCATACCTTCACGAAGCCTGATCCCTCTACCAGGATTACCAAAGTGCAAGATTTGCGGTTCTTCATGCAACGTAGGTCCAATACCATGGCCGGTAAAATCTCTGACAACCGAAAAACCTTCTGCCTCTGCATAACTCTGTATTGCGTGGCCGATATCACCTAGTCTGTTTCCAACTAAAGCTTGTTCAATACCTTTATAAAGAGAGGTCTCTGTAACTTGCATCAGTTTTTTCACTTCCTCAGAGACTGTTCCAACTGCATACGTCCAAGCAGAATCTGCTAAACCTCCTTTATAATTAACAACCATATCGATTGTCACGATATCTCCATCGCTAAGAGGATTATTGCGAGGGAATCCGTGACAAATTTCGTCATTAATGGAGGCACAAGTTGCATATTCATACCCTTTGTATCCTTTTTGTTCCGGCGTTGCATTATGTTTTTTTAAGAATTCTTCAACAAATGAATTAATTTCTAAGGTCGTAACCCCTGGTTTAATACGAGATGCTATTTCTTTATGACATTCAGCTAAGATTTTCCCAGCCTCTTGCATTAACATAATTTCTCTCTCACTTTTTAATGTGATCATTAAAACACTCCTTATTTACATGATAGAAAAATCATAGAGACGTTCTTTTCTTATCCGTTTTTGATTGATTTATTAGTTTCTTGATCTTGTTCAACGATATGTTGTAACATTGCAATTTTATTTTCCCAGAATTGATCGAAAAAAGAAAGCCATTGCTTGAATTCTTGCAATGTTTCTGGCTGTAATTGATAACGCATCTCTCTACCAATTTTTTCACTTGTTACAAGATTAGCTGCAGAAAGGATACGAAGGTGTTTCGAAATGGCTGGACGACTAATTGAAAAATGATTACTAATCATTGTAACCGGCATTTCTTCGTTTGCTAATAAAACAAGCATCTTCCTTCTGGTTGGATCTGCTATCGCTTGAAATACATCGTAATTCTGAGATTCTACCATTACACCTCAACTGCTTTTCGTAAATTTTCATTAACAATCGATTCCCAACCATCGTTCATTCTATTTCGTATGTCTAGGTTTGATTGATCTGGCCCTGGTCCAGGAACAATTTCTTCTGGAAGGCCCCAACCAGCATGAATAAGAGTAAATTCTGTTTTATCACCTAAATCCTTTAGCTCGAACGTTATTTTCCAGCCCATCTCTCCCCATGTAAACACCAATCGATTGGGTGCGTGTATTTCTAAAACTTTACAAGTAGACGGACCAAAAGGCGAATGGATTGTAAATTCAGCCCCTTCCTCTGGTTGAAAGTTATTCGGCATAAACCATTGATCTATCCCTTTCGAAGATGCTACAATGTCCCAAACTTTCTCAATTTTGGCATTGAAAACAGCCTGTTTACGAATATCTGGTGTAGATGCTTTGTGATCACTCATGTTCTTTCCTCCTAGAATTATATGTAACCTTTTGGTTTCCTATTTTATAATAAGTAACTTTTAGGTTACGTGTCAATTATTATTTTATTTTGAATGTATACTTGACCGAATATAAAAATAGCAAAAGAAGAAGAACATTTGTTCCTCTTCTTTTGATTGTTATTCATGAGTTGTATCTTCAACTTCTTGTTTACGTCGAGTAAATAAACCTTTCCACCAATTGGTGAATCGATCTGTATAGATATACATAACTGGGACGAGAACAAGTGTAATGAATGTAGAAAATGTTAATCCGAATACAATCACAGTTGCCATCGGTGCCTGAAGCTCGGCTCCTTCTCCTATTCCCATTGCTAATGGTACCATCGCTAATACTGTTGTCAGCATTGTCATGAGAATCGGTCTTAATCTCAATGGTCCTGCTTCTAGAATAGCCTCTTCTGTATCCAGACCACGTTTTCTTAACGTATTTATATAGTCGACCAATACAATTGCATTATTTACCACAATACCGG
This sequence comes from Halalkalibacter krulwichiae, assembly GCF_002109385.1. Lineage (NCBI taxonomy): Bacteria > Bacillati > Bacillota > Bacilli > Caryophanales > Bacillaceae > Halalkalibacter > Halalkalibacter krulwichiae. Next base: position 2,221,988 of record NZ_CP020814.1, on the reverse strand, counting down.
CCAACATGATGACCCCAATGAAAGCTGGTGCACTTAACGGTCTTCCTGTTAGAAGGAATCCTGCCATTATCCCAATAAATGTTGCTGGTAAACTGAACATTACGATAAATGGATAAATCACTTTTTCAAATTGGAAGGCCATAACTGCATAAACTAGGAATATAGCTAGAGCTAAAGCGAGAGTTAAATCGAAAAAGGCATCCATCATCATCTCATAATCACCACCAGTATGGTAGTCATAACCTTCTGGGAATATATATTGGTCCAATTCTGCTTCAATCTCTGAGATGACAGCTCCTAAATCACGGTCCAAAATATCTCCAGTAATGGCAACACCTCTAGTTTGATTTTGTCGATTGATGACGTTAGGCCCTTCAGCTTGTACAAAATCAGCAACCGCAGATAATGGGACTGTATCTTCCATTGGAGTTAACAATGGTAATTGTTGTAGATTAGCCAGATTACTACGTTGTTCTTCCGGTAATATAACCATTACATTAAATTCTTGCCCTTCCGAACGCATAAGTGTCGCCACTTGCCCATTTACACTTGCCGTGATGGTTTGCATGATTTCTGCATAATTCAAACCATATTGTGCAGCGATGTCTCTATTAATGTGAATTTGAGTTTCCGTTCTCGTTTCTCCCATCGAATGAGATACATTTGTAGTACCAGGAACTTCATCAATGATCTGTTGAATGTCATCTGCAATTAACTTAAGTGTATCGAAGTCTTCTCCTCGCAACTCAATTTCAATTGGATTCCCACCCATTCCATCACTTTCAAAAGCACGAACATTCACATCAATATCTGGGAGGCTTTCAGCAAAATCACTGAAATCTTCAATTAATTCATTTGTTGTAACCGTTCGTTCATTTGCAGGAACTAATCGAATATAAAGTTCACCTTCGTTGGAGCCACCACCCATAAAGCCGCCGCCTCCAACAGATGTATGCACAACCTCTGTTACTCCTGAATCTAGTAGGAATTGTTCTAACTGGCTAATCGTCTCTCTCGTTTCGGAAATGGGTGTTCCTGCTGGTACTTCATAACTAGCAGATATCTCACCTTGATCAAATGCTGGCATTAATTCAACCCCAACAAATTTCACACTTCCAAGACTGGCTACTAATAAGAGAATCGTACTAAAAATAATAGTCTTTTTATGGTTAATAGACCAACGGAGAACATTCCGATAAAATTGATCAACACGATCAAAGAATCGACCAAAGCTTGCACCAATTTTCTTAAGTCCTTTAGGTTCTTCCTCTTCATTTATATCTGGCAGTAACAGACCAGATAACATTGGAACAAATGTTAAGGCTGTTACAAGTGATGCCAAAAGAGTAAACCCAACAGTTAAAGCTAGAGGCATAAATAATTCAGAAGCAATTCCTCCTGTAAAGACAATTGGAACAAAGACAACTAAACTTGTCATTGTTGATGCAATAACTGCTGATGATACTTCAGAAGCTCCTTTTTTAGCAGCTTCTATTCGACTATAGCCACGTTCTCTGTATTTATAGATGTTTTCTAGTATAACAATGGAACTATCAACTAATAAACCGATACCTAATGCTAGACCACCTAGTGTAATAATGTTGATCGTTTCACCCGCAAAATATAACAATGTAAAGGCTGAAATTAAAGCAATTGGAATTGATAAACCAATAATCAATGTACTTCTAAAGCTTCGTAAAAATACTAAGAGGACGAGGACAGCCATTGCGCCCCCAATTACCATATTCATCACGACGCTTCTAATTGAATCGTTAATAAACAATGCCGAATCCATAACTGTTGTCAACGAGACACCTTGCGTGATTTCACTTTGAAGAATCTCAATCTCTTTTGATACAGTTTCGGACACTTCTACAGTATTAGCATCGGATTGTTTTAAAATATCAATACTTAAAGTTGGTTCTCCATTTAAATAGGCTAGCGAATTTTGCTCACTAAAAGTGTCCAGCACGTCAGCTACTTCATGAAGTTTAACTGTTTCACCTGTACGGAGTAGGATATTGATATTTTCAATATCTCGTACTGAGCGAAATTCTCCGACGATTCGTAAAGGTACATCTTGTCCTCCTCGTTCTACTTCGCCAGCAGATGCACTCATGCTTTCTCCACCGATCAATTGAGCCAATTGAGAAATCGTCATTCCGTATCGTTGAAGAAGTGCCAAATCTGGCTCAACAACAATTTCTCGATCCTGTCCACCCGTTAAGTTAACTTGAGCAACACCAGGAATACGCTCTAATCGTGGAATTACGGTTTCTTCAGCAATATAAGTAAGCCTAGTTAGATCCATATCTGCCGAGAGGCCAATTTGCATAATGGGCATTTGGTTTGGATCAAATCGCATTACACTTGGTGAACCAGCTCCTTCCGGCAAGGATTGCCGGACCATATCGATTCGCTCCCTTAGATCTAACATAACCATATCTAAATCCGTATTAAAGTCGTACATTAAAAAGATAATAGATTGATTTTGCGCTGACATAGACTGCATAGTATCTAAGCCTTCTGTAGCACTTAACGCCCCCTCTAATGGACGAGTAACTAAATTTTCTACCTCTTGCGGAGCAGCACCATTATATGGAGTTGCTACTACTGCAATTGGCAAATCTAAATCTGGCATTAAGTCAACTTTCAAGCCAGATAATGACACCCCACCTAGGATCATCATAACAAGAGCTAGGATGATTACCCCTACTGGGCGCTTTACAGATTCTTTTATCAGTTTCAACTAGAGTACCTCCATATAACGATTACTTGTCAGTTTCATCTGAGTCACTTGCTTCTTCCGTTTCTTCCTCATCTGAAACTGGTTGTTCCTCTTCTTCTATCTCTTCAGGTTGAATTTGAATATCATTACGAATATTAATAAGGGCAGAGTCATACAATTGATGAATTCCTTTGACTATAATGTACTCCCCTTCACTCAAGCCAGATTCAACTGCATACCATTCAGCAGTTTCATTTTCAATAGTGATAACACGTCTTTCAACTTTTTCTCCATCTTCTGTCACAAATACAAACTGCTCATTGTTCTCTTCACTTACCGCCTCTACTGGAATCAAGATTTGTTCACTTGCAATATCAGTATCAATGATAACTTCTGCGTGAATCCCCACACGTAAAGACTCATCAGGATCTATAAGCTCAATTTCAACTGGGTATGAGCGTGACTGTTCACCAGGCAAAAGACTAATGTACTTGATTTCCCCAGCGTACGATTGATTAAATGAATGAATAAAAACATCAACTTCTTGACCTACTTCTAAATTTGGGAGCATTGATTCAGTAGCATTGATTTGTACAATTGGTTTTTCCATCTGAACCAATTGGAGCAAGGGAGCTTGTGGAGAAACCATTTCCCCTACTACCGCATTAAAGTTAGTCACCTGTCCAGAAATTGGAGCCTTAACGACAGAGTGTGTTTTTTGTTGCTGCGCCATCTGAACAGATATCTCAGCTTGTTTCACAGAAGATTCAGCCGCTTCAATTTGGCCTGTCCCTTTTGCCTGCTCAAGTGCCATTTCTGCTTGTTTCACAGCAGACTCAGCCTGACTTATATCTTGTTGAGTAGGCATAGTGCTCCCTAATAAACTTCCAAAGACAGCTTGTAACTCATCAGGAACATCTTCAAGCACTACATCAGAAGGGCTTTCTGCATTTTTTAACATGTCATACATATCTTTCGTTTGCTTTAATTGAGTTTCAGCTTGCTTGATACTTTGGTCCCACATACTTTTTGCACTATTTAAATTTGCTTGCGCCGCCTCGAGCCCCGCACGCGCTTGAGCTATGTTTAACTCCACGTCAGTTGCATCAAGTTCAAGTAATGTATCGCCACTATTTACGGTATCGCCATTTTTCACATGAATAGCCTTTACCTCACCTGTCAACATTGGAAGAACAGGCATGTGCTTTGCTGCCATCACGTTTCCAGAAATCTTAAGTTCATTTGAAAGCGTTCCGGTTGCAACCTCCATAATTTCTACAGGATGTACAGGAGCTTCTGCTTCTTCCTCACCGGATGGAGCATCATTAGCTTGTGAACTACACCCTACAACTAATAATAAAAACATAATACTAACACTAATAAGCCATATGCCTTTTTTTCGAACCATTCATGAAACCCTCCAAATTATAATATAAAAGTCCTATTTCTATTTAAATATTCCCATATACAGTTTACCATTTTAATGTGAATTGAATATGAACAAAGAAATGAAATTAGTCATTTCTCCTTGATTTCTGTCTTTAATTATTTCGTTAGTTTGTCCAACTTGTCACATAATGTCACGCTTTGTAACAAAAGCTGATTAATAAAATGGAGGTGAGGATATGGGAGATTGGAATAAACAAGCAAGTATGAATAACAACATTCAACCTGATTTACAATTTAAAACTGAAGAACTAACAAACAAAAAAGTGCAATTAGATGTCCAAGAGCAAATAGGTCTTGAAGGAATTGGTCAGGAAGAGAAAGATGTACGACCAGGTAAATAAGTTTAAGCGCGTAAAGGTTAATCCCTTTACGCGCTATCACGATAATATAACCATCTGTTACTTGTATAAGCAAAACTTAATGTACAAAAAACATGGTAAAATAATTCAATTATAATTATCTTAAGTTTCATCGCTTCTTACTTACATCAATTAGGTGCTTTAAAAACTCTCCCTGCCAAAAAAACTAATCCTTAATTCCAAATTATCCTACTCGCAAACAAGAATCTCCCTCTTAAACGAACCTTTTTTCACGACACAACGATCTACAATTTCAAATCCTGCTGCTGAAACTACTGAGTCCATAGGCTCTACTGTAACGATGACCGCTTTCTGAGCAAACCTACGTGCACTTTGAATCATTTTTAGTTTTTCTTGTGTTGTTATTACGGAACATAGATTATAAGGCATATCGATTAGAGCTACATCATAGTTCGCTGACACATCGCAAATATTTCCTAAAATGACTTCAGTATGATAACCAAAATGGGCGATATTTTCTCTCGCACCTGGTAAGACAAGTGGATTAATATCTCTCCCTACAATATGAATATCCATCGATAGTGCCTCAATAAGAACCGTACCAATTCCACAACAAGGGTCAATCGCTTTTATTCCATTAGGAAGAGGAATTGCGATGTTAACAATCGCTCTTGCCAAACGAGTACTTAGTGCAGTTGAATAGTTATTTGGTTTCTTTTGATGAGTTAACCAAATTGCTTTACTTTTATGATAGTAACCGAGTAACCATCGATTGTGGTGCTTCATTACTCCTAACAATATTGATGGATTGAGTAAATCAACTGTTCCTACTATAGTAGAGCCGATTTCACGTTCAATCGTTCTCCGTTCATTAAATCCTACTTTTCCGCTCTCACCTTGGTCTTCGTTCTGAATAAATAAGACTTTATAAGTGGTTTCTATTATCTCGGCATCTTTTATCATTTGTAATAGCCTTTTAAGACTTTCTGCTTCTAATAGAACATCTAGTCTCTCTTTTACAAAAGGACTTCTATTTAGAGGAATCTTCCTTTCGCTTTCTACTTTCGATTCATTTTGATTCATGCCCAAAAATGATCTCATCTCTAACTGGCACAATTCTCTTTCATCTTCATGACAAGCATATGTATATACATAGCGTTTTGGTTTTATTTGATTAATAATCATTGATCGAGCCCCATTCTATCTATAAACTCCATAAGCATAACGAACACTTTCATAAAAAAAGAAGCTGGTTCAGCTTCATTGAATAATTCATTATTTAAGCTGGTGATTTCATGTGTTCTTCTTTTCCTTCGTGGAAGAATTGAAAGAAGGAGAAGTTTTTATCACTCAACTCATTATAGCAGAAATTTTTCTTAACTTTATGAGAGCTCAGTTTTTTCCTCTCTTTAGTTGAGAAATAACATGGATCAAATCGGCCACATTTCCTTCGGGTTTAATTCGTATTGCCCTTCTTGCCTATACATAAATTGACACATAATAAATTCTCGACGTATCGTCGCATAATCTTCATGGTAATTCTTAATATATTCATTCATCTCCGGCTCACTGTATGTTTTCCCTATTTCTAACCCTTTTACTAAATGTTCAAGTATTACAAGTTTTTTCTTGTGTTGTGCAGGAAGATTCTTAAGCTTTCCATTTTTTATGAAATTATCAATGATTTTGTACTTTTCATTTTCTTGAATGGTAAACTTTCTCGGTTGATCGTCATTTCCAATTCGCAAGATAGCTTCTGCCATGACTTTGAGGTTTTTTTCATTTAAGTAAAAATAGATCGTATTCTTCTCTCGGCGTTGATAAATAATATCAATTTCACGTAATTTCGTAATATGATGTGAAATGGTTGGCGCTGTCAAACCAAGCTTTCCGGCTATTGCTTGACCATGCAATGGCCCTTCTTTTAATAGTGAGATAATTCGAATTCTCGTTTTATCTCCAAGAGTCTTATGAAAATTCACAAGCCGATTTAATTGCATATAAAGACCTCCTTACATTCATCTAATTAGATTATAGTCTAATTAGATGAATGTAACAACAGTTTTGATCAAAAAAAGATGATTAAGTACTTTCGTAAAAGAAATACTAATCATCCTTTTGGATATTTTTATTTTATAATGGGTTTCATAAGTAATCGAACCGTTTTTCTTGATAATAGATAAACAATCACAAAGGCAAATACTACAAGCAGCCAATATAGATCTTGTTTTATGATCATCGTGACTAAAGGGGATTCATGTAATAACTTTACAAGTAGCATATGTAATAAGTAAATTGTAATCGTATATTGTCCAATATGTGTAAAGAACGTTTTCCTAGTAGGTACTAAAGATAAAAACAAAAAAGTGACAACTGCCATAATTAGATACACTGCACTTCTTGCTAACCAAGCAAACTCAAGTGAAACATCCCCTAAATTTTCATAAGGTTGTTTTCCCATTAACCAGGCTCTTTCATCTATAGGCATAATCAAATAAACGACGATAAACAATAAAGCCATTATTCCAAGTGAAATTACCTTTTTCGGATTGGTTGTAAGTTTGATGAAGTGTTCTTTTTTTAAGTAATAGCCTAGTAAAAAGAACGGAAAAAAGAAAAAGGTTCTCGATAAACTTAAAAAGCCATCAATTTGGGAGATGTATCCAATCAATAATGATAAGCTGACCGCTACTAACAAACCAAATCTAATTTTCGTAAACAGCAATAACATTACATTCCATAAAAATAAACTTAATAAAAACCACAAGGCCCACCTTGGAGTGAACAAACTTATCGAAACATCATTACCAAAGATTGCTACATAATAAAAAGTATAAAACACTTGAAAAACGATATAAGGAACAAGAAGTTTCTTTGCTAGATTTTTAATATAACCTCGTTTATGGACTCCTCTTGCAAAGTAACCAGATATTAGAATAAAAGCAGGCATATGAAACAAGAAAATAAAGAGATATAGACTTGAGATAAATGAGTTCTCATATAAAAATTCGGATAATATATGTCCTAGTACAACTAGGAAAATAAGAATTGCTTTAGCATTATCAAAATAAGGATTTCTTTCAGACAAAAAACCACACCTCTATCGTTAATATTCAGACATATTAACATAAATTTCTTGTTGTGAAATGAGACATTTTGACCGTTTTCAAATTAAATTTCCTTATCAAATAGCAAAAAAAACACTGGCTGTCTGATGACAACAAATGCTTCCGCTGTAGCCAATATGTATTAAGAATAGCCCAACTACTTGAAATTAGCTTTTACTAGTAGGACAAAGATCAACTAATTATCGATTTACTGTAAAGGACTACTTATAGTCATCAGCGATATGCACGGCATGTCTAAAACCGATAAAACGGTCACTTCGAGTATACATTTTCGTTTCACAATAAGAACTGGATCTTTAGTATGAATGTTTAAAGTAGCTGCATCCTCATCAGTAGCTCCGGTGGCTCATATGTGGTGTTCACCTCGAGCTAATGAAATTCCCTGTTCCAGCAGATAGCTTACAAGTCACCAAGTTCGAGTTCTGGAGGTCGTACGGGAAGGTCCCGAACCGGGAAAGTCCCCTTTGCACGCTCTCTGTGTAAGCGTCAAATAATCCCCACCTATTATAGAGATGGGGATTAACTTATAATCTACTTATCATGTTGAATACGACAGTGAGCCGGAAGACTGTTTGACCAAGGAAGCAATTGATCAATGGCTTTTTCATCACTCACATCTATATTGGGAAGCTCCTCAAACAAGTGCATTAAGTATTGATAAGGGTTGAGGCCATTTTCTTTGGCAGTTTCTACAATACTATAAGTCACAGCACTTGCCTTTGCTCCTTTCGGAGTGTTGGCAAAAATCCAGTTCTTTCTGCCAATCACAAACGGCTTAATGGATCTCTCACTTCTATTATTATCAATTTCCAGTCTGCCATCATCTAAGAAAGCCTCTAGCTTATCCCATTGATTTCGACAGTATTTGATCGCTTGTCCTAGTGCACTCTTTGGTAATACTTTTGGCGTTTGCATGCGAAGCCATGCTGAAAAAGCGTCAAGAAGTGGTCGACTTTTTTCTAGACGTACTTGATGACGTTCAGAGAACGACAAATCTTTGATTTCTCGTTCAATCGCAAATAGTTGGTTACAGAACTTCAAGCCTTCTTTGGCTGTGACATCTTTCGACTGTTGTTCTTTAGGCAAAGCCTTTAAAGCTTCATCAAATTTTCGACGAGCGTGTGCCCAACAACCAACTAACTTTATGTTTGGAATTCCATTGTATCCAGCATATCCATCTACATGTAAGTATCCTTGGAAAGGAGATAAAAACTTTCTAGGATGTTTACTTGCTCGTGTTTGCTGGTAATCAAACAATACAATCGGATGGCCTTCCTGTCCTGAACGATAAAGCCATAAGTAAGAGGTAGCTGTTGATGGACGATCTGGCTCTCGTAGCACTTGCAGCGTCGTTTCGTCAGCATGAGCAATATCAAGATTCATCAGATATTGATACATTCGATCATAGATGAGGTTTAACCATGTATTAGCACCATAAAGAACCCAATTAGCTAATGTTTGGCGTGACAAAAAGATACCAAGACGAGCAAATTGCTGTTCTTGACGGTATAATGGAAGCCCTTCTACATATTTTTGATTCATGATGTAGGCCATCGCAGATGGCGAAGCAAGACTCTTTGGAAAAACAGATTTCGGCATAGAAGCTTTAACAATAGGAGTCTCAGTGCTTTCACGTTCACAACGGCGACACGCATAAACATGTTGAACATGTTCAATGACCTTCACTTCCGCTGGGATGACTTTTAATTCACGTCGTACTTCTGTTGACATTTCATGTAGCTTTCCATTGCAGCACAAACAAACCTGATCTTCTTCAGGTAATCGATACTCAATAACTTCCTTCGGAAGGTTCTCAAGTTTACTATCACGTTGACCTTTGGTTTTTTTACGTTCGTACGTAATGGTTTCAACCGTAGGTTCTTCAATCGATGGGTCAGCAGTAATTTCTACCTCATTAAAAAGAGGCAATTCTAACTGATCAGCATTTGTCTTCTCACTTGAAGTACCAAATTGGCGTTGCTTACTAAGACGGAATTGTTCCTCATACCATTTAATTTTTGCCGTCAGCTCTGCGTTTTGTTCCTCAAGTGATGAGACACGTTCTTCTAATTCTTCAGTTGTAGGTTGAGAGGTGGTTTCTGTAGTTTTCATAGCTTAATTATACATCACCTCTCATCGATTTGCTTTATCATTTATTCATTAAATGACTCGCTGTGCGGTAACTTTTGGATGTGCAGATTTTTGATCAATAGAAAGGCCGTCAAGTAACCAACGGAACTGACGGTGGCTAATCATTTGCGGAGAAGAAGATGAATCTTCTGGCCAAGGGAACGTACCTTTTTCTAAACGGCGATAATAGAGCCAAAATCCATTATGTTCCCAGTGAAGGATTTTGATCTTATCTCGTTGTCTATTACAGAAAACAAATAGACATGGGGAGAAGGGATCTAATTGAAAGCTTTCTTGTACGATAGCCGCAAGTCCATCAATGGATTTTCGTAAGTCTGTACTCCCTTTTGCAAGGTAGACTTTATCAATGGAGCGTTGATTGATCATCCATTTCTCAACACGCGTAGTACACGAGACAAATGTTCTTCACTCACATTTTCAGGAATATAGACAGACAGATCATCTAGTCTCACTTCAATGGATGTGGTGGTGAAGGTAGGGACATCAAAAGATGTCCAGGTGCGGCTTACCTCATCACTTGAATCTGAGTTTCCTTCTTCCTTGATCTTCTTTCGCCAATAGTGGAATTGATATTCTGTAATGTCATCTTGTTTAGATACCCATTTTGGGATCGTCTCCCCGCTGGCTTCGTATGCCTCCATGCGTTTTTTCCACAAATCGTGTTTTTCTTTACGTTTCATAGCGACACCCTTTCATCATTATTGATTAGAGTATCGCATGGGACCAGGGCTAATGGAATGTGTGTATTATTTGACGCTTACCTCTCTGTAGACATAGCCTTCATCAGCAAGCTCTTTTAACGCTTGACGAACGGGTGCTCGGCTTACATGGAAACGGAGAACAAGCTCTTCCTCCGTGCTAATAGGACGCAGTGGACCATCCATATTCGCTCGCAGTTCTGCTATTAAGATTTCCTTAATTTGTTTATAAAGTGGGACTGGAGAAGTACGATCAATCGTCAGTATATGTTTAGTCATTTTTAAGTTCTCCTAAAAACTATGTATTTGTTGCGAGTTATAGAGTTACTTTTACAAATATTCATGCATATAGTTAAATTCTATACTAGGAATTGGTCCTTTAACAACAAGCCCTTTTTATGAGCAATGTTTTTTCCATGTTTACCTTAAAGAATTGAATGTACCTACTTTCTATTTTGTAAAGGAAAAACCTCTCATTGTAATCATACAATTGAGAGGTTGTAGTGTGATTCCTATTCCTTTTAAACCATTACTTTGCAAATATCATTTGTGAATTCTAGTGGATCATTAATTGGAAGACCTTCAATTAGAAGAGCTTGATTATAAAGTAAGTTCGTGTATAAGCTTAATTTTTCTGCATCGCTAGCAAAAGCATTTTTTAACGATAGAAATACTTCATGATTTGGATTTATTTCCAAAATCTTATCCGCTTTTATATTTTGATTGTCTGGCATTGCCTGGAGAATTTTCTCCATCTCAATCGTTACTTCACCATCTGCAGATAAGCAAACAGGGTGTGTTTTCAATCGTTTGGACGCCCGTACATCTTTTACTTTGCCCGCAAGAATTTCTTTCATTTTATCAAGCAACTCTTTGTGACTTTGTTCCTCAGTCGCATTGTTTTCATTGCTTTCCTCGTTTTCAATCCCTAAATCGCCACTTGATACTGATCTAAATTCTTTTTCTTTATAAGTTTGTAACATTTTAATCGCAAATTCATCAATGTCTTCTGTAAAATATAAAACTTCATATCCCTTATCGGTAACTACTTCAATTTGTGGGAGTTTTTCTATTCTCTCATTCGACTCACCTGTAGCATAATAAATATATTTTTGATCTTCTGGCATTCTAGAAACATACTCTTGTAATGTCACCATCTTCTTTTCTGTAGAAGAGTAGAACATTAATAAATCTTGAAGAGCTTCTTTATTAGCTCCGAAATCTGTATATACACCGTATTTCAGCTGACGCCCAAAGGCGTTATAAAATGTTTCATATTTTTCTCTTTCATCTTTTAGTAGACTCTGCAAGCCGCTTTTAATTTTGTTGTTAATGTTTTTCGCGATTAATTTCAACTGTCGATCATGCTGTAAAATCTCCCTTGAAATATTGAGAGATAAATCCTCAGAATCAACCATCCCTTTTACAAAACTAAAATGATCTGGTAAAAGATCTGCACATTTATTCATGATTAGTACTCCATTTGAGTAGAGTTCTAAGCCTTTTTCATACTCCTTCGAATAGTAGTCAAATGGAATATTTTCAGGAATATATAAAATTGCATTATATCTTACAGCTCCGTCAACACTTATATGAATATGCTTTAAAGGTTTATCAAAACCGTAGTGCTTTTCTTGATAAAAGTGATCATAATCCTCATCTGTTAATTCTGATTTATTCTTTCTCCAAATCGGAACCATACTATTAATTGTCTGTTCCTCTGTATATTCATCCCATTCATTATCGCTTCCTTCTTTTAATGAACGTTCTACCACGTCCATTTTAATTGGATAACGAATGAAGTCTGAATACTTCTTAATGATAGCTTTCAGACGAAACTCCTCTAGGAACTCATCATAGTTCTCTTCTTCTGTACTTTCTTTCATTTTCAATTCTATAATTGTTCCAACGGAGTCTTTCTCCGCTAGTTCAATAGTATATCCTTCTGCTCCATCTGATTGCCACTTAAATGCTTCTTCACTACCAATCGATCTAGTTACAACTGTAACTTGATCAGCTACCATAAATGCGGAATAAAAACCAACACCGAACTGGCCAATTATGTCATGTCCGTCTTGTGACTCATTTTCTGTTTTAAATGCTAACGAGCCACTTTTGGCGATCGTACCAAGGTTGGCTTCTAATTCTTCTTTCGTCATACCAATTCCTGTATCGGTAATCGTCAGTGTTCGATTATCTTTGTCAGCAGCCACTTTTATGTAATATTCGTCTTTATTAAAAGTAATTGAATCATCCGTTAAAGCTTTATAATACATTTTATCGATTGCGTCACTTGCATTGGAAATTAATTCCCTCAAGAATATTTCTTTTTGAGTGTAAATTGAATTGATCATCATTTCTAATAGTCTTTTCGACTCTGCTTTAAATTGCTTCTTAGTCATGAATAGTTCCCCTTTCAAAATTAAAGATCAATTATTAGCACTCCAGATCAACGAGTGCTAACTCTATTTTATTTATCATAGAAATAGGTAGCTTGTCAATTCCGTTTGTGATCATCCATTGAATAAAAAAATCATTAAGGCTGCCTGTTTGGCTACCTTAATGATTGGATAATATTTGCTCTTTCATTCTTTTTAAACGTTCTTCTCTGCTTAGAAATTTTTGAAACACTTTAAAAACATTGACAGGATTATGTTTGATTTCATTTAAATAATTTTCTTTCTCATCGTCCGTTATCAAGTCGCTCTTGTTAATTCGTCCTTTAATATAAGCTACACTTTTGTTGAAAATTTCTCGATTTTTGTGAATAGATTCTTTAAATAAGGCCAAACCCAAAGCACCTAATATAGCAAATATCGCAATCCAAAGCATTTGATTAGCTTGTGATGAATTGAACAATAAGAAGTACAAATTTACGACAGAAAAAGAAAACATAGGTACTGATAAAAAAGCATAGGTGCTGCTCTTTTTTACTAATGGAGCAATCATCTCTTGAATTTTTTCAAATTCTTTCCGTGTATAGTGTGAGAACTGATCCAGCTTTGAAGGAATCATCCCTCTCACTCCTTTATCAACAATTATATTACTAGAATATCACTTCATCATCCCACGCATATAAGAAGCAATGAATTGTGATGATAAGTGAAATCTTTCTTTATCAATCAAAAGTTCTTGTTTTTCTTCCGTAGCATGAAGTGCCTTTAGTTCATTCATTTCCTTATGAATTCTTTCCATTTTTTTATCTAATTGACTAGCTGTTTCAGCTGCTTCTTTCAATTCATTGACTAACTTCTGTGGAACTTCCTTGTTGTATTTATAATAAATTTTGTGCTCCAAACTCGCCCAAAAATCCATTGCAATGGTTCTTATTTGGACTTCTACACATACATTTTCAACTCGATCCGACATGAAAATCGGGACCTGCAATAATAGATGTAAGCTTTGATAGCCATTACGTTTTGGATTCCTTATATAATCTTTAACTTCAATTACTTCAATATCTTTCTGCTTTTGTAACATCTCGCTAATTTTATAAATATCTGAAATAAAGGAACATGTAATTCTAATCCCAGCAATATCTTTAATGTTTTCTCTAATTGACTGCAGCGACAAATCATACCCTTTTTTAGATATTTTTTTAAGGATACTTTCTGGTGATTTCAAACGAGATTTAACATGTTCAATCGGATTATAATCATGGATATAATGAAATTCTTGTTTAAGAATATCAATCTTTGTATTTACCTCATCTAGTGCAAACTTATAAGACATCATAAATCTTGCCAGTTCTGTTTTTAAGTACTTAAGTTGTTGCATGTCCATGAGGCGTTCTTCCTTCCTATCCATTTTGAATCACTTATTTAATCCTTACCCTTGAACTCTTTTACAAAGCTCTACATCGATTCCTTTGTTTCTCAAATCTTCAACAATCTGTTGAATCGATTTCATTACATAATTCGTTTCATTGGGTGATATACTCTCTTGATTTGGTTTAGACTTATTCTCATTTTTATAAAAACCAATTAGATTCATTGACTTCACCAACCTCCGAACTATATCTTCATTTTACAGATTCATTATATCGTACAAATATGAACTCAGTATGAACATTTCATACAGCCTACTTTTTTGTCATTCCTCCATTTATTTTCCCATTCATCACTTCAACTAAACCACCATTATTAATAATTTCTCCGTGAATTTGTTTCTGAATGGAAGCTTTTGAATGTTTACTAAGATACAAATCTCCTTTAACTTGAGCCTCTAACTGAAGTTTTGCCCCGGTAAAACTCTTATGTTTCCTTCTACATTTCCTAATAGTAACGTGTCCTGTTCAATCACTATATCACCTTTAGTATTTCCTGAGATTATTTTCATTTAACCACCACACTAATCTTTTTTTTATACATACGAACTAATAATAAAAAAGTTTCAGTAATTTTACATAAACTATTCATTAGTCTAATAGTACATCAAAATGAGGTTATCCAATTAAAGGTGTACGTCAACCTTTTTAGACAACCTCTTTCTCATTATTTGAGGTGATTTGGAATAGTGATTGTGAAAGTTGAACCAATACCTTCCTTACTAGATACATCAATTGTACACTTATGAATGTTTACTATTTTTTTGACAATGGATAATCCTAGTCCATTTCCTTCAATCGAACTTCTTCTCGCTTTGTCTACTTTATAAAAGCGTTTAAATAAATGAGGAATTTCTGCTTGTGGTATGCCTTTTCCAAAATCTTTGATTTTAATAACACTTTGAGTCTCAGTCTTTTCTGCTTCAACAATAATTCTGCCATTATCATGTGAATATTTGATGGCATTTGTCAGTAAATTCAACCAAACTTGTTCAAACAAGTCTTGATCAGCCTCTATTTCAATAGAAGTTATATCTAATTCAATCGTTAAATTTCTTTGTTTCCAAAGAGGTTCCGTCGCTAAAACGGTCCTTCTAATTTGTTCATCTAACCTGTAAACGGTGGGGTGATATGGATGATGCTCTGAGTCAAGTGAGGCCAAACGGAGAAGATTCTCACTTAACCGCGATAATCGTTCTGTCTCCTGATAAATAATGTCTAAATATTCCTTTTGATTTTGTTTTGGTACAACCTCGTCTCTAATCGCTTTAGTAAATCCTTTTATGGAAGTTAATGGAGATTGGATTTCATGGGAGACACTGCTAACAAAATTCTCACGCATTTTATCTATTTTCTCCACTTCTGCTGCCATATGATTAAAGCTATTGATTAATTCTCCAACTTCGTCTTTATTTTTGCTATTTAAACGAACAGCAAAATTCCCTTTAGCTATTTCTTTAGCTGCAAAAGTTAATTTTTTTATCGGATTAACTAAGTGTCTAGAAGCTAATAAAATTAATAGACTTCCAATAAACAAGACTAACCCTAGCAAGAAAATCATTACTTTTTTGAAGCTGTGCATTTCCTCTTCATAATCAATACGAATAAACATTGCGTAGGATTGATTGTCAATTGTAATAGGAACACCGATTGTTCTCGTTGCTTCTCGTTTATCATGCGGCATGATTGATGCCGTCTTTTCAACTTGGTTTTTTACTATATTAAATTCTGTACTTGTTATAGTAAATGATATATTTGTCTGGATGAGTGTCTCTCCATCATTGCTCATTATCTTGAGTTCAAATGGAAATGTATTTAATGTTTTTATTACATCAGGTACTTTATCCGGTTCTGTTAACTCTACAAGGTCTGCAATTCCTTCTGACACTTTTACAATTTCTTCATCAAAAATTACCTCATTATGAAAAAACAAAGTTGTGATGCTATAAGAAGTTAATAAACTTATTATCACAACTCCGATAAAAATTCCTACAATACGAAAGTATAGGCTGTTTTTAATCGCTTACACCTCCTCTAATCGGTATCCTAAACCTCGCACGGTAGAAATGGTCATTTCAGGAAAAGGAACCAGGTGTTCTCTTAAACGTTTAATATGAACATCAACCGTCCTCTCGTCTCCTTCATAGTCATATCCCCAAATCTTTTCAATTAATTGTGTACGGGTGAATATCTTACCTGGTGAATTAGCAAGCGTACATAACAATTCACACTCTTTTTTCTTCAAGTTTATCGTGTTTTCAGGAGAGGATATGACCAATTGCTCTGCATCAATGGTTAATGAACCAATTGTAATGATTTTTTCTGTTCCAACATTATATCTTTTGAGTAAAGCTTTAACTCTTAAGATGAGTTCAACAGGATCAAAAGGTTTTACTACGTAATCATCTGTTCCTGCATGAAATCCTTTCACTTTATCATGGGATTCGCCTTTAGCTGTAACCATTAATATTGGTATATCTAAAAATGACCTTATATCCTCCGTCAGTTCAATTCCATCTTTATAAGGCATCATGACATCTAAAATGGCGAGGTCAATCTTTTGATTCGTAACTACTTCTAATGCTTCTTTGCCATCAGCTGCTTCTACTACAATAAAATGGCTATTTTCTAAGTACAACTTTATTAATTTACGAATATGCGTATCGTCATCAGCGACTAAAATTTTGTTCATAAATACCCCACATCTCCAATGAATTTTCAACGTTAGTATACAAATAATATGTGAACTGAATGTGAAATCAAACATAGCGTAGTCTTACTAATAATTAGATAAAATTGGAAACATAAAATAAATTACATAAGACATACTATTTTCAAATAAAAGAAAGAGGTGTTAGAAATGGCAAACAACAATAATAATAATTCAAATCAACTATTAGTACCAGGAGTTCAGCAAGCTTTAGATCAAATGAAATATGAAATCGCACAAGAATTCGGAGTCCAATTAGGACCAGATACGACTTCACGTGCAAATGGTTCAGTAGGCGGAGAAATCACAAAACGACTAGTACAAATGGCTGAACAACAAATGAACGGTTCAAGATTCTAATATGTAGCAATAGCGCTTACCTTTGTAAGCGCTATCTTAATGTGCTTTTTAATAAATTTGAGCAAATAAATCGAAACTGGATGTACCTTCATCTTTTTTTGTTCCTACCTGAATAACAATACAATAATTAACTCATCTTATAACATGATAGCACTAAAAAGGGGGCAATAACATGAGTCAAAAACGAGATAAAGGGTACAGTCAAAAAGGCAAACCTTCTAGTAATAACGTGGATAGCGTGATAGCAGCAGAAGAATTGGAAAAGGCTATTAACCCAACAAACAAACCTCCACGAAATGCTAACTAATCACCAAAAAAGCCGCTATTTAGCGGCCCTTATACTTATCTTTTCTTATTTCACTCCCTTTATGATTTCTTTTCGACTATTATCTGATCAGGAACTTCAAGTTCAATTGATTCTTCGTCTTCAAAAAGAAGATCTTTTAAAATAATTCTCCAAACGTTTGAATTTGCATGAAATTCAATCAATTCGACCCCATATAGCCCTGTTAATTCTAATGATTGTAACGTTTGAGCTAAAATTTCTGACTCATTAAGAATAGCTCCATTAGGTGGTTCACTTGGAATTGCAGTTATCTCTTTCACCTCAGACTGTCCAGGATATGATTCTGCAACAAAATCATACCAGACGTTTACGTAATCTCCTATCGCTATTTCCGACGGAGCATTAGAAAACCATACCGCATTATAGAATTCGGGAATGCCTCCAGTTGAACGAAAGTCTTGTGCTTCTTTCGCTACTACAAGAATCTCGTTCTCCTGTTTATCCATTACATACCCTGTTATCCCAGGGCGATCAACTTCTTGTGAATTACAACCAAATAGAACCAATGCTAATAATATGACTAGATCAAATTTGATAAAAAGTTTCACATTTCCCCCTCCTTGCTTATTGGACGGGATCATTGGAATAATGGTTACAAATTTTTTCAAAGTGTAATGGTGGCTCCTCCTTCATACCACTCAAAAAAAGAGCCCTTTATTAGGCCCTATATGAGTTACTTATAAGCTATTTTCCATTTTATTCGGCGGCATAACCTGATTTGGAATTCCACATACATATTCATTTCCCTCTGTACTTTCATGAAAATCTTTCCTTATTTTTTCAATTATATTATCTTTATTTATGAGCAAATCAAAAGCAGTTAAAGACATAACCTTAGCAGCTAAATGCATCCCTTTAAATCCAATTGAAGATCCAAATGAAGCTGTTGCTTGCCAGGAGTGAAGCTGTACCCCAACAGGAGCACAAGTCGTTATTACTGTTCCAACCGGAGTGATCCAACTAACATCTCCAACATCAGTTGATCCCCCCATTGGCTTTCCATGTTGTTGTTTGTCAAAGTTAAAATCGGTTGGTAAAAGATCGGTAACGTCACTATTGAATAAGCTACTTTTATCTCCAACCTTAAATCCAGTACTATTTACAAGTTCCTTAGCAAACTCTACTTCTTCGTCATCAAAAATAGGTTTGTCCAATACTTGCATATTTTTAAATAATAACTCATCTAATTTTTCATTAGGAAGCGTTTCATAAGCAAATGCTTTGATTTCTGATTTCACCTCTGTTTCAGTCATCATCGAAGCACCTTTAGCTATTTTTTCCATTCTCTCTAACAGTTCTTCTACTTGTTGTTTTGTTTCAGCTCTTAAGTAGTACCATACACTTGAATATTCCGGAACAATATTAGGAGCCATTCCGCCATTTGTAATCACATAATGTATACGAGACCCATCCAACACATGCTCTCTCATATAGTTTGCACCTATATTCATAAGTTCAACAGCATCTAAGGCACTTCTACCCGCATGAGGAGCAGAAGCTGCATGAGAGGTAATCCCTTTGAAATGAAATTCAATTGAAGTCATTGCTTGCATACTTTTATTCATCACGAGATTAGCATCACCTGGATGCCACGTTAAAGCACAATCTAAATCATTAAAGACTCCTTCTCTTGCCATAAATGATTTCCCTGAGAGCACCTCTTCTGCAGGGCAACCATAGTATCGAATCGTTCCAACAAGACCTTCTTCTTCCATTACTTTCTTTAAAGCTATGACAGCTTCCACCCCTGCCGTACCAAGTAGGTTATGCCCACATCCGTGTCCGGGGCCATTTGACAGGATCTCTTTTTGAACTGTAGTTACCTTTTGAGAAAGTCCTGGTAACGCATCATATTCCCCTAGTATTCCTATTACCGGATTGCCCGTACCATATTCAGCAACAAACGCGGTATGAATACCAGCAATGGGCGTTTGAATAGTAAACCCTTCTTCTTCTAGTTTTGACATTTGCAAACTAGAAGCAAAGTCTTCCTCATATGCCACTTGAGGGTTCTCCCAAATTTCCCGTGCCATATCTGTAAATTCTGATTGATGATTTTCAAGAAAGCGTAAAATATTTTGTTTGCTCAAAAGTCATCCCCCTATCTAAAAAGACTTAAACTATTAAATGAATCATTATTCTAATACGAAAATGTTTGTAAGGAACTTACAAGAAATGTAAAAGAATCAGTGAATGTCCTCTTTAGTTATTCTGCTTTATTATCTTTTTTTAACTTATCTAACAGCATACACACCACAATAGTTCCAAGTATACACAAAAAAGTTTGTAATGGACGCGGTACCGGACCAAGGTTTACAAATAACCCAAAAGCTATTCCAACAACTCCCCAGCTAGGCTTTTTAATAGCAAATTGTGCAATTGCTCCACCGAAAATAGCTGGAAGAACAAAGCGAAAGGATTCGATTACTGATTCTGGCAATAAAGATATTAGGTAGGAACCTCCTAATATCGTGAAAATCAAAATGGTTATATTGACTAACGAAGCAGTTGCGATTGCTAAGGTAGAGGTAATTTCACCTTTCTTCGTTCCTGGCTCAGCACCAACAACGCTTTGAGCCATAGAAGCACATGGTAGACACATATTTCCTATATTTCCAGTTAAAAAGGCCAGATATGTTCCAGAAACCCCGAGAATTGGATAATAACTAATTGGTTCGACAACCCAAACAAACATAATTATCGATGCATAAGCTAAGAAACCTGAAATAATAACCGCCCAACCAGGATGAAAACCTAAAACAAATGAAAGGTAAAGGGGCACCATTAAGGTTAGAATGATAACTGACCAAATAGTTAGCCTTCCCCAAAAATGAGATTTCTCTTGAAAAATTTCGAAATCGATACTAGGTTGATTTCCCTCACTACTTTTACTTTCATTTAAATTTCTAGCTTCATTGTTTGTTGACATACCTTCTCCTCGCCTCCTCTATGATAATATGTAACCTACCACTACTCCTACAAGTATAACGAGTCCGAGCGACCATTCCTTTAACCAATTAAGCTTGTATTTATTCGAAAGATTCAGAATTATCGGCATGCAGATAAACCCAATAATCAATACGATTGTTTCTATATAACCTTTAACCATCTCACTTCCTCCAAGGTAACTAAAGGCTCCAATCATTGCAGCAAATGCAATAGAATTTAAGATACTTACGTTTTTACTTTTGGCAACAGCCTTACCTTGAATTTTCCCTAACGATTTTGTAAATATTGCTGTGAATAAGAGCCACCCCATTCCCCCTAGACACATGACCCATACAGCAGCGGTGAAAGCTTGTGCAGTATAGTTACTAGACCCTAAGTCAGCGCCTGCTGCTTGCGAACCAATACTTGCACCTACCGTTTCAATTGCAGCTGATCCAATAATACCGATACGTATTAAAGTAACAGGATCGCCAATTAAAGTAATGAGGGATATTGCAACAAAAATGATCGCTAAAGATGGTCCCAAAGAGCTAATGGCTCCAGTTCTAATCGCTACTTTTACCTCTTTAGAAGTCATCCCTACAGTCGCACTAGTTTTTGTAGCCAACCGAATAAATATAATAGCTTGAAAGATTACAACAAAAACGATGAGTGAAGCGAAGACCCAAATTGGAAAACTATTTGCTACTTGCATAACTTGCTCCATCTTATCCCATCTCCCTTTTAATTAAAAATTAACTAAACTAAGAAGTCTCTCCTTTCATTATATTTTGAATTTTTCGTCTTTTCTTTTTGTGAATTTTATTTTACACTTAAGATTAATCATTTACAATGTAGCTTTTTACATAATAGAGTAATCAAACTATATATTATTACATTAATAGAGGTGGTCGAATTGTACGACATTGATTATAGTCTCTTATTTCTAAAAAAGAAATTAAAAGACACTCCATTTCAAGTGTGGGGTTTAAATTACCATAATAATAAAAGTAACCTATTATATAATCATGGTAATGAAAACTCATTAGTGCCGCCACTTCTTACATTCGATAATGAACAACTATATGTTATCAAAAAGCAAACAGATAAGATTTTCATCTATTACTTTTTCGAGGGAGGTAATCAAGTAAATGTATGTATTTTCAATCATGCTCTCCAATTATCCAAAGAGGAAATAGAATATTTATATTATTTCTTTTCGGTCTCTCAAACAAAAGGAATGATTCAAAAAAAAGAAACAGAATTAAACAACGTAGTTGATAGTATTCGATCGATTACTTCAAGTCTTGACCTTGATGAGGTACTTGAGAAAATAGTTAGTAATGCTCTTAAAGTAATACCAGCTGCAGATGCAGGCTTTTTACTTCTTTATGACCAACAGACTAAAAAGTTATTACCGAAAGCACCTGTAGGTTTTGAGCAAAGTATTTATAATTTCAAAGTTAAAGTTGGAGAATCCATTACAGGTAAAGTGTTTGAAGATGGAATTGGCAGGATATTTAATACAAAAGAAGAGCTTTATGAGAAGATGGAGCTTTACAACATCTCATCAGAGAACTACCTTCATATTACTTCTGCAGGAAAGATACCTGAAGCTGCAATGTGCGTGCCGATATTTATAGAAGAAAATAGAATTGGTGTAATGATTATTCACCAATGGTACAAAAAGAAAGTGTGGGTTAATTATGATTTAAATTTATTACACGGATTTGCTTTACAGGCTGCAATTGCTATTCAAAACGCACAATTTTATAACGAGGCAAACAAAAGATTATTAGAAAGTTTGGAGTTAAGTAAGCAGCTAGAAGAAAGAAATAGCCAACTTCAAAAAAGACAAGAGATCCATGAGAGCTTAATAAATATTTCCTTGAAAAACAAAGGATTTGAAACCATCATTTCTGAAATTGACCAAATGATCGATCCCCCTTTATATTTCTTTAACATGCTTGATAATAAATTTTACTCAAGTGATTTTACACAGTGTCCTATTAGTCTATTTGAAATTAAGGTGCTATTTTCTGAAAGAAGGCGACGGCCTTTATATGTAGAAATCAATAATATATCTAGTCAAAGCTACTATCTTTATCCTATTTATAATGGTGTTGCCTTTTTAGGATGCTTTATCATTCGCACGACAAAGAGCTTTTCTATTTATGATCGAATAACACTAGAACAAAGTAGCTCTGTACTAACTTTAGAACTGGTTAAAACACAAACAATAACTGAAATTTTCTACAAAAAAATTCACGAACAATTTCAAGGTTTGCTAAACACTCAAGATGCTGACCAACTTATGAAACAAGCCCAAGAACTAGGTTTAAACCCATCCGCTCATTATGTCATTACTATATTAGAAATCCCTAACTATTCTGAGTTGCAATTGCTAGAAATTGAAATACATCAGCTCGTTTTAAAATTAAAAGCTGAACTAGTCTCTATGGAAAAAGTGATATATGGTTTTCATAATAAAGTCATTTTACTTTTCTCCACTCACGACCTAGACCAATTCAAATACATTCAACAGAAACTTCTTATTATTAAAAAGGAATGGGAGAATAACAATGGATCTCCTTTTCGCGGAGGGATTAGTTTTGCTTATAAAGGTCTAGAAAAACTCTGTACATGTTACGATGAAGCCACTAAGACCATATCATTTCTATCTACCCGAAATAAATCAGAAGTTATTTGTTACAAAGAAATTGGATTAAATCGTTTGTTTCTAAACCAGTCTACTCAAGAGATTGTACAATTCATCAACGAAGTTTTTTTACCGCTGAGGTCCGATAATGAAAAAAACAAAGAATTAGAAAAGACACTTGTAAAATACATGGAAAATAATCGATCAGCTGTGAAAACAGCAGAACAACTCCACATCCATATTAATACTTTATACCAACGTATTAAAAAGATAGAAGAATTAATTCAGCTGAACTTAGATAATAATGAAGATACTTTGAAATTACAATTAGCATGCTATTTACGATCGACTTATTATCAAACATAGTAGCACCCACTTTATTTAAGGTTAGATTAGAGATTAGTAAGGAGAAGGAATATGATTTGGGATGTCCTTAATATCATCGGAACGATTGCTTTTGCATTAAGCGGTGTGATCGTTGCTATGGAAGAAGACTATGATCTGATAGGTGTATACATATTAGGACTTGTTACCGCCTTTGGAGGCGGTGCGATCCGAAATTTACTGATAGGAGTTCCCGTTTCTAATTTATGGGCACAAGGCTCACTGTTCACCATTGCAATCATCGCTATGTCGTTAGCCTTTTTTTTACCCAAATTGTGGGTTAATCACTGGAAGAAAACAGGGATATTCTTTGACTCCTTAGGCTTAGCCGCATTTTCTATTCAAGGGGCCATTTACGCATCAAATATGGAACATCCGTTAAGTGCTGTTTTAGTAGCTGCGGCTTTAACTGGTACGGGAGGAGGAATGATACGAGATATTTTAGCTAGGAGAAAGCCATTACTTTTACAAAAGGAGATTTATATTGCGTGGACAATGTTAGCTGGACTCGGGATAGGATTAAACATAGTTACAGGAACAGTTGGAACATTACTTTTATTCCTATTAATTGTCCTCCTTCGAATGCTTTCCGTTCACTATCAATGGACATTGCCACGGAGAAAGGTAACTGTTAACAAATAATAAGTTAATATAAAATTAAGTACTATCGTTAAGATTCATTGGTGAGAGACTTGTAACAAAAAATAAGCGCAATGCTTCATCTAAGCTTTGCGCTGTATTTTTAATAATTATTTAATAATTGATTAAAATATTTTATTGTAGCATTGCCGTCAGATCCTCTTCAACCGTAGTAATTAACTTTAAATTAAAGGCATCTTGCAAAACCCCTAGTACTCCTGGCGTGATCCATTCAGGGGGCTTTGGCCCAATTCGTACATCTTGAATTCCAAGGCTAAATAAACCAAGTAATATGGCAACTGCTTTTTGTTCAAACCATGATAGGACAATGCTAACTGGAAGTTCATTTACTTCACAATCAAATGCATCTGCTAGTGCAAGAGCTATTTTAACAGTAGATACAGAGTTATTACATTGTCCTAAATCAATATATCGTGGGATATCTGTATCTGCTACGGTGCCAAAATCATAATCATTAAATCTGAATTTTCCACAAGATGTTGTAAGTATGACTGTGTCATTTGGCAATGATGTTGCTAATTCTCGATAATATTTTCCTCCTGGTCCTGGGGCATCACAGCCAGCGATCACGAAGAACTTTCGAATTTTTCCTGCTTTTACTGCACTTACTATTTCAGGAGCAATGCCAATGACTGTTTCGTGATGGAAACCTGTAGTTAGCTTTTCATCACTTTCAATGTTTGCATCTGGAAGTGAAAGGGCTTTTTGAATGAGTGGTGTGAAATCATCATTTATAATTTTCTCAACGCCTTCTAGGCCCGCAATATCATAAGAAAAGAAGCGGTCAGAGTATGTGCCTTTAATTGGCATTACACAGTTTGTCGTAGCAAGTATAGCACCTGGGAATTTCTCAAATAAGCGTCTTTGATCAAACCACGCTTTACCAATGTTGCCTTTTAAGTGGTTGTATTTTTTTAATTGTGGATATCCATGGGCAGGTAGCATTTCTGAGTGTGTATATATATTAATCCCTTTCCCACCTGTTTGCTTTAGTAGCTCCTCAAGAGCAAACAAATTGTGGCCAGTTACGATAATCGCTTTTCCTTCAACTTTATTTTGAGAAACGGTTACTGGTTCAGGAACACCTAGTCTACTTGTATGCGCTTTATCTAATAACTCCATTACTTTAACTGCAGCTGACCCTACTTTCATCGCCATATCAACATGTTCTTGCAAATTAAAATTTGAATTTGTTAAAGTCATATATAAAGCTTCGTGTGTAATCGCATCTACCTCCGGGTCAGAATATCCAAGCTGTCTTGCATGGGTCGCATAGGCAGCAATCCCTTTTAATGCAAACACTAATGTGTCTTGCAAACTTGCAATATCTTCATTTTTGCCACAAACTCCAATTATTTGACAGCCTCCAGTAGGTGTTTGTTCACATTGATGACAAAACATTCTCATCGCCTCCGAGCAGTTAATTTGTTACCTTCTTAATATGTATTTTATATACATCTTTAAGAATCCTCTGTGACTTTGATCACAACTCTTCAATTATTTATCTTTTTTAAACAAAGGAAAAATCCATTGAGATTATTCTCAATGGATTTTTCTATGAATTTAATATTATTTGAGCCTCAGTAATTTTTTGTTCAGAAGGTGGTTCCACTCCTTCTAATGGATACTCTAACCCTAATTCTTTCCATTTATAAACCCCTAATTTATGATAGGGCAATATTTCAACTCGCTCTACATTTTTCAGGCTGTCAATAAATGAACGCAATTTTAGCAGATCATTTGAATCATCGCTAATACCAGGAACGAGAACATGTCTTAACCAAATTGGGATATTGCGATCAGATAAGAGCTTGGCAAAGCTCAATATATGCTCATTTTTCATCCCAGTTAACATACGGTGCTTCTTTGTATTAATATGTTTAATATCAAGCAAAATTAAATCAGTTAATTCTAGTAACCGATCAAGTTTACGTAAAAATTCAGGGTGTTCTTGAAAACAGCCGCCCGATGAATCAATGGTCGTATGAATGCCAAGCTCTTTGCACTTTGAAAAAAGCTCAATTAAGAAATCTATTTGTAATAGAGGTTCTCCTCCTGAGACTGTAATGCCACCATTACTACTTTCAAAGTATGGTAGATAATGTTGCAAATCATTTATTATCTCGTCAACTGTCATGGATTTTCCTTCTCCAATCTTCCAAGTATCTGGATTGTGACAAAATTGACAGCGTAATAAACAGCCTTGCATAAAAACGACATAGCGCAGCCCTGGACCATCTACTGTGCCGCATGTTTCAATCGAATGCACCTTTCCAATCATATAAACCCCTCATTTTCTATTAAGTCGAAAGCAGGAAACTGAGATAAAAAGTGTTTTATTGAAGATACGAACGAGGCCACATAGAGAATTCTATTTCCGTAGCGGATGCTACGCATCTATTACGTTCGGATTTTTCATTAATAACAACTCTTTTATCTCGGCTTCACTTCCTTCTACATACTTTTATACTTAAAGTGATTCGTGGAATGTCCGGTTTATGACATCAATTTGTTGATCGCGTGTTAGTTTAATGAAGTTTACAGCATAGCCTGACACACGTATCGTTAATTGTGGGTATTCTTCCGGATGCTCCATTGCATCAATTAATGTTTCACGATTAAATACATTTATGTTAAGGTGATGACCACCTTGCTTCGCGTAGCCATCTAAGATTCCTACTAAATTGCCAATACGATCGTTTTCTTCTTTTCCTAGTGCTTTTGGTACGATGCTAAATGTATTTGACACGCCGTCTAATGAAGATTCATAAGGAATTTTCGCTACAGAAGTTAAAGAAGCAAGTGCCCCTTTCTTATCACGTCCATGAAGTGGATTAGCTCCTGGAGCGAATGGTTCTCCAGCTTTCCGTCCATCTGGTGTATTACCTGTTTTCTTTCCGTAAACAACGTTACTTGTAATTGTTAATACAGACATCGTTGGAACAGCATTACGGTATGTTCTATGTTTCTTCAATTTGTCCATAAATGTTTCGACAAGCCAAACAGCGATTTCATCGACCCGCTCATCATTGTTCCCGTATTTCGGGTAATCCCCTTCAATTTCATAGTCTACCGCTATACCATTTTCATCACGTATAACCTTGACTTTCCCATGCTTAATTGCACTTAAGCTATCAGCAGTTACAGATAATCCGGCAATTCCGCAGGCCATTGTTCTAAAGATTTCTTTATCATGTAATGCCATTTCAATACGCTCATAGCTGTATTTATCGTGCATATAATGAATAACATTTAGTGTATTCATATAAAGCTCAGCTAACCAATCCATCATCGCGTCAAACTTTTCAAGAACGTCATCGTATTCTAAGTATTCTTTTGTAATAGGTGCAAATGCTGGTCCCACTTGTACTTTAAGTTTTTCATCTACGCCACCATTAACAGCATATAACAGCGCTTTTGCTAAATTAGCTCTCGCTCCAAAGAACTGCATTTGCTTACCAATTCTCATCGCACTTACACAACAAGCAATTCCGTAATCATCTCCGAAATGCGCTCTCATAATATCATCGTTCTCATATTGGATCGAACTTGTTTTGATTGACATATCTGCACAGAAGTTTTTGAAGTTTCTTGGTAATTGATCGGACCATAAAACGGTTAGGTTGGGCTCTGGAGCAGGTCCCAAGTTTTCGAGAGTGTGCAAGAAACGGAATGAACTTTTCGTTACTAGTGGTCTACCATCTATACCAACCCCACCAATCGATTCTGTTACCCATGTCGGATCACCACTAAACAATTCATTGTAATCTGGTGTTCTTGCAAACTTTACTAGCCTTAGTTTCATAACAAAATGATCTACTAATTCTTGTGCTTCAACTTCAGTCAACGTACCATCCTGTAAATCACGTTCAATGTAAATATCTAAAAACGTCGAGGTACGACCTAGACTCATTGCAGCTCCATTTTGTTCTTTAATGGCTGCTAAATAAGCGAAATATAACCATTGAAATGCTTCTTTGGCCGTTTGAGCCGGCAATGAAATATCAAATCCATAAGATGAGGCCATTGCTTTAAGTTCTTGCAACGCTCTAATCTGTTCAGAGATCTCTTCACGGTCCCGAATCACTTCTTCTGACATAACTCTACTAGTTGACTCTAAGTCTTTCTTTTTTTCTTCAATTAAGTAGTTCACTCCATAAAGAGCCACCCTACGATAATCTCCAATGATTCTTCCGCGTCCATATGCATCAGGTAACCCTGTAACGATTCCTGCTTTACGCGCTAAACGCATCTCAGATGTATAAGCATCAAATACTCCTTGATTATGTGTCTTACGATAATTTGTAAACGTCTCAATTACTTCAGGATCAACTTCATATCCGTAAGATTTACATGAATCAATTGCCATACGAATTCCACCATATGGTTGAAGAGAACGCTTAAATGGTTCATCCGTTTGTAACCCAACAACAGTCTCTAATTCCTTATTTAAGTATCCTGGTTCATGGGAGATGATACTAGATACAATCTCTGTGTCCATATCAAGAACACCACCATTTTCTCTTTCCTTCTTAGTAAGGTCCATAATTTGTCCCCACAGTTCGCTTGAACTT
This sequence comes from Halalkalibacter krulwichiae, assembly GCF_002109385.1. Taxonomy (NCBI): domain Bacteria; kingdom Bacillati; phylum Bacillota; class Bacilli; order Caryophanales; family Bacillaceae; genus Halalkalibacter; species Halalkalibacter krulwichiae. The sequence goes on along the minus strand of NZ_CP020814.1, from coordinate 2,193,067 downwards.
TCCGTAGGCCCTACTAAAAAACTTTCATCTCCCGTATATAGTGTATAGTTTTGTTGGATAAAATCTCTAACATCTACAAGATGCTGCCACTTGCCTTTTTTAAATGTTCTCCAATAATCTGTCATACTGTATCCCTTCTTTCATAAGGTTGCGGACATTTGTGATAGTAACCGATATCACAGATTGAGAAGATTTTACATCTGTCATATCGGTAAGAAAGCTAACTTGAAAGGAATTCCTCTTACTTATAAGCTTATAGAAAAAGGATTATTTAGAATGTGATAATAATCACAATCACTATTAATAATTTTGTCAATATAATGACATCGTCTCCTAAAGATCGATAATAATGTCATCTCCCACTTCACGTACCGGAAAAGTTCTTACATGACCTTGGTCAGGAGCTTGTACTTGACCATCTATTAAGGAAATCTTCCAATCATGAATTGGACAAAATAGATAATGATCACTTACTAATCCATCCGCAAGTTTTCCTCCTTTTGGATGAGGACTTTTATTTTCAATGGCATAGACCTCTCCACTAGCTAATCGAAATACAGCTAATTCTTCGCCTTTATACAGAATAACTTGTCCTATACCCACTGGAAATTGATCGATATTTTTTATTTCTATTTGCTTTGTTAAAGTTGACATTTTTCCTTTCTCCTTTCTTATTTAGAAACAGTAAATGCTTGACGCTTTGTGTAATACGTATCACGAATATTTTCATCCTCAATTGCTTTTTGCCAAGGCTCTTCGTAACGATCAAGCGTTTTATTAAGTCTCTCATTTAATTCTTTTCGTTTTCCTTGGTCTTCAAGAACTTCTTTTACATGTTCTAAGCCGACACGTTCAATCCATTGTGAAGTGCGTTCTAAATACAATGCTGTTTCACGATAATATTGTAAATAGGCACCTGTTAATTCAAATACTTCATCTTCAGTCTTCACTTTACATAAAAGATCGCCAGCTCGGAGATCAGTACCTCCATTACCTCCAACATATATTTCCCAACCACCGTCTAAACCAACAACACCAACATCCTTAATCCCACCCTCTGCACAATTTCTTGGACAAGCTGAAACACCCATTTTCACTTTATGCGGGGTATCAAGTCGTTCGAATCTTTTCTCTAGTTCAATTCCCAGACTCATTGAATCTTGAGTTCCAAACCGGCAGAATGTTGCACCAACACAAGTTTTTACAGTTCGTAATGTTTTCCCGTATGCATAGCCTGAAGGCATCCCCAATTCTTCCCAAACAGCTGGTAGATCTTCTTTTTTCAATCCATATAATCCAATTCGTTGTCCGCCTGTTAATTTCACAAGACCTACATTGTATTTATCTGCCACGTCTGCGATCTTTCTTAAGTCCTTGGCAGAAGTTATTCCTCCATACATTCTTGGAATGACCGAATATGTCCCATCTTTTTGGATATTGGCATGCATTTTTTCATTTACTAAGCGTGAATTCCTATCGTCAATATAATCAGGGTGCACCATTCCAAGGAAGTAATTTAATGCCGGACGACATTTTGAGCAGCCTTCTTCGTTCTGCCATTCAAGGACGTTCATTACTTCTCTAATTGTTGTAAGTCCTTTTTCACGAATTTCTGCAACGACTTCGTCTCTACTTAATGTAGTACATCCACAAACGGTTTGTTTTATAGCCGTTTGATCAAAGTCAGCACCAAGCGTATATTCGAGAATGTCTTGAATGACAGGCTTACAACGTCCACAAGAACGCCCCGCATTTGTACATCTTCCTACTTGTTCAACAGTTGTCAAACCTTCTTTTTTAACGGCTTCGACGATTGTTTGTTTAACGATTCCATTACAACCACAAACAATCTCATCATCTGTCATTGAAGCAATGTCATTCGCTTCGTCCTGACCTGTTTTTTGTAAGAAAGAAACCGAAATGAGATCTTTCACATCATCTTTATTCATCAACATTCTGAATAACCGATTGCTATCTTTTGTGTCGCCATATAGAACGATTCCAACTATGCGATTATCACGTATTTGAACTTTTTTATAAATTCCTTCAAATTCATTATGAACAACGATCGACTTTGAGGTTGGATCATCAATAAATTCTCCCGCAGAAAATAGATCAATTCCTGAAACTTTTAATTGAGTCCCTGTAATAGACCCTTCATATCCTTTTCCTTTGTTGCCAGTTAACAGTTCAGCTAATACTTTGCCTTGTTCATACAATGGCGCTACTAACCCATAGACAATTTCTCGATGTTCTGCGCATTCTCCAATCGCATAGACATTAGGAACGGATGTTTCCATAAAATCATTGACGACTATTCCACGGTTTACAAAAAGACCATTTCTTTCAGCAATTGCTACGTTTGGTTTAATACCAGCTGCCATGACAACTAAATCAGCTTCAATTTCTGTTCCATCTTTAAAGCGAACAGCTGTCACACGTTCTGATCCTAATAACTCGACTGTAACTTTTTCCATCAGGAAATTCATACCTTGTTTTTCTAATTCATTTCTTAGCATTGTCGCGGCAATCGTATCTAACTGTCTTTCCATTAAATGCTCCGGCAAATGAACTACATCCACTTTCATACCTAAATGAATAAGCCCCTTTGCTGCTTCTAACCCAAGCAACCCCCACCAATTACAACAGCTTTCTTAAACTGTTTTGCCACTTTGATCATTTGTTCACAATCAGCTATATCACGAAACCCTATTACACCTTTTTTGTCAGCTCCCTTCACAGGTAAGATAAAAGGTACTGACCCTGTTGCTAGAATTAATTTATCGTAATCTACTTTTGTTCCATGCTCTGATATTACATGTTGCGCGTTCGTATCTATATCAACAACCGATTCCCCAGTATAGAGAGTAATGTCATTCGATTCGTACCATTGCCAATCGTTTATAATTGTTTCTTTAAAACTCGCTTCACCTTGCAATATATTTGATAGCTTAATTCGGTTGTAGTTTGGATGTGGTTCTGCCCCAAATATTGTAATGTCATATAAATCAGGATTCACTTTTAATATTTCTTCTATAACACGAACACCAGCCATTCCATTTCCGACCATTACTAATTTTTCTTTCTTCATGTTTATCCCTCCATTTTGTTCAATAATTCACAATGTATTTGTTACACTCATAATATGACTTTTACTTAGAAATTAATGTGATAACAATCACATTTTCAATTTTTTATATTTCTTTTTTATTGAAAGAATTAGCTTCCTTTATATATTGTTTTGGTTTTCGAGATATTCCGGTACATTCTTATCTTTTTATGTGATACATATCACTTTCAACAGTTCTTTTTGTTTGTATGATTTGTTTTGTAATCATGTTTAGATAAGAAGCAATTTTAAAAAAGAATTTGATAAAGTTATTATTGGAGGAATTATCATGGCACGAATAACAGAATGGCAGCCAGAAAATCAAGAGTTTTGGGAAAGGGAAGGAAAAAGACACGCTCGAAGAAATTTATGGATCTCAGTTCCAACATTATTACTTGCTTTTGTTGTATGGCAAATATGGTCCGTAGTTGCTGTCCGCTTAAATGATATCGGTTTTCAATTTACAGATGAACAGCTGTTCACTTTAGCAGCAGTACCTGGTTTAGTTGGTGCCTCATTACGATTTATTTACACTTTTGCTGTTGGCAAATTTGGTGGTCGAAACTGGGTCGTCTTTTCAACAGGTATATTATTACTGCCAACAATTGGAATTGGGTTTGCGGTTCAAAATCCAGAAACACCATATTGGCTTATGTTAACTCTTGCGGCATTATGCGGACTTGGTGGAGGTAATTTCTCTTCCGCTCTTGCAAATATTAGTTTCTTCTTCCCTAAAAAAGAGAAAGGAACAGCTCTAGGAATTAATGGCGGATTAGGAAATATGGGGGTTTCAGTTGTTCAATTTGTTACTCCGTTAATTATCACAGTTGGAACGTTTGCCTTTATCGGTGGTGAAGGTCAAGTCTTAGCCAATGGTCAAGAGATTTGGTTACAAAACGCTGCATTTATCTGGGTTGTCCCAATTATTATCATGACAATCGTTGCTTATTTCGGAATGGATAATCTCCCAACTGCAAAACAATCTGTAAAAGACCAATTTATTATTGTGAAACGAAAGCATACATGGATCATGACCATTCTCTATGTTGCTACTTTTGGCTCATTCATTGGATATGGGGCAGCCTTCCCATTACTATTAAGATCACAATTTCCTGAGTATGTTGCGTTAGCCTTTTTAGGAGCTTTTCTAGCCGCGGCTTTCCGTCCTGTTGGTGGGTGGGTTTCTGATAAATTTGGTGGCGCTAAAGTTACTACTTTGGTCCTTATAACGATGAGTCTTGGCGCTCTAGCAGTTATCTATTTTAGTGGTCAACAACATTTTGCAGGCTTTCTCATTTCATTTTTAATTCTATTTATTGCAGCCGGAATGGGATCAGGTTCAACATTCCAGATGATCCCACTTATCTTTCCTGTTAAAGAAGCTGCACCTGTACTTGGATTTACTGCTGCTTTTGCCGCGTATGGGTCATTTTTTATTCCACAACTTTTCGGTTGGTCATCTTCTGCTACCGGAACACCAGTAACAGCTTTGTATCTCTTTATTGGGTTCTACGTACTATCTATTGTTTTAAATTGGTACTACTATCAGCGGAAAAATGCAGAAGTTGCGTGTGACACTATGATTGAATCAAAACAAAAAGCATCTTAATTACAATAGGGGCTCCTCACAAGTTCTCGTATTGACCTTGTGAGAAGCCCTTTCTCTCTTTAATTACCACTTTAAAGACTGAATCATACTTTCTATAGCGCCTTTTTCTTTTTGTCTTAAAGGCCATTCTGCTAATTCCATTTTAATAGACTGCAATGAGCCATACTCTCTTACAAATCCATTTAACCTTGCAACTAATGTAGAGTCTACAAATTCGCAAAATGTGGGAAAATAACTCATTAATTCAAAATATGCTTTGGGAAAACGTTTAAGATAATATTTTTGATGCCTTTCCTCTGCTAGGTAAAAAGTAATTAGAGGAGCAATCTCTGTTTGGATCGTTCCGTTCAATTTATCTTCCCACTTTCTTTTACTTGCAAGGGCGACTTGTGCTTGTTCATCGTTTCTAAATAAAATCATTGATTGATATTGTTTCCCACGATAATGATTCACTTTCAATGCATTATGACTCTGCCAAAAAATATCAAATAGTTCTTCTAACTTAAGCACCGAAGAATCAAAATCTATCTCAATTGTTTCGGTATGATCGCCCATTTGTCTGTATATAGGATTTTGCAATGTACCTCCTGCATACCCAACACGTGTACGAATGACTCCTTTGAGATGTCCGAACCGGGCATCTGGTCCCCAAAATCAACCTAACCCTAATGAAATGGTTTCAAGGTGATTACTTTGTTTCGTTAACATTTTATAATCGATATACATAGGAACTCTCTCCTTTATTTTACTTTTTAACACTTTCTTTTTCGATGTAAAAAAGGGTGTTTCCTTACAATTTGTTGCTATGATTATTGTATTAAAGATAAGCCAAATTAACAAAAAAGAGAAAAGGTAGTCACCTTTTCTCTCATCCATTTTAGTATTTTTTAAAGATTAATGATACATTATGGCCACCAAATCCTAATGAATTCGATAATACAGCATCAACTTGCATTTCTTTCGCCCCGTTTGTAACATAATCTAAATCGAGACTTGGATCCGGAGTTTCGTAATTGATCGTCGGTGGTACGACACTATCTCGAATAGCCAAAAGAGAAAAAATAGCCTCAATTGCTCCTGCAGCACCGAGCAGGTGGCCTGTCATCGATTTCGTCGAGCTGACAACTAATTGATAAGCATGCTCTCCAAATACTTCTTTGATTGCTGAAGTTTCATATAAATCATTGTAATGAGTACTAGTTCCATGAGCATTTATATAGTCAATTTGTTCAGGTGCTAGATTTGCATCTTTTAAAGCTGATTTCATCGCACGCTGCCCACCTTCACCGTCTGGTGCTGGTGTTGTAATATGATGAGCATCACCAGTAGCACCATATCCTACAATTTCACCATAAATACGGGCCCCGCGTGTAAGAGCATGTTCTAATTCTTCTAGAATTAATACCCCTGATCCCTCTGCAATCACGAATCCATCACGATTTTGGTCAAAAGGACGACTAGCCGTTTTCGGATCTGGATTCGTAGATAGTGCTGTCATATTAGCAAAACCAGCAATGGTCATATCAGTAATCGCCGCTTCCGCTCCTCCTGTAATCATTGCATCCATTTCGCCATTTTGTATTACTCGGAATGCATCGCCAATTGAATTTGCTCCAGAGGCACACGCTGTGACCGAACAATTGTTTATCCCCTTGGCCCCAAGCTCTATCGAAACACGACCTGATGCCATATCAGGAATTAACATTGGAATGATAAATGGGCTTACTCTTTTTGGTCCTTTGTTTAAGAATTTTTTGTGCTGCTCCTCAAATGCATCTAAACCACCAATCCCAGAACCTATCCATACCCCAACACGTTCTGATTGTATGTTTTCACCAATTTTAAGTTCAGCATTTTCAACAGCCATTTTACTTGCAGCAATAGCAAAATGGGTAAAACGTGCCATTCTTCTTGCTTCCTTACTGTCCATATAATCACCAGGGGTAAATTCTTTTACTTCCCCAGCTACTTTCACATTAAATTGGTCAGCATCTACTCTAGATAGTGGTCCGATTCCAGAAACACCTGCTGTTAGATTTGCCCAAGTTGTGTTAACATCATTCCCTAAAGGAGTAACGGCTCCAATTCCTGTTACTACGACTCGTTTTTTCATGAAAACTCTCCCCTTCAACTAAATCAGATCTATTTCCCCCATTTTAAACAAACAGAACCCCATGTTAAACCACCACCGAAGCCGACAATTACAACAATATCTCCATCGTTAATAGAACCTTTTTCTATTTCACTAAATAAAGCTAACGGGATGGAAGCAGCGGATGTATTCCCATGCTTCGTTACCGTTGTTGAAACTTTTTCTTTATCTAAACCTAATCTCTGTCTAGCTGCATCAATAATGCGAATATTGGCTTGATGAGGAACTAGAAAATCAACATCCTCTTTCGACAAACCTGCCTTTTTAATTACTTGTAAACAAGAATCAGGCATTTGTCTCACAGCAAACTTAAATACTTCACTTCCATTCATGGCAACATAATTCGTTTGGTTATCAACAAATAAATGCTTGCCACCAGTACCATCAGCACCTAATTCAAATGAGAGTATTCCCTTCCCATCTGAAACTTCGCTTAAAACAACAGCCCCAGCCCCATCACCAAACAAGACGCAAGTATTTCGATCAGACCAATCGACTATTTTTGAGAACTTCTCGCTGCCAACAACTAATACATTCTTATATGTATTCGTTTCAATAAACTGTTTTCCTGTTACTAATGCATAAACAAATCCAGAACATGCAGCACTAAGGTCCATTGCCGGTATATGACGTATTCCTAAGGCTTCCTGCACCATGCAAGCAACTGTTGGAAATACATAGTCTGGAGTTGCAGTTGCCACTAGAATTAAATCGATGTCTTCAGGATGTAACGAGGCATCGTCAAGGGCTCTTCTAGCAGCAATTACAGCCATGTGCGAGGTGTCCTCTTCTTCACTTGCTATCCTACGTTCTTCTATTCCAGTACGAGAGCGTATCCACTGATCACTTGTTGCTACGCTAGTCTCAAGATCTAAGTTGCTTACAACATTTTCTGGTACATAGGCACCTACTCCAATAATTCCAACAGATTTCATTTCATCACCCTAACGTATTTTTAAGATCAGGTCATAATATCTCATATTAATTATATTACAGGAAAACACTGCGAAAATGAAGGATATTCACAAATTCAATTCTACTAAAATTTATTAGCCATTAATAAAAATCTTGAATAATACAAGGTAATCTACTACTGTTAAATTATGTAATAGTTTTCATCTTGTTCTACACTCATAATTTAAATAATTGGAGGGCCTTAAATGAATATTCATACGGCAGATATTTGTGATGACTACCGCGAACAGGTTGAAGTAGCTGAATCGATCTTTACCAAGTTTGGCAAGAAACACTCTTTCTCTGGTGTGATTCATACTGTTAAAGTATTTGAAGACAATGTACTAGTAAAAAAAGCTTTGGAAACAATTCCGAAAGAAAGTGTACTCGTTGTTGATGGGGGAGGTTCGAAAAAAGTAGCTCTTATGGGAGACAATCTAGCACAAATCGCAGTAGACCGTAATCTATCAGGTGTTATAATTTATGGATCAATTCGAGATAGTGCTCTAATCAATGAGATGGATGTCAGCATATTTGCTCTTGGAACAACGCCATTAAAAAGTTTCAAACAAGGTAAAGGCCAAGAAAACATTGCCGTACAATTTGCTGGCATAAATTTCGAACCAGGTTCTTATATCTACGCAGATGCAGATGGGATCTTAGTAGCAAAGAATAAGTTAATCTAATCATTTTCGGATGAGTAGTTTTTCACTACTCATCCTCTCTCTTAACATCATCTATCTACACTCTAACGTAGCCTTCTACCATAATTTAAAATTGGACGAACTCTGTATACCCAAGAATAAATAGAACCCAAATCCCAATGATCATATGAGAAAAGCTAACTCCCACAATTGACTGCTGACGAGCAAACAACCACCCCCAGAAAAGACCTGGAAGAAATGCTACTAAGGCAAACAATGTTCCAATATGTGAATGCGCCATTGCAAAAAGCAAATTGGACAGAACAATCGAGATAATTAGCTTATACTTTGAATTCGGCAAAAAGAGATAAAGAGCTGATTGTAAACCAGTTCTTGCGATGAATTCTTGTATGACAGAAAAAACGATATAAACGAGGATCATAAATACAAACATTGGATAGCTAAACCCAATATCAGTTAATGCTGCAGCTGGATTAAACAAAGAAATCTCTGAAAATGCAGGGATAAACGTAATTAAAAACCATTTTAAAATTAGAAAAAAAAGTAGAATGGGCAAAGTAATAATCGCAGCTTCTTTGATATCATCTCGCCAATTTACAGTCGTTACCCCAAAGTCTTTATAGGAATAAGGGCTACCCTTCATAAATATGTACATAACAAAAGCGAAACCAATTATCAAACTTATATCGACAAAAGTGGACGCTCCAAAATTTGCCACAAAACCACTTAGAACGCCTAAACTTAACGTATATAAAGATAAAATACATAATAAATAAACACTCAGAGTTCCAAGAGCATAATACTTCTTTGTTTCCTGTTCGTGTAGTCGCACATCTTGAGATAACTGCTTTACTACTTTTGATAGCAATTTGATTTGTAGAGAGTGATAGCGACTCGAAGAGAAGATTTTGTCCACGTTTACTTTAATTAAAGTAGATGGTTCACGTGCGACAACAGAATGGATCGGTATTTCATCTAAATCAAGCATACCAACAAAATGACCAGCTTCACGTACCGTAATACCTTTGTCTCCTAAAAGTACATTAAGACTTCCAGATTTAACTAAATAAAAGGTTTGTGAAAGATGTGTTTCATCAATAACTATTTGCCCCTTCTCCACGGAAATCTCCTCAGAAAGTGATTCAATCAAGATCATTTCATCAAGACTTAGCTCACTTGATAACTGATTTTGTCTAATATCAGTAATTACATTTGTACTAACCATTGTCTGATGTCTCCTAGTCATGATGTGTTTTTACATTATCTTTCATTATACTGGAGTTTAAATAAGTTATATAGGAAAGGAACTGAGGTAATTTTTAGTAATGTATTAGCCTAACTAACATTTTTGCTAAAGAAAAGCTTACCGAATTTATATCGATAAGCCCTTTCTTACTATTTACGGAAATCTTTTCTGTTGATCAGAATTTTTATCTACCTTGTCCCATTTTCCCTTACATTTGTACTTAAGAACGTTTTAAGATGTGTAAATTAACCCTTTTTACAGTTCCAATTCATATTAACAATCCTTTTGAACATAGAGTGTTGAAGCCGTTTTACGCCTCTCTGCGTAACTTAACATGTAAGCTGTAAACAATCCAGCAATAAAAGCAATCACACTGACGAACAGTAAAAATGAGTCTTGTAAGATTCCTGGATATATAACTATAACGGAACCACTGATAAATCCAACCATAAGCGCATATACAGCTGTTTTATAGTGAGAGAGTAAATAAGAGAGTAATTTACTCGTAATGACTAACCCGATAGCAATTCCAAACCCTACCGTCATAATAACAGGTAAGTTAAACGTTGAAAGGGCATTGATTACGGTAGGATAAACGCCTAACAGCAAAAAGATAAACGAACCGCTAACGCCTGGGAGAATCATTGCTGAACTCGCTAACCATCCAGCGAAGAACAATAAGACAAAATCACTTGCTGTTAAGTTCGACATAACAACTGCTAATTCTTGATCTTTTACAAAGATCGTAGAACCAACAATTACAGCTCCAACAATGATTAAAATATAATGAGAAAACGTAAACGTTTGTTTATAATGAATCTCTTTTAATAAGAGTGGGATAATCCCTATAATTAACCCAAGAAAGAAGAAAAATGTAGGTTGAGGATAATCTGCTAATAGCCATTCAATTAAGTGGCTGAGAGTTAGAAGTACTGATACAATCCCTAATCCTAATGGTATCAAAAATATACTATGCCTTTTCCACTCTTTTGTAAATAAACCATTAATTGCTGATAACAATTGCTGATAAATCCCAAGTACTAATGCTAAGGTTCCTCCACTTACTCCAGGAATTAAATCACTAATCCCCATTGCCATCCCTTTAAACAAATTACGCCATTGAAACACCTTATTTTTCTCCTTTATAAATCATTTATTTTCTACTTAGACCTTCTAACTCTAAAGATGTATACACATACAAAAAAGACCCTTACTTCTGGTAAAAGTCTCGCCAACAACATTCAAGTTGTAAATAAAGCCGAGGATGTATTTCTGGTTACGACTCTATGATAGCTACTCCCCTTAAGCAGGCATTTATTATTGAATGATAATATCTTAGTTGATTTTTCATTGCTACACAATTAATTTTTGTTTTTTTACTTAATTTCTCACAAATAATTTTTTACTATTAAATTTGATAACCTATTACGGTATGTGAAATATTAGGAAAGTCGTAATAGTGAGATTTGACATACACAAATAAACCAACTCACAAGTGAGTCGGTTTATTTGTTAGATTCCAGGAGGGCTATAAGCGGGTGGAATTTTAGCCCAGCCCCTTTTCCTCATTTTTGTTTTTAATGTAGCTCCAAAAACTGCTGCTTCATTAAAAAATTGGACATATAAAGCACCTACATCAGTTCTAACACATTCCGCAGCCGCATAAGCTGCTTTATTACTCATAAGTAAAATCTTCATTGCTAATCCATTTGACAATTCTTCATCTGTTAGCTTGACTCCCGGGGGAATCTCATTATTATTGCTATAAGGTTTTTGTTGTGAGACAGGAGGCAATGTTACTCCTTCCTCCCTCATTAACTTTTCTAACTGCGTTGCATGCTCGTTACATAACTTGATTGCATCGGTAAGAATGCCTTTCAGTTCATCATCACTCGTCGTATTCAAACCAGCTTCTTCAAAAGCAATTGCTTCCTTAACGATGCTGTAATACAACCAAGAATAAGACGCTTCAATAATATTTAACGGAGGTTTAGCTTCGTCGTCAACAATGCTATTAAATGCGGCTTTAATTGCCTCAATGATGTTTGGCACTCTCGTTCACCCCTATAACTCTTTCCAGTATACTCATAACATCAACCTGTAGTAATTCTTCCACTTTTTGTTTGTTCTTCTACAAATTCATTGCGTTCTCCTCCGTCAGAAAGCTCCTCAGAAAACTCTTGGTCCTTTTCCTCGTTTAACCAATGCTCTAAAGGTTCACATTGCTCTTTATCTTTAGCTATCATTATATTCACTCCTTATTTTTTTAAATTTTGTTGAGCCATTCGGATTAATTCTTTTACCATACTTCCACCAATTTGACCACCAACCTGTCCGGCTTGTTTTGAAGTTAGCTTTCCATTATAGCCTTTCTTTAAAGGGACATTTACCTCTTCTGCAACTTAATACTTGACATGATCGGGATTTCTTTCATCTATAAAATAACCTTGCTCTGCCATCACTTGATTTTTAAATTGATTCATCGCTTTTCGTGCTTCTGGAACGAGTAGTCTTTTTCTCCTTGCCATCCTTATTCATCCCCCTTCAATAAACCCTCATTATAGTTTCTTCCTTTTCACACAAGGAATTACTGTCATTATTTCCCAGCCTAATAAAAAAAGAGAGAACCACGAATAACATGGTTCCTAGCAGCTATTTTATATTTTTTCCATAGTAGATCTCATCCATTTCTACCGTGAGTTTATTTGTAATTTCTTCTGCTTCCCCAGGATGTAGATCAACCTTCGTTTTGCCAAACAAATAGTTGTCGAGATCGAAATCCTTAAGTTTACACTTTGTATGAAATATATTTTCCTGATAAATATTTACATCAATAATGTCATATAACTTCTTTACTTCATCTGGTATATAATTTTGAATTGAATTTATGTCATGATCGATAAATAACTTATGACCTTTTATGTCTCTTGTAAAGCCACGTACTCGATAATCCATTGTCATTATATCGGTCTCAAAAGAGTGAATTAAATAGTTTAAAGCTTTTAATGGTGAAATCTCACCACAAGTCGAGACATCGATGTCCGCTCTAAAAGTACTGATTCCTTCATACGGATGAAACTCTGGATACGTATGAACGGTAATGTGACTTTTGTCTAATCCCATTACTACAGATTCTGGTAGTGGACCTGGAGATTCATCATAAGATTCATTTGGAACTTCAACGACTGGACCTTCTGAAACCAATAAAGTAACACTTGCTCCTTGTGGTTCAAAGTCTTGCTTCGCAACACTCAAAACATGTGCACCTATTATTTCAGTCACATGTTCTAATATGTTCGTTAAGCGATCAGCATTGTACTGTTCGTCAATGTATTCTATATAAGCTTCTCTTTCTTCTTTCGTCTTCGTGTAACAAACATCATACATGTTAAAGCTTAAAGATTTCGTAAGGTTATTAAAGCCATGTAAAGTAATTCGTTGCTCTGGTGTTAGCATGTTTTAGGTCCCCTTATTTCAGTAGTCTAAGTTGCTCTTCTTCCCATATAATCTTAGTTAGTATGTTACCCATTTTATTCAATCTAAAACAATAAATTGATTATGTTAATTATTAACTGACTAATGTTGATTATGGATTGAAATACTTTAAAAGGAGAATAAATTGAATGGAGTGAGAGTATTGCGTGCAGTCACGTATCAAGGACCTAATCACGTTGAAGTAACTGAAGTTGAGGATGCAAAAATAGAAAAGAAAGATGATATAATTGTTCGGATAACATCAACCGCCATTTGTGGTTCTGACTTACACTTATATCAAGGGAATATGCCCTTACCTAAAGGTTATAGCATTGGACATGAACCAATGGGTATCGTAGAGGAAGTTGGACCCGAGGTAACGAAAGTAAAAAAGGGAGACCGCGTTGTTGTTCCTTTTAATGTAGCTTGTGGTCATTGTACGTATTGTAATCATGGCGAAACAAGTCAATGTGATAATTCAAACCCACATTATGACTCAGGCGGTTATTTTGGTTATACCGAAAAATTTGGAAACCATCCTGGTGGACAAGCAGAGTATTTAAAAGTCCCTTTTGGCAATTTCACCCCTTTTGTCATCCCTGAATCTTGTGAATTAGAAGATGAGTCGTTACTATTTTTATCTGACGTCCTTCCAACAGCTTATTGGAGTGTAGAACATGCAGGCGTCAAAAAAGGAGATACTGTCATTGTTCTAGGCTGCGGTCCTGTCGGTTTAATGGCTCAAAAATATGCGTGGCAAAAAGGAGCTAAACGTGTTATTGCTATTGATTATCTTGACTATCGACTAGCCCATGCAAAAAAAATGAATCATGTGGAAGTATTTGATTTTACTGAATTTCCGGATATGGGTGAACACTTAAAGGAAATAACATCGGGTGGAGCAGATGTAGTCATAGATTGTGTCGGAATGGATGGAAAAAAATCACCATTAGAATATATTGAACAAAAGCTAAAGCTCCAAGGCGGAACAATTGGCCCTATTCAAATCGCAACAAAAGCAGTAAGAAAAACAGGTGTTGTTCAACTGACTGGAGTTTATGGGGCAAACTACAACAATTTCCCGTTAGGTCCGTTTTTCACACGTAATGTCACAATTAAAATGGGGCAAGCACCTGTTATCCCAATCATGCCGAAATTATATGAACAAATTGTTAATAATGAATATGATCCTAAAGAAATAATCACTCATAAAGTATCTCTTGATGAAGCAAAGCAGGCTTACAAGATTTTTAACGATCATGAGGACAATTGTATAAAGGTCGTGCTTAAACCTTAATTTCCCTTCCTATTTCACCTCATTTAGTGAAATAGGTTTTTTTATTGAATTAGTTAATTACAATTCTTTACCAGTGTGAGTATCACATTTGCCTAGATCTGCATATATTGACCATGTAAAAAAGGAGGAATGAAAATGAATCATAACCACTTAATGAATCAAATGCCTCACGGAGGAATGCCGCAAACGATGCCGCAGGGGGGCATCAACAGCAAATGCCTTCACATTCTGCAGATCCATCCATGCATCAACAGCAAATGTATGACTTATGCCAACAATATTTACATCACCTTGTACAATTTCAAACGACAGATGGTCAAATGGTAGACGGAATCATTGATGGAATTGACCGTGAGGGAGTCAGTGTTTTAGTCCCAGCTGGTGAAGATCAAGGAACTCATACTGATTTTAGATATGGCGGGTATGGCCCTTACGGAGGCTATCCCGGATACGGATATGGCTACCCAAGAAGATTTAGACGGTTTAGACGTCAGCATTTCCCTTACTTTTTATTAGCTAGCTTACTTTTCCCTTATTTTTATTAAAAGAAATAGATTGTAAAAAAGGTAACTGGGGTGTCATAAAATTTAAGACACCCCCATTATTTCTATTTAATCTCTCTTAATTCTAAATGAAATATACCAACTTGATTTTTCTCATATAAATTCGTAATTGATGTAGAGTAATTATATATTTCACCCTGAAATGACCGTTGCCTGCTAGGAATATTCACATCGAATGTCCTGTCATAAAGTAGAGTTGTAATTGTATGATACTCTTCACTTCGCACTTCAAAGTCAAATGTAACTGATTTTAGCGTTTTCGCATCGACATCTAAAATTTCTTTATAATTAAATACCTTAATAGGAACCTTATTTAACCATACTTCCGTGTTCATTTTCTTCTCCTTCTATAGTTGCAAAAAATGTTGCACTTTTGTTTTTTGATTCTGATAGACTTCCTCACCTAATTTTATTAAATCATCAATACAAGAGACATCATCAAATGGGACTTCTGTTCCTAAATCCTCATTTAACCGAAAATAATTATCTCCTAACAGATGTTGACAGTGATACGTTATAGATTCCGAAGAAAGGTCAAGGGCTAAATCTAAAAGTTTAGGACTAATTTTCATAAAGGGAAATTGAAACGGCAGCCACTTTTTTATTCCCCAGTATTTGTCTTTCTCAATTTTATATTCGATTTGCTGCAGTCCTGTACCAACAGAACATATATGAATTTCATCTAAACGCTTATTAAAAAACTGCATTGCCTCTGTTACACAAACCATCGATGGGTTATTAGCCCATAATCCCCCATCAACCGATAAGTATTTATTATTAATATTATTTGGAGGAAAATAGACAGGAGCCGAACAAGAAGATAGAACAGCATCCCATAGTTTTATTGATAAATCATCACTCTCAGGATGACCATAATTTGAGCGATAAACGTATGGCTTTCCATGCGTAACATCAACAGCAGGAATAAGCAATGGTTTTTTTATATCGGCCAGTTTTAATTCACCAAAAGTCTTCTTAAAATATTTTCTTAAATACCTGTCGCTGTACACACTTTTAAATATTCCTATTTGAGCCTGTGGATTAAAAATCTGTTTCCCGAACTTTTTATATCCTTTAAGTAATTCTTTCATAGGTTTGTTTAAAATAACAGATGTCGCAATAATGGCTCCTGTACTTGTCCCAGAAACTACATCAAATAATTCGCCAATTGGTTTTTTATACTCTTCTTCCATTTTTTTTAATATGGCCACAGCAAATATCCCACGAATTCCTCCACCATCAATACATAAAATTTTCATTCAATTCACCTTAATTTCCTTATTTTCTATAGCTTTTCCTTGTATGATGTCGAGTATGTTGGATTGTTTACATTTTCCTGCTATTCCAAAGAAACGAGCAACTTATTTTGAATAGAACGCTATTTAAGGAGAAACATTAACGATATATAAAAAGAGGAGGATCATGGAATGGATCAAAAACAGCCACTTGAATTCGATCGCTATACAGCAGCCGATTTAAATCCTGACTTACTAAATAGAATCATGTTATTAGAGTCAGAAATCCGTAATGAGACCGAAAAAGACGTTGTCCTTATTGCCTATGAAGAAAGTCAGCATAATCCAACATAAGTGTTTGCACAAAAGAGGCTACTGAGTTTAAACAAATCAGTAGCCTCAAACTTATTCTATTTTAAGACTTTTACGAATGTAGTTCCTTTAAACTTTTCTCCTGATTTTGACTGACCAGTAATTGTAATCGGTACTTGATCTTCCTTTTCCACTAGTTGCAGCAAATCTTTTCGTAGGAATGTAACTGTTAATCGATTTTCTTTGACTACAGCTTCTCCATTTACATGTACTTTTTCATTCAAAAGAATGGATCCAACATCAATTTCTTTCGTACTAAAGGAATCATTTGTTAATTCTATATGAGCACGAATTATTGCATTGCTTTTCCCATTAGACCTTTGAACTCCCTTCAAGTTAATGACACTAGGAGTAAAGGAAATCACGGCTTCCTCTTCTTCGTTATTTGATTGGTCATTTGTGACTGAATCAAAGGTTTCCCAAACTTCCCCCCACTGGATTTCACCGTCAGAATCTCGTTTAATCGATACAATTCTTCCCTCATCGTCTCTTTCAAAAATGGCTTCCAAACTTTCAAGAACTGAATCTGGAAGTTCATCCCCTGATTTATTTACAGTATTTGCACCATTAAACATGAAATTTCGATCCGAATCTAATGCAGCTGGATAACTATCACGATCTGTTCCTGTCGTCCTAATGGAAGCAAACCCATTAATGGTAAAGTCTGTCGGAATATGGGCATAAGTAGTAAAGCTGATATTAGCTCCTTCATTGTTAAAACCAATATTATTTTCAGCAATTAAACCTGGATTACTGTTACTCGTAAAGCCGAAATATCCGTTTCCAAAAGCAATACTGTTACGGATCATGTGAGGAACGTGAACTCCTTCACCTCCAAGTTTAAAACCGTTCTTTCCTGCGTTTCCTTCATAACCGTTTGTTAGGCGTCCATTATTAAATGCAATACTATTTTCAATCGTTACAGCACCAATAGCACCTGTGCCTACTTTTGTATAAAGATCCCACCCGTCATCAATGTTATTATGGGAAATACAACCTCTAAAGGTGTTTCCTTCACCAACCGTTAATTTAGCAGCAAACCCATCAGCATTGTTTTCAGACGGATCTCGATTATCAAACGCCACACTATTTAATACAAGGTTATAGGCAGGCCATTCTTCTCTAGGAGCAGACGAGTCTGTTCTACTTATTTGAAGACCTGTATCACCATTTTCATATACCCGAACATTTTCGATAATATTATGACTTCCACCAATTGTATAACCTTTTGTGTTTCCAGCTGATCGAGTAAAGTCAATTCCTTCGACATGCCAATAGTTTCCACTATGAACAACACCTTCAGAACGTCGATCAAAGTCAATAACTGGTCTCTCCGTAGCATGTGGATCAGCAACTAAATACTTCATAGCTTCTTCAGTTCCATCATTAAACTTCTTAATTTCAAGCGGTGTATATCGAATATATTGCCCTTCAAGAACGACGATTTTTTGACCTTCCTGGACAAAATGAATCGCTGTATCAAGGTCGAGTGGATTTTCTTTGGTTCCATCACCTGTACTAGTCCCTTTTGGGGATACATATATATCTTTGCCTTCCGCATAAGACCTCATATCAACTGTAAAATTACGAACGATTTGTTCATAAGTTGTTAAATATTGAGTATCATCTGGTACGAACGCTATACTAAAATTAGTATTGTTATTAACCGCTAGCTCAGCCTTAATTTCCACAATTTTACTTGCTTCAACTCTTTGATCTTTCGCAATAACAGTTTGTCCTTGTTTAATTGTCACAAAGCCATCTACGTTCGATTCCAATAACAAGTCATATTCTGATTTAGCTGTTTTATCAAGAGAGAGAACGTCTAGTTTTGGAGTGACAGCCTCTTGTGGAGGTTCGACCTTTGGAGCATCTGTTTTCGCTGCCGTTATCTCAAATTCAATGTCACTCACCTCAATTGTAGCAAGTCGAGCGGCATAAAAACCAACATAAATCTTTGAATCTTGAACATTTAGTAGTTCTGGTTCAAAAAATAATACGTCTTGTCCATCATTTAATTGACCAGTATATCCACTATTCGTTTTGGCCAGAGTTAATCTATAATTTTTTTCAGGGTACGTATTGTCTTTTGTTGGTCTTTCCTTTTTTAGCATCTGTTTCTGAATCCCTTCACTACCTTCCCCATCAGCTGCTAAGACTCCTGTTCGAATAAACGCTTGAGTGCCGTTTTCCTCTCTTGTTCCTCCACTAAAACCACCAACAGCAGCTATGTTAGAAGCAAAAACACTTGCATCCTCAACAGAATTCACAGCGTCACGTGCCATAATTCCAAATGACTCTTGTCCATCATGTGGCGTTTTCGCATATTCTATCACGTTAATATTCGCAGATAATACAAAGTTATCTTCATCAGCATTAACTTCTGTGTAATAAAAAGCAATCCCATCATGGTCACCAGTTATTTTCCCACCGCCTTCAAGAGCAACGATTCGTACTGCCTCGTTTTCTAACTCTTCAACATAATTGCGTTGATCGGAAGTGGATTGACCAAATCTCATCTTATTCCATTCGGGCTCCGTGAATTCTCTTACCGTCACAGAATAGGTAATGGCCTCAATAACCTCATTAGTAGGTTGGATAACAATATCATAGACCCCAGCCTTACTCGAATCATATGCTGATTTATCCAATGTATATTTTTCCTGTGGTACAATCTCCATTTCTAAATTATCATACACCTTCGAAACTTCTAACCCTTCCGCATCAAAGTCCTCTTCTGTTGCAAACGTTGTTTTAGGATAATTAGTTACTGTGTATGCTTTTAATTCTTTTTCTTTCACCGTCACAGTAAAACCTATAGATTTACCTTTATGAGTCAGTATCACCTCACGTTCACCCGTAGTTGCAGAATCAAATGCAGAAACATCATAATCTCCTGCCGTCAACCTCACATCAGTGCCATCACTGTAATTAGCATAAAGACTCAATCCAGCTAAATCTAATTCATCGCCCAGAAAATAAAGCGTTTTGGCCGGAGTTTGTCTGATCTCTAATTGTTCTAGTTCTGCATCACTGACCACCACATCAAAAGAAATATTCGTTTCTTTTGTTTCATTTGATTGGACAACAACCTTAACCTCTCCTGCTGATTCAAAAACAAAATCTTCCGCAGGTTTGCCGTCAATCGTTAACGTATATTGATCACTCGTTAACTCTTCAAATTTAAAACCATTTTCATATTCTGCGACTACAACAAGCCCCTGTCGGTCAAAGAGGTCACCAATATAATACTCTGTTTTAACTGGGAAGTATTTTATATTAAGATTTGTCACACTCAATGCTTTAATCATCAAGTCAATAGTCGCTGTTACCCCATTATAATTTAAATTAATAGTATTTTTGCCTACTTCACTACTATCAAATCCAGTAACGATATAATCACGGCTTGTTAGAGTTGATGTACTGCCATCAGAAAACTCTGCTGTTACTATTAATCCTTTTAAATCCAGACTTTCACCTTTTAAGTATTCCGTTTTCATCTCGCTAGAATCTACTGCTAGTCCAGTTACGTTGCGATCATCGACGGCAATTTCATAATCGCTAAACGTAATTTGTGCATCACGTGCCACGTATACTCCAACATAAATCGTTTCGTCAAAAAGTGAATCTAATGTTACCGTTTCAGTTTGTCCATCTACTGTGATGACAAATGTATCGCCCGACTTTCGGATGGAAAGATCATACTCTTCTCTAGCAGATGGTAGGGCTAAGTTAGCGAACGGATCAAACTTCACTTGTTTACTAGCTTCTTTATAAAATCCTTTCATCACCGTATCAAGTGCACCAACAGCTACATATTCTGTCGTTTGTGTCTCTGAATCGAGGTGTTCACCTATTTCATCCCTAAGCATTAAGCCAAATGACTTTTGATTTGGTGTGCTAATGGAGCTATCACTATTAAACTGATCTACAACAGCTTTAGTCTTTATTTCAAAGTTCGCTTCCGCGGGAACTTCTTTGTAATGAAATGACACTCCTTCATCCCCAGCTGCTACTTTCCCACCCATTGCAGCGATCGAAACAGAGCCATCTTCATTGAGTGTTGGCTCAGGATTGCGTTCTAAACTTGTATTTGAACCAAACGCTCGAAAGTCCCATTCACCTAACTCAACCTGGCCACCTTCGACTTTCAATGTTATATCACTAAAAGTGACCGTTGTGTTTCTTGATGTAAATAAGCCGGCAAATTGAATGTCTCCCTCATAGTCTTCAATCGTATGTATTTCATCATTTACCGTTAACACGAACAAATCACCTGATTTTTGAATACGAAGTTCATATTGTTCATTAACAGCAGGAGCGATTTGATCAAATGCTAATCCTTCCTTTTGAATAGTTGTATTTGCATTTTTAAAGAAGCCTTTCATTTGTTGATCCAATGCTCCTACTGCAACATAATCTCCTGTGAAATCATCTTTATTTTGATTTTCTAATACATTTTCACGGACCATTAAACCAAAAGCCACTTGATTATTAGCAGTCCAAGAATCAACATGTGCAGTTGCTGTAAGTTCATAATTTCCATCAATAGGTACGTTTTTATAATAATACGTCATTCCTTCTGTGTTACTAGCAATCTTGCCTTTATCATCAGAGCTACGAAGAGTTACGGTTTGATCCTCGTTCTCTGTAATTTCGAAATGTTCATATGTGTAGTTACCTTGCCCTCCATTATCACCAAAAACACTCCCCTGCCACTCACTCGAAACCGAGATCATCTCCCGGTCAACATCGCCCTCTGCCTCGTTGGCAAAAACAGCGAGATTCATTGGTGAGACAATTAAAATGATTGTCAGTAACATTGCAATATACCGTCTGCATTCTCTATTCATTTCCTGCCCCTTTCTAAATTACAAGATTAAAGAACGAACGAATCATACTCCTCCTTTCAAGTCAGGCATTTTAACAACGTTGTTATTTCGAACAACAAACAGTTCCTTTAACAACGTTGTTATTTCGACACTATTGTAATCGCTTACATATTCGTTCGTCAACGGTCTTTTAGGCTTGGTTTAAAAGTCCCCACAACGATTTGTTGCTATAAAATTAGACTCTCTTTTTAAACACCATCCCATGCTATATTTAAACAAACGTTTAATTAATTTACTAATAGTACATCAAATTCTTCTAGTTCTAAAAGCAAAAACTATGTTATTTCCAAGGCAAGCGCAGTTTTCTACAAATTTCTGTATAAAAAAACCTCCTAATCTGTTATAGATTAGGAGGGAATTTTTAAAAAACTGGTCAAACTTGTCTATGCATGTCTTTTGTCATGAAAGCAACATTTAAGATTGCAACCAGGAAAAAAGTAACGCTCTAACACCTTAAATCAATTTAAAAGAGGTAGTAATTCGTTCGTTTAACTTGAAAAAATTATAGATCTTTCGCGTAAAATCCTAACTTTTTCAATTGAACGATCATGTTCTCTTTTTCATTTTCATCTAAACCACCAAATATATCTTGAATTGCTTCCCTATGTTTAGGAAAAATATCGTTCATAAGCTGCGTTCCTTCTTCTGTTATTGCGGCATATGTAACACGACGATCTTTCGGACATGGTTTTCTAAACAGAAAGTTCTTTTTCTCAAGCTTATCAACTACATAAGTTATACTGCTGCTCGCAAGCAATACTTTTTCGCCAATCTTTTGGATAGGCTGATCACCTTTGCTATAGAGAAGTTCTAATACCGCAAACTCTGTTGGGTTTAAACCATACGTTTTTATGTCTTCCTCTACTCGCTTCGTAATAGTTTGAACTGCTCGTGACAATACAACGAATAATTTCAACGATTGGTCTTGATCATTTATTTTCATTATTCATTCATTCCTTTATTTTTTATCTCAGTTTCGAGATAATTATACCGTTATAAATACCTCTTTGTCAATGATCCCACTTGTGTACCATAAACAAAGGGACGTTTCAAAAAGCCAATTATTGACCTTTTGGACGCCCCTTTGGGAATTGCTTACAGCTTTAACTTCGTATGTAAGGTTACCAATTCTTTTGCTAATGTATCAATACGATCGTTTACCTCTTCATTTGTAATCACATTGTTTTGATCAAAGCAGCTGCTGTGTACAAACACATTCGTAGGTGTAATAGCTTTAAAGAAAGACAAGATTGGCTTTAATTGATTATCTGCAACAAGGAAATGTTTGTCTGATCCAGCTGTAGTTACAGTTCCAACCACTTTTGATTCGAAAACATTCGTAGGCAGATGATCAAATAAGTTTTTCAATGCACCAGTAATAGATGCTTGATAAATTGGCGTACCAATCACAAACAAATCAGCTTCTTTTATTTTCGTAATGACCATTTGCGTGTCCTGATTATATTGATCGAACGGCTTCCCCGTTACGAATTCAACATTTAACTCTTTCATATCGATTAATTCAATTTCTAATTTAGGCTCTAACTCTTTCGCTCTTTTTAGAACCTCATTTACAGCTATAGCCGTTTTTTCTCCAATTAAAGACCCAGAAACCCCAAGTAATTTCATTTTAATCGCTCCTAACTTTATCGTACTTTTCTATTTTACCTAAAATATCCTATTTTATTATTAAAACAGAAATTAATAAAAAGTACAAAACATAAAGCTTATTTAGCCAAATGGTCCTATAATCCCTTTTATGAAGATTGTATATAACTGTCGATTTTTTTGGATTTTTTTTACTAATTACGATATCGATATTATGTTACTATTTTATTAGATTAACAACATAATTAACGTAAAAAGGGTTCAAATGTAAGATTTTACCTATTTTTTCACTCTATAAAATTCGTTGTTCTTTGTTTCTTATTACATTTAAATAATGAAAAGGCAAACTTATTGAAAGATAAGGACGCAAAACTTCAGATCTAAGGTGAATTTTATTACTAGGATGGCTGAGTTACCGAACAAATGGAGGATGGAAGATGATTTTTTCGCCAGAGGACGAAAGAAAAAGTTCGTTAGATTTGGAGTGGCTTCAGCTATTATTGGAAGCAAAAAGAATAGGTCTCACCCCTAAAGAAGTTAGGGATTTTATCATGCTCAATAAAAACAAATAATCGGACTATCAGCCTTAATAAGAAATGTAGAATACGTTTAGAAAATGTAGGATGAAGGAAAACCTCCATCCTTTTTTTAGATTACCGTATATTTTATCTACTCTTGTTCTGTGTTAGCAAATAGTTTTATCAGAAATGGCAAAGCTAAAAACAATGCCAGTACTCTTGCCATCTGCAATGTTGCTACTAGTGCTGCATCCATGTTCAATGCAGCAGCAGTTGAAGCCATCTCTGCTGCTCCTGCTGCAACAATCCCTAATAAACTTGAAAGCCAATCAATCGGTGTTAGCACAAAGAAGATTGTAGCAAGGCCTAGGCTCATCATAAAGTAAATGAATAAGGTTATTGCACTAATACCACCTATTTCCTTTAGTTGTAAAAGTGCTTTTCGATCAAAGCGAATCCCAATTATTGCTCCCATAATCGACTGTGCAATTCCCATTATAAATCCCGGTACCTCTATTGTAGGAAATAGCAGATGACATAGAAAGCCTAAACCAATCGCAAAAAATAATGAAGAACCAGGAAAATTCACCCGTTTGCTTAATAAAATAGTTACCAGCATGATCGATATTAAAATACTTATGGAGAGAAAGACTTGAGACACATTTACATCGATAAAATAATTCGATTGCTTCCCGGCAATAGGTTCATTTAAACCTACGACTAAAGGGATCACTAACACAAACAAAGTAATTCTCGTTGTATGGAAGGCTGCAACCACTTGTTCATTCGCTCCATACTGATGACTTAGGGCAATTACCTCAGACGCTCCCCCAGGTAAGCAGCAAAAAAATGCCGTATTGTGGTTTAAATTTGAGTAACGCTTTAAAAACTTTCCTAACAAAATGCCACTTATAATCGTAATCGTTAACGTGATAAAAAATGGTAAGAGCAATGCTTGATAATTTAAAAATTGTTCAGGTCTAAGCATCAAGCCAATGTTTGCACCGATAATCGCTAATACAACAGTAAATAGCTTATTAGGTAAATAGATTTTCATAATAAAAAATGAACAAACCATTCCAGCTAATATGGAACCGAGTAACCAACCTGCCGGGATGTTTAGAAGAGAGAAAAGTCCTCCAACCATTACAGCACTCAAAATATATACTAGTTTTTTACTCAAAAGAAATCGCCTTCTTTAAATAATTGAATTTATTTCGCATCTCTAATAGTATAACACTTATTTCAAAATTTTGGATAAAGTGAAATTCTAATAAAAAATAAATGATGGATTGTTAATTCATAAACTTTGATGAAATGTAAGAGAAGAATAGTGTATAATTTATGAAGCTCTCTTATTCAATGAGAACATGGCAAATACATAAAAGGCAGTGAGTATATTATGAAGTTTTTCAAACCTGATTTTGAGCTCCATCATTTTTCTGATATTACAAAAGAGTGGTTGGAGAAAAACAATGTTCAAACGATTTTCTCCGATTTAGATAGTACGCTGGCAACTCACGATCAGCCTGGTGATGATGAGCTGATTGATTGGATTCAAATGTTAAAAAACAATGGTGTTCAATTGGTAATTGCCTCTAATAATAGTCAGGGGCGTGTCGATCGCTTTTGTGAGCCGCACGGCATCATCGGCTTCGGAAAATGCAAAAAGCCTTCCGCTTCAGAGGTGAGAAAACATATGAATACACTAGGTGCTAAAGATGATACTACACTTTTTCTGGGCGATCAGCTATTCACTGATATTTGGTGTGGCAAAAATGTAGGTATTCGAACCGTGCTCGTTAACCCGATAGGCCAAGAACATGAGCCTATTCAAATTGTTTTTAAACGAAAAATTGAAAATTGGATTAAAAAGCGTTGGTAAGAGAAATGAGCTTGGATGTTGCAATGATTTGTTGCGTCATCCTTTTTTTGTACTCTTTACATCTGTTTAACCCAGTAATACGATTCTTTAAAAAAGTCATGTTTTTCGTTTCTACTTTTCACATGAAATTTCACTTCTCTAGTTATACTAAATTAGGGAGGTATCTTAACAAAATGACATATTTCTTAACGATTCTTATGCTCTTATCCCCTTTTTTAACTCCTGATGATTTAACTGTTACACATGAGGGTGAAACGATTGCCACTGTAAACAGGGAAGACTTCTACCTGCCTTTAATTGGTAAAGAAATGATTGATCATGATAAATATCATTTCTTTTTGACTAAAGTGGAACAAAAAGTTTTTCTGCCTCCTGTTAATGCGAAAATCGCTAAAAATGGTCAATTGATTCCGGAACAGATTGGGTATATGCTCGATAAGCGCCAATTTAAAGAAAGATTCTACCAATATTATTACGGTATTGAATCAGCTGAGTTAAAAGTACCGATACGGCCTGTACATCCAAAAGTAAATAGCGAAATTTTGTCCAATATTCGTGTTCAACGTATAGGACAATATGTAACCTATTTTAACAATCGTAACAAAGAGCGTTCGCATAATATTCATTTGGCGACCGAAGCTATTAACAATCATGTTGTGTTTCCTGGTGAAACTTTTTCATTCAATCAGGTTGTCGGAAAACGGACTCGAGAACGTGGGTATTTATCAGCTCCTGTTATAGTCCGAGGGGAATTATCGGAAGATATCGGAGGTGGTATTTGCCAAGTTTCATCAACGTTATACAATGCGATTGACCATGCTGGTTTAAAAGTTATTCAGCGCTATTCTCATAGCAGGAGGGTCCCTTATGTTCCACGTGGGCGTGATGCAACAGTTAGTTGGTATGGACCTGATTTTACGTTTAAAAACAATTTAAACCAACCTATTCTTATTCAAGCCAAAATATATGGCGGTCAAATGTTAGTATATATTTTATCATCCGATTCAGTTATTTATGAGCAAAGACGTGTGCCAGGTGCTCCATCGAAATTACCTAAAGAAATCATCATAAACAACGCAGAAATCCTATAATGAATGCCCCGTTTCAACGTAAGCATCAGAAATCGTAAAATCGATCTTAAGCAGCTTCAGCTCTATGAACAGAGCTGAGGCCGTTTAGGCGTTTTTGATGTGATTTGACCCTTTAAGGATTGAGCCTTTTTAACAGAAAAAAATACTCCCCTTGAAGTAAACAGTTATCTTACAATTTAACCTGTCTACCTTAAAGGAAGCGTATGACTTTAAAATCTGTACTTAATTATTATTTAATCATTTTCTCTTCATCCAATTCATGAAACCTCCATGGATCAGTTGGTGACTCACGTCTTAAGAGAAAAGTATAATGTGAATCGACTTCTTTTCTACCCTTTTGCTTTATTTTAAAACGTAGTGGAAGTTCAAAAACAAGGTCTCCTTGAATTGTTGGAGGATTGTTCTTTTTAATAAAACGGATGGATTCAACGTGATCAATTAAATATTTAGCTTGTTTTGAAATGGTTGGATCAACGATATTTAGTAAATCTAAATCATGCTGATTAATTGCGATAAATAAGGCTTCTACTACTTCTTGAGCTTCTAATTCGTTTACATAGGAAGATAAGTCACCTGCTGCTTTGTGTACCATTAGTTGATGAGACAAATCTAGACTCCTTGTCGAATGAGTTACACTGTCTTTAAAATGGATACAAAAATGACCAGGAAAGCCATTAGCTAAGGCCCCTCCTCCGTGAGGCATTCCGTGCATTGAACCCGCAAGTTTATACCCTTTATGCTGTATAACAACCGCCCTTCTTTTCCAACTCCACTTTCCACCATAAATCTCTTTCATAATCGCAGTATCCGTTTTTGTTAATGGTTGAACATCTGCATGCTTATTACCGGCTCTTCGCTGTGCCTTAAAACGCAATCCAGTTTCAAGGTCTATCACAGTAAATGTTGTATAACGGGGAATAATATCGTCTACTTCCTCCCAATTCACTGGCTGACCAAAATGGTACAGATGCAACCTTTCAAAATAAGAAATGATTTTTTTCTCTGTGTTTGAATCTAGGTGTAGCAAAACCTTTTGTTGAACATCATAGAGGTTTCCTGTTAAATCAACAGCTAAGATCCGAAGCAATCCGTTATCTTCAACCAAAATATAATTCGTTGTTCCTGGAATTTCCTGCACCTCACGTTGAGGATAAGCCTGTAATAAGGCTTGGACTACTTTGGGTGATTTGATGTTCAGAACGGTTTGATGGAGAGATCGACTTGATGATTTTACGATTAAAGAAGCCTGTTCGCCCTCTCCTCTTGCTTGCCCTATTTGAGGATGGACAGACAAGATTATACTCATCAGAAGCAGTAACAACACCTTCTTTTTCATCACTTTACTCCTTATTTGTTAGATATAACTATTCATTATCTGCATCTATTCCAGGGTTAAATAAAGAACTTACAGACATTTGTTCTGGTTCAATCTGATAGCCGTTTGTATATTCTAATATCTCTTCATGAATCTTACGAAGATCGTCTTCTAAAATTGATTTTTCCTGAATACTTGCTTGTGATTCCTTTAATTTCGCCTCAAGCATTTGTTTCGTTTCAAGAAGAATGTACACATTCTCAAGTTTCTCAAAATAGGTTAATGGCTCATGCTCGTTATTCAATGTTATCCCTCCTTTTCTTCGTTCAGATAATCTTTATCATATCCTTACGGTAAAAAGGGTATGCGATTTGGTTATTTATTGGTGAGGGAAAGGACAATTCGATCTTCTAATTTTTTAGCTTGTTTAACATCTAGCACATTATTTAATAAGATCGAAAAAATAAGATCGTTCTCATCGTTCCTTTCAATATATCCTGCTAATGAGCTAACAGATGTAAGCGTACCAGTTTTTGCTCGTACTCTTTTCGTTGCTGCTGTTTGTTTCATTCTTGAATAAAGTGTCCCTCTTTCAATACGAGTGTCTCCGTCGACAAGCGGCAGTGAATGATAAAATGAACTGAACCATGGTTCTTCTTGCACTTTAAACAAAAGCTTTGAAATGTCATTTGCTGTAATTGAATTAACATGAGAAATGCCTGAACCATCACGGATGATCAAATTCTCTCCTTCAAGGTCAAAACGTTGTAATTCATTTTTTAACACACTTAATCCTGATTCAAAACTTCCTTCTCCTGTCACTTTATATCCCATCTCCTTCACAATCATCTCGGCATGTCCATTATTGCTATATTTCATAAAAGGGACGAGAATTTCTGATAAAGGCATAGATTGATGGACAGCAACTTGTTTCGCTCTTTCTGGTGTTTTACCGACCTTTGTACTACCTAGCAATATAATGCCATGGTTTGTTAACACTTGTTTTATTACTTCAAGCACATGTTCTGTCGGCTCCCAAACGGCCACATATTCTGTTTTTGTAGTTCCATTCATCGGAATAGAGCCTTTAAGATAAATTACATTCTCTCCATGTTTTCTAGAAACAGATATGGCTCCTTTATTATCTCTAGATGTTGTCCTTACTTCATTAACAATTGTGACATAATTTGTTTGTGGAACAATTGAAATAAGTGCTTTATCTCCGGTTTGTTTTCCAGGTTTCATCATTATTCTAATCGTACCCGTATGATAATCTTGGTCAGGCGAAACGGTTAATGCTGATATTTGAGCACCATAATACGTTTCTTCATCTGACCAAGGCACATCGATTGGATATCGAACATCATCAAAATGCGTGTCGTCAGCAATTACATCTCCTCTTATGACTTTAACTCCTTGTGTCTTTAATACTTGAACGAGATTTCTGAGGTCCTCTACCATTAATGTTGGGTCACCACTTCCTTTAATGATCAGATCTCCATTCAACACTTTCCAATTCAACACACCATCGGAGTATAACTCTGTTGTAAACCTATGTTCTTCCCCCAAAACAGACAAGGCTGTTGCAGCTGTTAAAAGCTTCATATTAGAGGCTGGCCTTAATCGTGTATTAGCGTTGTGTTCAAATAATACTTCACCCGTTTGAGCAGACCGAACACTTATTGAGATGAAAGAACCTTGTAAAACGGGGTCGCTTTCAATAATTTGATGAAGCTGGTCGTGTTCAAATGCGTTTACATCGCCGACAACAAACGACATTAATAGTAAGAGAATCATTAAAGTTTGAAAAATTTTCATAATAACCTCCTCATGGTTATTATGGTAAGGTGTTGCAAAAATAATTAATTTATTAACGGACAAAATAACTCTAGATCCTTTGAAGGAGTGATACACATGGATACAAATGAAATTCGCGATCATATAACAATTGAAGATGAACATGGGCATACAAAGGATTATGCAGTGGAAGCATTATTTGATATGGATCAGCACTCTTACGCTCTGTTGACTTCAAATGAAGAAACAATTCTGATGCGTGTGGAAGATGAAGAGGATGGACAATATTTAGTTGGAATTACAGATCCTGCAGAAAGAGATTCAATCTTGGATGCGTATGAAATAGCTGTTGATGCCAACCCTGCGGATTAAATGTCTATGAATGAGGTGAATGTATGTCTGAGTATAAAGAAAATGATGTCTTTGATCATGTAAGAATGGGACAAGGAACCATGGGACTCTTTGGTTTAACTGGTCCAGATGAAATTGCCGACTATTCATTAAGTTCAAAGCCAAAAACGACCGGACAAATTGACCGAGAATATGATGGAGCAACCGCAACATCAGTAGAAACCAAACAAAAGCCCGAATAAGATTCTGAGGCACTGTTTCAGTGCCTTTTTTATTACTTTTCATTTTTTAAGTATTCCATTACTGGTATTAGGTCCATTTTCCAGACATCCTCTTCGCTTTTTAATTCATGTAAGACCGTATACGTATAACTTTCTATTGTTACGCTCATTTCTACTTGTGCAGAGTGTTTCTTTTTCAAATCGGATTTTGTCGCAAGGTCGTTATAATATCTTAGTCGGATAGCCATATCTGTGTTTAATTGATGCAGATATTGGTCATAGTCTTGTTGGAATTGATCAATATCAAGCTGTAATTGTGAACTAGCTGTTAGCCAATAGATCAATTCTATATTGTTCGTGACGATTAAATGCATATAGATTAATACAATTTTTTCAGGTGATAAGCCTTTTAGATGTTCTGCATTATTATTGTACGTAAATTGTTGATATTGCTTTAATTCTGCTTCCGATAGCTCCTCTAAATAGGAAAAATGAACTTCTTTATCATTCGAACTAAGCACTTCATTTTGCATAGGGGTAACCGCACATGCAGTTAATAAGAACAAAAACATCATCGATATAAATATGTTATTGAATTTCAATATGCTCATCCTCCTCCGTTTGAAAATTACTGTTATAAAACGGAAAATAACTTCAAAAGGTTTCACTGGTCAAAGTAGGAGATTTCTTGAATTATTTAACTTTTTAATTCTGAACCGTTCTCGTATCATCATATATATAAACAAGCTTTCATTATATAAAAAGGCGTGATAATATGAGTGGAATGTCCCCTGTTAGTAAATTGATCGATCACATAAAGCCTACGACAACTGAAACTGTATTTGGTGAAGCGATTGAAGGAGAATGTCAGAAGATTGTACCCGTAGCCAAAGCAACTTATTTTGTTGTTGGAGGCGGTGGCCAAGGTAGTGAGGAGACAAATCATTCCGGTGGGGATGGTGGAGGTACATTTATTCGTTTAAAACCTGTTGGGGTGTATGAGGTTACAAACAAGAGAACACGTTACATACCAACAATGAACTATACACCTTTGTTGTATTTGGCAGGCAGTGCTTGCTTACTAGCTTCAATTCTTATTAAAAATAAAGAAAAATAAGCCCGAAAAAAGACGTGCAAGGACATTAGTTCTGCACGTCTTTCATTTGATTAAATTGATAATTGAGCAGAAAGATCATAAATTTGTTGATCTATTTGGTGTGGTTTTGAAAATACTTCATCAAACGGATAATGGACCAACTTATGCTTTTCAATGCCAACTGCTACTCCTGACTTATCTGCTAAAAGTAAATCGACGGCATAGGCTCCTAAACGGCTAGCTAGCACTCTGTCAAACCCAGTTGGGGAGCCGCCTCTTTGAATATGACCAAGAACCGTAACGCGTGTTTCAAGATCAATTCTCCGTTCAATGTCTTTAGCAATGTCAACACCGCTGCCAATTCCTTCTGCAACAATAATAATACTATGTTTTTTTCCTCTCTTTGCTCCACGCTCTAATCGCTCAATAATATCATCCATATTATGCTCAACTTCTGGGATAAGAATTGTTTCAGCTCCACCGGCAAGTCCGCTTAAAAGCGCTAAATCACCGGCGTGCCTTCCCATTACTTCAATGACATATGTTCTCTCATGCGAACTCGCTGTATCTCGAATTTTATCAATTGAATCAATAATTGTATTTAACGCTGTATCAAAGCCGATTGTATAATCCGTTCCCGGTATATCGTTATCAATCGTTCCGGGCACACCAACTGTTGCAATTCCATGCTCAGATAATTTCTGAGCACCCCGATAGGAACCATCACCGCCAACCACAATGACTCCTTCAATGCCGTGTTTTTTTAATTGTTCAACTGCTTTTAGTTGCCCTTCGACCGTCTTAAATTCTTCACTTCTTGAACTATGTAACATCGTACCGCCTCGATGAATGATGTCTCCAACAGATCCTAGTTGCAGCTCTTTAATATCCCCTTCGATCAATCCTGTATACCCACGGTAGATCCCAAATACTCCACAATTATGATAAATGGCTTTCCTTACGACTGCACGAACAGCAGCGTTCATTCCCGGTGCATCTCCCCCGCTTGTCATAACCGCAATTCGTTTCAAAGTATCCACTCCTACATTTAAATTCACCTATATTTCAAAGTATTAGTCTTTTTTATAGGAGTTATACTTCCATTCATCCAAGCCTTTAAAATCTATGAAACAAAAAAAGTCATTACCATTAGAGTAAGTAATCCAACAACGACAAGTGATTCGCCAATTAACGAACCTGTCCGTACGAATAATGGACTTCTAATGTTAACTTTTAATGGGTAAAGTAACTTCACTCCTCTTGCTGTTAAAGCGTCCAAAACAATATGACTTCCTATTCCGACTAGAATCCCTGCTTGAACAGTTTGTGCATATTCAAATGTGAATTGCTCCGTTAAAATAAAAACAAGGAGAAAGAATAATAAGCTATGAGTAAATGAACGATGTCCAAACACTGAGCTGAAAACTTTTGATAAGATTGGGAGTCGCCTACCAATCATTGAATTTGGGTGACAAATGTCTGGAATAATTGCCCCGATAACGGCTGTTGAATAATAAATAATTGTATTTTCCATTCCTAAGTTAAATTGGTTTTGCGCAATTGCAGCTGCAGCAATTCCGCCTAATATATGAGTAGTTCCTTTCATTCATTCCATCCTCTTTAGTTTACATAATAATATTATAATGAACAAAAATCGTCATTGAAAGGGAAAGACCGATGAGATTATTGCTCATCGGTCTTTATCGTTGTATCGATCACTTCCCAAACTTCAACAACTTCGCCTTTAGTAGCCACATCTACAATAAATGATCCATTACTGTAGCGGTCGCTATTGCGGTAATTTCCAGCTGCAAAGCTTTCGATAACATCATTTTTTGTTCGTAAAGTAAATGTTGATGCCTGATTCGTTACTTTTTTACACGCGATGACGCGATGCGGGTTAGACTTCAATTCCCGAAGCATAACTAACCCACGCTTTGCTCGAGAAGATTTATCAAACTCTGTAATGGGAACTTTCTTTACGGCCCCTCGCTGGGTGACAACCATAAATTCTACTTTCTTGTCTTCAGGAGAAAATGTTGCAGCACCCACGACAGCATCGCCCTCTTTTAAATTAATCGCTTTAACGCCAGCTGCCCTTTGACCAACTAAATTGATTTCTTCTTCTGTTAACCAAAGACCATACCCTAAATGGGTCGCAATAAATAAATCATTTTTTCCACTCGTATGCATCATCGTGACAACTTCATCGCCTTCTTTTAACTTAATTGCCATCAATGGTTTTGAGAAACGTTGAGCTTGGTAAAGAGATAGTTGTGAGCGTTTGGCCATGCCATTTTTCGTTATAAAAAGAAGTGACTCTTCTTCTTTAAACTCTTTAATCGGCAAAGCTTTTATAATTTCATCTTCTCGGTCTAGTCCACTGACTAAATTTGCCACATGCTGACCGTTATCTTTCCAACGAATATCTGGCAACTGATGGACAGGAAGATATAAGTAGTTTCCTAATTTCGTAAAGAGCAACAATGTTTCAGTTGTATTCAATTCAAAGTGACCAAGAAGGTAATCCCCCTCTTTCATTCCAGGATCTTCACCATTTGAAGCCCCGTAAGAACGTACGCTAGTCCGTTTCACGTAGCCTTCTTTTGTGACAGTCACCATGACATCCTCAGAAGCAATTAAGACGTCCATGTTGATCTTAATTTCTTCAATTTCTTCCTTAATTAAAGTACGTCTAGGATCAGCAAATTCCTTCTTAATTAACTGAAGACTTTTCTTAATGACAGAGATTAACTTTTTCTCGCTTGAGAGAATGGCTTCAAGTTCATGAATACGGCGTTCAAGATCAGCTGCTTCTTCTTCAAGAGTTGTTATATCTGTATTTGTCAAGCGATAAAGTTGTAATGTTACAATCGCCTCTGCTTGTGCTTCTGTGAATTCAAATTTCGCAATTAAATTCTCTTTTGCATCTTTTTTATCTCTTGATGCGCGAATTGTTGAAATGACTTCGTCTAAAATGGAAATTGCTTTAATCAAGCCCCGCACGATATGCTGACGATCTAATGCTTTCTTCAGATCAAACTTAGCTCTTCTAGTAAATACGATTTTTTGGTGATCAACATATGCTTGAATTAATGTTTGGAGGCCCATTAATTTCGGGGCCTTGTTAGCAATTGCAACCATATTAAAGTTATATGTAACTTGTAAATCAGTATTTTTTAAAAGATAGTTTAAGATCGCTTTAGCGTCTGCTTCTTTTTTTAATTCAACGACAATTCGTAATCCAGTCCGGTCGGTATCATCTCTGACTTCTGCAATACCATCAACTTTCTTATCGAAGCGAAGTTCGTCCATTTTTTTGACTAGATTAGCTTTAACGACCTCATAAGGAATTTCTGTAATAACAATTTGTTCTCGTCCCCCACGGATTTCTTCAATTTCCGTTTTAGCACGGACAACGACTTTACCTTTTCCTGTCTTATAAGCTTGACGAATACCATCGATTCCTTGAACAATCCCACCAGTCGGAAAGTCTGGGCCTTTAATAACAGTAAGTAAATCATCTAACGTTGTACTTGGTTTTTCCATTTGCATGATGACACCATCAATAATTTCACCTAAGTGATGAGGAGGTATGTCTGTTGCATACCCAGCTGAGATACCTGTCGACCCATTTACAAGTAAATTAGGGTATAGAGAAGGCAACACAACTGGTTCTTCCTCAGAATCATCAAAGTTGGGAATAAAGTCAACCGTATCACGGTCGAGATCTTGCAACAGTTGTGAAGCTATCTTTGATAATCTCGCTTCTGTATAACGCATAGCAGCTGGTGGGTCGCCATCAATCGAACCATTATTGCCGTGCATATCAACTAAAAGATTTCGAACCTTCCACTCTTGACTCATCCGCACCATTGCTTCATACACAGAAGAATCCCCGTGCGGGTGATAGTTACCGATTACATTACCGACCGTTTTCGCTGATTTACGAAATGGTTTCTCGGCCGTATTCCCCTCTCTATACATCGCATATAAGATACGACGCTGTACTGGCTTTAACCCATCCCTTGCATCTGGCAAAGCACGCTCTTGAATTATATATTTACTATAGCGCCCAAAACGATCGCCAATTACTTCTTCTAAGGGAAGGTCTAAGTAACGCTCTGATTGTGCCAAACTTACTCCTCCTCAACAACTGCTAAGTTTTCATTTTCTAGGATGTTCGAGTCTTCTTCTAATCCGAATGCGACATGCGACTCAATCCATTTTCTTCTCGGTTCTACTTTGTCACCCATTAATGTTGTCACTCGTTTTTCTGCACGAGCAGCATCATCAAGCTTGACGCGAATCAATGTTCTTGTCTCAGGATCCATTGTTGTCTCCCATAATTGAGTAGCATTCATTTCTCCAAGACCTTTATAACGTTGAAGAGTATATCCTCTTCCTACCTTCTTAATAGCTTTATCTAATTCACGCTCATCCCATGCATATTCAATTACTTCTTTTTTACCGCTTCCTCGACTTATTTTATATAACGGTGGCAAAGCAATATAAATTTTGCCGACATCAAAAAGTGGTCGCATATACCGGTAGAAGAAAGTGAGCAAAAGGACTTGAATATGTGCTCCATCTGTATCAGCATCTGTCATGATAACAATTTTATCGTAGTTAACATCATCTAGAGTAAAATCTGCACCGACTCCCGCACCGATCGTATGTATAATTGTACGGATCTCTTCATTTTTCATAATATCTTCAAGCTTAGCTTTCTCCGTATTAATTACTTTTCCACGTAAAGGGAGTACCGCTTGAAATTTACGATCACGTCCCTGCTTGGCTGAACCACCTGCTGAATCCCCTTCAACTAAATACAATTCATTACGTTGTGGGTTTTTCGATTGAGCTGGTGTAAGCTTTCCACTTAACAAAACATCTCGTCGCTTACTTTTCTTACCATTCCGAGCATCTTCTCGTGCTCTTCTTGCTGCTTCTCTAGCTTGGGCTGCTTTAATTGCTTTCTTTATAAGCATAGAGCTTACTTCTGGATTTTCTTCAAAGAAAAAAGACAGTTTCTCCGAGACAATACTATCAACCGCGGACCGTGCTTCAGGCGTACCTAGTTTCCCTTTTGTTTGGCCTTCAAATTGCAACTTCTCCTCAGGTACTCGAACAGAAATAATGGAAGTAAAGCCTTCTCGTATATCTGAACCATCTAAGTTCTTATCTTTTTCCTTTAATAATTTTGCTTTTCTAGCATATTCATTTACTGCCCTTGTCATAGCTGTTTTAGCACCAAGTTCATGCGTTCCGCCATCTTTCGTTCGCACATTGTTAACAAAAGACAGTACATTCTCGGTGTAACCATCATTAAATTGAAAAGCAAATTCAACTTCAATGTTGTTCTGTTCTCCTTGAAAAAAGATAACAGGACTTAATGTTTCTTTATCCTCATTTAAGTATTCAACAAAAGCTTCTATTCCATTTTCAAAATAAAACTCTTCTTTTAAGCCGTCCGCTCGTAAATCAACTAGTTCAATTTTCAAGCCTTTTAATAAGAAAGCGGCTTCACGGAGTCTCTCAGTCAATGTTTCTATATTATATACTGTTGCAGAGAAAATTGTAGGATCGGGCTTAAAATGAATGGTTGTCCCAGTCTTTCGTGTTTTACCAATCTTCTCTAACGTTGTAACAGGCTTTCCTCCATTTTCAAATCGTTGTTTAAAAACTTGCCCGTCTCGTTTAATTTCAACAACTAACCATTCAGATAATGCATTCACAACTGAAGCACCAACCCCATGTAATCCTCCACTTGTTGCATAACCACCTTGACCAAATTTACCACCAGCGTGGAGAACAGTTAAAATGACTTCTGGAGTAGGTTTTCCTGATTTATGCATTCCAGTCGGCATCCCGCGCCCTTCATCCGTAACGGATATGCTATTATCTTTATGAACTGTTACATTTATGTAAGATCCATGTCCGGCTAACGCTTCGTCAACCGAATTATCTACTATTTCATATACAAGGTGATGAAGCCCGCGCGAGTCCGTACTTCCAATATACATTCCTGGGCGTTTTCTAACCGCTTCTAATCCTTCTAATACTTGTATTGCATCATCGTTATAATCCATATGTTGTTTCTTCGCCAAAGTTGTGACTCCTTTCAACTTGCTACAAACATTGTAGCACAAACGAACAAATGTTTCTTTAATTCGTAGTCTGCTTTATCTATTTTAAAGGTTATTTCTGTATTCGCAACCTCTTTTCTATTATCCTTTATTTTCTCAAAGTTTTTTAGAAAGAAAAAACGAGACTTTTTGATTAAGTCCCGCTTCCTACACGTTTACTTCCATTTAGCGTGCTCAACTTTAATACAGCGGTTCATAACCGTTTGAATATCGTGCTCCTTTAGTAAATCATACGCTTCTTGGTTTTCTACACCAAGTTGTGCCCAAAAGGCTTTTGCCCCTACTTCAATGGCTTCCTTCGCGACTTCTGGTAAATATTCACTACGTCTAAAAACATTTACAATATCAATAGCACCTTCAATTTCTTTCAGTGAGCTTACTGCTTTCATTCCTAGTACTTCTTTCGCAGTAGGATTTACGGGAATAATCTCGTACCCTGCATTTTGCATCGCTTCAGATACCATATGTGATGTTCGTTCAGGATTCTCAGACAATCCAACCACTGCTATACGTTTACTTTGATGTAAAAGTGTTTTAATTTCTTCATTTGTAGGGTTTTCCATACTCATACAACCACTCCTTTTTATTTTATCGTGTTCTTATTTTCCTTTCTTACTCTATATTCCTGCAAAAGCTACAAAAGAAACGTTTAAATTGTTCTTATTCGTTCAAACTAATTATAAAATATTTTGAGTGGGGGGATTTACATGAAATCTCATCCCGTATTTTTAATATTACGAGCACAATTTTGGTTTATCCCAGGAGTCTATGGGCTAATGTCTATCTTGTTTGCTATATTCTCTATTTATTTAGATTTCACTTTTCATTTTAACTGGTTGCCAAATGCATTACTTGTTAACCTTGCTCTTGCGCAGACCTTACTAAGTACAATTGTTTCTTCACTTTTAACAATGACTACAATCTCTTTCTCAACTATAATGGTCGTATTAACCACTTATTTATCACAATTTTCTCCACGAACAATGCAAGACTTTATAACAGATGTTTATACACAACGTATACTTGGTGTATTTATTGGCGGTTTTGTTTATTCACTTGTTTTATTATTGCTTCTACGGGACTCAAATCATGAGCAACTATTCATCTCTCCAACGGTAGCTGTTCTGTATGCTATCATATGCGTCGGATATTTTGTCTTTTTTGTTCATCATGTTGGTAGATGGATTCAAGTAAGTAATTTGATTCATCATATTACTCGGAGTACGATTGAATCAATTCATGAAAATTATGAAGAAGCCGAAGATCAACCTGCAGACGAGCCTTGGAAAGACTGGGAGAGTGAAGACGTTAAATTAGTAGATCCATACCACATTCATTCTTACGTTTCAGGTTACTTGCTTGTAGTAGAACTAGATGAGTTAATTAAACAAGCAAAAGATGATGATGTCATTGTTAAAATTGAAGTTGGCGTAGGCGATTATATAGAAGTAGGGACGATTATTCTTTCAATTTGGGGCGAAAGAGATAAGATTGACCCTTCTGATTATGTAAAAAAGCTACATGTCGCTGAAGAACGAGCGACTATACAAGATATTGATTTTGGTCTTACGAAATTGGTAGAAATCTCCTTGCGCGCTTTATCTCCTGGAATCAATGATCCAAATACTGCCATTAGTGGGATTCGTGCATTGGCAAGAATTTTAACCGTTTTAGCTAGGAAGAATTTGCACCGTTCTTATTACAACGATTCTTACCAATCCTTGCGAGTCATCGTCAAACAGCGCCAGTTCAAAGATTATTTGTATAAATGTTATTACCAAATACGTCAACCTGGTACGGAAGATGTATCCGTCCTCGCAGCGATTATCGATTCTCTTCAAACAATTGCTGCTCAAAATGATCAACAAGTAAAGGAAACGATTTGGGAGTTCTCAAAATACATTCAAGAAGGAATCAAAAAAGAAGAGATGCTTGATCTTGACCGAACGTATTTGAATGAAAAACTTCAGAAATTAGCAATACAAACTAATCAAGGAAGTCATTTTATACCAATGTAAGGGCGTACTCAATATGGGCTTACGCTCTTACAGTTTAAATATACTTCTTGAAAATTGTTGCTTATTTATTTCCGAATTCTTTTTCCATAATAACATAGGATTTTCCACCTTTCGTAAAATTGATTTCAGTTTCTACTAAACCAAATTTCTTATAGAAATCAACCTTATTCTTTCTTGCATTACACCAAATTTTTTTCACGCCAAATTTCTTTGCTTCTACAATTGTATTTTCTAATAGTAAACTTCCATACCCTTTAGCTTGTTCGGACTGAAGGGTGGCAAACTTCCTGAATTGAGCTTCTTCTTTATTAATAAAGAGTGAAATGACCGAAATCACTTTGTTCTCTTTAATTAAGCCATAGTGAATCCCTAGTTCATCATCTGTTAACTTAATATAGGTGAGGTCCTTTTCAGGCCACATAACTTTATGCCTTATTTCCCAAGCCGTTTCCTTTTCTATTTTTTCGATTGTAACTTCCATAGGTCTCTCCTTTGTCTTGACAATATGTAAGCCTGTAAATAAAGAAACGAGTAGGAATATACCTACTCGCTATTTTATCTTTACTATAATCAAAAACCTGAAGTTTGGGCAAATTGCTTAATAAAGGAAAGTTCATTTTCAATTTGCTTACTTTGTTGAATTTCAATTTCCGCTCTTCTCACTCGTTCAAATCTTTTAAGCCATTTTGCAGAAGTTTCTTTCTTTGCTATGGCATCTAGAAGAATCGGTGCTAAAACATGAGCATCCTTCATTGCACAGTTGATTCCTATTGCCCCAGTTGGTGTCATCGTATGGGCTGCATCACCAATGATGACTAAACCATCTTTCACCCATGTTTCAGAACGAGAGCTTTCTACTTTTAAACAAACAAAGTTTTTCCACGATTGCAAGTGCCGTGAGACTGCTTTATTTAACTCTGGAAAATTATTAACAAGCGGTTCCAACAAAGGTTCAAGGGGCTGCTTTTTCAGTTCTGGAAATGAGCCTTCTTTAATATTCCATCCAATCTGAATGAATCCCCCCGTTTGTGTAAATAAGGCTAATTGATGGCCATCAACAAGTAGCATTCTTGTAGTTGCCTCCCAATTACTCGGGGTAGGTATCTTTGCCCATAAGACATCATATCCATGAGATAAGTGATTTGTCGATATGTTTGCAAGCTTCCGAACTGTCGAAAAACGACCGTCTGCACCTACAATAATTGAACAGTATATTGTAAGTTCTTCACCATTTTTCTTAGCTTTGACTCCTCTATACGTACCCTTCTCATCTTGAATTAAATCTGTAACTGCTGTATTCAAGAACAATTGATAGTTGTCAAAACCTTTTGATTCTTTAACAACGGCTGACAATAAATGAGACTGTGGAACGTGAATTCCAACATGTTCCTCACCCAATTTCGGCACAATCGTTCTTACAATTTGACCATGATCAAAGTATTCTACTTTGTTCATTCTTAGGATTCCTTTAGCTTCGATCTTTTCAAATAATAGATGTTCTTTCAATAACTTTTCTGTTTCAGCAGAAATATGTTCGCCTCTGAACTCTCTTTTTCCACCATTAGAACGCTCTAGAACTATAGTAGATATCCCTTTTTGAGCAAGAAGATATCCGAGTAAGACTCCAGCAGGTCCCCCGCCTACGATACAAACATCCGTATCTAGATGCATATTAATCACCTTTTTTATTCTTAACTTAGAAAACTAGTCTCCAAACCTTTCATATGTCCTGACTTTTCTATTTTTGTTTGTAAATATTTCTTATTATGCTCAGATACAGCTCCCCATAATGGAACAGATTGATCAACAATCATACCGGCTTCACGTAGGGATGTTACCTTATTAGGGTTATTTGTTATAAGACTAACCGGTTTCGATCTAAATGTTTTCAAGACTTCAATCGCCTCTTCATATGAACGCTGGTCATCCTCAAAACCTAATAATTCATTTGCTTCAACCGTATCAAATCCCTCTTGTTGTAAAAGATACGCCAATGATTTCGAGAACAAACCAATTCCTCGACCTTCATGATTGGCTAAATAGAAAAGTGCACCACTTCCATTTTCAACTATCATCTTTAATGATTGCTGTAATTGATATCCGCAGTCACAACGTTTACTTCCAAATATATCACCTGTATGGCAGATGCTATGGAATCGGATAAAAGACTGATCTGCACTTGAGAAATCACCGTAAACAAAAACAGAAGATTGCTGTGATTCAGCCAGATTGGCTGTAGGTAGAGCTTTAAGCAATTGTTCTTTATCTGATGGAAAATCACGCAAGGATAACCATGTATACCATTGAAAACTCACTTCATTTGTTCCTAGTTGAACAGGAAGTTGAATAGGTCCTACTAGAGCAAGGTCATGACTGCCTTTTTGGTGAATAATTTCTATCTTTTGTTCTAAGATGTTGTGAATTGGATTCATCTGCTTCTCCTCTTTTCCTATCCTTTGAATGATATATATAATAGTTTTATAGTTTTTAAATATGAA
Source organism: Halalkalibacter krulwichiae (assembly GCF_002109385.1). Lineage (NCBI taxonomy): Bacteria > Bacillati > Bacillota > Bacilli > Caryophanales > Bacillaceae > Halalkalibacter > Halalkalibacter krulwichiae. Next base: position 2,150,952 of record NZ_CP020814.1, on the reverse strand, counting down.
AAAAAGTTAATTATACAATAACAAAGTAGTGATTGATCGTCAACATTTTATTTGTTAATATGAATATAAGTTTCATAAAAGAATTCTTCGAGGTGGCAACATGGATATCGGTTCTACGATTCGTACTATTAGAAAAAGAAAAGCAATTACCATCGCTGAAATGAGCAAAGGTACAGGCCTTTCAAAAGGTTTTATTAGTAATATGGAAAACAATAATACATCGCCTTCTATTAATACATTAGAAACAGTAGCAAACTTTTTAAACATTCCACTCCCATACCTTTTATTGAAGAAAGAAGATCGAATGAAAGTGGTGAGACACAACGAGAGAAGTTATACAACGTACCAAGGTGGAAAGATGAAAGTTGAAAATTTATGCTCAAAAGATGGGTTAAGGTTAATGAATGTGGAACTTGCACCTGGTGAATCAACAGGGTTGAAACCTCACTCTCATGAAGGAGAAGAATGTCATGTTGTCGTAAAAGGTAAGATTTTGGCCGAGCAATGTGAAGAATCCGTTGTATTGGAAAAGGGAGATTCCTTTAGCTGGAGTGCGAGCGTTCCTCATATGGTTAAGAACATAGGCGAGGAATCTGCAATAATTCTTATTGCCGTCTACTCTGAATCAGGTTTGAAGGAATAATTAAATGAACTTTACAATCAGTGCTAAACAGGATGATCGATTCCTTCCTGCCCCTGAATTAACATACTATGAAAAAAAGATGACTGCTAAAGTCGGACTTCAACATCCGAATTTACAGTCATCTTTTTCTTATGATTTCGCAATTTTAATAAGTTCTTGTAGTTCTGGTGTAAAGCCTTTCACAGCTCGCTCATTCACGACTGTCACCGGTACACCCATAAATCCAAATTTCTCTACTTCTTTTTGGTGTTCTTCACTAGCCATGACATCTCTAACTTCAAAATCTACACCTTCTTCTTTCAACATTTGCTTAACATAATTGCATTCTACACAGCCATCTGTTGAATAGACAATTACTTGCTTACTCATTGGGTAATAGCCTCCTTAATTGCATCCTTTGTAATCTTCCAATGAGATGTATTCCAGCGAACCTGACCATCTTCAAGCAAGAAGATTTGTGGAGATTCATGCTTGATTCCAAGCTCTTCAGTAATTTGATTTGATACAGGACGTTCTTCTATTACTCTTACAAGAGCAGCAGATGTATTGTTTTCTTCAACAAACGCTTGAAATTCTTCATGTGCTTTAGCACTAATTGGGCACGTTGTACTGTGCTTAAAAAGTATATGCTTTCCCGGTTGTTTGATAAATTGCTTCATGTCTTCAATACTTGTCAATTGTTTAATTCCCATTTTGACACCCCTATTATTTTTTTTGCTTACTTGAGGTTACTTTATCATATAATGGTACATACTGCCTAAACAATTGCTCTATATTTAAAAAAATCTCTAGAGATGCAGTAAGGTAAACAATAACAAGTTTTGTATTAAGAAAGTTGAACTTATCAACTTCAGCTGATGATTTTTAAAGCGCTATCATTATTTAAAATTGAAATGCTGAATTGTTTAACCACTGACCTCCGTCAATCGTAATACACTCACCGTTAATATATTGAGCTTCTTCTGAAAAAAGGTATGCTGCGAGCCCAGCAACTTCATCGACTTTTCCGAACCTTCTAACTGGAACACTACGAATGACCTTTTTATAAGCTTCTTCATTCATTATTAGCTTTTTAGCTCCACCCGTATCTTCAATAGGACCGGGTGCAATAGCATTAACTCTAATGCCATACTGACTTCCCCATTCAACTGCCAATGAGCGCGTCATTGCTAAAACACCAGCCTTTGCACTAGCAGAATGTACGACACCAGCTCCCGCTGTCCATGCATACGTTGCAACGATATTTGTTATACTACCAGCCTTCTTTTCTTTAATCCATTCTTTCGCAACGGCTTGTGTGCAGTGCCAAGTTCCGTTGAGGACAATATCAATAACCGAATTCCAACCATTTATAGACAGTTCTTCAGCGCGAACTAAAAAATTACCCGCTGCATTATTTACAAGATAATCAATACTTCCAAAATGTCCTTTTGTTTTTGTTACCATCGCTTGAACATCTTCATTATTACGAACATCCATAGAGTAAGGTAAAACTTGACCTTTAAATGTTTCTATTTCTTGTTTGGCTTGAGTAAGTTTATCTGAATTACGTCCAGAAATTGTAACATATGCTCCAAGTTGCGCAAACCTTTTCGCCATTGCTTTTCCCATCCCACTACTACCGCCAGTCACAATTACCACTTTTCCCTTCATTCAACTTTCCTCCTCAAAGTATTTTATGAATGAATAATCATTCATAAAATTTCTAATAAAAACCATTACATGCTGTAAAGGTATATTCATTTTAACATGATTTTTTTCATGCAGGGAAGATAATTTACCAACCTTTTATTATCTTTTAAAAAGAGCGAATATAGATTAACATCCACTTTCGCTCTTTTTTTCTTATTTTGAAAGCGCTTTAACAATTAATGATAATGTAATAAAATTTAGATAACGATCCCTCCATCAATACTTAAGATGGTACCTGTTATAAACCTTGCTTCATCAGATGCTAAAAACATATATCCATTTGCTATATCTTCTGGTGTCCCTAGATCATTTAAAACAGATTTATCTTTCATTGTTGCCAGAATTTTTTCCGGCATTTTTTCTGTCATTGATGTTAAGATAAAGCCTGGTGCGATGGCATTGACGCGGATGTTATAGCGCCCGAGTTCCTTTGCCCAAGTCTTTGTCATCCCATTTACTCCCCATTTTGTAGCCGCATAGTTTGTCTGACCAAAATTACCATATGACCCAACAATAGAAGAAGCGTTTAAAATAACACCCCCATTTTGTTCTTTCATGATTTGAGCTGCTTCTTGTGAAACAGTAAATACACCTTTTAAATTAACATCAATAACTTGGTCCCATTGTTCATCTGACATTTTTAACAATTGTGCGTCAGCAGTAATGCCTGCATTATTTACAACAACATCTACACGTCCATATTGTTCCAATGTTTTTTTCATTAACGCTTTTACTTCCTTGCGTTTCGTAACATTGACGATTACACCGATCGCTTCTCCCCCTGCCTCATTTATGATCGAGACTGTTCGGTCAATATCCTCACTATTTAAATCAGCAATGACTACTTTTGCTCCTTCTTTAGCAAATTTAATTGCTGTCGCTTCACCAATCCCTCTTCCTGCTCCTGTTATGATAGCTGTTTTGTCTAATAATCTCATTTTATCCTCCTTAAAATGATTTAAACGATTCCAATAGATGCACACAATATAGCGACAACTACGCTTAAAATGGGGATAGCACACCCTACAACAAAAATGTCTTTATACGAATCTTTATGAGTCATTGCGGTGATTGTTAGCAATGTTAATACCGCACCGTTATGAGGCAAAGTATCCAATCCACCTGAAGCAATTGAAGCGACACGGTGAAATGCTTCTGGACTAATCCCTGTTTGCAATGCCAATTCCATATATCTATCACCGAGTGCCTCTAAAGCAATTCCCAATCCACCAGATGCTGATCCCGTCGAGCCAGCTAACACATTAATTGCAACTGCCTGAGAAATAAGTGGACTTCCTTGAATTCCCATTACTAAATCGGTTAACTTTTCAAAACCTGGTACAGCCCTTACTACAGATCCAAATCCTACTGCAGCACTTGTGTTAACAATGGCAATTACTGATCCAGCTGCCCCTTTATTTACCGATTGTGTAAATTTTTTAAGAATCCCTACGTTTAACAGAACAATTAAGAGAATTCCTGCTAATAATGCAACGATAATGTCCCATTTTAATAGATTTAAAGTGAGAATCACGGTGACTAATGGTAAGAATGATAAAAAAGCATTTGGCAATTTATGATCTTCAATTGCTTCTACTTTTTGTTCATTTGGTTCGGTAAAGAACTCACCTGCTTCTTTCGTCTTCCTTTCACGCCAAATTAAGTACATGTAACCACCAACACCCATCACAAGTGCTGCAATAATACCCATAAAAGGAGCTGCTGTAGCAGTTGTACCATAATAACTGGTAGGGATGAGATTTTGTATTTGAGGCGTTCCTGGTATCGCTGTCATTGTAAAAGTAAAAGCGCCTAAGGCGATGGTACCTGGCAAAAGTCTTCTAGTAATCTTTGCCTCACGGAATAAGGCAATAGCTAATGGATAGACAGCAAAAACAACAACAAACAAGCTAACTCCACCATAGGTTAATACAGCACATGCTGCAACCACTCCTAAAATCGCTCGCTTCTTTCCTATTACTTTTGTAATCGCTAAAGCAACAGAGCTAGCTGCTCCTGTGTCCTCCATAAGCTTACCAAATATTGCACCAAGCATAAATACCGGAAACCATTGCTTGGCGAAATTAACAAATCCTTGCATATACGTATCGGTATATGCATCAAGCAAATCAAGACCGCCAAATATAGCTACGACACCCGCTGTAATTGGAGCAACCCATATAATTGACCAACCTCTATATGCTAAAAACATCAATAAAATTAACCCTAATACAATTCCAAACATATGATCTGACCTCCCAGAATCTTTTTAATTTAAAACAGCTGTGCCGCTTTCTAATGAGAGTCCCATTTTATCGTTCCGGAATATGCGAGCATCCATTGTAGATACGTACTTCGGAATTATTGGGGTAAAGTCCATATGTGCTAGAAGATCTTTTTCAATATTAATACCAGGTGCCACCTCTAGTAATAAAACACCTTTTTTTGTTAATTCAAATACTGCTCTCTCAGTAATGTAGAGAATCGTTTGACCCGTTTCATTGGCATAATCACCACTAAATGTAATTTGTTCAACATCATTTAGAAACTTTTTTGTTTTTCCTTCCTTAATGATATTCAGCTTACCTTGATCAATGGAAATCTCTAATCCGTCTGTTGTAAATGTTCCGCAAAACACAACCTTTTTTGCATTTTGAGTAATATTGATAAATCCTCCTGCTCCTGCTATTTTCGGTCCAAATTTACTTACATTGACATTGCCAAAACGATCGAGTTGAGCAAGACCTAAAAAAGCAACATCCAATCCACCACCATCATAAAAATCAAATTGGTACGGTTGGTCAATAATGCATTCAGGATTAATAGAAGCCCCAAAGCTCATTCCTCCTGCTGGGATTCCCCCGATAGGACCTGATTCAACTGTTAAATGAATGAAATGATCTACTCCTTCTTCATTCGCTACCATCGAAACACCTTCAGGCATACCAATACCAAGATTTGTTATCGCATTCGGTTGTAGTTCCATCGCGGAACGTCTTGCAATTATTTTCCTTTCATCTAATACTAATGGCTCTAAACCTCGATTAACCGCTCTTATTTCTCCACAATAAGAAGGATTATATTGTTCCGCAAAGGTCTGCATGTGATTAACGGGGTCAGATACTACTATGGTATCTATTAAAATTCCAGGAATTTTAACTAATTTTGGATCTAAACTTCCTTTTTCCACCATTTTCTCGACTTGTACAATCACCTTTCCTCCAGAGTTTTTTGCAGCTTGAGCAATCGAGAGAATTTCGAGTGAGCCCGCTTCCTTATGCAACGTAACATTGCCTGCTTCGTCAGCGAAAGTTCCACGAATTAAAGCAATATCAATTGGAAATGTTTTATAAAATAAATATTCTCTACTATTCAATTCCATTAACGAAACTAGATCTTCCGTTGTAACATGATTTAATTTTCCACCTTGCATTCTTGGATCAACAAATGTTTTTAACCCTACATGTGTTAAAGTTCCTGGTTTCCCTGCTGCAATATCACGGAACAAATGAGAGATTACTCCTTGTGGAAAATTGTATGCTTTTATTTTATTTTCAATAGCTAATTTTTGAAGTTTTGGTGCAAGCCCCCAATGCCCCCCTATTACACGAGAGATAAGCCCTTCATACCCAAGATGATTAAGTCCTTTATCTTTGCCATCCCCTTGACCAGCAGCATAGACAAGCGTTAACCCTACAGGCTGTTTTTCTTTTAAATATCTTTGTTCAAGTGCTGCTGTTAATTCTTCCGGATGGCCATTCCCTACGAATCCACCTGTTGCTACTGTAGCTCCACATGGAATGAGTTTCACGGCTTCTTGCGCTGTTTTTTGTTTATTGATCATCCTGTTATTCCTCCTTTAAGAAGTAATATCAAAATCTATACAACATCGATTGTTGCAATAAATATGCCAATTCATTGCAACAGTGACAGCACCTTTGATTTGAATCCGCTTACATTTTTTTGTATATTTATTGTTATTCCTGTTCGTATCTCCTTACATGACGAGGCAAAAGTGTACGGAAAATCTGACAATATTTAAAGCTTTTTCTCCTTCTGTTCGAGAACACTTACACAAAAGAATGATCATTACCAAATAGTCCGTTATAACTTTTACTAAGGTTATAAAATAGTAAAAAAGACCTCTGAAATTAGAAGTCTTTTTACATTAGTTCGTATTTTGAAAGCTTTTCATAAAAAGTTGTTCGACTCACCTTAAGAAGTTTAGCCGCTTTTGAACGATTTCCTTTTGTAAAGAGTAAAGCAGATTGTAGAGCCTCTTTTTCCGTTTGCTCCATTAAGTCACTTAAAGGGATAATCTCTTTCGTTTCGTTTTTACTCAATAATTTCTCAGATAAGTGGTTTATATCAATCATTTTATCGTTTGAATGAACTAAGTTCATCGCACGTTCCATTACATTTTCTAATTCTCTAATATTACCCGGCCACTGATAGTGATATAGTTTATTTTCCGCTTCTTTCGTAAGTCCTTGTACTCGTTTATCCATAAGTTTATTTAATTTATCTATGAAGTATCTTGATAGTATTGACAAGTCATTGTCTCGTTCTCTTAGTGAAGGGATGTGAATGGAAACAACGTTTAAGCGATAATACAAATCAAGTCTAAATTCTCCTTTATCAATCATCTCTTCAAGATTACGGTTCGTTGCGGCAATGATGCGCACATCAATCTTCTTTGTAGAGGTTGAACCTATTTTCTCTACTTCTTTTTCTTGAAGAACGCGAAGAAATTTCACCTGCATGTGTAAAGGCAACTCTCCTATTTCATCAAGAAAAATTGTTCCTCCATCAGCAGCTTCAAATTTTCCTTTTTTCCCACCTTTTTTCGCCCCCGTAAAAGAGCCTTCTTCATATCCGAACAACTCAGACTCAAGTAGATCAGCGGGAATTGCTGCACAATTAATTTTAACAAACGAACCGTTTGAACGTTTACTAGCATGATGAATCGAATGAGCAAACAACTCTTTTCCCGTACCGCTTTCACCTAATAGTAAAATACTTGAATCACTCAAGGCCGCTCGCTCAGCCTCACTTTTTGCCAGGTTAATCGCTTTGCTTTTGCCAATGATATGTAAAAACGTATATGCTGCTTTGTTTTGTTCTTTAAATTCTCCTTTGTATTTTTTTAATTCTTTTTCAATGGCATTGACTCTTTTATACAGAGAGTTGAAATCGCCAACATTTTTAAATAGAACTCTTCCAACTGCTCCTTTAATTTCACCATTTCGAATTATGGGGACTCTTGTAGCAATCATATAATCTCCGTTAATTTTCTGTAAATCAGCTATCTCTACTTTTCCAGATTTAGCAACTTCATGCATTCGTGTATTTTCAATTATGTCTGTCACATGTTTGCCAATAGCTTCTTTAGGATCAACTCCAATAAAGTCACCATATTCCTTACTAAGCATTGTGATATATCCATTCTCATCAACAATCACAATACCATCATACGCTAGTTCCATAACGGTTTCTAACAGTTCACTTTTTTCTCGATTTACGTGCAATAGATCTTCTAACTCCTTGATAGAGGAGAATAAGTAGATGTTATGTTCTTCTCCATGAATATAAGCAAGTTCTGTTCTCATAACAAAAGAACGATCATGTGAGTTCAGATGAATGTTTGTTCCAGCTTGAATATGATCTAGATCTTTTTTTATGACATCATCTAAAAAATGATGTACTAGACCTGCTTGGTTCTCTCTCACAATTTTTTCAAACATACTATTGTAATATTGAATGACTCTTTTCTTATTTGTTAGCACAACAGCAAAAGGTAACGCTTGAACAATCGATTCAACTTGATCAAAAGATCGAGCAAACTGATTAACGGTTTCTTTTATATTCATTTGCCTGCCTCCATCCTGAAAACGTCATCATTATTTAATATAATTATATCACAACTAGCAAGAACGATAGTTTTGAGAATAGTCCCTTACAAATGAAACATTACTCATCCCTTCTATACCAGCTTGTAGTTCAAACATAAAAAATAAGAACATCACTAAGAAGTTCTTATTAGTAACAATTTCCACTTATTATTTTTCAATCGTCATAATCTTCTCGATGAAAAGATCATGTGCTCGATTTACAAAATCTTGTTTTCCTTGGATAATTGAGAAGTTTCGTGTAAATGTCCGGTTACTGACTTGTATTTGTTTTATCTCACCTGTTTGCAATTCTTTTTTTACCGTCAATTTTGAAATCATCGCAATACCTAAACCTGCTGAAACAGCTTCTTTAATTCCTTGACTACTACTAAAGATAAAAGAGCGTTTCACATTAATATCTAATTTTTGAATTAATTGATCACTATAAGCACGTGTTCCCGATCCTTTCTCACGCCAAATCCATGTTTGACCTTCAAGCATATCTGGTTTCACAATACGTAGTTGTGCTATCGGATGGTCAGCAGGTGCAATAATAATCATCTCATCTTCCATAAAAGGTACAGCATCATAGTCATGCCGTTCTCCCTCTATTAAACCTATATCAAGCTGGTTACTTCTTACTTTTTCAATCACTTCTTCAGTATTTCCTATTGTTACTTCTACATGAACTAATGGATGTTCGTTTGCGTATTGTGCTAATGTTCTTGGTAATATATATTCTCCTATTGTAAAACTCGCTCCTATTTTTATTGTTCCTTGAACAATATGTTTTTGATCAGCAATTTCTTGTTTAGCTTCTTCATAAAGGGAAAGAATTTTCTTCGCTCTGATGTATAACATTTCCCCTGCTTCTGTTACTTTAACCTGTTTTGGCGAACGAATAAATAATGTCGTATCCAATTCTGTTTCAAGGTTACGAATATGCAAACTCACATTCGGTTGGGATAAATTCAACAGTTTGGCAGCTCTAGAAAAATGCCTTTGCTCCACAACTGTTACAAAAATCTTAAGTGGGTCAATAATCATCTGTTTTCTCCTAACTATACAATCTACCTTTATCTTATCATAAATAATTTAAATAATTTAGATTAACTATATGCATTTAACTTATTATAGAGGTTATCTCTTCTAAACATTACCTACACAACTTTTAATTTAAAACTGCTTCTGTAACAGCTACTTGCGAGGCCATTATTGTCCCATTTATGGTTTTGTAATCCTTCAATGCTAGGGCCTTCAATTGTCTTCAACTTATTAGTTTTAGGCATTTCAATTAATCTGAAAATCATTCCACACCTGCCCACCCGTCTCAGACAAAATGACATATCTATGTATTATAACTCAAAAAGGAGGTATTCCATTATGGGTTTTTACGGTGCAGGTAGTGGATTTGCGCTAATCGTAGTATTGTTTATCCTACTAGTAATTGTAGGAGCTGCTTATATTAAATAATGAAATTTAAAAGAGCATAGGTAAATCGAGCCACTGACAAGGTGAAATATATGCCTTCTTCAGTGGCTTTCGTAAATCCTTGCCCTTTTTATCATTAGAACGATCTCTTAAGCTCTATGAATCATTTAGCATAATAAGGTAACCTCGTACATATATTTGGACAAAGTATCAAAACTTGAATCTAAGAATGGTGGTGCTTACGATGAAGATCATTTCTTGGTATGCTCATAAGGAAAAAGACAAAAAAGCAGAAAATGAGAAAGTAAATCAAACACCCATTAAGAATATTTTTAATTTCAAAAAGGCCGATGAAAAACAAAAAGAGGAATAACATAAATATGAGCTCCTCAGTAAAGGAGCTCATATTTATGCAAGAAAATGATTGCCAGAAAAATACGATTGTTTATGAAAAATTGTATAAAAATAAGATTCTAGATTCCTCTTATTAAAATTTCTTTAAGCGTATCCACTTCTTCTTTTGACAATGTGATCCCCTTACCCATTTTCTCATGATTGGGTGCCCAATCTCTTAGGTCATACTTGGGCTCTCTCCCATTCCAACTAATCAAGTTTAATTCCTTCCTCCAACCTTTCACATTCTCAGATATGACTCCTATTGTTTGAACAATTTCATATTTAATTTCTGCCATGTTTAACTCCTTTTTGGATTAGATTCTTTTTTTAATACCTCTTTATCATGATGCTTCTCCTTACTATACTGGTACACCCAAATAGAAAGGTAAAGCCAGATTCCGCTTAAAAGAACGGCTCCTATGATATCACTAGCGTAATGAACTCTTAAATACACTCGACTGAAAGCAATCACTAAAATCATAAAACTACTAACACAAATTAGCACCGTTCTTCCTATTTTAGACGGAATGTGCCTCCAAAATAAGAAAGTCACAATTCCGTAAAGGGAAACTGCTGCCATTGTATGCCCGCTGGGATAACTAAAACCTGTTTCCATAATTATTTGTTCTAATGGGCGATCTCTCTTAAATAAAATTTTAAGGGCTTGATTTATTCCTGTAGATCCTAATGAGACAATAATAAACAAGATAACTTCATCTTTTTTTCGGTAATTAAGATAAATCATCGCCAATACAATACAAGATAGAACAATAACAGGTCCTGTTGAACCTAAATGGCTAACAAAGACCATTGCATTCGTCAAGCTAGGAGACTCTATCCGCTTCACAAAATCAATAACAAATTGATCTATAGTTGAAACTTGACCATTCGAAACAAAAAAAGAAATAGCAATAAATCCTGCTAACGGTAGAATACAAAATACAAAAAAAACCCACCATAATCTATGCTTCATAAATACGCACCTCTATTGTAATCAAAACCTAGAAGTTAGTTTCTTCTCGATGCAGGCTTTATATACAAATAAAACAACGAGGTACACTTTCCTTTACAATAAAGGAGGTTCATTCATAGAGTAAAAAAATCCATGAATGAACCTAGAGACAATTAATACATTATGATTTAAAGACTTGATTTCACCATTTATTGATCATTTTTGCTTATTATTCAACTATGTTCACAAAAATATCTTCTAACAATGGTGCTTCTTCAATTAATTCATAATCGAGCATCCAGTCAATTGTTTCTTGCCAAGAGACGTCTTCTTGATTTCCAAATCCATTCTCCGATTCCATCTTAGGGAGAAGAATTTCTAAACTTTCTTGCTCTACATCCTCAATTAATGGGAAATTCGCTTCATCCTGATTTGATAACAGAATAGCTAAGGCTTCTTCAGGATTCTCTTTCATGAACTGATAGCCTTTTGTTGCTCCACGCCAAAAAGCTCGAATACTTTCTTCCTCTGATTCCCATGTAGAATCACTCGTTACGACAACAAGTTCATAGTAGCTTGGAACACCATATTCAACTGGATTAAAAAAGCGCGTATTATGTCCATTATACTTTAATACGGGAACTTCATGGTTAATATAAGCTCCAATTACAGCATCAACGCGCTCACTGACGACAGAAGTACCTAATTCAAAACCAACATCAATCATTTGTACATTTTCCGGATCGCCATTATCATTTTGAACCATTGTTTTTAAAATGGATTCATTTAAAGGGATACCTGGAAAGCCAACTTTCTTACCTTCTAAATCTTTCGGAGTTTGTATTTCGCTATCTTCCATAAAAACAACATGGTTTAATGGGGAACGAACAATGGCGCCAATTGATTTAACAGGAACATCTTGTGTTGCTCTGGCAATTACAACATCCGGCTGATAAGAAATCCCTAACGTAACCTGCCCTGCTGCTGCTAAATTAATTGGGTCAGTTGGATTAGCTGGAAATTGAATCGTTACTTCAACACCTTCTTCTTCAAAATAACCTTTTTCTTGTGCTACATATAAATAACTATGTACAGCATTAGGATACCAATCCAGCATGATATCAACTTGTGCCAATTCTTCCTCAACTATAGGTTGTTCCATTCCTTCTGCTTCTTCTTGTTGTTCACCGTCTCCACAAGCTACCAAACTTGCTAAAATGACACTTGCACTTGCAAACCTTACCCATTTCTTCATTCTGTTCTCCTCCACTTTAATGTCACTTTTTCTAATATAAGAACGAGTAGAAATAAAACAATCCCAACTGATGATAACAAAACAATTGGTGCAAATACTCCTGCTCCGTCAAACTGAGTCATCATTCGTCTGCTAAAATAACCTAGTCCCGATTGTGCACCAAGCCACTCTCCTATCGCCGCTCCAATTACACTAAATGTAACCGCAACTTTTAAACCAGAGAAAAAATGTGGTAGAGCTGATGGAACACTTAATTTAAAGAAAATATCTCTTTTATTTGCCCCCATTGTTTGTAATAGCTCTTTTAATTCCTTACTACCTGACTTCAAACCATCAAACGTATTAACCGTAATCGGAAAAAACGTAATAAGTACCGTCACTACAACTTTGCTCCAAATAGAGTAACCAAACCAAAGAACAAAAATTGGTGCAAGTGCGATGATAGGGATCGTTTGCGATGAAATAATGATAGGATAAAATGCCTTTTCAACTGCTTTGCTTAAGCTCATCCAAACCGCCAATCCTACTCCAAATAAGATAGATAGTGCTAACCCAATAATAATAATAGCTAAAGTGGATGGCAGATGAACCCAAAATAATAATTCTCTAATATCCCATAGCTTTACCATTACCTGAATAGGTGAAGGTAAAATAAAGGCCATTCCTATTAGTCTAGCGATTAATTCCCAACTAATAAACAAAACGAACACAACGAGAATTGATGTATAGTAATTTTTCACTAGATTCATCTCTTCACCTGTTTACGAAGTTGGTTAATTAATTGTTCTTTAACTGAGAGCACTTCCGGAACATGAATGTCTCGAATATCTCTAGGTCTCTTTAATGGAACAATCACTTCATTTAACTGGCACACAGGTGTTTCTGTAAAGACAAAAATCCGATCCGATAAAAACAGAGCTTCATCTACATCATGTGTAATAAATAGAATTGTTTTCTCCCATCTACTCCATTGTTCTATTAGCCACTCTTGCATTATCAGTCGAGTGATTGCATCAAGGGCACTAAATGGTTCATCAAGCAATAAAACATTCGATCCACTTAATACACTTCTTAAGAATGAGACACGCTGTCTCATTCCACCAGATAAATCTCCTGGATACTTTTGTTCAACCCCTTTTAAACCGAAATCATCTAGGAGACTCTTAACTTGTTTATAGGCCTCTTCCTTATTTACACCTCTTAACTCTAACGGTAAAGCTGCATTCGCTAGGATTGTACGCCAAGGCATTAATAAATCTTTTTGAGGCATGTATCCTACTTTTCCAAAGCGGTTTGGGAACGATTGATCATTAATCAGAATATCACCATCGAGTGGCTGTTCTAACCCTGTAATTAATCTAAACAGCGTGCTTTTACCTGAACCACTTGGTCCAATAATACTTATAAATTCTCCTTGGTTCACATCAAAACTGAGTTTATCAAGAATTTTATCCGAATCTGAACGTTGTCCTTTGGTGTAGGAAAAGCTTACATCTTTAAAATTTAAAGACTTTTTACTCATCCGTTGGCCACATCTCTTGGTTGTAAGACATCTCCCAAAACATATATTCAAATCTAGTTGTATTCAAGAAAATTTCTTCGAGTTTAGAAAGTTCTGTCTCTGGTTTCCCTTCCGTTAAAGTGTCTAATAAGTCAATTAACCACTTTGCCAACTGACCAAACTCATCTGAACGATACATTTGAATCCATTCACCATAAAATTCATGATCAGCTGCTCCCGGTATGTCGTTTAATTCTTTCCCAATCTCCCAATAACTCCAAGTACAAGGAAGAACAGCAGCTACTAAATCCGCAAGTGTTCCATTTTGACCTACATGAAGCATATAATGAGTGTACGCTAACATAGTTGGAGCGGGCTTGGCGTTTTCAAATTCACTTTCCTCAATTCCAAACTTTTTGGCGTATTCGCGATGTAAAGACATCTCCTCATTTAAAGTTGCATCAAGTAAGTTTGCAAATTTCCCCATTGTTTCAAGATCTTCTGCTTTCATTACACCTAAAGCAAATAATTTAGCGTATTCTGTTAAATATAAATAATCTTGAATCATGTAAAAACGAAATTTATTTTGATCTAATGATCCATCGCCAATCCCTTGAACAAACGGATGCGCGTGGTTTTTCCTCCAAATTGGCTGTAATTTTTTGTGTAAACGTTCACTAAATTTCATTCTTAAGCACCTCTTCTTATTTGATTTGTCCATTCGTGAATAAACTTCATAAGTGTCTTTGTATACTCTACAAGTTGTTTAATTGAAACTTGTTCGTTTACTGAATGCGCATTAAGTAAATCTCCAGGTCCGTAAATAACAGTTGGAATTCCTGCATCACCAAGCCATCCGCCATCTGTTACGGTAGGTGAAACGTCAATAATCGCTTCTTGTCCGACTATTTCCTTATGCGTATTTGCAAGTAATTGAATAGCAGGATTCGCTGGATTAATTTCAAGTGAAGGAAATATTTCACCACGATCCTCAATCATCGAAGTCCCCCCCACGTAAAGGTAGGTGGATTTTCTCGTAACCATATATCCGCCTCTGCTATTTTTAAAATATGTTCTTCAACTTCCTTGGCTACATGTTCATATGTTTCATTCGGATAAAAATGAACCGTTATCCATAGTCGGCACTCGTCAGCAATAAATGCTGCATGACGTCCACCTTCAATGACAGCAGGATTGATCGTGTTTGCTCCAGGAGGAACTCCAGGATAACTTTTGGTAATCGCCCAATGACGTTCAAGTTCTTGTAAACCATCAATGACTTTTGTCATTTTTTCAATCGCGCTTGCTGCAAATAAGTTACCACCAGCATGAATCATATTCCTCCTAGTAGCATCATGATAAGTTTGGTTACTTTTTATTGTGATCCACCCAGTGATAACTCCGCCCTGACCTTGAATATGTAACTCACTTGTATCAACAACTATAGCAAAATCAGCCGTACTTCCTCTTTTGCAGCATTGAAGTGTCCCAGCTTCCCCTACTTCTTCACCAATGACTGATTGAAAAATAAGATCACCTGGCAATTCTATCCCTGCTTCGCGAAGTAACTGAATCGCAAAAAGAGCGCCTGCTAGTCCACCTTTCATATCAGCGGCACCTCTGCCAATGACTACTCCATCTCGAACTACAGCATTAAATGGATTTGTTTCCCACTCTTCATCTTCATTTACCTCAGCAACATCGATATGACCGTTAATAATCAGACTATTATACTCATTAGATTGATTACCTTTTAATGTTCCGATAATATTCGGATCATTCGGATACACATCCCACATATCAATATCAAAGCCCATCTCTTCTAGTAAGCTAGCTACGTACTCTTGAGCTTCTTTCGTATTCCTCGCAGGCGGAGCTGGGGTTTCAAATGAAATTAACGTTTTTAATAGATTGATTAACTCTTCTTGGCGTTCCTCAACTTGGTCAATAATTGCCTCAATCTTTGCACTCAATTTCATCCCCTCCTTTTTCAGAAAAAATAAAAACCACTTCCAAGATTAAAGAAGTGGCTTTACTATCAATAAGACTAAAAACATTAGACAAATTGAATAATAGATTTTTACACTTCTTCCCTACGCTAGTACGAACTAGATCAGGTTTTAAGGGTTAAGACTACTGTCTCTCTCAGCAAATTTTGCACCCCTAGCAGCGAAAACATTTTAAATTGTGTATAAATATACTTCTATTTGTAACATACTTAGAATATAACTTCAACATAGATCTTCCATTTTCTCTGAATTATACCATTCTATTTATAAGAGTGGACTATAATCTCACAATAGTTCTTCCTCGAGCATCCCCGTTTAAAATGGTTTGAAGAGTCACTGGTAATTCGTCTAATGTAATTTCGTTTACAATGTCAGAATGAAGATGTGTTGGTTTTAAATCAGTTGCCAACCTTGCCCATACTTTTTCTCTTAGTGGCATTGGGCAATATACAGAATCTATTCCTAGCCAATTTACTCCCTTAATATAAATGGAAAAACACTTGTTTCTACCTTTGTTCCTCCAGTTAAACCACTATTAGCAATCGAACCACCATATTTAATTAGAGTTAATATATGCTCTAACGTCCTCCCGCCAACTGGGTCCACCGCTGCTGCATATAGTTCTTTTCTTAATACTCTTTTCTCTTCACTAAGAAATAGATCACGGTGAATTACGTCAGTAGCCCCTAGTTCTCTTAAGTAATCATGCTCCGTTTCTTTTCCCGTACTTGCTGTTACTTTATACCCTCTTTGAGCTAACATGTTTACAGCTAAACTACCAACTCCACCTGTTGCACCTGTCACCAACACCGATCCTTGTTCGGGTGACAGGCCATTTTCCTCCAAGCGTTGGATCGATAAAGCTGCTGTCAAGCCTGCAGTCCCAAGAATCATAGCTTCTTTTAACGTTAACCCGTTTGGTAAAGACACAACCCAATTGGCTGGGACAATTGCTAATTCACTAAAACCTCCATCATGTGATACCCCTATATCATAACTTGTGGCAATCACTTCGTCTCCTTTTGAAAAGCGTTCATCACGCGATTCAATAACCGTACCCGCTAAGTCAATGCCCGGCACTAAGGGATAAGATTGAATAATTTTCTTAGGAATGGTTGCTAAACCATCTTTATAGTTCACGCTTGAATAAGAAACCTTAATTGTAACCTCACCCTCGGCAAGGTCTCTTTTCGTTCTTTCTTGTATGCTTATAACGCTCTGATCTTTAGCTAAATCAAATACCAAGGCTCGATAATGATTCAATATACTACAACTCCTTAAAATAAAATATTGACCACTTACTTCTTTCTTTTCCACTGAATTCCCTTCTTTTTCCTAAACATGATTACTAACTGAAGCTTAGTTTAAAGAGTACAGTGTGATCTTTATTACAGTCATAAATGATCTAATTCGTTAAATTGAAAACATTGATAAAGGCTTTTATACAGCAAGGAGGA
This sequence comes from Halalkalibacter krulwichiae, assembly GCF_002109385.1. Classification (NCBI taxonomy): domain Bacteria; kingdom Bacillati; phylum Bacillota; class Bacilli; order Caryophanales; family Bacillaceae; genus Halalkalibacter; species Halalkalibacter krulwichiae. The sequence goes on along the minus strand of NZ_CP020814.1, from coordinate 2,133,725 downwards.
ATTTTAATGGTTTTACCAAAAGAACACGGTACGTGGATGATGTTTTTCTTACCTTTCTTACTTGGAGTCATTACTTCAACACCTAGCCTCGTCCACATCCCGTTATTTGTCGGTTGGTTTTTTCTCTATTTAGCTTCTACACCACTGTTAACTATTTACCGCAATAAAAAACGTAATCAAGAAATGTTCCGATGGCTAATTTTGTATGCAGTTGTTGCTTGTATATTTCTAATACCGATCATTTGGATTTATCCGTTTTTACTTTGGCTTGGATTATGCCTTTTTCCTCTTCTTTTAGTTAATATTTATTTCATTAATAAAAAGAATGAAAGAAGCTTATGGAACAACCTTAGCGGAATCATAACATTTACACTTGGAGGAGTTGCGTCTTATGCAATCGTTGCACCCTATACAATAGAAGTCATTCTATTATTGATACTCGTAGCTTTTTATTTTACAGCAAGTGCGTTCTATGTAAAGTCATTAATTCGTGAACGTAAAAACATACAATTCAAGAAAAAATCTCATTTATTCCATCTACTTTTATTACTAGTTCCAACGCTGCTCTGCATTCCCCTTTTTACGTTTGCCTATTTGCCTAGTGCATTAAAAGATTGGTTAACTTCAAGAAAGAAACAATTACAACCAATGAAAATTGGTATAATTGAAATTGTAAATGGTTGTATATTTTTTGTTCTCTATCTTGTTCTGATGTAATTCATAAGGCTGACTAGGAATCGCGCTTTTCCTTAGTCAGCCTTTTCAACCTTTCCAAACTGCACAGCTCTTGGTATATAGTTACAATACGGTTCACTTTCTAAATAATCACCTGTTACTGCAAAAGCCCTAGCACGAGAACCACCACAAATAAATTTATATTCACACGTTCCGCATTTTCCCTTATAAAGTGATGGATTTCTTAGCGAAGTAAACACAGGATGCTCCCGGTAAATAGTTGCAAGGTCATTTATACGTATATTACCGCAATTAATTGGTAAGAAGCCACTAGGAAAAACATCACCAATGTGTGAAATAAACAAAAAGCCATTACCATCATTAACATTTTGAGCTCGACCTAAGCAATCGCGATCTAAATGGCTTGAGTTCATTTTATAGTTACTATTTTCTCCTTGTCTTTGAATCAAGACTCTTCGAAAGAACGGTGCTTCAGTTGTTTTAATATCAAAAGATGCTGTTTTCTTCAAGTCAACTAACCAATTCATCACTTCCTCGTGTTGATCTGGGGTAATAGGCTGAAGGTTTTTACCTCTTCCTGTAGGTACAAGAAAGAATACACTCCACAGTACTGCCTCTAACTCACTTACTAATTCAGCTATTTCCCTCATATGTTTAACATTAAATTTCGAAACAACCGTATTAATCTGTAATGGCATCTTCAATTCTTTTAAATGTCGGATGGCTTTCATTGTTAAATCAAATGACCCTTTTGTTCCTCTAAAATGATCATGAATATCTCTATTATGGCCATCTAGACTAAACGCCCATCGAGATAACCCAGCTACTTTAGCTTTTTCCATCACTTTTTTTGTAACTCGAGGAGTAGCGCTCGGTGTCATAGAGATTCGGACTCCTCGTTTAACTGCGTGTTCGATTAATTCAAAAAGGTCCTCTCTAACTAATGGATCTCCTCCGGTAAGAACAAGTAATGGATTATTCATTTGATAGATTTGATCAATTAACGCTTTCCCTTCTTGTAAAGTCAATTCTCTAGAATCCCGTAAATGTTGTGCTTCAGCACGACAATGAAGACATTTTAACGCACACGCTCTTGTTACTTCCCAAATAACAATAAAAGGATTTTGATGATATTGCTGGATCACAGATAACCACTCCTTTCTCTTTCTAAAGACATGATAATGGTAATTAAAGAAAAAAGGAGTGAAGTCTATCACAATAAAATTGGCAATAACTCCATTCACGAGATTGTCACTTTTTATGTGAGCTGTATCACCTTTTGTTAAGACAGAAAAAGTTAGAGTTAATTTGTAATAAAATACGAGGAGGTTATCAAATGGAACAAGTATTTTTCAGAACAACAAAAACGGGTGATATAGTAACAAAATTTCCTAAAGCGAGTCAGGTGCTTAAGGAATACAAAATTGACTTTTGTTGCGGAGGAAACCAACCAATTTCAGAGGCTATAAAAGATCGACATCTAAATGAAGAAGAAGTATTAAATAAACTGAACTCTCTCTATTCTGAAGCCTACTCAAGCAATGAGTCTATTAATTGGAGAGAAGCAAGCTATCCGACCCTTATCAATTATATAATAACAACACATCATGTTTATCTAAATGAAACATTACCTGAACTTGCAAAGTTCGTTACTAAAGTATATCGAGTCCATGGTAAAAAAAGAAAAGAATTGAAAGACGTTTATCACCTCTTTCATCAATTAAAGCTTGAACTAGAACATCACCTAATTGAAGAAGAAGAAAGGGTGTTCCCAAACATTATTGATTACGAAAGTAGCAGGGCTCAAACAAAACTAAATGCCACCTTGAAAACCATCTCTGAATTAGAAGATGAACACGAATCAGCAGGGACATTATTAAAAGAATTACGTCAAATTACAAATGACTATAGCCTACCAGAAGGAGCTTGCACAACCTATACACTAATGTACTTAAAGTTGCAAGAATTAGAAGCTGACTTATTTGAGCATATCCATCTTGAGAATAACATCCTATTTCCAAGATTAGAGCAAGAGGCTAGTAACGAATAACAAACGAAAAAGATAAACAAACCCATGCTAATTTAAAGTCGAAATCTTTAAGTCAGCATGGGTTTTATGATAGGTCATTTATATTGTATATTAAGATTCCATCTCGTTCTAAGTGAATAACTTTTCTCTTTCTTAATTGTGTCAACATTCGGTTCACTGTTTCTCTTGTAGTACCCACCATATTAGCAAAGTCTTGATTTGTTAAAGGTACCTCCAAATAAATGCCTTTTTCGTGTTTTTTTCCATGTTCGCTTGCCATTTTGATAATTACTTGTATAAAGCGTTGCTGTACATCTTTTGAGATGAAGTCTTGAATTCGATTTTGTAAATCGATTATTTTTTGTCCCATCACAGTCATAACCTTAATAGACATTTGTGGCCGTTTAAGTAATAACTGTTCAAAATCTTTAATCCTTATCACTAATAGCTCCGTATCACTAACGACTTCAGCAGTTGCAGGATAGGGCGATTGATCAAAAAAGCCAACATGCGGAAACATATCACCTTCCTTCAATAAAGAAATTACTTGCTTATTTCCTTCTTCATCTATTTTATAAGCCTTTACACTTCCATACTTAATAAAATAGACAGCTTCTCGTTGTTCCCCTTCCATGAAGATAACCATTCTCTTTTTATATCGTCTTTCATGAGTTATCAATAAAAGTTCATCGATTTCTTGGTTTGTTAAATGTTTAAAAAGTGGAATGTTCATTATTACCTTTCTCAACTTCCGCCCCCCTTTTACTAATAGCTATTCTAACACTCTTTAAGCAGGTTATCATTTCACCTATAAATGGTATGACGACAAAAAATCAACAGACCGAAATGTTGTTATTCATTATTGCCCTTTCCTGTGGCATACTAACATCATGATCACTAAGACAAGTTGGAGGCATTTTGATGAAGATTGGATATGCATGTATTAACTTAACACTTCCTTCAAAATTTAAAACATGTCGATTAAAAACGGTAGAAAATGAAGGCTTAAATAAAGTTAAAGAACTTACGATACATAACTTTAATGAAGTTCTAAAAAACATTAGCTGGAATATTGAACAGGGCATTTATTTCTATCGAATAAGTAGTGACTTAGTTCCTTTTGCTACACATGAAATAATGACTTGGGTATGGGAACAAGACCCTGATGTTTTAAATATAACAAAACAAATCAAAACTTTAACAAGCAAATATAGTTTGCGACTCACAATGCATCCAGGTCAATACAGCATTTTAAATTCCCCTAACCCTGAAATCGTTCGCAAAGCGATTTTGGATTTAGAGTATCATAGTAAAGTTTTAAACTTAGTAAAGGGAACTGATATGATTATTCATGTTGGAGGAGCTTACGGGAATAAAGAAGAAGCAAAAGAACGTTTTATTGAAACCTATCAAACCTTATCAAAAGACATTAAATCGAAATTACGCCTTGAAAACGATGATAAAACTTTCCATATCAAAGATGTAATCGATATTTACCAAAAGACAGGTATTCCTATTTTATTCGATTACCACCATAATCGCTGTAACCCATCTAGTGAATTAGAATTAACTGAAGCTCTAACCACAGTGTTTAAATCATGGGAATCTGTTGGACGCCCAAAAATGCATATAAGTTCAGGAAGAAATGCAGAGACAGATACAGCCCATCATGATTTTATATTAGAACAAGACTTTATTGATTTTCTACGTTTAATCGGTAGCCGTGAAGTGGATATCATGTTTGAATCCAAACGTAAAGATGAATCTGTATTACGAATATATCAACATCTAAAAAAAGGAACGATTGTGCCGGAAGAACATGGGATTACTGTTGAACTGGCTCCTAACCTTTATGAATCGTAATCCACATTATTAAAAGTACTACAGTACGTGAAATTAATTGTGTGTACTTTTTGGTTCTAACTTACTCTTTTTTTGGGGGCAGGTGACAAGTTATTTTACGAAACATCCTGCTCCATTAGAGACTGAAAATAATTGCTGTAAAGGGATGAGTCAATAATGATAGCTGTAATTTTTGATCTTGAGCTTATGAAACGCTTTAGAAAAGGGCAGCCAAGTGAAATCGTTGAAATTGGAGCATGTAAAGTTGATCTGCAATCAAGATCGATTACTGATCAATTTCAAGTTTATATCACTCCCAAAAGGGGCCAAATTTCTAAAAGTACGAGAAAATTCATTAAAATGAGTGAAGAGGACACAAAAAAAGCTGTTCCGTTTAATATAGGGATTGAACAATTTCGAAAATGGTTAGGTACCGATGAATATTATTTATGTTCTTGGGGAAAAGATGATCGGGCCCATTTTATAAATCAATCTGTACAATATAAGATCCCATTAGATTGGTTAGTTAATTATAATGACATTCAAAAGCCTATTAGCAAGATGCTTTCAGAAGATATTAATAATCAGATCGGTTTAAAAAATGCTTTGAATATTGCCGGAATTGAACTCACAGGTAAATCTCATAGAGGAATTGATGATGCGATTAATACCGCTGCTCTTTTCATTAAATTTCTTGATCGATTTGATTTAGAAAAAAATTCATTATCCGAAAAAGAAATAAAACTTCACTATAAAAAGTATAAACGCTCCCGTTTTCGTCATTTAGAGTCTGTTACGAAGAAGGTGTAATGATGGATTCCATTTTTGATATGACAACGCACGTGGACAAAAACTTTTTCTTATCACCTGTGCACATTTATACAATAAGTTCATTTGTTTTGGTTACGACTCTTTTTTATCATCTCAGAAATCACTATTTTGTGAGGAAATATAGTCACCTGCTGTTCATAGTACTGTTAGTGATTTCTGAAATTAGTATTGTAGCTTGGAGTATTGCTGTCGGCCAATGGGACATTCGCTATAACTTGCCTTTACAGTTATGTACAATAAGTTTGTACCTTTGTATTTTCATGTTAGCGACAAAAAACTTTTTACTTTTTGAGTTTGTTTATTTCTTTGGCCTAGGTGGCGCTATACAAGCAATTCTAACGCCTGATCTTTTTTATACATTTCCCCATTTTCGTTTTATTCATTTCTTTGTCGCACATATAGCGATCATTTTCTCAATTTTGTATATGGTCTGGGTTATGCAATTCAGAGTAACTTTTAGGTCATTAATAAAATCATTCGCTTTGTTAAATGTTCTTGCCATTCTAGCTTTTATTGTTAATATATATACGGGGACAAACTACATGTTTCTTGCGCGCAAGCCTACAAATCCAAGTATTCTTGACTATTTAGGACCTTACCCTTGGTATATTATTTCACTAGAATTTCTAGTGTTTTTCATATTTTTATTCCTTTATCTCCCTTTCATCCTTAATCAAAAACGAAAAGTTTTTTAACTTAATTACTTGATTTTTCTCGGGATCTATATAATAAGTACTCAATGGCTTCGTCAATATTTAATTTTTGCATGTGCTGAATAGTTACATTATTTTCCGCCAAAACTTGTTCTGCTTCTTCTCGGTTATTCGATATAATTTGAAGCGGTTCATTTTCAATTTTCAGTATCCAAGATTCATTTAATAGCGCCTCAGGTAAATGATCTACCCACAATTTAGCCCAATTATCTTGTATAACATCCTTTTCTAGTACATCAAGGACTTTACCATTATCCATCATACATAAATAATCACAGAGATGCTTTATTTCATCTAAAGTATGACTAGACATCATAATTGAGTTAAATCCGCTTTCCATATAGTTAGTTAAATCTTCTTTCATTTTCCGTTGTGAAAGAAGATCCACTCCTGCTGATGGTTCATCCAATAAAAGGAGTTTTGGATTATGGGCTAACGCAAAAATAAACTCGATCTTCTTCTGAGTTCCTTTCGAACATTTTTGAAATATTTCTTGTTCATCTATTTCATATCTGTTGACCAAATGCTCATATTTCTTCTGATCCCAATTGGGGTACCAATAGGAAATGAATGCTGCTAACTTCTTTACGTTCAAATCCCCAAAAGGTGTGAGACGATCACCTACATAACCAACCTGCTGTTTTAATATACTATCTTCAGTCGAAACTACTTGACCAAATAGCTCAACTTTTCCATCAGTAGCTTTTATGATATTCATGATTAACTTAAACAAAGTACTCTTACCTGAACCATTAGGTCCAATAACAGCTACTGCTGTTCCTTGTTCAATGTTTAGGTTTAACGGTCCGAGCGTAAACCTAGGATAGGTTTTGACTACTTCCTTCAATGTTAAAACAGAAACCATTATTTCCCCTCCTTCATTAGTTGCTGAAAGATCATTTGCATTTCCTCTCTTGAACAACCTAGTTGTTCTGCTTGTGAGATCGCTTTTCTAAAAGCATCATATGCAGCTTTATGCTTAGTTTCCTTTTGGACAGTATCTTCTACTTCTCTAACAAATGTTCCTTTTCCTTGAGCAGTCTTAATAAACCCTTTTATTTCAAGGTTTTGATATGCTCTTCTTGTCGTAATGACACTACACCCTAATTCTGTTGCTAGAGCTCGAATAGAAGGAAGTGAAGTTCCTGGTGAAAGCTGCCCGCCTACGATAAGTGCTTTAATTTGCGATTCAATTTGGTGATAAATAGGTTCTCTGCTTTCTTCTGAAACACGAATTGGCAGCTTCATTTATTCCTCTCCCTACACATAATCTCGTGTCCCTAACCTGATATATAAGAGTTTATACCATAAGGTAAAACCTAAACATCCAAGGACTAAAGATAAACATACAGCATACCATTGATATTGTTCAAGTAACCGAATACTGAGCTCAACGAAACCAACATGAAAAGTTAATGAAAACAACAATACAAACGCTACTACACTTATTGTCATAACAAAACTAAAGATATACAGCATTTTGCCACTCGTTCCATATTCAATAAAGGAATTAATCCCCCCTAAGGCTAATGCGTAACCAAACCAAAAAAGTGCAAACATCAGGTAATTACTAACTTCAAATAATGCTATAAACGATACTTGTAGCCTTAAAAAGATAGTCAGATAATATACAGCTGACATGGCAACTAAAGTAAACAACATAAAGACAGTCCTACTTAATACAAGAACACGAAATGGGATAGCCAACGACCGATAAAAACCCATTACCTTTGTAAAAGGATCAGTCTTAATCGTTTGAAACGTTAAATAGGGACCAGACATAACTAAAGCTGCAAATGAAGGAGTTATCCCGATAAAAATCAAATCTAACAAAAATTGATTAGATCTTTGCCCTTCTATGAATTGACCCAACATCGTTGCTGTGATAACTCCTACTAACATAACGAATAAAGCTGTTAAGAATATACTACCTGCTTTATTAATCATTTCTTTTTTGACTAACCACCATGTTTGCATCCACATACTCTTTCTCCTTTAACGATTGAAAATTTCTATGATAAACCCTCGATCTCCCGAGCCAAGTAAATCAAAACCTAGATAAGCTAAAATAGCCAATCCTATACACCAAGCAACTAAACTTATCGTCATCCAATAAGCAACTCCTTTTTTCGTGCCTCCTAACGTAATGCTCATTAACGCCGTTAAATGACTTCCAACAAAAAATGGTCCAATTAATGCTAAACCTGGTAATCCGTACTTTTTCCAAATCACTTGTGCTCTTCTTGATCTCTTACTTTCTTTTTGATCTTCATCTTTCTTTTTCTTTTTACGCCAACTTTTAATTTTTTCAATAAATACAATCACTAAATAAACGGTTAATAAATTTCCAATGACTGCAATTACAGTAACTAGTAGTGGATGTAATCCACCAAGAATCGCTAGTGGAACCACGACTAATGCTTCAAAAAAAGGAATAGCTGATAAAATAAATACAAGCACATACGCCCAAATGACATTAAGTAAATCCATTCTTTCCCCTCCAACTGTTATAGTGTATATATCTATATACACACTATAACATGTATTCACGAAGGATAAAACCTTTTTTTGGAAACTAGCAAAAAAAAAAGAAAAGATGTGCCAAATATCTTTTTGACACATCAACTATTAATAAATGAATTTATAGGTCGTTTTATCACATTTCTTTTTCCTGGAGTTCAACATAGCTTGCTGTACCAAGCGCTGGAGTTGTTTGAATTAAATTACGTTCAATTGTCCAAATGTGAACAACATCTCCTTCTTCAATATCTGTTAATTTTAAGGAAACATGCTCCTGATCGAACATCTTCGCCTCCTTTATATCAATATATACAGTATGGTCAATTAGTAACCACTGTTCCTCAACCTTTGTTACTCTGCCTGTTAAAGTTGGAACTAGAGAGGGAACCCAAGAATCATCCTTTTTATTCTTCGTTACAAACGGTAAAAAATATGAAAGCACAGTGGAAATTTTCGTAAAATATAACATTTCGTTTCACCTTCTTCCTAATTACTGATGAAACGATCATCTTCTAATTAACGTTTCAAGATTTCCTTATATAATTTAAAAGGTTGAAAATAAAAAAGGAGTCTTAGCAGGCTACCCTTTTAAGACTCCTTCTTCTTTATTTAAGAGAGATTTGGTTCAAATCAAATTGATTTTCATTTACACAAGTTTTAATAAATTGAGCTTCTTGCTCACTTAACCCGACTAACCCCTCATCACAGACAATAGCAGGACCATATAAAGCTTTTACTTGGTTATTCTTAACTTGTACGCCTTCCTGATAACAAATAAAGTTATATGATTTTCCCGCAAATGTACACTGTAACATGATCGACTCTCCATTGAAATAACGATTTAAATCATTATCAATCGCTGTTATCGTACATCCTTCTCTAGGTAACAATTCTACAATACGCATTACGTTCACTCCAACAATACTTAGTGAATGTAGTATTGCCAAAAAGGAGTAATAATATACTTAGATTTTATAAAGCCGACGGTATTTCTCTGTTAAATAGTTGATCAATGGCTTCGAGTCTATGCCTGTTCCCGTAATAGAGTGAATAATCTCTGCTGGCTGCTTCATCTTACCATGTTGATGCACATTTTTCGTAAGCCATTGACGAATCGGGGCAAAGTCACCCGTTCTAATCAAATCATCGAAATTAGTTACTTCTTTCAACATTGCTTCTTTTATTTGTGCTGAATAAATGTACCCTAGGGCATACGAAGGGAAATATCCAAAAGCACCAAAAGACCAATGAACATCTTGAAGTACACCTTCCCCATCATTTGATGGACGAACACCTAAATATTCTTCCATCTTATCATTCCATATTTGCGGAAGCTCTGCTACAGTAATATGACCTGCCATTAATGCCTTTTCAAGCTCATAACGTAAAATAATATGAAGGCAATAAGTTAATTCATCACTCTCAATTCGAATGAGTGATTGTTTCGCTTGGTTGATAGCAAAGTAGAAATCTTCTAGAGATACATCCCCAAACTGGCCAACAGAATGCTTTTTCAGAAGCTTATAGTTACGTTCCCAGAAACCATAATTTTTCCCTACAAATTTTTCCCAAAAAAGAGACTGTGATTCATGAATTCCCATTGATGTGCCGCTAGCTAATGGTGTCCCAATGAGCTCTTGAGAAATGTTTTGCTCATAAAGTGCATGACCACCTTCATGTATCGTTCCAAATAAAGCAACACGAAAATCTTTCTCATTATACTTCGTTGTAACACGGACATCATTCGGATTAATTCCTATAGCGAATGGGTGAACCGTTTCATCTAATCGACCAGCTTCAAAGTCATATCCAATTTCTTTTAATATTTCTAAGCTCAGTGCTTCTTGATTAGCACGAGGAAAGTTGTGATACAAAAAGTCTGTCTTAGGCTGATGAGGAGAATCTGTCACTTCTTTTACTAGCGGAATTAACTGATCTCTTAATTCGCCAAAAACTTTATCTATCGTATCTACGAACACACCTGGTTCATAATCATCTAATAATGTATTATAAGGATGTTTTTCATACCCCAGTAACCGACAAATCTTTTTTTGAACTCTACCAGTTTCTCAAGTTTAGGTTGAAACATTGCAAAGTCTGCTTTTGCTTTCGCTTCCTCCCATAGAGATTCCGATTGGGATTGTAACATTACGTATTCTTTATACTCTTCTTTTGGTATTTTCACATTTCGTTCATATGTTTTAAAACAATCATCTATTGTTTTTTGCGTAATGGGAGATAGTTGATTATACACACTACTATCTCTTAACTCATGTAAATACTCTCCCATCTGACTTGACGTAGAAAGCGAAAATACTTCTGCTGATAATGTACCAATAACCTCTGATCGTTGAACAACCCCTTTCTTAGGCGCTCCTGTTCGTGAGTCCCAAGCAAGCAAAGAAAGAGCCTGTACATAATCTTGTATTTTCTTTATATATTGTCTAAAATCATTTTCAAGTGTTTGTACACGTTCAGTCATCCTATAACCACCTTTATAAAAATTAATTAATTTCCATTTAAGTATTTCGCCATTCGAATGGTTAACCCTTCCTTTGGTTAAATACTTCTAGAAAATTATTTATAGCTATGTTATCTTTGGAGTGATAAGGAGGCACGACCATGAACTTTACAATCACTGATTCAGCAGCAAGTTTATATAAAAAGGAAATCCCTTTAAGTGATGGGGAAACCATACGTTTATATGTTAGAGTAGGAGGAATTGGTTCTGGAGGATTTTCGGTAGGTGTAATGAAAGAACAGCCATCTGACACATCTTTTAAAGTTAAAAAGCAAGGAATTACGTTTTTTGTTAATGAAGACGACTTTTGGTATTTGGATGATATGACTATTGACTATAATGAGGACACAGGCTATCTTGATTTTATAAACCCTCGGTTCTCTCAGCTAGATCATCCTGAGAACCACTAGGGACCTTTTAAATTTATATAAAGCTTAAAGGCTGCCATTAAAATCGGCAGCCTTCTTTTATTTTTTTGCTTCTTTTAATTGATGATCTGCTTTCGCTAGGAGTTCTTGAGACATTTCAAAAAAAGCTTCATCAACCCCTGTCTGATGAGACATCGCTTTATGCAACTGAACTTTGGCATCATTTAATGCATTTGTTGCTGCTTGAAGCTGTTCCTCATCCATACTTCTTGTCGCCTGACCAACCATGTGTTCAGCTGATAAAATTGACATTTCTACTTGTTTAATATCATTAAACCCAGACGGATTTGTCATTGTTATCTCCTCCTTATATGCCACTCTTATTAAGGTTATCCATCTCTAAACGAAAAAATACGATTGAAGCTTTTATCATTTCTGAAAAAAAAATTGAAATAAAAAGAATAAAAAAATGCTGAACGGACATCATAATAACCGAGGAGCAAGTAAAATTGCTTTCTCATCAAACACTATACAAAGTATTCAATACAATGATTACGATTTAAATCAACTCAGTTTGAGGTGATTACGTTGAACAGGATCCACGATTTTCAAGAGTGTTCGTAGAACATAATGAAATGAGGGGTGTCTGTGAAAGACAATAATCGTTACGGCCGCAGATAGTGTTACTATAGTTTATGAAGTGGTTGTCGATTTTATCAACTCTATGAGGTGATACCATTGCGCAGTTTCCGATATTTTCAAGAATGTTCTTAGAACTAAATTGAAATGAGGTGTCTGTGAAAGACAATAATCGTTACGACCGCAGATCATATAACCGTAATACGATCTAATGAGGTGATTGCATTGTACAGCGTCCAGAATTTTCAAGAGTGTTCCTAGAACATAAAGGAAATGAGGGGTGTCTGTGGAAGACAATAATCGATACGGCCGCAGAGTATTGGAGAAGTTGTAAGTGATTTGGAAGGAGATGACCACGTTCTCGTTGGTCATCTCCTTTTTTAGTATGACGAATTGTAATATTAAGTGCGACACCTAAAAATAAACATAAAAAACCCATGATCCTTCGTGTAAAATGAAGTTACCACACAACCCTTACACGGAGGTATATCATGAGCTACTCCCATCTTACCACGTTTGAACGTGGACGACTAGAAGCCCTTCAAAAGCTGGGCTGGTCTACTAGACAAATCGCTAAAGAACTAAATCGTCACCATTCAACTATTGCTCGAGAATTGAAACGAAATAGTACCCATGAATATGCTAGTACAGTGGCTCAAGAAAAGTACATAGAGCGCCGTAAAGACTGTAAACCAAAAGGGAAATGGTCTGTCTCCTTAGCTGAAATTATTGAAGAAAAACTTCAATTAACCTGGTCGCCTGAACAGATTATTGGGCGCTTGTCAGAACTACATATTTCTTTTAAGACCATTTATCGTTGGCTCTATCTAGGCTTATTAAATAAGTCAGATCTAACCGTCCTTCGTCACAAAGGTAAACGACAAAAACCCGTTGAAACTAGGGGGCGTTTTAACATTGGAACCTCGATTAACCAGCGTCCAAAAGAAGTAAAAAAACGAACCACATTTGGTCACTGGGAACTTGATACGATTGTTTCAAGTCGAGGAAAAAGTAAAGGGTGTTTGGCTACCTTTGCGGAACGAAAAACACGAATGTACCTTGCTGTAAAGATGGAGAATCGAAGTTCTTCATCCATGGAAACAGCCATTTTAACCACGTTTGACAACTATCCCCTAGGGGTTTTTAAGACATCAACGGTTGACCGTGGGAAAGAATTTGCGTGCTACTCAAGCATTGAAGAACAAGTAGATATGTCTGTTTATTTTGCCGATCCATATGCTTCCTGGCAGCGTGGAACGAATGAGAATGCTAATGGTCTCTTACGTGAATTTTTCCCTAAGAAGACTGATCTAGCTCTAATTACAGAAGAAGAGCTAGAGTTAGCCTTGCATTTAATTAATCCCGTCCAAGAAAATGTCTTGGTTGGAAAACTTCATACGAAGCATTTTGGGAAGAAGTGTCGCAGTTAGATTGACAAACCGTCGTATAAAAAAAAGAAAGGTCAAATAATTGACCTTCCTTCTTTTTTCTGACCAATAACCTAATTCAAGTATCGTAATTCAAGTTACAATTGGGGCAAACGATTTTTCAACCTATCTCCCCTGCTACCATTCAGCAAGAGCATAAGCACGTAGAATAACATCGTCGTTCCTGTTGTATATGTGAACATCAACTTGATGGGAATAGGTTCAGGGGTCGATATTTATCGACCTCACCTTTAGATTGTGTTTTCATTAATAGAACTATACCATCATTTCATGAGTAAATTTCAATAATAATTCTCCCCAAAACGAAAGTAACATAATTTAACCCCATCGTCCGCTATTTGTTAGACGATGGGGTTAAATTAATTTTCTTCTTTTCTAGGAGGCTTCGGACCAAAGAATTGATAATAATCGACTTTTAAGTTCCCATTATATAATTTTCGCTTTTTAGTTGCCTTTTTGCCATATAACTCTTCAAAGCCTTCATGAGATGTCAAAATGTAAATAGACCACGTATCTAAGTGTTGTGAAAACGCATTTCCCATTTCTTTATACATTTGCTCTACTTCAGGTCGTTCTCCTAGGCGCTCCCCATAAGGTGGGTTTCCAACTAAGATTCCATATTCACCACGATGGCGTAAGTCTTTAACCTGCATCTGCTTAAATTGAATCAAATCTCCAAAGCCAGCTTCCATTGCATTATTACTTGCTAACTCAACACTGCGATGATCAATATCCGTTCCTAAAATATCTAACTTTTGGTCGTAGTTAGCAACATCTTCTACTTCCTGTCTAGCCTCATTCCAAACCTTTTTCCCAATCCAATGCCAATCTTCAGAAACAAAATCACGATTGAACCCAGGAGCAATATTCTGACCGATCATTGCGGCTTCTATCGGGATCGTACCCGACCCTACAAACGGATCAACAAAAGGTCGATCGGCTTTCCAAGGCGTAAGCATAATCATTGCTGCAGCCAATGTTTCTTTTAATGGCGCTTGGTTATGTAAGTAACGATATCCACGTTTATGAAGTCCTTGACCACTTGTATCAATAGTAAGTGTAGCAACATCTTTATGAAGCGCAACCTCTATACGATACAAAGGTCCATCTTCATCAAACCAGCCTCTTTTATAGCGCTTTTTCATGCTTTCAACGACTGCTTTTTTTACAATTGCCTGGCAATCAGAAACACTGAATAGTTTTGATTTAACCGATCTTCCAATCACCGGAAATTCTGCATGCACAGGGATGAGATCTGCCCAAGGTAATGCCTTAGTTTTTTCAAATAATTCATCAAATGTGAATGCTTTAAACTCAGCAACTTTAAGTTTTACACGATCAGCTGTTCGCAGCCATAAGTTCGCTCTAGGAATAGCTGAAACATCCGCAGTAAATGTTACTTTTCCATTTTCTACTTGAACATCTTCATACCCTAAATCCTTTACTTCACGAGCAACTAGTGCTTCGAGTCCCATTGTTGCTGTTGCAATTAATGTAACTTTTTCCATTATGTACTCCTTCAAAATGAGTTATTGCCTTTATTATACGTTGTTATGTGAGTGAAAACAAACGAGGTAGAGCTTATAGAAAAAGGCAAGACCGGCCTTTTTCTTATTGAACCTTCCTAGCATTTCTAAGAAGTGCATGGCTTCTCTCCCTGCGCGCCACTCTGAGAAAACCACTCAGAGTGGCTTTAAAATCTTGCAGGGGCTCCGCTCATGCTTAGAGCTTATAGAAAAAGGCAAGACCGGCCTTTTTCTATAAGCTCTACAAAAAAATCCCCTTAAAGGGGGTTGGTTGTTCATCCATTAAGTATTCGATAAGCCATGTTCTGTTCCTTTGTACTGCAAACGGTGATGAACCTCGTACTCCGGTGGTAACCATCTATCTACAAGGTATTCCTTGTCCTTCTATACTGTTCATTTCCAGTTTATAAGAAGATTCCCCTACCATATTTTGGGTTTCTCGCTCGTGGGGTTTACCTCGTTCCACTCTAATCGTTTCCGATTAGACTTCGTCACTGTGGCACTTTCAAAGGTATCACACCATATCTAAAGACTTAGGTGCTTCCCTTGCCGTTAGCCCAGTCTCAACCAGACTACCCTAGCTTATGAATTGGCTAGGCACGATCACTACGAACATCTCAGTTCGTGCGAGCATGGACTTTCCTCTACACGAAGATCGTGCAGCGGTTACCTGAATACTTAATGCTGTCTAAAGCGACAAAACATAGTATACCTCAAGCAATAAACAATTTCAATGGTAATTTATTTATTTTTTCTTATCGCTTGTCTAGCTAATGCATCAGCTGTTTTATTTTGATTACTTGGAATCCACTTCATGAAGAATAGGTCCAGCTGATCAATCATTTTAACTGCTTCTTCTAGATAAGGTTGATACTTTTTATTTTTAACATATCGCTTTTCAATCGCATCATCAATTAATTTTGAATCTGTTCGGAAAGAAACCATGTTAATTTTTTTCTCTAAACAAATTTCAAGAGCATAAATTAACGCCTCATATTCAGCTTCATGATTTGACATCGGACCTAATGGAACAGCGTGATGTTCTACTTGTCCATTTTTATAATTTATAAATATGCCAGCCCCAGACCATCCTGGATCACCAGCACTCGCTCCATCAATGTATACCTCAACCATGAATCATTCTCCTACTCGTACAATTTACTGCCAAAAACCTTCTTTTCAAGATTTGAAAGTCGTTGTAGAATATCATAGTTTGTACTTCCTACTGTTTGTGCAGGAGCCTGACGTTGAGAGCGTTCAGAAAGTTTCTTCACTTCACGCTTTAATGTTGCATTTTCTTGTTCCAATAATTCTACTTTTCTTTGGAACAGTTCGTAATCTTGTATAATTGCATCTAAAAATTTATCAACCTCATCTGGACTATATCCCCGCATACTTGTTTTAAAATCTTTTTCTAAAATTTCCTTAGCAGTAAAACGGATACTTTGTTGGCTCATTCCCATCACCTCTTAATATGTACGGCTTCATTTCTATTTTTCCAAAGATTTGCTAACTTGTCAATTTGAATTATTTCAATTCAAAATCCATCAAAATTCTCAAATTGCTCTTCTTGTACTAGTATATCAAGATCTAGTGGCGTTATGATTAAAATTGGAAAATACTCTTTATCGGCACGTCTCTTAGCTGCTTCCAAATAATAAGTAGGCGACCCTTGTTTCTCTTCATCATAGAGCAACAGTAATCCTTCTGCTTTTGAAATTAAAAACTCATTTTTTTGTTTGAGTTGCAATGGACTCTCATACGGTCTTCTAGTAATACTATCTACAAAGTCAGCTTGAGAAATAATTTCATGATAATATTGTTGTGAAGTTTCTTGCCAATTTTCCTCTTGGTTTAAAAAAGGGGTTAATACCGCTAATTGTAATTGAGGAATTTCGTTTTTAAGCTCAAGAACAACATCAGCAACCCAAAGTTCCACTCCTAGTTGCCCACTAATGATTACCCATTCAAGCCCTTCGTCAATTAATCCTCTCAACTTTTGCTCAAATGCTTTTTTAATAAAATAAATACCTTTATGCTTCTGATCAAAAATCCCTAATTCATGACTTTTATAGCCTGAAACAACAATTGATTTCATTAGAATACGCTCCTTGATCTGTCATAAAGGAAAAAGAAGCAAACAAGAACTACGTTCGCTTCTTTCTTTCCATCTTAAGCTTTTAGCGGCCACACTTTTTGCCGTATGGCGACATTGCCCCTGCTACCTGTGGACCATATCCTGGTCCCATTCCTGGTCCTGGTGACATTGCTCCTGCTACTTGCGGGCCGAATCCTGGTCCCATTCCTGGCCCCATTCCCGGTCCTGGCGACATTGCTCCTGCTACTTGCGGGCCTCCGACAAATTGTTGGTTAAACACTTGCTGACTTTGTGAAGTTGTGTGCGGGAAGCTCGCGACATGCTTATACACATGATTCGTATTATAGTGCGTGTGTGAAGGGAATACATGTGGAACGATATATTCACATGTTTTATCTACTATTTGTTGTTGAGTTGGCGCTACTTGCGCAGGCATAACTTGCGTTGTTGTTGGTAATTTACAAACGTTTGGTCTAGGTTTACAAAACATAGATTAATTCCTCCTTTTATTTTTGAGTCACTATTAACCTATGTAATGTAAGGAACAGGTGTACTAGTTGAATGTCCAAATTAGCGCCTAATCATTTTACAGAAAGGAAAATAGGCAAATAACTTATAAAAGAAAGAAAGCTGAATCTCGCATTTCACTCATTACATATAAAGTAAAACCAATCATCAAAAAAAACAAGACTAAAATTGCCCGATACATTTCGTTCACTCATTTCATAAAAAGAATATCGAACATATTGTAATAGTTCCTACACATAATGACAATTCTTTTTTTCTAAATACATAAACTTACAAAGCTCTCCCTCTAGATGCTGAAACTTGTCTGAAAATTGGTATTTTTGCGCTTCCCCAGGAAATGCACATTTAACGGAGCTTATTTTCTAATCGACTTATTCTTTGGTTTGCATCTGCTATTAACTTTTTTTGTTTTTCTTTCGAGCTCTTCGATAGGAAGGAACTGCCTTTTAAAGCTTCATAACTAAAGAATAGTGCCTTTTCATAGTCTTTTAGTTTATGTTCACATATTTTTGAGCTTTCAATAGCTGCAAAATATGTGAATGCTTCTGTGCCGATCAACTTTTGAAATGCTGACAGTGCTATTTCAAACTCACCACGTTGTTTCCTTGCTTTCGCATACGAAAACATACTCGACTCAGCTTCGTAGCTACCTAGTCCTTTAAGCTGATTAAATAGCTCCATTGCTATTTCTCTTTCTCCTATCGCTTCGTACCAGCGAGCTACTTCAAATTTTTCCCGAGGCAATACTGCATCGCTATCACAATCTAATATCACTTTAGATAAATGAGTATACAAAGTCATTAATGATAAAACATCCCACTCATGGTGTTGAAAGATCCCTTTAACAAATTCAGGGTCTTGTTCTTTTAAAAAGTCAAAGTATAACATCGGGGCCATATAACTGGGTGTATCTTCAATTCGATTGAATTTCAGAATCTCTTGCTCAACAATTGAAAGCTTACAAGAAGGCAATACATCTTTCCAAAATCTTCTTGAAGCATGTAATAAGTCAAAGTGGCCAAACTTCGGTAATTGTGGTACTTGATTACGAACAAAAGTATGGCGAGTCTTTACTTGGGGCCAATCAAATGCTTTTCCGTTATAAGTAACTAAGTTCCCTAAATTACCAATATCTGTTAAAAAATAATGATAAAGAGCAACTTCGGATTCAGGCCCAGGAAGAAAATACTGCTTTATTTTCACCGACTCCGACTGTACTCTACAGTACCCTAGCATAAAAATCGTATTCCCAGCTCCACTACTTAAGCCAGTTGTTTCCGTGTCAAAAAAGACTAAATCCTCTAATTTTCTCCCTTTTGCTGATAATGGATGATCATTTTGGTGATTTTGCCATTTCTCCAATACTTGTTTAATATCAGAAAACAAATATCTTCCATGTGGGTGATTTATATCATAGTCCTTTTCACGAATAAGTGTATAGCCATCTTCAAACCAGTACGGTTTTGTTTGTAACGCTTCCCATTCTCTTTCATAGGGAATTTCCTGTTTTTGTTCTAGTTGTTCTTTCATACTTGTAGGATCGGCATTGCTTTTTATTCCCATATGATTTTTCATACGAGATAGCTTATTTTTCATTGTCACTTATTTGCCTCCCCTTCCCTATGATAATAAGTTAATGAAACGTTTTACTAACATCTTTGAATTCACTTCACTTGCTCCTACACATGAAGGACATCCTTGATCACAAGGACAAGCTGTAATTAAATGTTCAACTTGCTTTAAGATTTTTGACAAATTATTGAATACCTCTTTCGCTAAACCAATTCCTCCTGGATAACGGTCATAAAGAAAAATAGTAGGTAACTCCGAATGTTCGGCTTTCATTTGCGGCACAACATGAAGATCGTGACGATCACACATAACAAATACAGGCGCTACCTGTTGTAACAATTGAGCTAAACCAGTTAACGCTTGGTCAAAAGTTCCTTCCCCAAAACGATTTGTTATTTCTTGTGAAAAGCTTATCCACATAGCATTTGTGTGAAGTTCTTCTTCAGGTAGATGAATCGGACCAGAGCCTATATTTTCAAAAGTAGAAAGTCGAATTTTCTTGAAAATTGTAGCTTTAGCATTTACCATAACATCACCATAACTCACCGTTATGTCATCTTCAGGTCTTTTCTGGTCTTCCTCCAAGACACGGAGTTGAATAGCCAAATTAGCATCTGTGAAATATTCAACATTTACTTCTCGTACAAATGCCTTTTTTTCATCCCAATCCAAAAATTCAACTTGATATTGTACTCCCTGATGTAAGTAAATAGCCTCATCATGTAGCAAGGTCATTGCACTAAAGCGATCCATCTCACCAATAACAGTTGAGTTGCTTACATCAGATTGATCAATAATGATTACATTTTCTTGCGAAGCTGAACGCAAACTAATTCCGTGCGCTGGAAATGCATCGTTCATCCAATACCATTTATTCGCTCGTTCAAGCAACACTTGCTCCTCAGTAAGAAACTCTAGTATCTCTTCAATGTCCACTCCATCAAAAGTCTCGCCACGCTTAAATGGGAGCTCATAAGCGGCACATTTTAAATGATCAACTAAAATAATTAAATTATTTGGGTTAATACGAGCTGACTCAGGATTGCGCTCAAAAAAGTATTCTGGATGCTGAATAATGTATTGATCTATTGGATTTGAACCAGCTACCATAATGATGACAGACTCATTTTGTCTTCTTCCCGCCCTACCCGCTTGTTGCCAAGCACTAGCGACAGAACCAGGATAGCCTGTCATAATACAAACCTGAAGCTGTCCGATATCAACACCTAACTCTAAAGCATTAGTACTAACTACGCCTACTATCTCACCTTGACGTAAACCCCGCTCAATCTCCCGACGTTGTTTCGGTAAATATCCACCACGATATCCTCGAATGGTTTCAGGGCCTAGATACTTCCTTGTTAACTGCTGCAGATGACTTAAAATAATTTCTACACGCACACGACTTCTAGCAAATACAATCGTTTGAATTTTATTTTCTAAAAACTTTCTAGCTAATTGATTCACTTCAACGGTTGCACTTTGTCGAATATTCAAAGCCTTGTTTAAAATGGGTGGATTGTAAAATAAAAAATGCTTCTTTCCCCTAGGAGCCCCATTTTGATCAATAAGCCTCATAGGATCGCCTGTTAATTCTTGAGCTAATTCTTTAGGATTAGCAATTGTAGCAGACGTACAAATGAAAACAGGATCACTTCCATAATATTTTGCTATACGTTTCAACCTCCGAATGACATTGGCAACATGACTACCAAAAACCCCTCTGTATGTATGCAGTTCGTCAACGATAACGTATTTTAAGTTTTCGAAAAAAGCAACCCATTTTGTATGATGGGGTAAGATAGCTGAATGTAACATATCTGGATTCGTTATCACAATATGGCCTGCTTTCCGAACAGCCTGACGAATATTAGGGGCTGTATCTCCATCATATGTGAAGCATTTTACATT
Source organism: Halalkalibacter krulwichiae (assembly GCF_002109385.1). Taxonomy (NCBI): domain Bacteria; kingdom Bacillati; phylum Bacillota; class Bacilli; order Caryophanales; family Bacillaceae; genus Halalkalibacter; species Halalkalibacter krulwichiae. Next base: position 2,112,483 of record NZ_CP020814.1, on the reverse strand, counting down.
GATCCCTATTTCATCAATCATTTCATTAAGCTCACTCTTTTGATCTTGAGCTAGAGCCTTTGTAGGAAACAGATACAACGCCCTGCTTTCTTCATTATCGACAATCTCCTGAAGGACAGGCAAATTGTAGCACAGTGTTTTCCCTGATGCTGTTGGAGTTACTGCAACAACATTTTCTTTGTTCCTCGTATACAAAAAGGCTTCTAGTTGATGCGAGTACAAAGCGCCGATCCCACGCTTTGATAAAGCTTTTTCAATCCGCGTATCCAATGCCTCAGGAAATGGTTTGACTTTAGCGTCGACCGCATCGATTTCATGCCAGTGCACAATTTGTTCTTTCCATTGTTGATCATATTTTAGTTCATTTAAAACATGCTCTAAATTTTGTTTAAACATTCCGCTCCACCTCAATTTCAATTACTTTCATTTTAGCGAATGTTTGTTTGTTTTTCTATAATAACCATTAAATTAGAATTTGGAAAAATATATGTATTCCATTTATCCTTTATCTTACAACTATGCAAACGACGAATAAAAACATCGCAAATTACTGATTATATAAAATGTTTGATAATGATCAAACACATATTTAAAGGGGGAAGAAAAATGGAAATGTTCGGTCGAAAACGCAAAAAGAAAAATGGAAATGGTTTAATGATGTCAATGGTAGGTATTGGGATTGGAGCTGCAGCTTACAGCATGATGAGAAATCGCAACGGAAACGGAATGAATATGAACAATATGATGGAACCTATTAAAGACATGATTTCACAAAACCGTGACCAATCTTAACAGACCATGAATAGGGGCTAACCAAACCCCTATTCTTCTAAGCAATTTCCCCCCTTCCCAAAATGGGCGGTGCGTTTCTGTTCTCGCTCTTGAACTCTCTGTTATTACATACCTTCAGCCAAAACTGAAAAACCACTTAGAACACATATCTAAGTGGTTTTAAAACTAGTTTAAACTATTCCATTCATCGGAAAGTTCTCTTAACTTCGATTTTATATTTTCAACTGCTTTTAAATCGCCTATCTTTTGAAAATGAGATAGTTCTATTAAAAAATAATCAATTTCACGATAAACAGATTCGTTACTTCTTTTTACATCAATTTGTTTTGATGCCGCTTTAATTGTAAAGTCAATATCATTATCCAACACCTTTAGAACATTAGCACTCTTTAACTTTGCTTCAATTAATTCAAGATAACCTTTATGTCGCTTGAAAATTAATTTATTATTTACTTCACTATTATAAATGTTTAATATCATTTTCCCTTTATTAAATCCCCAAAAAATACGATATTTATTTTCAAGGACTCCACTAATTAGTTTATCCAACTGCTTCTTAGGAACATGAATAGACAGGTCATTGTAATGTGTCGCTTCCATTTCATACACTCCTCACCTATTGGTTTTGATCGTGTGTATACAAAGATATTCATCGTAGACGTCAAACATTAACTTAAATGTTCAAAAAAATAAATGTAAGCCCTTACAATACTATTATATTCATTTTTTTGAAATCATGCTAAAGTTTTTATTTAAAGATGAGAAAAATAAAGACAACCTAAGATTCAAAACTTAGATTGCCTTAACATTTTTTAATATATCTCCATGAAGAGCTCCTTTACTTTCGAAGCCACATAATAACTACTGCGCTTATCTTCTACGTTTTCCATCATCATGAGAATAAGCAATTCAGGGTCTTCTACATCCATCCCAATAAACCAACCCGTTTCTGCGCCACCACTCTCCGCATCACGGGAAGCTTTGTGTTCTGCCGTTCCTGTCTTCCCCGCTAGCTTCACCTGATCCAAATTTACATGAGAAGCTGTTCCATTATGATTCTGAATAACTTCAATCATTGCATCTAAGACAATTGATGCATTTTGTTCACTAATGACCCCTTCCAACCAAAATGTCGGTTGTTCTTCTTCCAAAAGAATCGGATTCGGTATCGAGCCGTTATTTACAAAGGTCGAATACATCAGCGCCAGGTGAAGAGGGTTGACCAAAAGTTGACCTTGACCATATGCTGTATCAGCTAGCAAAACATCAGAATCAATTTGATTTTGTGCAATTTGCGATTCAGCAAAATTAGGATAAGAAAAAGGCAACTTTTCGTTAAAAGCAAACTGTTGCAAACCTTCCTCAAACGACTCAATCCCTAAGTCAGTTGCAACTTTCGCAAAGTAAATATTATCCGAATACATCATCGCTTCATTTAGATTAAGTTGCGAAAGCGGATTAGAGACACGTCTAACAGAATGATTACCCATGACTCATCCTTTTTCCAACCAGCATCAGAGCTTTCTATTCTAACTTCTGGGTCCAACCCATTTTCAAGCGCAATAGCAGCCGTGATTGGTTTAATAGTGGAACCTGGAATAAATGATTGGGCAAACCGATTCGTTAACGGTCTATCTGGATCACTTTCTAATTCAGTATACTGTTCTGACGACATCCCTAAAATGAAATCATTTGGGTTATAAGAAGGATAGTTAACAAGGGCAAGAACCTCACCTGTAATTGGATGGATAGCGACTCCTGTTCCCATATCCTGATCTTGATCAAATTTATCAAACATAGCTTCTTGAATACCTAAATCCATCGTTAATTGAATCGATTCGCCATTGACGGATTCTTTTTTCTGAATAATATGTTTTTCTATTCCGTCAATTGATTCAATATATACTTCACCACCGCTTTGACCACGTAATCGCTCTTCAAAAATAGCTTCAAGTCCCGTTCTACCGATAGTCGAATCATTCTGATACTTGTAATCTGTATCGTTTTCTAATTCTTCCTGCCTCACCATTCCAATATATCCAATTAAATGAGCCGCTGCTTCTCCAGCTGGGTATACTCTAGCAGAAACTTCTCGATACGTAGCGACAGGAATAGATTCGTACAATTCTTCGACGAATTCTTTTTCATTGGAGCCTACCTTTTTTATCGGTACAAAAGTATCCGGCCCAACCCAACTTTGGTCCAATTGGGCTTGAATATATTCTACTGATACACCAACTTTCTCACTTACTTCATCGATCTCTTCTTCATTTTCCATCCGTCCTGGAACAAGCCCTATCTCATAGATTTCAGCATTTATAGCAAGCGGCTTTCCATTCCGGTCGTAGATTTCTCCTCTCTCTTCGGGAAACATAATTCTCAACTTAACTTGATCGTCATCTTCCATTAGAGGAAATATCATTGACGGTGTCCATTCGACACCCCATTTCTTTTCTTCTTCATCAAAAATCATTGTTGCAATTGAATCAAAGGTTAAGTCTCCTGTAAACATGGATAGACTCTTTTCATACTGTAATTGTACCTCTGTCCCCCTTGCGCTTTCATCTTCTTCTATTTCCGGTTGCAAAAGTTGGATTGCAATATCGCTAGCTTTTATTTCATCATATGTAGATTGAAATAACTCCTTGAATTCTTCTGCCGATAGATTTGTCTGTGAGCTTAAAGTAAGATATTCGTACATATCTTCATAATCCCCAGATTCCCAACTACTGATAAAATTTTGAAATACTTCCTCAGGTGGCGTAATCGATTCTGAACACGCTGCCAAAACAAGAAATAAAACAGAAATAAAGAAGCCTATATAAATTTTTTTATTAAGCATTTCTCTCCCCTTCCCAAATAAGTAAAATATATACATTTTATATTAGGTAATTCTCCTCCTCTTTTCAACAATTTTGTTTGTCCTACATGTAAATCAAATTTAAATAAAAAGACATTGTCCATATGGACAATGTCTTGATAGTAGTATCATTTATAGTTTTACAACGTTAGCTGCTTGTGGTCCACGGTCGCCTTCAACGATTTCAAACTCAACAGATTGACCTTCGTCAAGTGATTTGAAACCTTCACCAGTAATAGCGCTGAAGTGTACAAATACGTCATTTCCGCCTTCTACTTCAATGAAACCGAATCCTTTTTCTGCGTTAAACCATTTAACTGTACCAGTTTGTGCCATGCTTTAAAACCCCAATCTTAAAATAATTTACTTAATATGCAATCGTATTTACAATCCGAGGTAAATAAAAATTCACATATTATAAGGAACATCAACCACGAATCGAGTGAATATCCCTTATAACATGTGAATAATAAACTCTTAAAAGTGTTGCTATTGATGCAATTGTTCTTATGGGTAAATCTAAGGATCCATCATCAATTCCCACACGATGAAAGCCCTACCTCTCGTTCATCCTTGCGGCTCCTTGACCGCGCCAGCTGAATGAAAAGCGCTTTTCACTAGGTTATCGACGACCTCTGATATCAATATACCTCATTTCACTAAATAATGCAACCAACTTTTATCTGTAAATAGTCACACACAACCTGTACCACAACACAATAAAAAAAGAAAAAAACAGAGCATTTTCCGTAGATGCTCTGTTTTTTTAAAATGTTAGTTTCTGCTGTAATAGTCATTAATAGATTGAAGAATGGACTGATCTTCCTTAATTTCAACTGGCTTTCTGTTCGTTCCCGTCTGTGCTTTTTGCATATTTTCCATCTCCCTTTTTAAATTGTTTGAATTGTTTTACTCTTCTTGTTTTTATTATATGCCTCTGTACTATAATAGTCAACACATTTTTAACAATTGTATTAATACATTTTTTCCGCTTCATGTTTATACTGTGAAATACCTAGCTCACTTCTGCACATCGACTTATTGTTCACTGCAATACTTTTAAGAACAGTGATATAAAAAAAGCATTTGAACGGATCATATGAATGATCTTTTCAAACACTATTGGATATTTTATGATAAGTTATGCTTAAGAGAATGCCCTTCCCTTCCCTGAATCACTAATAGCTATAAGTCCTTCAGGATACGGTTCAAAATATGTCTGATTCAATAAGTATTTATTCTCAAAACGATAACACCAAGACCTTAAGATTCCTATTAGGCTGCTTAACGGTATTTTTTTCTCTCTGTATTGTTCGAGTAGCTGAATAAAGTGCGTTCGTTCTGCTATTGTTAAATATTTAGAAAAATATCCGAACACATGCTGACAAACATTTATATGGGAAGTCGCCTTAATTGGAATGGAGAATAATTCATAAAGACCTTTTTCATACACTTGAAAAACACGCTCCATTTGTTCACCCGAATGGTTACCAATCACTCTGCCAAGTTCTCTTACCTTTTCTTGATTACATGCCATAAACAAGTATTTGTTTTTCGCATGAAAATTTATTAATTCATTTATTTTCCTACTTTGTTTGACTATACGAAAGTCAGCAACTGTAAATAAATGAGTGAAGAAATGTTCTCTAAGTATAAAATTTTTGAGCCTTCCTTCATCTTCTATAGGAAGAAAAGGGAATAATGCAAGAACACGCTCTGTAAACATTCCGCTTCCAGTACGAATTACAGGCGACTTCTCTACATTTGCATAAACTTTCGCATCTGTTATTGCACAGCTTGGTGATCGGCTTTTTAGAACGAAACCGTCAACTTCTTTTCTATTTGCTAGGAATTCCTGAGCAAAGCCTTTCATCTGTTCGGTCAGATTCAATTGAGATTTAGGTTGAATTAATTGAGTTGCTTCTCCATCCGTAACTAACCTTATCGCTTCACGCGGAGTCTCTAACCCGATTTCTACTTCAGGACAAACAGGAATGAAATCAACATATTCACCTAATTTGGCGATTAGAGCTTCATTAATTTTACCACCGTTGTATCTACAAGCTTCAAATTCCATACATTTGCTCACAATAACCTTTGGTGTAGCAAATACCCGCAAACTCCTCACCTCTTAACTTTAGTCATCTAATACCATGTGAACGAAATACAAAAGCAACTCTATCTTCTATATAAGAAGGGTGATTTTGTATACCATTCTGCTATTTCTTTTTTTATGACAAGAACTAGTTGACCTCGGATACAGAAACATCATTTAAACTATCCCCGAATACAAACACTTCATTCATGGTAAAACCTTCGCTTTAAAGTCCAAACTAGTGTTAATGAAACTGAAATACATATTGGCCAATTACCTTTCTTTTGACAATCCTATCTATATCGCCCTTTCTTTTAACTACTAAATATGTTCTGTTTAATCGTAGGAACTTAAGGCTAAGAGAGCAACTAATTAGCTTTGGATTACCTCCAGTTCAGCTCACCCAAAGTATACTTCATTCCTTAAACATAAAAAAACATGCTATCAAAGCATGTTTTCGTCTTACTATTTCTTTTTGTTCTCTTTCTGTTCATACTCGCTCATCATTAAATTAATATTCGCCAACTCTTCATCAGCATCTTTTGCCAGAATCTGCTCAATAGTATGAGATACTCGATTGCCTAACATCATGACCCAAAAAAACATCAAGAAAAAAGCGGATAGCAAAATAATTAATGTAGCTAAGTACATATGAACAGCCCCCTCGCCCTTTTATACATAATACGAGGGAACTTATCGTTTGATGCATAGTTTTTCCTTTTCGTTCCATACTAATGGAAACGTTTGTTTATACGGAGGTTGATGTACCTTGAAAAAGAACAGTGTAATCCTTTTAATTGGGGCAAGTATTGTGTTGTCAAGTTGTGGCGCAGAAGACGAAGCAAACATTGTCAATGATGTCGAAGCTCAACAACTTCAAACAGAACAGATTGCTCCTGAAGCACCTAGTATTAGACAACAAAACCGTGAAAGAAATAGGCAAGATAATGATTATTCAATTTATGCAAACGAAGCTGGATTTTATCTTAGTCAAACAGCCACTTTATTAGAACAGATTGCCCCTATCTTTGATAAGAATAACGTGAATACCAATAAGCTTAATCAAACGTTATCGTTGATTGAACAAATTCAAAGTGAGAGTGAATCATTTATGAACTTGGACCGCCCTGAACCTTTTGACGGCTTCCACCATGTTCACTTAGCTACATTAATTGAGGTTGATGCTCTTAAGAGGGTTATGTCTGATATGAAAAATCCCATACACCCATTACAATTAACTAATGCCAGAGTGTATTATGAAAATGCTGTACAGTCTCATAAATTAATGGAACGTGAATATTTATCGATTACCGAGGAATTAGGTATCTATTAAGAATCAAAAAAAGCAGGGAGTTGTCACTTCCTGCTCATTATCTACGGCCATGCGCAGCATCATCAACTAAATCTGCTATATCTCCAACGGCACCACCGATTGATTCGAATGGTCGTGGTAAATTTACGTGATGCTCTAACGCATTTATACGATTAATAATTCTTCGATCCGTTGTAATGTAGATATTACTTAGATCAGCTACTTCTTTGATCTCTTCTTTTACAGTACCGATTAGTTTAGGACGATCTTGTTCACTTGATTCAAGTGCAACAACAATTCTTTGACCATCTGTGATAACATGGGCATCTCGCACATTTTCCAATGACTCGACTCTTTGTTCAATTTCTCTTGTAATTCCATCTTTGGCTTGAGAATCAAACTGTTGAACTTTTGCCTTCCGATCCACATTAGGATTATTACTGTGTACGTATCTACCTCTTATAACCCCTGGTCGATTGCTTAAAATTCTTTGACCATAACGCGTGCCCTCATTGTCCATACTAAGATCACGTCTACCTGTTACATATGCTCCTTCTTTGTCTAATTTTGAAGCTGGGTCGGTCAACCCTTTTGGAGCGTTATCAGGAACCATTAAGTCGGACAAAGGCCCTTCAAATTGTCTTGTTTGAGCTACACCATATCCATTGAACCCTTCTTCTCTATTCGAATTGGCACCCATTTCTGCTTGTTGCGGAATTGTACATCCTGCTAGCATCATTGCTAAAATCAGGAAAATTGATAACTTCATTGGAACCCCTCCTACTTCTATTGTGCGATTCTCTTTCGTTTTTCAAACTGAAAATATTTAGAAATCGGACAACCGCAAACGAGAAAGATGTCGATTTTTTTCTTATTCAATCTAATTATGACTACTTTCGTGGAAACACTTTTCAACACTTTTCTTTTGGTTATAATTAGCGTTATGAACAGATTGATTAGCCTTAACTACATTTAAATTTTTTCCAGCAACAGCGACAAAGCCGGTCTGTTTTTATAAATATTAAAGTTGGAGTTGGAAGAAAGATGCTATGCGTAGAAATTGAGCAAAAACGATTAGAAATGTTAAAGTCAGCCAAAAAATATGGGATGACAGCAGAAGTAACTGTTCAATGTAGTCAAGAGTTGGACAAGCTCTTAAATTTAATTCAAATAACACCGTTAAAAAAATAAAAAAATTGGATAAACCATTGCATTAACATCAAACATTTGGTAAGGTAGATTCAAATTACGTTATATCTTACTTCATAAATTGAAGTGAGGGTAGAGGTGCAATTACCATTAGTATGTTAGTCGAGGAAAATGAGAACCATTGAAGCTAACAAAAAGGGGTACTTGCCGAAGCTTATAAGTGACTCATTTCCTTATAGAGCTGGGACTGTTCTGAATAAGACCAGTACTGTCATATAGCTGGAAGCTATATGGAGGGCTATCTCACACATTGAATGGTTTCGCTTATTTTGCTTAACCTATCAACAATGAGTAGAGGCCTCATTGTTGTTTTTTTGTGCCTCCTAGTAGCCCATCTCAAAACAGACGTGGAAAAATTGATGAATTGAGGGTGAATTGGATGAATTTTGGAAGAATCGTTACCGCAATGGTGACACCATTTAATCAACACGGACAAATTGATGTAGAAGCAACAAAGGAACTTGTACATCATTTAATAACTAACGGTACTGATGCAATAGTCGTTGCCGGTACTACGGGCGAATCCCCGACACTTACAACGGAAGAAAAGCTTCTACTATTTAAAACGGTGGTTGATACTGTCGACGGACAAATTCCCGTCATAGCTGGCACTGGGTCAAATAACACACAAGCTTCAATTGAGCTAACGAAACAAGCTGAGGAAATCGGTGTAGATGCAATCATGCTTGTCGTACCATATTATAATAAGCCATCACAAGAAGGCATGTATGCACATTTTAGCGCCATTGCAGAAGTGACTAAATTGCCAGTCATGCTTTATAATATTCCTGGACGTAGTGTGGTTAGCATGAGTGTGGAAACGACTATTCGCTTAGCACAGCTTCCAAATATTGTAGCTACAAAAGAAGCTAGCGGCGATCTAGAAGCAATTTCTTCTATAATTGAGCAAGCGCCTGAAGGCTTCTCTGTTTATAGCGGTGACGATAGTTTAACTTTACCTATTCTTGCTATCGGTGGTACTGGGGTCGTTTCAGTTGCATCTCACATTGTCGGTAATGAAATGCAACAAATGGTACGTAATTATCAAGCAGGACAAGTTACAGCTGCTGCAATGCAACATAGGCAACTATTACCAGTAATGAAAACACTTTTCCTTGCTCCGAATCCAACTGCAGTAAAAGCTGCACTTGAAATGAAAGGAATAAAAGCAGGACCAGTTCGTTTGCCACTTGTACCTCTTACTGTAGAGCAACAACAAGAACTACAATCTGTTATTCAACCGAGTATGAATTTCTTTGTGAGTTAATAGAAAAGGGTGTCTAAAGTCTAGCTTTGACTTTAGACACCCTTTTTACTTTATAGTTCTAGTTATTAGAATCTAATCTTTCCTCAAAATAAGGAAATTCCTTTTCTATTCACTTTCAACATGTAACAAATAAAACTATACATGTCGCTTAGATAAGCATTAATACCAGTTTTTTAACAACTAAATTTTTATATATTTTTCTCTTGGACAGGATATTTTGATTTTATAAAGGCTTTTTCTACATAACCTGTGCCAAACAAAACACCTACTGTTATAAACATAAAACCAAATGATTGGTACCAATAAATATTCTCGTTTAAAAACAATGCGGAAAACAACAATCCAAAGAATGGCACGAAGTTATTAAATATCGCTGCTTGCCCTGCTCCAATTTGTGCAATTGCCTCATTAAATAAAAAGTGACCTACCGTAGTCGCTAAAATGGCTGACAGGATAAAGATGACATAAACCCAGAGAGGAGCTTCTAATATTGAGGTCACACTTGCTGGTTCCACTAAAAAACTCATCATAAAAAGCCCGATTGACCCTACTAAAAACATTATACTTGTCATTTGTTTCGAATCCAATGACTCTGTTGCTTTTTTTATGTAAATAAAGCTTATTGCTTGAACTAGCACAGCTAGAAAGACATAAAATTCTCCAAGATCAACAGCCCAGCTTCCTGAAGCACCTTGGATAAACAATACTCCAAAAAATCCAAGGCTTATTCCAAATAAGCGCCATTTAGTTAAGTGATCTTTTAGAAATAGTGCCGCAAAAATGGAAGTTATTAATGGTAAGAGTGCTAAAATTAAAACCGCATTGGAAGCATTCGTATTCGCAAGTCCTAACGCGAGAAAAGAATGATGACATAAAACACCAAATATCGTGGCCAATAAAGTCAACTTCCATTCTTTTCTTGTTAATTTTTTCATTGATCGACCAAACCAAATGATTGAAAAAGCTGCTATTCCAGCAACCATTATTCGAAATGCTGTCATTGTAACTGGAGGAAATGCTTCAACAAGTACTTTCAGAAAGACAACGTTCAATCCCCAAATTATCATCACTACAAAGACAATCCCATATGTAAACATGAGTGATTTGCCTTTCATCTTACGTCCACTCCCATTCTTCTCTCTTTTGTTATATCTTAACATCGACTACAATTTTAATCACGGATTATTTTCGATACTCGAAAGAAAAAGGGGGAATAATTATTGATGGTTGTTTCCAAAGGCACAATGTTATACCTTTAGAAACAACCTGTTTCTTATGACGTATGCTCATCAGGTAAAATGCTTAACACCGGTTTTTCATACAAATTGCGCGGAAAATTTGTTAGTAACTCTACTCCATCTGTTGTAATTCTGACCGTTTCAGTAATTTCAACACCATAATCACTATACCAAATTCCAGGCATCAAATGAAAAGTCATATTTGGTTTTAAAATCGTCTCGTCTCCTGGTCTAAAACTAACCGTATGCTCTCCCCAATCTGGAGGGAAACTTAACCCTACTGAATACCCAAGCCTTGAACTCTTACGATGTCCATATTTTCCAATAGCTTTACTCCACACTCGCTCTACGTCACACGCTTTGACTCCAGGCTTGATAAAGTCAAGTGTTGCTTCTATCCCTTCCTCTACTACTTTAGATAGTTCTTTTACCTCATTCGGCGCGTTCCCGATAGACATTGTTCTTGCCATTGGAGCATGATAGCGTTTATAAGCTCCCGCAATTTCAATAGTAAGAAAATCACCGTTTTTATATTTTCGATCAGTCCAGGTTAAATGAGGAGAAGACGTATTCTCATTCGTCGGAAGCATAGGTACGATGGATGTGTAATCCCCACCAAATTCTGGTGTTCCCTGGATTTGCGCTAGATAGATCGCAGCTGCCACTTCATTCTCCCTAACTCCAATTTGTACACAATCATAAGCCGCTCTCATCGCTCGTTCAACGATTTCGCCTGCCCTTTTCATATATTTTATTTCTTGATTCGATTTAATTAGTCGAACCATATTAACAAGACTAGAAGTATCTTTAAATGTTGCATTTGGCAAGCCATGTTTTAAACGCTCATAGCAAAGAGCTGTAAAATAATGGACATCCATTTCCACACCAATAGTCCTTGCGCTTTGACCAATTTCTGTTAGTATATTGGCCACAAAATCAATTGGATGCCTTTCCTTTGATTGAACAAAGTAATCAGGGTAAGCAATGATATGATGTTCATCAAGCCAAGTGGTTTTCGCAACACCACTTGCATCCATTTGTCGTCCAATCCAAATTGGTTGAGCATCTTCTAATGTGATGACCATTATTTGGTGAACATAAAAGCTCCATGCTGAGTAATTTGTTAAATAGTACATATTTGATGGGTTTGAAATAAGGAGAACATCTACTCCTTCTTCGACCATTCGCTTCTTGACATTCTCCAACCGTTTTGTATACTCCTCTAATGCGAACAATCAAAACACCCTCTTTCCTTCTTCTACTTTCCTCCTTAACTGAATGGAGATCTTTTTAATTTAAATGCAACAACCTTTTGCTCAGTCATTGCTTCAATTGCATAACGTACTCCTTCTCTCCCTATACCCGATCCTTTAATCCCTCCAAAAGGCATAGAGTCAATTCGAACATCACTACTGTCATTTATCATAACACCACCGAATTGTAATTGGTGTACAGCTGTAAACGCATCTTCTAAATTAGTCGTAAAGATTCCGGCTTGTAATCCATACTCCGTTTGGTTAGAGCGATTAATTGCTTCTGATAATGATTGAACAGGTTCAATAATCACAACAGGACCAAATACTTCATTTTGGGAAATAGTAGAGGTTTCTGGTACATTTGTTAAAACAGTAGGCTCTAAAAATGCTTTTGACCTTTTTCCTCCGCAACAAATCGTCGCCCCCATATTAGCAGCTTCATCGATCCACTTTTCCACTCTTTTTGCTTCTTTTTCCGAAATCATTGGGCCAATATCCGTTAATTCATCCGTTTTCAAACCGATTTTTAATTTCCTTGTCGCTAAGACATATCGGTCTAGAAAATCATCATATTTAGATTCCTCAACGAAAATTCTTTGAACGCCAATACAATTTTGCCCCGCAACACCAAAAGCCCCTTCAACTGTTGCAGCTACAGCTTCTTTTATATTGGCATCAGCCAGAACAATCGTTGGCGAATTAGACCCTAACTCCATTGCCAATTTTTTTACTCCTGCTTTGGAGGTAATTTCTTTTCCAGTTTCATAACCACCCGTAAACGAAACAAACCGTACATCTTCATGCTCCACTAAAGGGTTACATATCGCTTCTCCTCTTCCAGTTACAACGGATAAAACACCATCTGGTAAACCAGCATGGATGAATGCTTCTGCTAAGCGAATAGCGCTTAATGGCGTTAATGAAGCAGGTTTAACAATAACTGCATTCCCCGCTGCAATGGCTGGACCTATTTTGTGAGCCACAAGATTTAAGGGGTCATTAAAAGGAGTTATGGCTGCTACAATTCCTATCGGGAAGCGGTAAACATAGCCCACACGCTTCTCATGTCCAGGCATTTGCGAAAATGCAACCGTTTCTCCTTCTATCCTTTTTGCTTCTTCGGCACTTAATCTTAATGTTTCTATACAGCGTCTTACTTCTTTTCTTGCCTCTTTGACTGTTTTACTACTTTCTAAAACAATCGTTTGTATATAAATATCTGCATTTTCTTCAATATAGGAAGCGGCACTTTGTAATATCTTTGTTCTTTCAAATACAGATAAACTAGAGCTTCTTTTAAATCCTTCTTTCGCGCGAGAAATCGCATAGATGACATCCTCTGTCGATGCCGCTGGAACCGTTGCAATCAGATCACTCGTTGCAGGATCATATACATCAATCGAGTCTTTCTTTGCTATCCAACGACCACCAATTAACATTCTCTCCTTTACAATTTGTTTCGCCATAAACTTCCCTCCATTCTATCTTTCTCGCTCAATTGCAATTAAATCTATGAGTACTGCGAATCCGGTCTCTTTTATACCAGCTCCAGCTCCCACTAATGTAACAGCACCCGATAAATCACAAGAATACGTGATAGCATTCATCGCTCCTGTAACCCCTGCTAATGGATCATCTAGGTCAAGCATTACAGGTTGCACAGTTGCTTTAACACCCTCTTTTGTTTTCTGAATTGAACCGATTAACTTCCAACGTTTCCCTAAGCTTTTTGCTTCTTTTATATCATCCGTTGTCATGGTTGAAATCCCTTTACAGTAGACATCTTCTCTTTTTAACGGAATACCTAATACAACATTTGCTAATATTAATACTTTATATAACACGTCATATCCTTCTACATCTGCGGTTGGGTCTGCTTCAGCATAGCCCAAACTTTGAGCTTCTTTTAATGCTTCATCATACTCGAGTCCCTCTTCCATTCGCATTAACATATAATTTGTTGTACCATTGAAAATACCGTTAATTTTATTGATTTCGTTTCCAGTTAAAGTCATTTTGGGTAGTCTCAGAGCTGGTGTCCCACTCATGACTGCTCCTTCAAAGAACCATTTTACACCGTTAGCATGAGCCTGTTCAGCTAAGTCATTATAAGCCAAAGCTACAGGTCCTTTGTTCGTCATCACGACATTTTTCTTATGCAGAAAAGCCCACTTGCAATGATCAATAGCAGGCTGACCTGTTTTCACATCTGTATAGGTCATTTCAACAATCGAATCCGCGTTTGTCTTTTCGATTGTTTCTTTACTATTCCAACCTCTGATTAAGCCTGGTTGTTCTGGATAGGCATCCAATGAGCCGTTTTCATCTATGGCTTTTAATACTTCATCTAGAGATAAACCATCAGGGTGATGCAGTGAACCTTTGTATAAGTCAGTAATAGTGACAATTTTAAATTCAATTTGATGATCTTTTTTTAACTTCATCTTTTTATCACGTAAAATCTCAACAAACCCTTTTCCTACTCCTCCAAAGCCAATTAATGCGAGCTTATGAGCCATTGTGATCCCTCCTCCTTTTGATCATTGCAAGAGCTCCTTCCACAAGAATTTCCATTCCATGCTCTAACACACTCTCGTTAAATGAAAAGGTCGGCTGATGAAGACTAGTATGTCTAAGTTCATCTTTTGCGCCGAGAAAAATCATTGCTCCAGGGATTATTCTGGTGATGTGACTAAAATCTTCACCTCCCATTCCAAAGGTTTGTTGATGAATCGAAACTCCTTTTTGATATAAGATGTTTTCTAACAATTTTGTTATCTCTTGATTGTTTACTAGAGCAGGCTCTCCTTGATGAAGGTGGAATGTAAAAGTACCTCCCAATTCTTTAATCAACTTTAATCCTCTTTTACATTCTGCTACTAACTTCTCCCTTGCCGTATCGGAATAAGAGCGAATTGTACCTTTGATCGTAACCTTCTCAGGTATGACATTCGTCGAAGCACCGCCAATAATTTGGCAGATGCTTAATACTGCTGGTTCATCTGCTGCAACTTTTCGACTTGTTACACTGTAGAAATATGGCAAGATCATTGAAGTAAGCCAAATCGGATCAATTGTTTGTTCAGGGTAGGCACCATGACCACCAGAGCCAAAAATGTTTAAGGTAAATGTGTCTACATTTGCCATTACAATACCTGGCTTCAATTTAGCGTTCCCTAACGAGAGTTCTGGATCGAGATGAAGAGCTATTATGGATTCCACATCAGATAACGCACCACTATCTAAAACATATTGAGCACCAGTCTTTCCATTAATATCCTCAGCTTCTTCTGCGGGCTGAAACAAACATTTTACAGTTCCTTTTAGTTTTCCTCTTTGATAAAGATGCGACAAATAATGAACTGCTCCAAGTAACATCGCTGTATGGCCATCATGGCCACAGGCATGCATAATACCTTCATGACAAGATTGAAACGGCTCTCCTGTTTGTTCCTTTACCGGTAATGCATCTATATCAGCCCGGAGGCCGACAATAGGCGTTGATCCGTCTCCGACTACTGCCAGCACTCCAGTTTCAATACCAAGTAATTCCTTCCCTTGTTGTAATCGAACACCTGGTAGTTCTTTTAATTGATTTATAATATATTTTGTCGTTTTAAACTCTTCAAAGCTAAGTTCCGGATGCTGGTGCAAATCTCTTCTCCACTTAATCAGGTGCTCAATCGTAACCATAATTATCCCCCCTATTTATCAATTGATTGCATCGAGGGCTTGCTTCAAGTCTGCAATCAAGTCGTCTATATCTTCAATACCTGCCGAATATCGAACCAATCCTTCAGGAATGCCCAAGGCCGCACGTTCCTCAGGTGTATTTTCAACATGACTTGTGGTTCTTGCTGGACCTACCGTCGTTTCCACAGCACCAAGATTCGCCGCGCGATGAGCAAACTCTAATCTAGGTAAAAATTGCCTAACTGCATCTAGTTCTCCTTTTAGAGAGAAGCTGAGCATTCCTCCAAAACCATTCATTTGCTTTTTCGCAATATCATGATGTGTATGTGTTTCTAATCCAGGGTAAAAAACTTCTTCAACCTTTTCATGATTAGATAGAAATGTAGCAACTTTCAGAGCATTTTCTTGTTGTTTTTCAACTCGAAGTTTTAAAGTTTTCATTCCCCTTAGTATTAAATAAGCAGCCATCGGATCCATAGTAGCCCCATTTATCTCACGATAGTGATATACGTCATGGACTAGATTTTTCGATCCGCAAATAACTCCTCCTAATGCATCTGCGTGCCCTCCTAAAAATTTTGTTGCACTATGAATAACAAGGTCAACACCATAATTAAGTGGATTTTGATTAATTGGCGTAGCAAATGTATTATCAACAAAAACTAATGCCCCAACAGATTTTGCAACTTTTGTAATTCTTGATAGATCTGTTATTTTCACAGTTGGATTTGTTGGTGTCTCTAAATAAACCAGTTTACAACCTTTATTAATTTCAGCCTCCATTTCTTCGTGATTTCCTGTTTCAACGAGCGTTACTTTTATATCCAATTTTGGTAAGAATTCAGAGAATATTTTGTTTGTTCCTCCATACGTATCCTTAATAGATACAACACGATCTCCTGGTTTTAGGACGGTTAGTAATGAATTGGATATTGCAGCCATCCCTGTTGAAAAACTAGTAGCGGCTTCCGCATGTTCAAGTGCCTTGATTTTATCTTCAAATGATTGAACTGTCGGATTTGTATTTCTTCCATAAATATGTCCTTTTCTTTTACCTATAGCAACTTCAAACCACTCATCAATATCGTTGTAATTATAAGCTACACTATGGACGACAGGTACTTGAGTTGCTCCATGAACTAAATAGTCTTTCTCTCCAGCCCAGACCGATTTCGTTGCATTATCAATTTGTTTCTTATTCATGCCACCACCCCTTTCTTTAATTACTAACATCTTATTTCTTCTAACGTGAAAAAACATTCAACAATCTGTATGAAAAATGGAACGAAGCAATCATCCATTTTTTACAAATGTTCTGAAAATAGTTAGAATAATAATAACTCCACAACTCAAGGAGGGATTGAATGAGTATTTCAATGGAGCAAGTTCAAGCCTTAGATATTTTAAAGGATTCAAATGTTCGTACAGGAAAAGAACTACTTAATAGCAAATTTGTAAACTGGGTTTCTGTAATAGAAACTCCAGTGGAATCCTTCGTACGAAAAAATGAGCTTGTGTTAACTTCTGGAGTTGGCTGCAGCCAAAATGAACAACACCTCTATACATTTGTTCGAGAGGTTATTGATTCACATGCTTCTGCATTAGCAATTGCCATTGGACCATATGTTCAAGAAATTCCAAAGTCGATAATTGATCTTGCGAATGAGAAGAGATTCATTTTAATAGAACTTAATTGGTCGATTCGTTTTTCTGAAATTTTAGAGCAAGTACTAGAACTTATTCACGAAGAGAAACGTAAATACTTTGAAAAAATCGAAGAGATTAGAAAATCATTATTAGACTATATTTTATCCGGGCAGTCGCTCGATTTAGTTGCGGAACATGTTTCAAGTGCAATTGAATGCGAAGTATTAATTGCTGATAAGCGAGGAGTGATAAGAGGAAAATCGAGAAATGTAGAAATTGATTTACAAGATAACTGGCTTAATTTTATGCATAAACAATTGGAGGAAGATGGTATTTACCATACATTAGGCGATAAATTCAAATGGTTGCAATACTCTAATAGATATGCGTTACAATTAACCATTCACTCATCTGGAAACATTCAAGGATACATCGTAGTAGGCGGATTTGGACCTGAACCTTTTAGTGAGGAAGAGCATCAACAATGGCTTATGTTACTCGAACACGTTACCACAGCTGTTGCCATTCATTTCCTACATGAACAGGCTGCTAAAGAAGCCGAATGGCGACTTCGTGATGACTTTGTTTGGGAGCTATCACGAGATGCGATCCAATCGAACGAATCAACACTTTCTCGAGCCAAGTCTTTAGGCTATCAAATTAACCTTCCTTATATTTGTATAGTCGCAAGACCGGAACAATTAAAGGAAGGCTTTCATTCTATGACACATTTAACAATAACTTTTGACCATTGGCTGCATGAATGTATTCGCCATATGGAAGAAGAGGCAGAAAACATCGCTAAATCAATGGCTTTAAAATCTATGGTTACTTATCAACAGGAAGAGTTAATTATCTTTCTAGAAGTGAACCATCCCGATGTAATTTTACAAGTTAAAACATACATCTCTAAGCTGAGAGCACGTTACCAATTCCTTTATCCTACAGTTTCATTAACTTGGGGATTTCGAAGCAGTACGGGTACTCATGCTTTGCTACTAGTTATCAAGAAGCCAACAGAGCTCTTAAAATTGGGAGAAAAAGAAACGGACCTAATTCGCTGTCCGTATTTGCTGACACAACTGCCGATCGAATAATTGAAAGTTTGCTTAATAATAAAGAGTTAATAGATATTGCTAATTCAGTACTCGGTTCTCTCCTTCGTTACTCTAAAGAAAGACAAATAGACTTACTTCATACATTTACCGTTTACCATCAAAATAGGGGAAATGTGAGTCAAACGGCTCGCGCTCTAAATTTACATCGCCAATCTTTAATGTATCGCTTACGAAAAATCGAGGCACTAACGAACTGTTCATTAGATAATGCAGAAGATCTGTTTATATTAGATTTGAGTACTAGATTGTGGTTAAACGGTATGGAAACAAAAACAACCGAGTAGAAAGCCCTTCTACTCGGTTGTTTTATATTAGAAAGAATATTCTGCTGTACACTCTTCTAATTTTTCTAGAGATTTTCGCGCCCAGTCTGAATCGTCTTCTATTAGAGATTGTCGCAAAGCCTCCGTTGCCTGTTTCAATGAAAATTGGTAATCAAGTAATTCTCCTTCATAGGCTTTAAGAGACGATAATGGAACCCAAGTCTTTTCAAATTGTGCTAATGCTTTACGCTGGTGAAATAATGGAACATCAACCATTTTAGGATTATGCAAATCTCCTTGAGTTGGATGCTTTAACACAGCTAACACCTTGACAAGCGCACGTTGTTTTTCTTCTTGTCTGTCTAATAACTCTGCAATATATACACCAGTCTTATAAAAAGCACGTACATACTTCACTTCAGACATTTACAAAACTCCTTTATTTACTAATTTCCTTCATCCTAGTAAGCCAAACGAAAACATCGTAATTAAATAAAGTACGATCATAGCAACGCCAATCCCAAAACTCCACAATGCCCGTTTCTTATTTCGATGAAGGATGTTCCATATTCCTATCCCACCAAACAAGCCAGTTAATAAAAATAACACTAAAACGAATATAATAATTTGGATATCTTCCATCGCTAAACTACCTTATAATCCTGGAATAAGCCATGTGAATAATTTCCACATAAATTCTGAAATAGGAACAAGGTATTGCTCTGAAAACATCCCTAGGCTTGTTGTATCCGAAAAACTATCAATAATAATTAAAGTGAAGGTTACTAAGATTGTTATAATAGTAATTGCTAATATAATTGCAAGAAGCGCTAAATAACCTAATAATATCCGAATCGTCCACTTTAACCATTCAGGTCTTTTTTTCTCATCAACATGTGAACTCAAATAAACCCCCCCTAACAAACCATATAACACTATCCTAACAAAAAATCCTTAAAATTTAGAGCGAGTTTCTGAAAATAAATTGAATTTATTATTCTAATTGAAGTTTTTTCAATATGTCGCCGATTGGGACACCTTCAGTAGTTTCATCGTCACTAAAATCATACTCACTTAAATCTAGCATTGCCTGATTGGGAATAAATACATTCTGTTCACTATCAATTCCTATTTCAACATCTTCCGTCTTAGCCTCATTTAATTCCATTACATCGAGGATGCTTAGTTCTCCTTTCAAGGCTTTAGAAGAAACAACTGGCTCGCGAACTTCTGAAATTTTGGAATTTGTAAGGTTCAACGAAAAAAAGACAAGGGACCAGACTCCAACAAAGCCGACCAAAGCCATACCAACTACCAACCATTGTTTTACCATATATGAACCAACTTTCATCGCTATGAATACATACATAATACCACAATTACAAAAGTTCTATGAAATAAGAAAGACTTTTAAAACGACTAAGCGTTTAAAAGTCTTTTACTAATTACAGGGCCTTTTTTTATACTAATCACACAATAACTTTTTAATTACCATGACTCATATGCGAAATATAGCGATATCGATTCAATAAGTTTCAAAGACGAATTCTCTACTCTAAAGGTATAGATCTTTCATGTAACCACTCTTTTAGAAAGTCAGGTAATTCTCCTCTCAACGCTAAAGAGACATGGCCGCCTTTTTCATTCTTATATCGTTTATCTTCACTTGAAACTTTTTCCATGATAGGTTTAATTAATTCTTCAGGCACTAATTTATCATCACTTGTTGCAATAACTAATAAATTTTCATCAATGTTGGCTAAATTTACTCTTTGACCATCAATAAATAAATTATTATTAATTAATTTATTTTTTATTACTAATTCATTTATTATTTGTTTTAAAGTTGCCCCAACAAAAGGTACTTGATCTTTTAGCCATTTATTAATTAATCGCCACTTTTTTACATAATCCTCATCTTCAATGTTTTGTAACAAAGATAAATATGAACTATACGTAACTGGAGAAGTTGCTAGGCGTAATATATGTTCCATCATTTTTGACGGAATGATTCCATACTCATCTATAACTTGATCAAGCTCCAGTTCTCCATTATCTAAAACATATTCCCATTGCTTCAGGATAGGAGATTGTCCAAAATCAAGCGGTGGAACAAATAATACAATATTTTTAATTGGTTCTTTAGAAATTGCCGCATAAATCGTAGCTAACGTGCCTCCTAAACAATAACCTACAAGAGTAATTTCACCTGCTTTTGAATGGTATAAACAACGATGAACACCTTTTTGAATGTACTTTATAACATAATCATCTAAAGTAGTATCTTTATCCTCATATCCTGGCCTTCCAAAATCGAGCAGATACACATCATATCCTGCATTGACAAAGGATTCAATCATGCTCATCCCTGGTGCTAAATCAAGAATATATGGTTCGTTAATTAATGAATAAACAAGAAATAAAGGCGTTTCATATTTTTTATGAACAGCTGGGTAGTGCCATAACGTTACTTTATTTTTATTCCAGACAATAGTTTTAGGCGTGAGCGCTACTTTTTGTGACGGTACATTTAAGTGAGTAGAAATTTTTCTAGCTTTATCTGAAAGCTTTTGGTGTTTCCCCACTTTACTTCCTCCTATTTACTACTTTATCTAGAATTTCATATAACTCATCATTGTTTGTTAATAATTTTTTATAAATATACCTTCTCATTTCACGTTTATCAAGCTCAGTTTTATTTGATTCATTATACGAATATAACTGATCAACGTTTCTTTCCAGAGCATTGGACTTGAACTTATAAGTTGGTTCTTTGCGATCAATCTCATTTGTCAAACGAAACAGTCTTTCTTCCAATAAATCTATTTTTTCTTCTATTTGTATTGCTAATTTTGCAACATTTGCAACATCATCTTTTGTTGGTATATTTAATTGTACTGCCAGTAATTCAATATAGTCTCTAAGAGTTTTAATCTGAACACTATGCAAGTTAATAGCTTTACTTGTATTTTTTATAGTCTTAGGATCAGTTAACCAATTCTTAATTTTTTTGTTTAAATAATCCTCAGATGTTGTCCCAATAGTTGAAATCAATTTGTTAATATCTCGTTTCACATCATCCACCTCCATCATCCTTTCTTAATTACTAATCAGTACAGAATGTCTGCTAATAATAAACCATATCGCTTACCTCATCTACACTCTTACTAATTGGCAACATAGGACATTATTTTCCCTATAATTCAGTCCTTTATCAGTAGTTAAAATAACTTATATACTATTTATATTACATTTGATAAGCATGTGTTAAAAAAATGAGTTTTTTGCCTGAGATAATAAAAGAATAGTTGCTTTACCAGACTATAAAATAATTAACTTATCTGAAAATTATTTAAGTACAGCGTTAGGCTTTGCTGTAATCTTTTACTGGTGCACCTATAATGAGATTAAGGAAATACGACGACCTAAGGAATGGATTCTTCCGTCTCAATTTTTTTAATTCTACACGAAAATACTCTTTCTCCACGTGATGCGCCGTGTAATACTCTATTACAAACTGAAAATAGTTACTATCCCATTTTTTATTTAATTGTGCCAAACCACATTTTTCTTAACTTTCCACTCTTCTACCAACATGTTCTTTCTGTCATTCATACAATGAGATAGGACACTAAAAAGGAGAGTTATGATATGAAGAGATACGTTACACCATCCGGGCCAAAAGGAAGATTACTTACTGGTCATTTAAAAGATTTTCAAAAAGATCCACTGCTTTTTCTAAGAAAATTATCAAAACAATATGAGGATGTTGCTCATTTTCGCTTTGGTCCATTTCAAAAAGTGTATCTCATTTCAAATCCTTACCTGATAAAAGAAGTACTCGTCACTAAACAAAAGCATTTTGTTAAATCTAGAGACTTAACGATACTCAAACCGATTATAGGAGAAGGCCTATTAACGAGTGAAAAGGACCACCATTTGAAACAAAGAAGATTAATTCAACCTAGTTTTAGAAAGACACATATTACTAGTTATGCTGAAGATATGATCAAAACTACTAATAACTATATCAATCAATGGAAAGATAAAGAGATTAGAATGATTTCTGAGGATATGATGAACATCACTCTCGGAATAATTACTAAAACTATGTTTAGTATGGAATTTGAAGAAAGCTATGATACCATTGGCCAACCTATTGAAAGCGTCATGACTCTTGCAGTAAAACGTATGAGGTCAATTATACCAACACCGCTTTGGATTCCTACTAAAGTAAATCGTCAATACAAAAATGCAATTAATGAACTTAATAAAGAGATATACAGTATAATCAATAAACGAAGAAATTCTGGACAAACAACTAATGATTTACTAGGGATATTAATGGACGCTCGCGATGAAAAAAACGGAGCAGGAATGCCAGATCAACAACTTAGAGATGAATTAATGACGATATTCTTGGCAGGACACGAAACAACTGCCAATGCCTTATCCTGGACCCTATTTTTACTTTCTCAAAATCCTAGAGTTGAAAGGAAACTAAACGAAGAAATCAACAATGTCTTGGGTGATTCAGAACTTCAACCCAAACATTTTATGCAGCTAACATATGCTCAAAACATTATAAATGAATCGCTTCGACTATATCCACCAGCTTACGTCATTGGTCGTCAAGTTGATAAGGATGTAGAAATTGGTAATTACTTTTTTAAAAAAGGAGATATGATATTACTAAGCCAATATGCCATGCATAGAAATGAGAAATACTTTGAAGAACCTGATAAGTTTATCCCTGAAAGGTTCGATAATAACCTTCTAAGCTCACTCCCTCCTTACACATATTTCCCTTTCGGTGGAGGTCCGAGAGTATGTATCGGGAATCATTTTGCTATTATGGAAGCCGTCCTTGTTCTAGTTAGTATCTTAAAACGTTTTCGTTTAACACTCGCACAACCAATATCAGAAATCAAACATCAACCTTTGATCACTTTAAGACCAAAGCGCGGCATACAAATGCTTGTAGAAAAAAGAGATTCATAATGTTTCCATCTGCAATATACAGAAGTAATGCTGCACTGTGTATATTGCAGATAGCAAATCATATGAACTGAACAGATTGATATGAAAGCGTAAATGTTGTTATAGTCATTTTTCTCTTCTCATACACTGTGTATTATCACACAGTTTTAGTTTGTCCAAACCTCGGTTTTATTCGTGTAGGGATGAGCATTAGAAATTATACGCGTTCCAAAATTATGTAATCCTTTAGTGACAACTGGAGTCACTATATACTTTTTTTAAACCATTGCTGAATTGTCACTACCACCTTAACCATAAGGTCATTTTAAAAGAATCGATGTTTAAAAAATATTACACGTCACAATAATTCACTTGTAAAACATCTTTTTGACAAAATCCCTATCCCTTAGACTCCCCTATGATTCCAGTGATTATTTTCATCGACAAAGATACTTAAAAATTCCGAAACTATAAAAAAAGATCGCGTATACTATACGCGATCTACATAATTCCATCTAGGGGGCATATCTTTGCCCCATGGAATACTTCCTAATTCATGATGTTTTTCATGCTGATCTAAATAGGTATGATAATGAAAATTAAAAGTATACCCTTGTTTAGGGGGTTGATCCCTTCTTACATGAAAACGGAATATATCTTCTCCTGTCTCATCATTGTAGAGATGAAGAATCTTTTCACCTAAACCCGCTGACGGTATACTAGAAATTTTCACTTTCTCCCAATCTTTATCTGATAAAGTTTGAGTCGTCTCCCGCAAAACTTTATCTAAATTCGGGATAATTTCCTCTTCAAATGAGCTGTTTATTTTTTCCGTAATGACTGTACCAAATTTTAACTTACTTTGTTTAATTGCCTGTTTTACAATAAAATCATTAAGTAATTCTGCAGATGCAGCACTTCGATGAATATATTGATCTGTTTTAGCAGGCAATACCTCATCAAATAATTCATAACTGTGTTCATTTACCTGATATATTAAAGGTTTTTCACTTTCTTCACCAGCTGTTTTCTGTGGAGCTTCTGCTTGTACCTCACGAACATAATCAGTCGTAGGGACAAACAAACCAAAAGTTAGAAGCGCTGATGAAACAACAAGTCCTCGCTTCATTAGCTGAAACACATTCATACGCCCTTCCATAGTTTCATTCTAGATTAGTAGTATAATCTATTATAAATATTTTCTCATGAAATCTATGAAAACGCCATTATTAATACACTTAAAATTGTAAAATATTATGGTAAATTAGAACTTCCCATTAAATAACGATCACATTCTCTTGCTGCTTCTCTTCCTTCATGAATAGCCCAAACAACAAGACTTTGACCTCTACGATTATCACCAGCTGCAAAGACACCAGGTACACTAGTTGCATATTTTCCATACTCCGCATCAATTGTAGAGCGTGATGTAGTTTCTAAAGATAACTCTTCAATGATACGCTCCTCTGGACCAGTAAAGCCAACTGCTAACAGAACGAGATCGGCTGGCCAAACTTTCTCAGTACCCGGAATTGGTGTTCTAATCTTTCGACCTTTTGCATCAATGGTTGTTTCCACACCAATTGTATGAATTTCTTTGACATTACCATTATCGTCACCAACAAACCTAGTTGTACTCACTTGATAGCTACGCGGATCTGTTCCATAAACTGCTGCCGCTTCCTTCTGTCCATCCTCAACCGTATGAACAATTGGAAATAATGGCCAAGGATTGTTTTCACCGCGAACATTAGACTTTTGACGATTAATATCAAATTGAGTAATTGATTTAGCACCATGTCTTACCGAAGTTGTAATACAATCTACTCCAGTATCTCCTCCACCAATAACAATCACATTCTTATCTTTTGCAGAAATGTATTTTCCATCTTTATGATTAGAGTTTAATAAACTTTTTGTGTTTTCTGTTAAGAAATCCATCGCAAAGTGAATACCTTTCAACTCGCGACCTTCAACTTCAACATTACGCGGTTTGGTCGCTCCAGTACATAATAGAACAGAGTCAAATTCATCTTTTAATTCCGAAGCAGAAACATCTTTTCCAATTTCAACATTCACTTTAAATGTAATGCCTTCATCTTCAAGTAATTTAACTCGTCTTTCAACTACTTCATTAGCCAGTTTGACATCTGGTATCCCATAAGTAAGCAATCCACCAATACGATCTTCCCTCTCAAAGACTGTAACGGAATGCCCAGCTTTATTTAATTGAGCAGCTGCAGCTAAACCGGCTGGCCCAGACCCAACAACGGCTACTTTTTTTCCAGATCTCTTCATTGGTGGGTTAGGTACAATCCATCCTTCTTGGAAACCACGTTCGACAATGTGATACTCGATACTTTTAATAGAGACAGCATCATCACTTATAGCAACTGTACAAGAACCTTCACATGGCGCAGGACAAACTCGTCCCGTAAACTCAGGAAAATTATTCGTTTTATGAAGGCGCTCCAACGCCTCCTTCCATTTGCCGCGGTATACAAGATCATTCCATTCCGGTATTAGATTGTACACTGGACAGCCGATTTCTCCTGAGCCGTCCATTGTTGTTCCAGTTTGACAAAAAGGAACCCCACAATCCATACAGCGTGCTCCTTGTTGGCGTAATACTGGTTCAGGCATTAGTATTTGAAATTCCTTCCAACTCTTCGTCCGTTCAAAAGGATCTCTTTTAGTTGGATTCTCTCTTTTATATTCAATAAATCCAGTTGGCTTCCCCATCGCATTCACTCCAATCTTCTATCTCTGACCATTAGAAGGCACAGTTGTACCAGGCTAACAATCCTCTCTTAAGTAATAATTGCTTAAGAGAAGGATTGGTTCTAGGTACCTGACTATTTACTTACCGCTCACTCGTGACTTATCGCTTTTATTCTCATCAAAAGCAACCATTACTGCGTCAACATCTGTAAGACCTTCTTGTTTCACTCGATCGATTGCTTCGAGCATTCTTTTATAATCTTTTGGAATTACTTTTATAAACTTCGTTAAATAATCATTCCAATTCGCAAGAACGTCTGCTGCACGAGTGCTCTTCGTATAAGAAGAATGTTTTTCAAGTAATTCACGTAATTGTTCAATATCTTTATTTTCTAAAACAGGTTCAAGTAATATCATTTCTTTATTACATTTGCTATCAAATGTGCCATCTTCATCTAAAACATAGGCCACACCACCTGACATACCAGCAGCAAAGTTCTTCCCAACAGTTCCAAGGTTAACAACTACTCCGCCTGTCATATACTCAAGTCCATGGTCGCCGACACCTTCAACAACAACCTTGACTCCAGAGTTCCGGACTGCAAAACGCTCTCCTGCTATACCGCTAATATAAGCCTCACCACTTGTTGCACCATAGAATGAAGTATTTCCTATTAGAATATTATCCTCCGCTTTAAAAGTAGAAACTGTAGGAGGGTATACAATTATCTTACCCCTGATAATCCTTTACCAGTATAGTCATTTGCATCACCTTCAAGGCGTAGTGTCATACCTTTAGGTACAAATGCACCAAAACTTTGTCCTGCAGAACCTTTGAAATCGAAAGTAATTGTATCTTCTGGCAAACCTTCTGAACCATATTTCTTACTGATCTCACTACCAACTATCGTTCCAACAACTCGATCAATATTTTTAATTGGGAATGTGCCATTAACTCTCTCTCCACGCTGTAAAGCAGGTTGACTCGCAGCTAGCAGCTCCCTCATGTCTAACGATAGTTCAAGCTGATGATCTTGACTCTTTGTACAATAATTTCTTTCACGATTATTTGGTTTTGGTTGATAAAGAAGGTTAGAAACATCGATATGTTCAGCCTTCCAATTTTCAACATTAGTATTTCTTTCTAGAAGGTCTGTACGACCGATTAATTCATCAATTTTACGTACACCTAGTTCAGCCATAATTTCACGGATTTCCTCAGCTATAAATCTCATGAAGTTTTCAACGTGTTCAGCTTGCCCCATATACTTTTTACGTAATTCTGGGTTTTGTGTCGCAATACCAACAGGACATGTATCTAGGTGACAAACCCTCATAACGATACACCCTAACACAACTAGCGGTGCGGTTGAGAATGCATACTCTTCAGCTCCAAGTAAAGCTGCCATAACAACATCACGACCAGTCATAAGCTTCCCGTCTGTTTCAAGGGTTACACGGTCACGTAAATTATTTAATAAGAGAGTCTGGTGAGTTTCAGCTAGGCCAATTTCCCAAGGAAGACCAGTATGCTTTATGCTCGTTCTTGCTGCAGCTCCTGTACCACCATCATATCCACTTATGATAATTCCGTCAGCACGGCCTTTCGCCACTCCCGCAGCAATTGTCCCTACCCCTGTACCTGCCACTAGTTTTACACTTACTTTTGCAGTTGGATTAGCATTTTTCAAGTCATGAATTAACTCAGCTAAGTCTTCAATTGAATATATATCATGATGCGGTGGCGGTGAAATTAGCCCAACTCCTGGAGTTGAACCACGTACCTCAGCAACCCATGGATACACTTTGTTCCCCGGCAACTGACCACCTTCACCTGGTTTCGCACCTTGCGCGACCTTAATTTGAATTTCATCAGCATTTACAAGGTAATGACTAGTAACTCCAAATCTACCAGAAGCAACTTGTTTTATAGCACTACGACGCAAATCTCCATTCTCGTCTTTTGTGAAGCGGTTTGGATCTTCTCCTCCTTCACCAGTATTGCTCTTTCCACCAATGCGGTTCATTGCAATAGCTAAAGTTTCATGTGCTTCTTTTGAGATAGATCCAAACGACATGGCTCCGGTACGGAAACGTTTGAAAATTTCTTCAGCAGGCTCTACTTCATCAATTGAAATCGAAGTTAGGCTTTCTTTAAATGCAAGCAATCCACGTAACGTTGTTTGCTCCTTTGCCTGCTCGTTAATTGCCTTTGAATATTTTTTAAATAAGTCAAAGTTGTTGGAACGGCATGCATTTTGAAGCATATGAATTGTATGCGGATTGTATTGATGTGGGTCACCGTTCCGACGCCACTGAAGATCGTCACCCGGGTCTAATGCTTTATCAACACCAGCTTGATCTGAATATGCTCGACTATGACGTTGACGAGTCTCTTTTTCAATGATTTCAATATTAACTCCGCCAATCCTAGTTGTTGTCCACGTGAAATATTTATCAACGACAGACTCATGTATACCAACAGCCTCAAATATTTGAGCACCTCGATAACTTTGAATTGTTGAAATTCCCATTTTAGATAGAACTTTCATAATTCCTTTAGAAGCTGCTTTAACGTACTTATTTACTGCAGTTACATAAGAAACATCTTCAAGAAGACCATCTTGAATTAGTCCATCAATCGAATCGAAGACAAGATAAGGGTTCACCGCTTCTGCTCCATATCCAAGTAAACATGCGAAGTGATGAACTTCTCTAGGCTCACCAGATTCAACTAGCAAGCTAACTTGAGTTCTTGTACCTTTACGAATTAAATGATGGTGTAAACCACTTACAGCCAGTAGAGCTGGAATCGCCGCTTGAGTCGGGCTCATACCACGATCACTTAAAATAATAAGTGTATGGCCAGCTTTAATGGCAGCATCAGCACGAACAAATAATGATTCTAAAGCATCTGCTAGCTGATTCTCTTCCTTTGAAACATCAAATAGAATTGGTAATGTAATAGATTTAAAACCATCCATCTTATTATGACGAAGCTTGGCTAACTCCTCATTGTTTAAGATTGGGTAAGGCAAATGAATGTGTCGACAGCTTAATGGCTCTGGGTTTAGCAGGTTACGTTCTGCTCCGATTGTTGTTCCCATCGCGG
Source organism: Halalkalibacter krulwichiae (assembly GCF_002109385.1). NCBI lineage: Bacteria > Bacillati > Bacillota > Bacilli > Caryophanales > Bacillaceae > Halalkalibacter > Halalkalibacter krulwichiae. The sequence continues at coordinate 2,082,920 of NZ_CP020814.1, read as the reverse complement.
TTACAACCTCTTCACGAATTGCATCAATTGGCGGATTCGTTACTTGAGCAAATAGTTGCTTAAAGTAGTTATAAAGTAGTTGAGGTCGCTTAGACAATACCGCAATTGGTGAGTCATAACCCATTGAACCTATTGGATCTACCCCATCACGTACCATTGGCTGAATTACTTTAGATAACTCTTCATACGTGTAGCCAAAAGCTAACTGGCGTGTACCTAAGTTTTTAAAGTCTGTATTTTCAACATGGGCAGTTTCTAGTACATCCTCTAATTGAATTAAGTGATCACTCACCCATTCCTCATATGGATGTTCACTTGCAATTTGGTGCTTAATTTCCTCATCTGGAATGATACGCCCTTCTTCAATGTCAACAAGCAACATTTGTCCAGGATGAAGTCGTTCTTTATATAGAATATTTTCTGGTTCAATATCAAGAACTCCAACTTCTGATGACATAATAATGTAGTCATCTTTTGTAACATAGTACCGCGATGGTCGTAAGCCATTTCGGTCTAAACAGGCTCCTATTTGCTTACCATCAGTAAATACAATTGCTGTCGGTCCATCCCAAGGTTCCATTAATGTGCTATGAAATTGATAAAAAGCCTTCTTTTCCGCACTCATATGCTCATCATTTTGCCAAGGTTCAGGTATCATCATCATTGCCGAGTGAGCCATTGATCGACCTGAAAGTGACAAGAACTCTATTGTGTTATCAAACATCGATGAGTCAGAACCATTTTGGTCAACAACCGGGCTAATCTTATCTAGATCCTCACCGAATACATCGGATTCAAACATCGCTTCGCGTGCATGCATCCAATTAACATTACCCTTTACCGTGTTGATTTCACCGTTATGAATCATATATCGGTTTGGATGGGCTCTCTCCCAGCTTGGGAATGTATTAGTACTAAATCGTGAGTGGACAAGTGCAATGGCCGTTTGGAAATCTTCGTCCGTAATATCTAAATAAAATTGATCCACCTGCTCGGTTGTTAACATTCCTTTATAAACGATTGTTCGACTTGAAAAGCTAGCAAAATAAAACGATTCATTCTCTGGTACGAACTGAATTAACTCCTGCTCCGCTCGCTTTCTTATTACATATAATTTACGCTCAAAATCAAGCTCTGTTTTCAAACTAGGAATACGTTTAATAAATAGTTGTCGAATAAATGGCATTGCTGCTTTTGCCGCATTACCAAGCATTGAATCATCAACTGGAACTGTTCGCCATCCTAGAAGCTCCATATTTTCTTTTTCTATAATAGCTTCTAGGCCCTTTTCACAGTTTTTCCTTGCTTCTTCATCCTGTGGCAAAAATAGCATCCCAACTCCATACTCGTCCTCACTTGGAAGAGTTATTCCATCTGCCAAACAGACCTTTTTAAAGAAACGGTGAGGTTTTTGTAAAAGAATTCCAGCACCATCTCCTGTATTAACTTCATCACCTTGCCCTCCACGATGTTCTAAATTACGCAACACATGTAGAGCATCTTTTACTACTTGATGAGATTTCTTCCCTTTCATATGGGCTAAAAAGCCGATACCGCAATTATCATGCTCAAATTGTGGATCATATAGGCCTTGTTTTTTCGGTAATTGTGAGTACCGCATTGGCATCAACCCCTTCTCCAAAAAAGTAAAAATCAATCAACTCTCCCCTAAAAGTCACGAGCTAATATACAAGATCATATCATTTTTCTGACATTTCGGCAAATTAAAATTTTCAACAATAAACGATGAAAGCGCTTCCCGCACTATGTTTTTAAAGAAAAATTATACATAACCCTTAATTCACCTACTTAAATGGTTGCATATTTATTCTAAATAATTTTATATTTATGCATTGTTTTTTCTCTGTGAAATGTTTTTCTATAAAAGCTTTTATCGCCTAATTTATTTCTTGGTCGATTCTTTCCCATCTCTTTCCATTCGGTCCATATCCTTGTTCTATAAATCTTATTTTTCCATTATTCCTAATTAAAATAATTGTCGAAGCGCGCGTCCCATACGTTTCACTTTTTATAAATATTGGAGAGAGTTGACGCTCTAAGTGCAACCCAACACCTGTATCAGGCAATAAATGATCATTAAAAATTTCATCATTCTTCAAAACGTTCATGCATAATTTTATTAATTCATTTTCTTGTTCACATTTTTGACAAATCTCTTTTATTTGCTTTTTTAGTCTTATAGTTTTTGGCCAATCAGTAAACAGGTCTGCATTACTCACCACATGAATGCCGTTTTCTAATTTTCTTGTTGATGATCGATTAGACATGTAGTACCAATCATCTCCCTTTCCGAAAATGAAATTATATCCTTGGTATAATTGTTCCTGTTTTGTAACTTGTTTTAGATAGTGCTTCACTTCAAGGTCTGTCGTTAAAAAATTTGACACTAAAGCCCCGCGACTACATTCTGCTTGATTTATTACAGCTTCACGTACGTTCGTCACTGCAGCAAACTTTCCTTCTTTTGTTACCCCTGCCCAAGTTCCTCCTTTTACTAAGTCTTTACCAGCAAAAACATTTTTGTCACCTTCCCAAAATGCTGCTCTGCTTGAAGCCCTTCCGTAGAATTCGTCTCTATTTGAGCAAACAATTAGTTTATATTGAGAGTGCACGTTTAAAGCTACTGCTAATAAACACATCTTATATTCACCACCAGTAATTCTTCTTATTCTTTTCTATTATGCTCAACGATTGTATTCACATTAAAAATCACTCATAATATTAGATGATCTTACTTTTGAAACATTCCGATGTTCAATTCGTATACCATAGATAGCTATTTGAAGGAGGAACTATAATGAGCCAACATACAAGTGAAAACAACAGTTTATTAGATCAGTACAAACAAGATTCAGATCTATCAAAATTACTTTCTAACTTAGATAAGTTAGGAGAGGATGAACAAAAGGAAGCTGGGGAGTCATTAGAGGCTTTAAAGCGCCCGGTAAAAGAAATGATGCAAGACCAATCGAATCAACTCCCAAAGCAACTGCATCAATTAAAAGAAACAGTCAGTCAGCTAGAGCCAAGTCATTTACAAGCTAGCCAAACTAAAAAGTGGCTAAATAAATTACTGAGAAGAAACCCAATAGAACAATATGCTCGTAAATACAAAACCGTTGAAGCACAGGTAGATTCTATTGTTGAAGGTCTTCTTAGCGGGAAAGATAAGTTACAAGAAGACAATTTAATGCTTCAACAGTTAAAAGAAACAGCGACAAAGAGGATTCACAACTTAAATGAACAAATTGCTATAGGTCAACAACTAAATAAAATGTTAGAGGATGAAATGATAAAAGAACAGTGGGCAGATAATCCTAATGAATTAAAGAAGGGACAATTGAAAGTGACATCGCGTGTTAAAAATATGTCACAAGCTGTTATGGTTCTACAACAATCCTTAGCTTCTGTTGACCTTATTGTTGAGAATAACGATAAACTAGAAGAGGCCATTTTTAACGCTATTACAATGACAAAAAATGTCATAACTGTTTCCGCTTCTATCCAATTAGCTTTATCAAACCAACAAAAAGTTATTAAGGCAGTTAAAAATGTTAATGAGGCTACAGAATCAATGCTATTATCAAACTCAGAGCTACTGAAACAAAATACAGAGGAAACATTAAAGACATTAGAAGAACCTGCGATTGCAATCGAATCATTCCGCAAAGCATACAATAACGTCTTTGAAGCAATTGAATTAACGGAAAAATCAAATGAAAGAATTGTTCAATCAGGACAGGAATTCATTAAAGAATTAGATACATTAAATAAAGAGATGCAAACAAAGTTACTGAACTAACGATTTCAGAATTATACAACTGCGAGAGGAGGTATATCTATAAATGGAGTGGTTTGACAAAATGATGACATGGTTTACTCCAGCACACAAAAAAACAGTTGATGAACATTTATTAAGAGAAAAAACAACGCGAAACTTAATTGAGGACACTGAAGCGTTATTAGAAAGAATGGCAGCAAATGCCCCGTCCTATAATAAGAAGCATTCTATGCGTAGAAAACAAAAAGACTGGTTAATTAAGGTAAAAGTAAATCATAATTTAATTTCTGTCATTATGATGGATCTTAAGCATTCACCTTCACCAATCAAGAAGCGCTTTGTCATTATATGTTATCGTAAATACATGAAATCAAAAGATGGTGTTGGCGTTTGTAAAGAGGCTAGTATTCGCTACATAAAAGATGGTAGAGCACAAGTTCGTTCCATTCAACAATCACCTTTATTTCACGCCATCTTCTTTCGTATACATCAGCTCGACTTAGCTTATTCAAATGAATTAGTTTCTATCGGACAACCTTCAACGGAAGTTCTCGCTAATCAAGAAACACTTTTGCAAGCTTCTCCAACTAATGATTTAACTATTTTATTAGAGGAGTCACATCGTTATATTCATACAGTTAAACAATTTTCGTTAGACCCTGTTATCGAGAGCAGACTTTCTAGAGTTCTTAAACAAGCAGAAAAACTTAAAGACGATTTCCTTTTATTGGACTTCGAGGAAAGACATACCGTTCGACGTATGTTCAAAAATGATATTCCCACTTTACTTCATACCTTTTTATCTTTATCCGTAAAGAACCAGTTAGAACATAAAGAAAATCTGTATGTCACCTTATCCAAAATGGAATTAACATTGATCGGATATGTAGAACGCTTAGAAAAACTTAAAGTCGAACGTATGGATCATCTACTCAAACTTCAATCTTTACGCTATGACAACAAATAATAAAGCAAAGACAATTGTATTCTTTCTAAAATTTTCCTTGTCACTCCCCCCTTTATGCTTACACTAGTTGTAAACACTTTCATAAAGGGGTTTTTACTTATGTCTACAATAACCGAATTTTCTTCAAGGTTGGCACTTATTGATGGATTTGATCTAGGTCTTAAAGAACGAACTGGAACATACGTTTTGAGAGAGCAGAAAATCACTTTAATCGAAAGCGGTCCAAGCCCCTCTGTTTCCCATGTCACTAAAGGTCTTAAAGAACTTGGGATAGACCTTAATGAGGTTGAATATATAATTGTCACACATATACACCTTGACCACGCAGGCGGTGCTGGCCTTCTTCTGAGCCAATGTCCAAATGCCAAGCTTGTTGTCCACCCAAAAGGAGCGCGCCATATGATTGATCCTTCACGATTAATTGCCGGCGCCAAAGCTGTTTATGGGGAACAATTTGATCAACTTTTTAACCCTATCGTACCAGTCCAAGAAGATTTAGTTATCATTAAGAAAGACCAAGAAACGTTAAAAATTGGACCTAATTGTGAACTTACTTTTTATGATACACCAGGACATGCTGCTCATCACTTTAGTATATATGACCCAATTTCAAACGGTATTTTCACAGGAGATACTCTTGGAGTTCGTTATGAGAGTTTAGCAAAAGAAGGTATTCATTTTGTTCTACCTTCCACATCACCTAGTCAATTTAATCCTGATGCCACGAAACTTTCACTCAAGCGAATACAAGCGCTTAATGTCGAAACGATTTATTTTGGACATTTTAGTGCCTCTCATGAGCCAGTTAAAGTGTATAATCAGCTATCTGAATTTTTAGAAGTGTTCGTATCAACTGGTAAAGAAGTTTTTGATCAGGGCGGCTCTTATCTCGATCTTCAAAAAAGATTACTCACAACTATTACAGAGTACTTAGACGAACTAAATGTTCCTAGAGACCATCTCGTATATGAACAACTAGCATTAGATCTTGAAATTTGCTCGATGGGGATCATAGATTATTTTACAAAACAACGAAAAGACTTCTCTAGTAAATTATGATGGCACTTGCTTTACGAATTCATTCACAACTATAATTAATATACTAGCAGGTGTCTTCAAGAAGTTGTCAAAAGTGAGGGTTTTATGGACCGGAATAAAGCACAAAAACATATTGGGAAAATGGTAAAAATAAATGATGGGGATGCGGGCGTCTATGCAGGAATATTAAAAGAAATCAGAACTGAGGCTCGTAAACCATGGAAAGGCGTTGTCCAAATTCTAGTTGTACTAGATTTGCCAACTTTTAATCCTTTAACTAACCAACTACCAGATCTTAAGTATAAGCATATGCAAGTAATAGAATGTACAGGAGTTAAACTATCACCTTACCCAGAAGAAGGTATCTCACCTACTTTTGAACAAAGTATCGTACTAGCTGCTCAAACTCGTTCGAAAAGTTTGCAACAAGACGTAGAGACATATGATGCTAAACAACAAGCAATTATGAGCTTCTTAAGGCAACAAGGAATTGATGTAAGTAAGGCCGATTTAGAGCTTTACGACAATCAAATAGATGACGTAATAAACTATACATTCCATCATGATGGAGATTGCTATATTTTGATTGATGAAAATGAAGAGCGTCTTGATCTAAAGGACTGTCCGTTTACATTCACTTGGACATACAAAGATCAAAGTGTCAGAGGGAAATACGAGGAAAACGGGACATTTATATCCGAAAGCGGAGAACGATACAACCCAAAAGAAGGTTCTACATTTTCAATATCAAAAGAGCAATTTGATCCTTATATGATTCTTCAAAATGAGCTAGAGCCTACAGCATTACTATCATTAGAGAAGAACCTAGCCCATTATCAATTAACACATAAAGACTTACTAGAGTGTCACAATTCACTTCTTACTCAATTACTGTCTACTGATAAAAAGACTTCTTTTAAGGGTGTAAACTTTTTAACATATAAAGGAAATGACGAACTTGTTATTGTGCAACATCACTATGAGCGAGAGCTACGTAATTATAAAAGCGATCGAGTCTATGATCGTTTTGAATTTACGTCAGACAAAGGCAAACGTTCTATTGTTACTTACTCAAATGAGTACTCACTTTAAAAAGAAATCTTTAATGTTATAAGAAAGGCTACTGATTTCAGATCAGTAGCCTTTCTTCCTATTGATTTTCAAACTATTGTCCTCTTCTATTGGGACATACTCTTTCTTATTTTTGGAATACCACTCAAGAATCTTATTAGCATATGTCTGATCAAGGTCAAAAACGGTAAAAGATTTTCCGATTACACTTGATAAAATTGAAAAACGAAAGCTCGTCAAACTCCTCTTCTCTTGAAAGAAAGAAGTCCTAGTCTCTACCGCTTGAACTTTTCTTAATTCAGAAATAACAGTCGTTTGACTTATCTTACGATGACGCAAAATGAGTAAACGCTCACTATAACCAGCACCAGCATCTTTATATTGTAAGTAGCCAAAAACAATAAAAATAAAGATGAAACTAAACCCATAATAAGCAACTGGATTAAAAAAATACCCAATAACAATAATGAAAAGTAGCGGAGTTACTATATTTCTAATTATAAAACGCAGACGCGATCTCTTAGGTACAGAGTGTAAAGAGTAACTAACAGCATATGACGGCAATAACTCATTTAAAATTGTTTTTATGTCAGAGTGCCTAACGATTGGTAATAATACTGTAGATAATTGCTCTTCATTTGTACCACCGCCTGCACTTTCAACATATATTGCAGAAAAACCAAACGGTTGCCTAAAAATGTTCCTTACAATTCTGACAGCGGTGACTCTATTCGTATGAATCGTTAATTGCCGCTTCTCAATTAAGCCTCTTGAGATTACAAGCTCTTCTCCATGTTTTTCAATTTTAAACCCACCATATTTTAACAATGTTCCAACAAATGAAATGCACCAAGATAGTAGGACAACGGTGAACAACAGAGTTACAATTAAAAAGAACCCTGATTGACCTAAGAAACCAAAAATTAAATCATAAATTGATTCAGGTAAAAACTGTTCAACTTGACTAAAAAGTGCAGCAACAGCTGAAATCGCAAGCCCAATTCCACTCGAGGTCAGCGCTGCGATCAATAGATGACGTCTTGATAATAACCATGTAAATGAAGTTTCTTCTTTTGTGTTATTTATTTGTTCCTCGCTACCCTCTTTCTCATATTCCATTGTATTTCTATGTTTCTTAAGTAATAAGGAACGAATATTTTCAGCATTCTCTCTAGAGATAGCAATTAAATTAACTTCGGGCTCTGCTCCTCCTCCGGCTGTTTCAATTCTTAATTTGACTAAACCAAAAAGGCGTTGAAAGAAACCAGCTGTGATATCAATGCTTTGCACTTTCTGTTGCTGAATATAGCGCTTCTTTTTTATGAAAATGCCTCTTTGTATATAGAGCTCACCTTCCGAGATGCGAAATCGAAATGTTAACCAATGACCTATTCCTTGAATAAAAACAAAGGTTAATATCGCCATCCATATGTACTCAAAGCGAAATAAACCTGCAGGTTCATTTGTATTACCTAGAAAGAAACTTAGTACAAGAGGGATTAGAAAACTTCTTAGAGCAGTTAAAAAAGAGACAAAAATAGCAGCAATGTGTAACCTATGGAGTTCATTCATCTTCTGCCACCGCTGCTAATTCAGCTATCCGATCTCTTAGTTCATCCGCTACTTCCATCGTCAACGAAGGAATATGATGAACGGTAGCGGCAGTTGAGATCGAAACTGTTGCTAAGTTGTACTTTCTGGCTAACGGTCCTTGTTCCGTATCAACATGCTGCACCCTAGCCATTGGGATTAGTGTTCTTTTTACGATAAAAACTCCCCGTTTAAGGTCAATCTCATTAGAATAGACATCGTAATGCCAACGCCTCCATTTAATAGGGGGCAACACTAACACGGTGACACTTGCGTACCCAATATAACTAGCAATAAGCAACCATAGAATCCAAAAAGGCATCTCAAAGAAGTACAATAATATTCCATATACAAGCGGGAAAATCGCCACGAAAAGACTTTCAAAAAATGCTTGCCACCTCCAAAGCGGCAAGGCTTTTCTCGGTAAGACTTGAGAGGGTTCAACTCGCACTGTAAAACCTCCTCTATATGTTAGGAGCTTTCTTCCTCATCTGTTACATAGATAATTGAGACACCTAAACCTTTAAGAAGTTTAATAAGAGATTCATTTAATTCTTTATCATAAACAAGACCAACCGATTCAACTAACTCCAACTCTTCTAAATAACCATTTTCAGCATCTTCAATTAATTCCAACAGATCTTCCATTTCAGATTGCTTCAGTTTAGCTACAACTTCTTCTCTGTTCATTTGAACACCTCTATTCATTTGTTTTTCGAGATTCAGTCATTTGTTTCCAGACCGATCCCTTCGCTTCTTCTCCACCCTCAATCCTTGCAAGAGCCATTTTCACTTGCAGAGCTACCTCAAATTCAGAATCATTTTGAGCAGCCTTCAAAGGTTCTATTGCACGTTGATCGCCCACCTCATATAAAAACATCGCTGCACGCCAACGAACTAACTTGTTCTTATCCTTTAACGCTTCAATCATTGCCGGAATAGCATCCTCATTCCCTAGATCTGACAAACAGTCACCCGCTGTTCTTCTTACTGTTACAGAAGGATCCTTTAATGCTTTATATAAGTAGGGTAATACTGCTTCCGTTTCAATCATGCCAAAATATACAGTTGCTAAGCGACGTATAGAAGCTTTTTCATCTTGCAACGCTTTTTCAAGTACTGGAATGTCTTTTTCTTTTGGATCCATTCTCTCCAAAACAGCATATCGATCACGCCAATCTTCTTTATCTAACATCTCTACAGTTACTTCTATGAACCTTTCTCTTTGAGCTTCTTGAATTTCCTCAGACCCATTTGCCATTGCAACTAAATTATCTAAACGTTCTTGAGAATATGCCGCTGACAATTCATCAGAAACTTCTTTCGCTATATCATCCAATTCACCATAACGAATACCTTTATCCACCCATTTTCTAGCAATTACAACATTGTCTTCTGGTTTCTGAGCCTTTGAAACTGCTTGAATGAACCGCTCAGGCAACCCTTCTCTTTTATCTTGTTCCCCATCAGTTAATTTAATTTGCATAGGGATCCCTTTAAACATTTGCACAGAAACATTAACTTCCCCAAAATGATCGTTCACTTGATCTTGATTTGATTGGTCGGAAACATCCTCACCAAACACAGATCGAACCTGAGGGAGAATGGCTTTCCAGTCAATTTTGGGATGTCTGTCTATCGCAATAAAGTCTGCAACATGATAGACCCCTTTAACACCTTCAATCTCAAATAATTGCTGTATGTAAGCTGGTGCTTCATTTTTATTTTTAATTGTATAACTATTTCTTGCACTTTCTCCAAGGCTTTCACTCAATGTTAATTTCATTGTATTTGGACTTGGAGTGGGTTCAATTGATTTTATATACATAGATAATCCTCCTATCAGTGATCTTCTACATGATCTTATCACAGCTGAAAAAAACGTGCCAATAACACGGGTTAACCGAGTTAAACAAAAATAGGAAATGTAAAGCAATTCCATCAAAAAATAGAGCTTGTCTGTTATAATAGATAGAAAAGGGAGGTTTTTTAAAATGAGAATAGCTTTTTTATCTGATATTCATGGAAATGCAACAGCCTTAGAAGCTGTATTGAGCGACGTTCGATCACAACAAGTAGATAAGATTTGCTTTCTAGGTGACTTATGTTTCCGAGGACCTGAACCTAAGCGTGTTCTAGATATTGTCCGTAGTCTAGATGCGGAAGTAATAAAAGGGAATGCTGACGAGTGGCTAGTCCGTGGAATTAAGGAAGGTGAAGTACCTGATAACGCACTTGCCATTATGAACCAAGAGCGTGATTGGACACTCCAACGACTTAATCAAGACGATTTAGATTACTTAGCAAATTTACCGACTGAATTAATTCTCGAAGATGGACTAGATTCAATCGTTCACGCCTTCCACGCGACACCAGACAGTTTGTTTGATGTCGTATTACCTGATAATACGACTAAAATTGAAAATACATTAATGCAACGAGATGAAGCTGACCTGTACGTTTATGGACATATCCACAATCCTTTTATAAGGTCCATGCACGGCAAAAATGTTGTGAATACTGGGAGTGTAGGAATGCCATTTGATGGACACCCTCTAGCTTCTTATGTAATCGCAGATATTGAAGAGGGCAGACACCGTCTCCACCTTAATCGTATTCCATATAACCGAGAGCATGTTGTTGAAATCTATAAACAAGGCGGTTATCCAAATATTGAAACGATGGGAAGAGTCATTTTCTATGGCGTTAGACCTTAACTAATAATAAGGTTAGAGACACCTTTCATGATATCCATGATCGTTGCTTTATCATGATATACAAAAGCAATTTCTTTGTCCTTATTGATTAGAACAGTTGTTGGTACACCCATACAACGATATAGATCATAAACTTTAGTTCCTTCATCTTGATAAACTGGGAATGTGAAACGCTGTTTCTTTAGAAATTCAGTAAGATGGATACCGGGATCTCTTCCCGTCACATGAATCATAATCATTTCCAATTCATTACTAGTTGCCATTGATTCGAATAAGGCTTGTTTTGCTACTAAGTCTTTTTGTGAATCAGGACACCAAGAAGTCCAAAAAGTGAGCATTGTAACTTTTTTAGAGGCATCATCTAATGACCAGTTAGTCTTAGCATCTACAGAAGCCAATGTGAAATTTGGTGCTTTAATCATATTCATCATCCTTATCAACTGGTACTTACTTAAAAAGGTGACTCTCAATAAGTAGAGTCACCTTTTTTTGCATTATTTAGTACAATGCTCATTATAAGCCATTGCTAAATTACGAATAATACTTTCCGGAGTCGCGCCCTCAATCTCTTCTCTAGGAATAAAATGAACAACCTCTTTTCCTTTTAACAAGGCCATTGATGGAGAAGATGGCGGGATATCTGAAAAATAAGAACGCATTTGAGCGGTCGCTTCCTTATCTTGACCAGCAAACACCGTCACAAGGTGGTCTGGAGTTTGGTCATGTTGCAAAGATGTCACAACAGACGGACGGGCAAGCCCAGCCGCACAGCCACATACGGAATTAATGACAACAAGAGTCGTTCCTTCTGCTGCCCTCATATACTGATCGACTTCCTCAGCGGTAGTTAGCTCCTTAAAGCCATTTTCTGTTAGTTCTGCTCTCATTGGCAAAACAACTTGTCTCATATATTCTTCATAAGCCATTGACATAATTATTTCCCCTTTCTTACTTGCTCTTTTCCTGTAGACTCAGAATTGTCGCATATCGCTTGACTATTTCATGCACGTAACTAATTGATCGAAAAGCATAAATACGTTCTACCCCTAGTCCTCTTTGAAAAATGAATAGGCAAGGTACGCTTTTAACCTTCCATTGTTGTGCAAATAGTGGTGAATGATTAATATTTAGAGAATACATAGGCAACGCATCAAAACTAGACTGAACCACCCTTAACATTTTTTCTGCTAATTTACATGTCCCACACAATGGACTATACACAAATACAATAGTGATAGGGTCTCTGTCAGCTAATTTTTCAGCTAGTTTTTTGCTTGAAATCTCCTCCATTACTCTCCCTCATTTCATCATTTTCTATTTTAACAGAAAATAATGATGTTTGCATAAAATTACTAACGACTACATGTAAAAAAGGTGATTCACAAGCGTGCTTGTCAATCACCTTCCATTACTTAGCGCTTTAAAATATAATGATTTTGCATTTGACGGACTTGAATCTGCGCTCGGTATAACTCATCACGTTGTTCAGGTGTTGCAGCATGAAGTAACGTTTCAAGTTCTTGATCCATTTCTTGCAACTGATTTTGCATAAATGTATATTCTTCAGGATCACCCGCTTCTACACGTTGCGAATCATCAAATACTTTTTGTGCCCCTTGCAATGTCATCTCTACCTGTTCAAGAAACTGCGCTACATGAGTGCGTTCTGCCATGATCATTCCTCCTACTATCGATGTGAAGTCCTAATCTTACTTTGCACATCTTGCAAAGGCCTTATTCATATCTTATGTACCATTAAATCATAAGCAATTAATGAATTAGGAAAGATCTCTTCAGCATCTTGTTGAAGCAATTTTTCTTCTCCAGCATAACGTGAACTTACATGTGTAATAATTAGTTGTTTAACTTCTGATTCTTTAGCGAGAGTAGCAACATCCGTAATAGTTGAGTGGCCAAATTGTTCCGCATGTCCTTTCTTATCATGTCGGAAAGTTCCTTCATGAATTAAAAGGTCAGCTCCTTCACTGAACTTTCTCATCTTAGTAATCGGTTTAGTATCTCCAGCTATTATGACTACCCGGCCTTTTTTTTTCGCACTTATAAAATCGTTCCCATTAATAGAGAGTCCATTATCTAGTTGAATTGTTTCCCCATTTTTTATTCTTTTATAAATTGGACCAGGCATAATACCTAGCTCTTCTAATTGATCAACCAGAAGTGCACCTGGTTTGTCAGCTTCCGTTATTTTAAACGCAAAGCTCGGCATCACATGTTCTAATTCAATCGTCTCTACTTTTATTGAATTATCTTGAAAAATTATTCCTTCTTCAATAATTTTAAATTCAAGCTCATAACTCAAATATGATCGAGACAGACTTAAAGAAGACTGGATATATTGTTCAATTCCAGCAGGACCATAAATGAATAATGGCGAAGTAGCTCCTTGAGCAGAACGGGAACATAACAGACCCGGCAAACCAAATATATGGTCGCCATGCAAATGCGTAATAAAAATCCGATTAATTTTTGATAAGGTTACAGGGCTGTGCAAAATTTGATGCTGTGTAGCCTCTCCACAATCAAATAACCACTGTGTACTTTTTTCTTGAAGGAATCTAATAACTAAACTACTGACATTTCTCGAAGTTGAAGGAACTCCAGAACCAGTTCCTAAAAAATGAAATTCCATCGTAGCCACCTAATTCGCTAATGCATCTGCAAAAGCTTTAGCATACGGAGGAAGATCAGGCGGCCTCCTACTCGAAATAATATGCCCATCTACGACAACTGCTTCATCCACCCAAATTGCCCCAGCATTTTCCATATCATCCCGTATCCCCGGTGTGCTTGTAACCTTTACCCCATCCAAAATTTTTGCAGAGATTAATACCCAGCCGGCATGACAAATCTGACCAATTGGTTTTTTTGCTACATTCATCTCATTGACAAAGCGAAGAACATCCGGATATCTACGTAATTTATCTGGTGCCCAGCCTCCAGGCACAAGTATTCCGTCATAATCTTCTGAACGAACCTGTTCATAACAAAAATCTGCAGTTGCAGGAACTCCATATTTACCAATGTATGTTTTCCCTGCTTCCAATCCTACTAAATCAACAGTTGCTCCTTCTTCACGCAAACGCATAATCGGATACCATAATTCAAGATCTTCAAATTCTTCATCAAGTATTGCCATCACTTTTTTCCCTTGTAATCGCATAATCCTGCCTCCAATTCAATTTCTTTCCTGCAAGTATAGCATGACTTGCCTTTTAACAAAAATGATAATTAAAAGTTACTCATCACGATCCAATTCCATATAAAAAAGCAAGGAACGAATCCCTTGCTTAAGTGAATTTATCTAGTACTGACTGACCTAGACCTGACTCCTTCATACTCCTCTTGCTGCTCAGGTACTTTAATTGGTGACTTTTTATATCTGCCAATAATTGCACTCGCTATAAAAATCGTGATTACTGATAGGAGAGCATTTCCCCATCCAACTAATAAGCCCGCAAATATAATAATGGCTAGGTCACTTATAAAAATAGTAATTCCACGATTGATGTTCCATTTTTGGTCTAAGTACAAAGCTAAAATGTGTATACCACCAAGCGAAGAACCATTATTTAGTACAAGTGTTACCCCTATACCAATACAAAGACCTGCTATTAATGGAGCAATCCATGTAGGCATAGAAAAAAATGATAGTAACTCAAATCCATCACGAATGATAGAAATCCCAATAATGGACATAAAGCTTGAAACAGTAAACCATTTACCAAGCTTTTTAAAAGACATCCAAAAAAATGGTAAATTGACTAAGAAAAACAGCACACCCCACGACCAAGAGCTTACAAATGTTAATACTGTCGCAAGTCCTGCTGTTCCTCCAAAAGTTAACTCATTAATAGATAAAAATTTCAGGCCAAGTGATGTAAGAATCAACCCTAATAGAACAAAAGTAACACTCTTAATTCTTTCAGCCATCGAACCACCCCCCTATTTTTCTATTACACTATCTACCTTACGTCATCCACTACCTATCGTCAATGCAATTTTGTGAATTATTATTCATCAGAATTGTCTGAAAAGTCAACTTTTATCGTGCACCTTTATCATTCCAATCATAGAAATATACATTTTTTATTCATTAATAAATAAAAAAAGAACGAAGTATTCTAATTACACTTCGTTCTTTACCAATTGAGCTAAACCCTTGATCAAAATCACGATTTCTCGCTACTATTAATTTCTAGTTAAATTAGCAAATGGAAAAGGCTTTCGTCTTTATTGACTTCTTGATAATCAAAGCCTTTCTTTTCGAGACGTTCAATTAATCCTGGATAATCTTCACGATGTTTTAATTCAATACCAAGTAATACCGGCCCATTAGATTTATTGTTTTTCTTTGTATATTCGAACCTAGTAATATCATCATCAGGCCCAACAACTTCTTGAATAAACTCTCTTAAAGCACCGGCGCGTTGCGGAAATTGAATAATAAAATAATACTGTAAACCTTCATAGATTAATGAGCGTTCTCTCATCTCTTGCATCCGTCCAATATCATTATTTCCTCCGCTTACGATACATACGACATTTTTTCCTTTAATTTCATTTTTATAGAAATCTAATGCTGTAATCGGCATTGCTCCTGCTGGCTCCGCCACAATGGCATTTTGATTATATAACTCCAAGATCGTCGTACAAATTTTACCTTCTGGAACGAGAACGATATCATCTAGCAAGTTCTTACAAATTTCAAAAGGTATTTCTCCAGATTTTTTAACAGCGGCACCGTCCACAAATTTATCAATGTTTTCCAACTCGATTACTTTGCCTTGTTTAATTGATTCTTTCATTGAAGGTGCACCTAATGGTTCACAACCAATTACCGTTGTGCTAGGACTAATACTTTTAATGTATGTACCCACACCACTAATTAGGCCCCCACCGCCTATTGATGCAAATAAGTAATCAATGTTCTCATCAATATCATTCATAATTTCCATTCCAACAGTTCCTTGTCCTGCAACGATCTTCTCCTGATCGAAAGGGTGAATAAAGGCCATTTGGTGTTCATCGGAATAACTTATTGCTTCATTATAAGAATCATCAAATGTATCCCCTACTAAAATAACGTCTACATACTCTTTACCGAAAAACTTCACTTGATCAACTTTTTGACGTGGTGTAGTTGTTGGCATAAATATTTTCCCTTGAATACGTAAAGTACGGCAAGAATATGCAACACCTTGCGCATGATTACCAGCGCTCGCACAAACAACACCATTATTTAACTCTTCTCTAGTTAAACTAGAAATTTGATGAAATGCTCCACGAATTTTAAATGAACGAACAACCTGCAAGTCCTCTCTCTTCAAATAAACATTACATTCATATCTTTCAGATAATACTTGATTTAGCTGTAAAGGTGTATGAGTAACAACGTCCTTTAAGCGTTGGTTAGCAATAATGATATCCTCAATATGTACGGTTCCCATTGTTTTAATCCTTTCACTTCAAAATCTTCAATAAATAATATGTTTATCTTATCATAACCGTTGATGTTTGCGTAACCCTATAGATTAAGTGAAATACAAGAAGTTAAAGTTGGCGCTTTCGCAAATAGATATTTTCGTCATTGATTATTTAAAACGTCCTAACTATAATAGAGAAGACAAACAAGATGTATTGAAATACATAGTTAACACATCTGTTTCATTCAAGGAGGGTTGATCATGAGAAGACTTTGCACTTTACTTTCAGCCATTTTATTGGCTTTTGTCATCGCACCTGGACAAATTCTTGCAGCAGGAGGCGGAGCAGAAGATGCTGCTCACGCAGAACCATCTGGACTGTTATTGGCAACATTAACCATTATGTCTATTTTAACTTTAGTCGTAATGATTTTTTTCTCGTTTCGCGATAATGGTTAATTAGAAAAGTGGACAATCAATCCAATTGTCCACTTTTTTTGATTGATGAAGTAAAGGCATGGGAGAGAACAACATGTGGGAAATACTAACAATTATCGGTACAATTGCTTTTGCTCTAAGTGGGGCAATTATTGCAATGGAAGAAGACTATGATCTTATGGGAGTCTACATTCTAGGGCTCGTAACAGCATTTGGGGGAGGGGCTATTCGTAACCTTTTGATCGGTGTTCCTGTTTCAGCTTTATGGGAGCAAGGCTCACTGTTTACAATTGCCATAATCGCAATGAGTATCGCATTTATCTTCCCTACTCTAGTACTTAATCAATGGGGAAAATTTGGTCATTTATTTGATGCCATTGGCCTCTCTGCTTTTGCCATTCAAGGAGCTTTATACGCAACAGAGATGGGTCATCCAATCTCTGCAGTTATTGTTGCAGCGGCTTTAACAGGGGCTGGGGTGGAATGGTTCGTGATATTTTAGCGGGGCGAAAACCACTCGTTCTACAGAAAGAAATATATCTAGGCTGGGCAATGTTAGCTGGAATTATCATTGGACTTAACTTACTATCCGGAACCATTGGACTTATTATACTCTTTATTGTCATCATTGTACTTCGAATGTGTTCTGTGCATTTTAGCTGGCAGCTCCCACGTAGAAAACTAATATCAACAAACGAAAGACCGAAAACAAAAGCAATTACAACAACAAACTAATATATTATCTAAATAAACAACCGAACGAATAATATTAGTTCGGTTGTTTTTTATTTAAAGAAACCAAAATTTGCTTAAGAACAAATTCAACGGATTTGAATGTTTCCATCTGTCTTTTCAAGCTTGTTTCTTTATAAAACGATTTAATTGCCACTATTTCTAGATTCTCCTCTGTTTGTTGTAATTGATTAGGATGTATATGCAGTGGCTTTTCAGTTCTAACAAATGCTTGTGCCAACGGCAACCATTGTTCACGAATATTTGCTACATGTTCTGCAAAAGGTTTAACCATTCCCCAAAAATCCACTTCAGCTTGTCCTTGTCTAGCTTTTAAATAATGGTTTTCGGCTTGTTGATTCAACTGGATTAACTCTTCTGTTAGTTTTTTTAATTCGGAACGGTTCACTTCAGTCATATTCAGCACCTCCGTTCCCTCATCTTAGCAAATCAACCGAGAAGTTAAAAGGAAAACATTTGCTTAAATGATCTCCACTTCTTTTTTGATTCGTTCCCACCAACGACCATCGGTAACTCTTGCTCCACCTGATATTCATTGTCCTGCATTCTTTCTTCCATTTGGATTATTCTCTCTTCTAAGCTCTTAATCATTTTCATCATCTCTTCAAGTTCTGTACGATGTTTTAATAATTGATAGCTAACCACTTCATCTGCCTTTTTAGATATTTTTTCGTCTAATTCTTCAATTCGGCTCATAACTTTCTCTAATTTCTCTTCATATAGATACGTTTCTACTTTCCTACCATCCTGTGCAATCTCTGCATGGTGTTGGTCATTTTGACCAACCTTAATCTCTCGCATTCTTTTCCCTTGCTGAAGTTGCTGCTGAACTTCTCTCATAATCGCCACATGCTCCTTTGTATAAAGGTAATGTCCGTGCTCATTCGTTTCACATTTTAAACCGAAGTATTTTGCCCACCTTTGGATTGTTGTCGGATTCACACCTAATTGTTCAGATACTTCCTTTGTTTTCAAAGTCCATTCCATAAAGCGTTCCCTCCTAAAATTCCTAGTTGTCAAAGTATTCTTTCCTTCTTTTAAAGAATCCTCCACTACTGACAAAACTAGAATCGTTTCGCCAAAGAAAGTGTCAATCCCCCATTGAATGAAGAAGGTGTTCGCTTTTTGACAAAACTTGTTAACATTTGCTGTTAATTGTGGTGTATGTCGAACATGTAGGACTCGCATACTAAAGTTGAAAGAATAGTAAAGGAGGCATTTATATTGGCTAAAAACAAAAAACAACAAAACAAATTGCAATCTCAAGAAAGAGCAAAGCAGCAAACCAATAAAGGTTATACAGGCGATAAAAAGCTTGGAGGACCAAACCGTCCTGCAGAATAAACATACTTTTTGATTGGTATATTCCAATCAACGTAAATTCTATAATAAATTGCTACAAGGTTGTCTTCTAAGGTCAGGAAATCGACCTTAGAAGACAACCTCTTTCATTTTTTTTAACCAAAACAATTCTACCCACTTCAGGTGTAACCATCTTGTTCTTTCAACTGGCTTAATTGTTTTTGTGTCAGCGAATAGCTTTTCAGTTCCAAAGAAAAATTCTGACCAATCATACCTGTCCTTCCAATGATGGGTAACTACCGGATACACTTCTCTTAATAAAGGACTTGTATTACTCGGCTTCCATTTCATGTACTGTTGATAATCATCCCTAGAGCCAGTTGGTGGTGTTTCAATGGTAAATTGAAGAATATCTTGATGAACAAATGGATGAAATAGTAATTGCTGCAACTGTTTCCCTAACCAAATTCTAGAAGTAACATTTTTAAAGTTTCTTACATAAAGCCCAAAAACTTGACCATTAACAGTAGGAAAGATCACATAACTCATGTGTGCATATTCTTCTAAATTATACAAAAGTGACGAAAATACTTTATCGCGATACAAAGGGTTTTTCATAACTGTTTGTTCAAGCATGTATTGTTCATTAATAATAAGTGCTGTACAAAGTCTCCTTTTATCTCTTTTATTTAAGAAATGCCTCCACTCTCTCTGCATGAAACGCGAAACTTGTAACTGCTCTAATAATTCAAACTCGGGTTTCCCCGTTTCTTTGGCTATTGCATACCAAAGTAGTTGTGGATAAGCATCAGCAAAAATGGTCCAGTTAGCTCGTTCATATGTATGAAATAATAAATTCCTAAAGTCTTTTTTTAATAAAACTTGAAACCATTCACTTTTTAAATCCGTCATATTCCAGCCAGCATTCCTAGAAACGATTCCAGCTAATAACGACCAGATTATTTCAGGATGATTTTTAAAAAATTGTTCATAAAATATGGTACGTGAAATATTATCGACATTGCCCTTTTCTGACTGGTTTACAATTTCTGTTTTTAATTTAGTTAGCAATGCAGAACCTCCTTCATTTTCAATACTTTTACATAAAATCTTATATCTAAAGATTACCTTCTTATGGTAAGATTAAATGATGGAATCTATCTTTACTGTCTTCATTTAGGAAGAGATCCATACATGGTTATTAAGTTTTGGAAAGGTTTGAAAGTGACATGGTCATACGTTACCCAAATGGGCGGCAATTCAAAGGTGAGCAACAAAAAAAACAAACTTCCTCTAAAGAATTAACTTATAGCAATCGGGGGATGACATTAGAGGAAGACTTAAATGTAACAAATCAGTACTATTTAGAAAAAAAGCAAGCCGTCATTCATAAAAAGCCTACTCCAGTACAAATTGTTCAAGTAGATTATCCAAAAAGAAGTGCTGCGGTCATTAAGGAAGCATATTTTAAACAAGCATCGACAACTGACTATAACGGTGTTTATCGAGGTCGTTATTTAGACTTTGAGGCGAAAGAAACGAAAAATAAAACCTCTTTTCCGTTACAAAATTTTCATGAACATCAAATTGAACATATGAAGCAAGTACTTTTACAAAACGGAATTGCCTTTGTAATTTTAAAGTTTGTTGTTACAGATCAAATTTTTTTACTTGATGCGACACATTTAATTCACTTTTATGATCAAAAAGACTCAAATCGAAAGTCCATTCGAAAAACAGATATTGAAAAATACGGATTTTTGATTAAAATAGGATATCATCCACGTATTGACTATTTGCAAGTGGTTGACTCAGTTTATTTTCCGGACGAGTTATAATCGCAAAAGGAAAGGAAGAAATACGATGTCAAATGAAATGAATAACACTAGACAAGGGCGTCGACAAGCACGACAAAGCAAAAACAAAAATAAAAAAACATCAAAAAAAGGTTTGTGGAAAAAAATATTTATTGCTTTTATTATTGCAGCTTTTGTTGCTGTATTAGCAGGAGGCATTACCTTTTTTGCTATGATTCAAGGAGCACCAGAACTAGATGAAGAAAAACTTACTCTTACTCAAGGTCTTCTCGTTCATGATCAAAATGACTCCTTTGTTTCACAACTTGAAACATCAGAGCGTCGAGTAAATGTAAGTATTCAGGATATTCCGCCAGTTGTTGAAGATGCCTTTATTGCTGTTGAGGATATTAGATTTCGCGAACATTTCGGAATAGATATTAGAAGACTATTTGGTGCCGTACGCGCTAATATCACAGGAGGATTCGGTGCTGAAGGAGCCAGTACGATTACTCAGCAACTAGTAAAAAACCTCTTCCTTAACGACGAAAAGAAATTAACTAGAAAAGTACAAGAACAATACTTAGCCATTAAACTTGAACAGCATTATTCTAAAGATCAGATTTTACAGATGTATTTAAACCAAATTTATTTGGGATCTGGTGTCTATGGTGTTGAGCTAGCTTCGCAAACGTATTTTAATAAATCTGTCCAAGATTTAACATTAGCTGATGCAGCTTTATTAGCGGGAATTCCGCGTCGCCCTAGTTTTTATGATCCGACTCAAAATCCAGAAGCTGCTGAAAGCAGAAGAAATCTTGTTCTCTCCCTAATGGAACAACATGGGAAAATTACAAGTGAAGAAGCTGCTGAAGCACAAGCTATACCTTTAGAAGAACAATTAGAATTAACAGAACGTGAGTCCTATCCTTACGAGGCTTTTTACAATCAAGTTCTATCAGAGCTTGAAGCTATGGAAGGCATAACGATTAGTGATATTTACAATGCAGGGTTAAAAGTATACACAACGCTTGATGTCGATGCGCAAGAACACGTTGAGAGAGTATTACAGTCAGAAGAATATGTTAATGTTTATCCAGATAAAGAAGATTTCACTGCTGCTGTTACTCTGTTAGATACGAAAACGGGTGAAATTAAAGCTTTAGGAAGCGGTCGTGAAGACACAGGTCATCAACGTGGCTATAACTTAGCTACTGATGAGCGCCGTCAGCCTGGGTCAACGATTAAGCCGATACTTGATTATGGTCCAGCTATAGAATACTTACAATGGTCGACTGCTCATCGCCTTGTCGATGAAGAACATACTTATAATGACACATCTCGTACACCTGTCAGAAACTTTGACCGTAGATATGATGGTCCAATGTCGATGCGTACTGCATTGGCTCGCTCTCGTAACGTTACCGCAATAAAGGCGTTACAAGAAGTTGGCGTTGACCGTGCTCAAGCTTTTGCAGAAGGGCTTGGCATACCAATTGAAGAACAACTTTTAGAAAATGAATCACAAATGCCTGAAGCTTATGGGCTTGGAGGTTTCGCTGACGGTGTGACCACGAAAGAATTAGCAGGTGCATATGCTGCATTCGGGAACAATGGGAATTACGTTGAACCTCACGCAGTTCGCCGTGTTGAATTTCCAGACGGTAGAATCATTAACTTACAACCAGAGTCAAAAGTCGCCATGAGTGATTATACAGCTTATATGATTACTGATATGTTAAAGACGGCTGTCACAAATGGTACAGGTGGCGTAGCAAACATTGCAGGTTTACCGATGGCAGGAAAGACTGGAACAACAAACTTTTCTCAAGATGAACGAACAAGACGCGGCATCCCTGAAGGTGGCGTACCAGATATTTGGTTCTCAGGTTACACAACAAACTACACGATTTCAGTATGGACTGGTTTTCTCCGCAACAAGGAAAATGAAAGTATTAATTACTTCCCTAGCGGTTCAAACGAACGTCAAGCAGCCCAACAAATCTTCAAAGCTATTATGCAAGAAGTATCCAACGGGGTGGAAACAGAAGATTTCACAATGCCAAATTCAGTTGTTCGTGTAGGAGTTGAGCGTTCAACCGGCCTACTACCAAGTGATTGGACACCACAAAGTGAGATTATTCAAGAATTGTTTGTTCGTGGAAATGAACCAACTCGAGTGTCTGAACAATTTGCTAAGCTAGATGCCCCAACTGGTTTAAATGCAAACTATCAAGAAGACTCAAATCAAATTGTTGTTACATGGAACTACCCTGAAGAACAACGCTCTAACGTCACCTTTGAAATTCAAATGGCTGTAGACGGTGGTAGTCCTCAAACACTTGATCGTCAAAAAGATATGCAATATGTATTTGGAAATCCACAGCCAGGTTCGACCTATGTCTTTACTGTCAGAGCTATATCAGATGACGATAGCTCGTTACGAAGTGACCCAGTTTCTGTTCAAGTGAAAATAGAAGAAGAAGAAGAAGAAGAACTTGAAGAGAATGTGGAAGAAGAGCCTGAACAGGAAGAGGATATCGAAGAAGAAGAAGTTATTCCAGATCCTCTTGATGAAGTCGAAGATGACGCTGATGAAGAAGAGCCTGCTGATGAAGAACCTACTTTTGAAGACCAAACAACTACAGAAGAAGAAGAGGTTGAAGAAGAGGAACAGTAAGCTTATCTTTTCTAGTTACAAAAATAAGGCCCGCATATGCGGGCCTCTTTTTGTTAAACTGATTGAAGTACGGTAATTTCTTCTTTTAAAGTAGCGATTTGTTTAGGATCTGTTAAAGCTTCAAAACGTTCTCTCTCTCGAATCAACCCTTTAGCTAAAGCTTCTTTTGCCTTTTCACTCGCTTCATTAAACCCTTTTTCTACTTCGACAAGTGTTTCTTTTTCCAAATTTCTTAATTCTTTGCTAGCCAGTTCTGTTCCTTTTTGGACAACATCGTCTTTTAATTTCTTAACATGACGTTCTTCAAAAAAAGCTTTTGCAGAATGGAAATATTTCTTGAATTCTTCTAACTCGAGGGAAATGAACTTTCTGCCTTTTGTTAAATCAAGCTCAAGCTTTTCTGCTCCATAAAATGCCGAAAAACCAGGAAACTCTTTTCTTATATCTTCTATCTGTTCTTTTATCCAATCTTGAATGGCATTTTCTAATGCTATTTCAATACGGACAAAGGTAGCCTGCACTTCTTGTTTAATAAAGTGCTCCCCTCACTTCTCCATTCTTTTAACGCCGTTAGTAATGCTTGCTGCTGTGCTTTCTTACTTGAACCAACAACAGTAGTCACATTTACAGCTTCAGAAAATTGATCTCCAAGAACAAAACGAACCCGATCTCGTAAATACAAGTAAAGTTGGATAACTTCTTGCCTACTATTCTGAAATGCAGTCATTGGCCTAGTCGCATCAATCTTCTCTTTCCACACCATGAGAGACTTTGTTAATTCATCAAGTTGCTGATTACGATTCACTTCTTCTCCTGTGGCATATTCTAACCCTTTTACAAGCAACGCCTTATATCTCTCAAATTCCTCAACAACTAATTCAAAGCTAAGACGCTTCAATTCTAAAATTGTTTTATCATAAAATGCTTTCTCAAAAGTTGAGAATAATTGATCACCTTGGCCTTGTTGCTGCTTGCCTTTTAGCCCCTGCTTACTTGATAGTGGGTATAATCGCGGTTCATTTATACCATTTAAAATTAATTGATCATAGACATGTTTTCTTACTCCGTTTAATTCAAATTCACTACTAGCTAAATCAGCTGCATTTAAAATAAAATACAATTTATCAGTCCTAAATCCTTCATTTACCTTTGCCATTTGCTGTAAAAACTGTTGATCCGCTTTTGAGAAAGCATGATTATAATAAGTCAAATAGAAAATAGCATCAGAATCTCTCAATTGTTTAAATGCAACGTTTGTATGCCTGCCGTGAATTGAATTAACCCCTGGTGTATCAACCAATATAATTCCTTGTTCAGTTAAAGGACAATCGTAAAATAACGTCACCTGATTAATTAAACAAGCATCATGTTCATTTGCTACGAACGGTTGTAATTCCTCTAAAGAAACTTGAAATGACGAACCTAATTCCCATCTTTCATCTGCGAGACTATGCTTTAATGTTGATAAATACGCTTGATACGTTTTTTGCCAACTTGTTGTAACTGTTGGGTCCTCTTTCCAAGAGGAAATTGTTTCTAAAGTCACACTCTGATCGAGCTGCTGTGCAACTGATTGTATTTCTTCAGACAATTGTTTTCTTGTCTTCACTTGAACAATAGCGCTCCGAGAAGGATGACCTTTCTCTGATCGTTTCACAATATTGACTGTTGCCGTTGTTGGATGTGGTGACACAGGCAAAACGGTTGAACCTAAAAGCGCATTAGCAAAACTTGACTTCCCAGCGCTGAACGCTCCAAATAAAGAAATAGTAAAAGTTTGATTCTTAAACCTTTTTACTCTTTCAGAAAGCATAGAACGTTCGTAGCTCATACGATCTTCAGATTGAAAACCCTCAAGTGCCGCTTCTACTTTTATTGCCCATTCATTTGCTTCCACTTGATTAAAATCGTCATTTCGACCGACTTCTTCTTGCTGCCAATTTGTATCAATAACCGTTTCTTCTGGCATTGTGATAGCAGCTAGTTGAGACGAAACATTCAAGCTCGGAACACCTTTGCCCATCGCTTCACCGATGACACGTTCATACGCACCAGCATCTTGATAATCATTTACGTGCTTTTGATATGCTTTTATCTTCTCATTGTAACGATCTTCAATGTTAGATAAGTGAATCACAAATGCATCTACTTCTTGTAACTGTTCTAATTGTTTTTCTATACTCTGCTGATTTTGTTCCCAATACTCTTCCATACCTTTGGTCATTAAATCAATAATAGAAGCTGCTTTTTGACGAAGAGTTCGAACCGCTGCTTGAGTTCTTTCTTTTGTAAATGTATAAACATACTCTCTGTTTTTAGGACCTGGTTTTACAGCATCCTTAAAAAAGGCTGCATCAATGGTTAGATGAAAGCGGTTGAGTTCTTGCTCTACTTGTTCACGGTTTGAAAGCAACGTATAATCATAAGCTTGGAACAATTTATGCAAGTGGAACTCTAACTGACTTTTTACTTTATCCTGTGTTTCTTCAATTAATTTATTTAAGCGTATTTCTTGTTCTTCTTCTGTTTTCTTCTTAGCAAATAGAAAACCTACTTTAAATCCAGGTTCAATACTTTCAAACCAACTTCTTACAAGTTCGGTTGTTGTATAAGGAAAAATGGTAATGTCTTTTACAAGTTTTTGCCATTCCCTTTCAAAATTCTCTTCAAAAAGACTTTTTGCATTAAGGGCTTGTTCGTATTCAACCGAAAGGATTTGCCTTTGTTCAAGTTGATTTTCAGAAAAGCCTTCTTGTTTCATCTGTTCTTTCACTTGCTCTAAATCATCTTCTTTATCCTCGATTAAGCGGTTGATCATACTTAAATAAAAGCCTTGCTGTAAACGTTGTTTGGCATATGGTAAAAGCTCTTTGCCACGAAATAGAATAGCTTTCATCTCATTTTCAAATAAAGACAGTTGATTTAAAGGATGATCCTTTACTTTCATACTTGTGTAACGGAGCTTCAAGATATTAATTCCCCAAGAAGCAAATGTAGCTCGAATAGATTGATCAAATTGCTCAAACGACAATTCACTCTCATCGTGCTTATCTACTTGATTAACGATTAAGTACAATGGTTTCTTTTCATCAGATAGTTGTTTTAAAAATAACAAATTTGTTTCCGATTGGACATGATTGTAGTCCATCACATAACAAATAAAGTCAGTTGTGTAAAGTGCTTCCAATGTGACCGCTTGATGCGTGGGGTCTGTCGAATCAACTCCAGGAGTATCGTATATTGTACTGTGGTCCCCTAAAAATGGTAAAGGTGCTTGAATGGTAATCGATGAAATATCACTTCCATTCATTCCCCATTCTCTAACCTGTTGCCAAGGAATCTCTCCTTGCCATGTTTTTTCATCGCCTTCTGTAGCATATACAGATAAACTTAATTCCCCATTTTTAATTCCAATAATGTTTGCACTTGTTGGGATTGGACTTGTAGGTAACATTTCTGCTCCTAAAAGATGATTTAAAATAGTTGACTTACCAGCAGAGAAGTGACCACAAAACGATACTTGAAAAGAATCCTCTTTATATTTTTCTTTAACTAACCTCTCACGTTCTACCTCTTGTTCAGTCTTATCAACCACATTTATTTCTTGCAATGCTATTGCTTTATTCATATTCCCACCCGCTTTTCTTTAGTTTCCTATGTATTCTGACTACTTATAAAAGGAAGAAGGCTGGGACATAACGAAAGGGTTTTATTGAAAATACGAACTATGACAATCTTAGCAGAGGAATTATAAGTAGATTCCTGCAGGATTAAAAGGCAAGGGTGAGACTCCACAGCGTTTTAGCACGAGGAGGCTCACCAGCCGCACCGGGAAAACGATGTGAATTTCCAGAGCGGATTCAATGTATCTATTTACGTTCGCATTTTCGTAATAAAAACTCTTTTTTCCCCAGCCTCTTTCCTTTTCTTATTTATCTTCCAATACTCTCTTCCTCGCGTATATCTTTTTGATTTCATTAAATAATGCATTTAATTGAATATATGCATGGTACTGGCTCGGAGAGGAAATGACGTAATGGATTCTCTCGTTACAATTAACAGGCTTGTAAGGTAATTCTTCTATTTTGAAGTCAATTTCGATTAACCCTGGAACCTTTTGATGATTTATCCAAAATAACAAATCAATAAAAACAGCTGACATTGTGATTATTAGTGTTCTCGCTTTTTTAGTATCACGTTCCTGATAATAAGCTTTGAGCTTAGGTTCTTCTTCTTCCCACCAATCAAGTAATTCCTGAATGATGTAATGGTTTGGTTCAACCCAGTAAGTTTGCTCCTCTGTAATATCATAATAAAAGGGATATAGATTCAAAATGTCTCTTAATGACTTACTTGAACTTGGTACATTGCTTATTGACTGTTGATAAAATGGATCTACTTGAAAAGATTTGGGCAAATCTGTCATTTTTTTACATTTGCTTTCATTCGTTTTTTCCCTTCGCGGCATTGATCTAATAATGGACATGCATTACATTGTGGCGACTGTGCTTTACAATGATATCGACCGAAAAAAATCAATTGATGATGCGAATCAGACCAGCGTTCTTTCGGAATTTTCTTCATTAGAGTCTCTTCTACTTGAAGGACACTGTCTTTCCAACGACAAATGCCTAGACGTTTTGAGACACGTTCAACATGTGTATCAACCGCAATAGCAGGTACACCAAACGCAACCGATGTGACTACATTTGCCGTTTTTCTTCCAACTCCAGCAAGTTTAACAAGCTCATCTCTTTCTTTAGGTACTTCTCCATTATAATTTTGTAGCAATGTTTCGCAAAGCTTTTTTATATTTTTTGCTTTGCTACGGAATAAACCAATGGAACGAATATCTTGCTCTAACTCTTCTAACGGAACAGCTAAATAATCTTCTGGCTCCTTGTATTTAGCAAATAAGTTAGGAGTCACCTTATTTACCAAGGCATCGGTACATTGAGCAGATAGTAGTACCGCAATAACTAATTCAAAAGGATTGGAATGAACTAGTTCACATTCCGCATTTGGGTACATTTCTGCAATAACATCTAGTGCTTCCATTGTCTGTTTCTTTGATAGCATAAACTCTCTCCCTTAACGATCTTACCTCTGATCAAGCCAGCTAAAAGTTGGATAGGATTCAGTCCGCGTTTTTTGTTGTGTTTGTTTTGATTGTGCCTGGTTGTATTTTCTAAACTTTTCTCCATGCGCTTTGGCTTGATCAATTGTTTTAATGCCATTTCGTTTCCATTCAAATAATATTCGATCAATATAACGAAAATTTAATTTCCCAGAAACTACCGCTTCACGTAATGCAGCGAGAATGAGTTCTGACGCATGTTGATCTTGGTCCAACCACATCGATAACGTTTCTGCTTCAATCGGGGATAAGGGCCTACAAAATTCTTCTTCAAACTTCTTATACAAACTTCCTTCATCGTTTTGCTTTTGTTGTTCTTGTACGGTAACTTGTTCCCCTTTTAATAGCTGGATCAACTTAGCCCATAATGGTTCAAGCGTGTAAAATTCAAATAACACTCCCTGCTCATCCCACTTTTTATCTAATGTCAAAAATCCTTTTCGAATGAGCCTTCCTAACATGTCAGCACATTCATTCATAGAAAGTGTCATTCTTTCACTTAATAACTCCGGCGTAGGAAAGCCATCGCCTTCATCTATACAAGATTGAATTTGCAATAAAGCAACTAATTCATATTCTATAAGACCTAATTGTTTATAATGCTTAAGCAGCAATGTAGGAATGGATAATTGTCTTTGTGTCGTCCATTTGATTAATAATTTCTGATCCATTAGCAAACACCTCTACTCTTTATTATAACATGTGATGCAAACATAAGTACTTCCTTTTCCTTACTGAAACAACGCAAAAAGGATGACTAAAAAAGGAAATTACCGACCTTTTTTTAATCATCCTAGAAATCCTCTTGCGCTTAAGGATATAAGCGATTTAACAGCCTTGGAAATGGAATCGTTTCACGGACATGTTCTACTCCAGAGATCCAAGCAACTGTCCGTTCAAGACCTAATCCAAAGCCAGAATGGGGCACAGATCCATATTTACGTAATTCCAAATACCACTGATAAGCATCCAGTGAAAGGTTATGGGATTCAATATTTTCCTTGAGCATTTCATAATTATGAATTCGCTCAGACCCACCAATAATTTCACCATACCCTTCTGGCGCAATCAAATCCGCACAAAGAACTACATCTTCACGGTTTGGATCTGGTTGCATATAAAATGGTTTTAAAGAAGTTGGGTAATGTGTAATGAACACAGGCATGTCATAATGCTCAGCAATTGCTGTTTCATGCGGCGCTCCAAAGTCATCTCCCCACGAAATATCATCGAAACCTTTTTCATGCAAAAACGCTAACGCATCATCATATGTAATTCTAGGGAATGGTGCTTTTATTTGTTCTAGCTTAGAAATATCTCTTCCAAGGACTTTAAGTTCTAATTGACAATTTTTTATAACTGATTGAACAATATATGAAACATACTGTTCTTGAATTTCAAGATTTTCATCAAATTCAACAAAAGCCATTTCTGGTTCAATCATCCAAAATTCGATCAGATGACGCCGTGTTTTCGATTTTTCAGCTCGGAATGTAGGACCAAAAGAGAACACTCTGCCTAAAGCCATTGCTGCTGCTTCCATGTAAAGCTGTCCACTTTGAGAGAGATAAGCATCTTCATCAAAATACTTTGTATGGAACAGTTCAGAAGTACCTTCAGGAGAACTTCCTGTTAAAATAGGTGGATCAATCTTAACAAAATCGTTTTCGTTGAAAAATTGATATGTTGCACGAATGATTTCATTTCTAATTTTCATTACGGCATGTTGACGCTTAGAACGAAGCCATAGATGACGATGATCCATTAAAAATTCAGTACCGTGTTCTTTCGGTGTAATTGGATAATCTGTTGCCTCATGGATCACTTCTATTTTTGTAATCGTTAGTTCATATCCTGAAGGTGCACGATCATCTGCCCGTACAACTCCTGATACATATAATGAACTTTCTTGTGTTATGTTTTTAGCTTGTTGGAAAATTCCCTCTCCTACCTCTGCCTTTACAACAACGCCCTGAATAAAGCCTGTTCCATCTCTAAGTTGTAAAAAAGCGATTTTACCACTTGAACGTTTACCTGCAATCCAGGCACCAATTGTGACTTCTCGTTCAACAAATTGACCTACTTTAGCTATAGTCGTTTTCACGTTTTTACCTCCATCAACTACTATGTATAACATCCTCCATTATACCCTTCATTAATTTTTTAAGTCAATGAAATGAAAGAGGCCGACAAAATGTCAGCCTCTTTCGTATATTTGTATAATTCTATTATATAGTATTGTTTCGAACAAAACGTTCAATTCTAGTTAGCGCTTCTTCAATCGCATCTAAAGAAGTAGCATAAGATAAACGAACATTATTTGGTGCTCCAAATCCAGAACCTGGAACTAATGCTACTTTTTCTTCTTCTAAGATTGCCTCAACCCATGCATCAACATCATTGAAGCCATTTAACTTTACTGCTTCACTTACATTAGGGAACAAGTAAAACGCACCTTTTGGTTTAACACAAGAAACACCTGGAATAGCGAT
This sequence comes from Halalkalibacter krulwichiae, assembly GCF_002109385.1. Classification (NCBI taxonomy): domain Bacteria; kingdom Bacillati; phylum Bacillota; class Bacilli; order Caryophanales; family Bacillaceae; genus Halalkalibacter; species Halalkalibacter krulwichiae. The sequence continues at coordinate 2,051,693 of NZ_CP020814.1, read as the reverse complement.
GAGTTGATCAAATACTTTATTTAGACGCTCTTCAAATGCTTGACGCATGTTTTCAACAGAACCATCTTCCTCTGTATATGCTGCGATCGTCCCGTACTGTGCCGTTGTAGTAGGATTTGAAGTGCTATGACTAGCAAGATTCGTCATAGCTTTGATAATATCTGCATTTCCTGCAGCATATCCAATTCTCCAGCCTGTCATTGAGTGAGATTTGGATACCCCATTAACTACAATTGTTTGCTCTTTTATTTGTTCTGATAATTGAGCTACAGATGTATGAACGGCTCCCCCATAAACGAGCTTCTCATAAATCTCATCAGAAACAATAAGAATATCATGTTTTACACATACATCTGCTAATTCTTTTAATTCTTCAGGAGAATACATGGATCCTGTTGGATTACTCGGTGAATTTAAAATAAATGCTTTCGTTTTTTCTGTAATTGCTTGCTCAAGTTGCTCGGCCGTTACTTTGAAATCATTGCTTTCAAACCCTTCAATATATACAGGATTTCCATCAGCTAATTTAACTTGCTCTGGATAACTAACCCAGTACGGTGTCGGGATAACAACTTCATCACCTTCATCTAAAATCGCTTGAAAAAGTGTGTAAAGGACATGTTTTGCCCCTGAGCCTACAAATACCTCATTTTGTTTATATGTAAGTTTTTGATCTTGTTCAAATTTGCCGATAATGGCTTCTTTTAGCTTAGGCAAACCAGCTGATGGCGTATATTTTGTATGTCCTTCTTCCATGGATCTTACAGCAGCATCAATGATATATTTTGGTGTATTAAAATCTGGTTCACCAGCACCAAGCCCAATCACATCATGTCCTTGCTCTTTTAGTTCTTTTGCTTTTGCAGTAATTGCTAACGTTGAAGACGGTGTTAATGTTGACACTCTTTTAGCTAAGTTCATTGTTAATTGTCCCTCCAAAATAATATATATAACACTATAGTGTTTCATCTAAAATCATTCAAGTACTTTGAATAATTTAATAAAAATTAATTTTCAATCTGTTCTTAATACATACCGTTTCATAAATGTCCCGTCTTCAAAAGTTACATAATAATAACCTTTACGATTGTCTTCATTTAAATAAGTCACTTCATAAATCGGTAGGCCTCTTTCAAACCCTAATTTAACAGAGTGGATTTCCTTCACTTGGTCTTCTTGATAAACAATCGAAATAGCATCCTCTTCTGAGATCCCATCTTTCTGGAACTCTAAATGATGTGAATTGAAATCCTCCCTCACCCATACTACTTTCTCTTCTTGATCTTGTGATAAACCTGTAACGACATAATAAGAATTTGTTCCATGGTAATAGGAAATATCTGTTACAGATTGTAACAAGTCTTCTGCCTTGATGTACTGTTCAGCTCGCTCGTATTGTTCTAATAAAGGGTCACGAACCATTTGGTAAGCATAGACTCCAGCTCCCACCATTGAGCAAACCAGTATTATTACAATGAAAATAATTAGTTTCTTCATTTGGAGCCCCTATGTTCGGTAAATGGTAAAAACCATTTTCTCTTGATCTTGCTTATCTAAAGCTAAACCAAACATTAAATCCTTTTCTTTCAGTGTTCTGTTTAATGAGTCAACAATTTTATAAAGATCAGGTGCTTTATTAACACGCACTGTTGATAATACGACCATTTTTTCTTCCATTTTTTCCTCCTACCAATTAAAGTTATTCCTTGATGTACAAGTATTGCTAAACATAGATAAATCGAAAAAGGTGATAATAAAAGTACGCCGTTGAAAGGAGGCGTACCTTTGTCCATACAATCTACTGCAAAACGATTCCAAAAAGAAAAGAATGAAATTGCATTGTTACGTCGGAATGGGTTGGAATGGCCTAAAGTGTTTCCAGTTTCCATTCGCCAAACATTATTTCCAACGATCTTCCAGACGAAGCGCGAGTAAAAACGTCGATATGTTTCATCATACGGCATAGTTAAAAAACAAACAACAACATTTCCTACTCACACCTCAAGTTGTTCTGCACAATGCCCAGTGCAGAACATTTATTTTGAATTTACCATTTGCATTCCTCTTGCTTACTATTATACCGTCGTTATCAATACAGCCCAAAAAAACCCCTAATTACAGGTTAATTAAAAATGGACGGTAACTATTTCATAATCAAAATCATTAATCTTCATAATAACGGAGCCATTTTGTTTTAGTGCATACGTATCAATCCAAGTTTCCTGTAATCTTTCTAATAGTTGACCACTTACCTCTGAGTTTTGTTTTGAGAATAAAATAGCAACTTCTGGATCGATCTCGTTTAGAAATCGTTGTGATGTTCCTTCATTTGCTCCAAATTCAGCTACTTTTAATAGGGAAACACGTGTTAATCCGTTTTCAATCCAATTTCTTTCTAATTGTTCATTAGCTTCTGATGAAAAGAAAATATGATGCTTCTCGTGTATAGACATAATAAAAGAAAGCATCGGCATAAGTGACGGTTGAGAAGGCATCGTTTGAAAAGATACTTGTTCGTTAAAGTCATACTTTTGATCCGCTTCAAACCCCTTAATATCGATTCCTAATTTTTGATATTGATTAATCGCTTGCTCAAGTCCTTCTTCCGGAACAATAATCTCCTCTGTTTGAAACTCGTTAATAATTAGTTGAACATTCCCACTATATTCTTCTTCAAAACGCGGAAGAATGACCGTTTCAATTTGATCGACATTTAGTTTCCTCAACCGAAACAATAACTCATCGGATGATGCTTTCGATCCAGTTCCAATCAGCATTGATTCATTGTTTGGAAATTCAACGTAGGTCGCCTCTCCATCTGTAATATCAAGAAATACAACACCAATATCCTGCTCTTCCAATTGCAAGTCTAATTGGACTTCTTCATCCGTTTCATTTGTAGTAATACGGATATCAAACCCAACCACTAAAAGGAGTAGAGCTAACATTATCCCGAAAAGACGCCTATGCATGACACGTTCGCCTCCAAAATTACATGTAGTCTTGAAATTGTTCAAGTAATGCTTCTAGATCATCTTCATAAACAGGAACATCTGGTAAAGAACGAATAAATTGTTTCCCATATCGAGTAGTAGAAATTCTTCGATCAAACACAAAAACACAACCGCGATCATGGGTCGTTCTTATTAAACGACCAAACCCTTGTTTAAACCGAATAATCGCCTGTGGTAAGGATATTTCCATAAAAGGATTTCGCCCATCTTCTTTTGCTTTATCATATTGAGCTTGTAGCAAAGGTTGATCTGGAGGAGCGAAAGGGAGTCGAACGATGACAAGCGTTTTGAGTTCATCACCTGGTAGATCAATTCCTTCCCAAAAACTACTCGTACCAAATAAGACGGCTTCTTCACTTTGCTTAAACATCTTTGTTAACTTCGCTCTACTTCCACTTGTTATTCCTTGGCCGATTATTTGATACGTTCCAATTTCATTTAAATGTTTAACATGTTTATATACTTGTTTCAACATATCATAAGATGTAAATAACACTAACATTTTTCCTTTTGAGACTTCCATCATTCTCCACAGTTTTAAAGATAGTTCCTCGGCAAATGCTTCTTCACCAACCTCTTTTATAGCTGGGATATCAGTTGGCATAAGCAGTCGAACTTGTTCCATGTAAGAAAATGGTGATGGGATAATTGTTGTTTTGACACCGAAATCGGTAAGTCCCAGTCTTTTTTCCTGATAACGAAAGGTCCCATTGACGGATAATGTTGCAGATGTTAACACTACGCTTTTCTTTTTGGTGAAAAAATGATCTGCCAATAAATCGGAAACATCTATTGGTTTTTTAAACAGAAAAGTGGCATTCTTTGCCCCTCTAGGTTCAACTTCAATCCAATAAACATAGTTTGGATCGTATTCGAGCAACAAATCATACAAAATATCCTCTTGTTCGGATAAAGATTGAACGACACTATCCAGATCAGCTACAAATCCACGATCTTGATAAGTCATATCTTCTCTCATTTCTTGCATTGTTTTAAGGACCCTTTTTAATTGAACAAGACAATCTTTTGCAATCATATGAACTCTCATAGAACATTCCAAAATTGCTTGCCAAACAAGATCTTTTTCAAGGTAACTTTGATATCGGTACCTGATTCTTCCGACATCAGAAGAACTTGTTTTTTGCTTTTGAAGAACAAACCCATGTAGCATTCTAAATAACTCATCGAGTTCTTCTTTTAGGCTGCCTAATAAGTCTGGCAAATCTTTCTTCACCGAGGGAAGTTGATATTGTTCGATTAGCTGATATAAATATCCTAACATTTCATCCTCTACATCTAGCCCAAGTCGCTGAATTAAATAGGTAAAAGTAAAATAATCAGTTTTTGCTCCTAAATGGTCGCTTGCTGTTTCTTCAAGATGATGAGCCTCATCAATTACAGCATAGTAATACGTTGGAAGTAACCCTTGTTCGTTCATTATATCTGTACATAATAGTGCGTGATTGGTAATGACTAAATCGGCTTTTTGTGCCTTTCTCCTTGCTCTATGATAATAACATCTTTGGAACCATGGATTATAACGGCCTAGATCTGATGCAGCATCACTTTGAACTTCAAACCAAAAGCCCTTTCCCCCAGAGGGTAGATTTAATTCTTCAACATCACCTGTCTCAGTTTCTGTTATCCAAATTAGCAGCAATGCCTTAGTTAAAATGACATCATAACTATCACTATCAATTGTCGATAAGGACTGTTCAAATTTTCGTAAACATAAATAATGACTTCTCCCTTTGAGTAGCGTAACATCAATGGAAAAAGGCAGTATCGTTTTTAATAAAGGCAAATCTCTCGTTAATAACTGTTCCTGTAATGGAATGGTTTGAGTACTTACGATAACCGGTTGCTGGTGTTCGTGTGCATAAAAAGCAGCTGGAACCAAGTAACCTAAAGATTTCCCAGTACCAGTACCTGCCTCAATCATTAAGTGTTCATTTAATTGAAAGGCATAATCTACTTCTTTCATCATTCGTCTCTGACCAGGTCTTAACTCATAATTTGTAAATGCGTCTTGTAATGTCCCTTCTTCCGCAAATAACTTTTGGGAGTAACTGGAAAAGGAATAAGTCTGAGTATTTTCTACATTTGATGAACCTTCAGGAATTCTTTTAATGGCCAATTGTCGATAGCAATCAAAGCGCTCCTCATTATCTTCACCTTTATTTAATTTTTCATGAATCATCTCAGATAAAACTGGTTCTAAATCACTTTTAAATTTCCGTACTAACGGGACTAATTGTTGTAAAGTTAATACCGGTAACTGTTTTAATGTATGTATTAGTTTTAAGAATAAAGCTGCTGTTACCTCAGCATCGCTGTCCGCTTGATGAGGTCGATCATGAGAAAAACCTAAATGCTCTGCTAAGTGACTTAATTTATAACTTTCTTGTTGCGGCAATAAAATTCTCGACAATTCAACTGTATCAAATACGGGCATTCTGGGAAATTGGTATCCTTCATGTTCAACTTGCTTACGCAAAAAAGATAAATCAAAATCAACATTGTGCGCAACGAATGCACTCTCTTCAAAAAGTGAAAGCAATTCGGGATAATCTCAAAAAAAGTAGGGGCAGTTGCTACTGTTTCATCTGAAATTCCTGTTAAGTCCTTAATAAAGGGTGGGATCGGCTTCCCTGGATTAACAAATGAAGCAAATGTTTCTACAATCTCCCCATCCTCAATAACAACTGCACCTATTTGGATCACCCGATCACCCTTTGTGACCGAATGTCCCGTTGTTTCCACATCTACTACTGTATATCGTTCTTTCATCTTTCACCTCAACTATAAAACCTATTCCATAAGCATGCGTTCTCTAATGTCTGGCCAGGATTTTTCAAGCCAGTTAAGAGAATCTTTTGCACCTTGATTACTTGGGTCAAGCACATATACTTCGCGGAAAAATTTAAAAGCATTTTCCTTATCATCCAATAAAGCATAATTCCAAGCAAAACCATGTAGTACTTGAATAGAATTTCCATGTTTTTCTTGAATCCTTTTATAACAATGAATAGCTGCATAATGATACCCATGCCACTCACAGACATAGGCTAAAGATAGCAATGCTTGTTGTGAGTCTAATAAGTGGATACTGGTTGTCCAAGAAGCCCATGCAGCATCCTTGTCACCCTCTTCCCATTGACAGCACCCTAGGTAAAATAACGCTTCACCATCTTCAGGTATTTGTTCACAATAAGTGATAAAATAGTCTTTAGCAAGTGGATAGGCTGCCTTCAGGAAGTTGCATATTCCTAAATTATACACGACATCTACAGTAGAAGTAAGTTCTTTAGCCGCTTCAAAGGAAGCAATTGCATCATCAAATCGTTCTTCTTTCGTTAAAACACACCCAAGACCAACATGAGCAAAATGTTTTATGACTGTCTGTCGACTTATATGAACTAAATACAGAAACATTTCTTTCGCTTCTGCAAACTTATTTGCAAAAAGGAATGCAAAACCTAAATACAACCTTCTAAGCTCTTCTTTATCTCCATTTGTTTTTTCTCTTTTTAGTTCATAAATCGCGTGTTCAAACATTTCTAGCTCGTAGTAAAGGGTCCCTTTCGAGTGATAACAAATGGAACTTTTATTTCCGACTTCTACACGAAGTTGATTTAATTTTTCATCTAATTCTGTCCATGTATCTAAAAGCGTTCCTGCAGCTTCCTCTAAATATTTAATTTGTTCGTCTTGCTCATCTTTTGACAAAAGTGCCCATTTCTTTTCTGTTTCTTTAAAAATGGACTGCCATGTGAATAACCAGTCATTCAAAAAAATCCCCTCCTCTCGATCCTTATAAATAAGTGTTTATCGAAGAGGAGAGGAATATGCGAGTTAAAGAACGGTAGAAGCTGGCTCTTGGTGTACCATTTCAACAATTTGATTGTTTTCATTCATGATCGCTACTTTTGGCTGATGATTCTTAACCTTTTCTTCCGCAACTAGCGCGTAAGAAATCACGATAATAACATCACCTTCTTGAACAAGTCTTGCTGCTGCACCATTTAAACAAAATACATTACTGCCTCTTGCACCTTTAATTACATATGTCTCGAAGCGAGCACCATTATTATTGTTAACTATTTGAACTTTTTCATTTTCTGCAATATCAACCGCGTCCATAATGTCTTCATCTATCGTAATACTACCAACATAATTTAAATTGGATTCTGTTACACGAGCACGATGGATTTTTGCTTTCATCATTGTACGAAACATGAATATTTTCCCCCTAGATTTCCAAAATAAGATTGTCAATTAATCGCGCATTTTTGTATTGGTAGGCAATTGCCAAGATTATAGTTCCGTTAAGTTCTTCAGGTCGATCCAAACTTGGATAACGAAGAATTGATAAATAATCAAGTTTGCCAGAACCCGATTGCAACTTCGTATTCATTTTATCTAATACTAATTGAGGGATTCTTTCTCCATTCTCTATAAGCTCTTTCCCATACAAAAGTGTACGATAAAGGAAAGACGCCTCATTTCTTTCACCATCAGAAAGATAGACATTTCTAGAGCTCTTAGCTAATCCATCCTCTTCCCTTATTGTCTGACAGATAACTATGTCAACAGGGATATTAAATGCCGAAACCATATTCATAATAATTGCTACTTGTTGAGCATCTTTCTGACCAAAAAACGCTTCCGTCGGCTGAACAATTTGAAATAACTTCATGACGACGGTAGCCACTCCATCAAAATGACCTGGTCTGCTTGCTCCACATAAAACGTCAACACCTTTATTAACATGTATTGTCATGGGCATCTCCACAGGATACATTTCATCAACGGAAGGATAGAATAATAAATCTGCGCCTGCTCCATTTGCCAAACGTTCATCTCGCTCTATATCACGTGGATAGCGATCAAGATCTTCATTAGGTCCAAATTGTAAAGGGTTAACAAAAATACTAACAACGACAATATCGTGTTTCTTTCTAGCTTCATCAATTAAGCTAAGATGCCCTTCATGTAAATAACCCATTGTTGGCACAAAACCAACTGTTTGACCTTTGCTCTTTGCATTTTGAACTTCTCTTCTTACTTTTTCTATCGTTTCTATGATTTTCACGAATGAACTCCCCCATATAATCCTCTTAGGGCTTCTTCACTCATTGTGAAAGAATGTTCTTTCGCTGGAAATCTCTTTTCCTTTACTTCTGTAACATACATTTTTAATGCATCTTCAATCATTGGAGAAATCTTCGTATAACTTTTAACAAATTTAGGTACATGAACATTTCCATAGCCTATGACATCATGATAAACCAGAACTTGACCATCAGTATCGACTCCCGCGCCAATTCCAATAATAGGAACATTGCAAGCCTCTGAAAGCATTTTGCCTACTTGTTCAGGCACGCACTCTACAACAATCGCAAATACTCCAGCTTCTTCAAGAGCTTTAGCGTCATCGACAAGTGTCAATGCAGATTGTACATCCTTTCCTTGAACACGATATCCACCTAAAACCCCACCGATTGGGGAGTCAAACCTAAATGTCCCATTACCGGAACACCTGCAGCTGTCAGCTTGGAAATGGTTCCAATGACATCACCTGCACCTTCGAGCTTCACAGCATTTGCTCCAGCTTCTTGCATTAATTGGCTCGCATTTTTAAACGTTTCTTCAATGCTTGAATGGTACGTTAAAAAAGGCATGTCCGTCACAATAAAAGTATCTTTTGCTCCTCGACGAGCCGCCTTAGTATGAAGCACCATATCATCAAGTGTAACAGGAATGGTTGAATCATACCCTAATACGACCATTCCAAGAGAATCTCCAACAAGAATCATATCTGTGCCAGCGTCTTCAACATGTTTTGCAGCAGGTGCATCATACGCTGTCATCATTGTGATCTTTTCCTTCTCCTTTTTCATCTTAAAAAAGCTTGCAGTAGTTTTCATTTCATATCCTCCTTTTTTAAAGGAGGGGCTCATGTAACGAAAAACGCACCAATTAAAAAAAGTTACCTAGAGAACAAGATACATACGTAACCTTGAGCACAGAGGTAACTCTCATAGCCAATATTGGCTTGAATAAAAATCAAAGCCAAAAATTGGCCTTGCGTACGTTTAAGTTATGCAACCCCTCTGTCCTAGTCCAAACTGGATCAAGGCAGATCCGCTATTTTAATAAGTATTACGGTGCAGTTCCAAATGGATACCGCCCATCACAAAAAGTATAACAGCATCTATTACTTTTGGGAAGCAATTTCAATGTCTGCAGAATAAATCTTATGTGTAACACCTTGCTGATCTTCAACCAACAATACGCCATCATCGGTTATGCCTTTAGCAAATCCATAAATTACTTCTCTCATTGTTCTGGCATATATATATGTTCCAACACTTATGGAATTAGCTTCCCATAGCGATTTTATTGGCTTAAAACCTTCTTCTAAATATAAATCATATAATGTCTCTAGTTCGTTTAATATAGCAGCAATTAACTGAGCTCTCTCAATTACTCTACCTTTAACAATCCGTAATGAAGTTGCTACTTCTTTAATTTCGTCATCAAACTCACTTGAATCTTGGTTTACGTTTAAACCGATTCCAATAATGATCGAGTGAACAACATCTGGATCAGCTTGCATTTCGGTTAAGATGCCAACCAATTTCTTTCCATTCAATAAAATATCATTCGGCCATTTGATATCACAGCTAATCCCAACGTTACTTTTGATAGCTCGGACAACAGCAACTGCTGCCAATAAAGTAAGTTGCGGTGTTTGTTGGGGAGGGAGTTCTGGTCTTAAAATAATACTCATCGAAACACTAGTACCTGATTTTGAATACCATTTTCTCCCTAGGCGTCCTTTCCCAGCAGTTTGCTCATTTGCAATTACAACATGACCTTCTTTTACGCCCTTATGTGAAAGTTCATGAGCAACCGTTTGAGTTGACTCTATCTCATTAAAATAAGTAATTTCGCTTCCAAAGCGATTGGTCTTTAAGGCTACCTTTACTTCATGGGGTTGAATGCCGTCCCCTTTGCTTACCAAACGATAGCCCTTACGTGGAGCAGATTCAAGTTGGTAACCATTTTTTCTTAGTTCATCAATATGTTTCCAAATAGCGGTTCTTGAGCATCCTAATTTCTGACTAATCTTCTCACCTGAAACAAACTCACCTGGGTGTTCTGCAAAAACTTTCAATAATTCTTCTTTTAACATTGCTCACACCTCCTCAATGCCTTTATAAGGTCTTCTATTGAATTCGGGCATTCTCCTGTTACAACCAATCGTTCAGCCTGATTTAAAGCATCCCTTATCCAAGGCCCTTGCTCTTTCCTTGTTATTCTTAATAAGTCACTACCTGTAATAGCAAGTTCGGTTCTGCTTTGAATCGGTAGGCTCGTCCACATTGAAGATACATTATCTTTACTAATGGATGTTAAGTTAAATAGAAAACGTAAATTCTCCACGTCTAGTGCCACATTTAAGGTCGCATTATAAAGTTCAAAAGGAGTCCAACTTTTCTCTAATCTTAATTTATAAAATTTCATTCTCAGCTTAACTGCTCTTTGTATTTGATTCGAAAGCGCTAACCGTTTTAAAGGCTTTTCATCTTCATGCCCCATACAAATACAATAAGCAGTCCAACAAACAATTTCAGATTGCCCCGCCAAACTTCTTAACATTGAAAGTTTCTGTATGCCAATTGAGGTAAGCCTCAATCCTGGAAGTGAATGGTGAAGTTTTGCCTTTTGCATCAAAGTAAGGGAATCATTACGGTAACTTCCCTTTATTAGCTTTAACCATTCTTTCACAACCCGTTCAATTGCAATCTCCTTTACTGCTCCACGATGCTTATTGATTGTATTCAATAACTGTTCATCAATAACAAATCCTAATTCGCTAACAAAACGAAACACTCTCAACATGCGTAACGGGTCTTCTGTCATCCGCCTTTCTGGTTCAACTGAACGCAAAAGCTTCAGGGATAGGTCTTGTTTTCCGTTTACAAGGTCAACGAGTTCTTCCTTCTCATTTAGAGCTAAGCTATTGATCGTTAAATCCCTAGCTTTTAGATCTTCTTCAAGACTTGAACCTTTTATTGTCGTTACTTCAAAAAGAATTCCTTTAACTTTAACGAGGATTGTTTGATGCTCTGTATTCAATTGATGAACACTAGAGAATATTTGTGATACATCATTAGGCTTAGCAGTGGTGACGATGTCAATATCAGCTACTGGCCGTTGTAATAGTAAATCACGTACAGCCCCACCTACCACATAAGCTTCATAACCATTTGTTTTCAACGTCTGAATGACTGCCTGTGCTTCTTGCCAATGCTGCATCACAACTTACCCTCATTTCTGAATGACTTGACAATAAAGTCTTTCATACTCGGAAACAACTGTCTCAGAGTGAAAGACCGACTGAACATGCTCCATCGCTCTCAACGAGAACGCTTCGTAACTCGATTGATCTAATAGTAGAGACACTGCTTTGTCTGCTACACAATTCACATCACCAATATCACATAAATAACCTGTTTGACCATCAACTATTACTTCTGGTATTCCGCCAGCATTTGTACCGATAACTGGCACACCGCATGCCATTGCTTCTAGAGCTACAAGTCCGAAACTTTCTTTCTCACTCAACAACAGCATTAAGTTACTCATTGAAAGTAATTCAGCAATATGTTTTTGGTTACCTAAAAACAATACTCTGTCTTTTATTTTAAAATCATTTACTAGTTGTCTTGCAATCGCCAACTCAGGTCCATTGCCAATTAAGAGTAATTTTGCTTTTACCTTCTCGGCAATAAGAGCAAAACTTTTTATAATATCAGGTATTCTCTTAACTGGTCTAAAGTTAGAAATATGTATAACGACTTTTTCATCTTCTTCAATTTTGTAATGTTTCTTTAGTTCATCAACGTTGAGCTTCTTATATACGTTCTCATCAATAAAATTATAAACCGTCTGAATTTCTTTATTTGTTGCGATAAGAGCTCTTGTTTGTTTTACTAAATCATCTGATACTGCTGTAACAAGGTCTGACTGTTCAATCCCAAATTTAATTAAGTCTTTCATTGAGGGATCGTACCCTAATACAGTTATATCTGTTCCATGTAGTGTAGTAATAATTTTTAAATCTCCATTTAAAATTTGTTTCGCTAAAATCGCACAAATTGCATGTGGTACAGCGTAGTGTACATGAATTAAATCTAATTTTTGCCTTTTTGCAACTTCTGCTATTTTGCTAGCAAGTGTTAAATCGTATGGAGGATATTGAAAGACCGAATATTGATTAACCTCAACTTCATGATAATAGATATTTGGATATACACGGTCAAGACGAAACGGCACACTTGAGGTAATAAAATGTACCTCGTGTCCACGTGCTGCTAACAATTTCCCAAGTTCCGTTGCAACAACACCCGATCCCCCAACTGTAGGATAGCAACTAATTCCAATCTTAAGCTTCATCGTTCGTTCCCTGCCTATTAAATAGATCTGATAGAATGAGCGGTTTAGATGTTATAAATCCTTCTGCGAACTTAACTCCCACTTCTTTTCCAAACAGTCGTTCTCGAGCTTTTACACTTGCAATATAATCATCAGTTAATGGCGTAGAAATAGATTGAGCAGTTGAGGTAAATTGACTTTTATACGCCTGCAACGCATTGACCTTTTGTTCCATCTCGTTAGAAACATCAATCACAAAATCAGGGTGCTCATAACCATTAATAAAATAGTAGAATAAGTCGTCCGTTCGATGGGCCTCTATACGACGAGCACACTGATAGTTTTTTATTCCTGCGTTAAAAACCGCTTCGCGAATTATTGAAGCACACGCCCCGTGATCAGGGTGACGGTCTTTTTCATATGGTGCAAAAACAAAAGTAGGACGGTATTCTCTAATGACCGAAACAACTTCAGCTAATTCCATTTGGGTAATGTATTTTAAACCTCTATCTTGTATTTCCATCTGAACACGAGTAGTGATCCCGAGAATTGTACTAGCAGCTTTAGCTTCTTTTTGTCTAATTTCTACGGTCCCATTTGATGATAATTCAGCCTTTGTTAAATCACATATGCCAATCTTGTATCCATTTGCAGAATACTGGGCTAAAGTAGCCCCCATCCCGATTTCAACATCATCAGGATGGGCACCAAAAGCCAGAATATCAAGCTTCATCATTCAAACCCATCCTTATCTTCTTCTCGCCAAGCAAAATCTCCTCTCTCTAATCCCTTAATTAATACTTCAGCTGTTCCCATATTGGTTGCAAGAGGAACTTGACGAACATCACAAAGGCGGATAAGAGCAGAAACATCTGGCTCATGCGGTTGGGCAGTTAAAGGATCACGGAAAAATAAAATAAGATCAAATTTGTTGTCAGCAACAAGCGCACCAATTTGCTGGTCTCCCCCTAATGGGCCAGATTTAAATCTTTTTACTGTTAAATTGGTTGCTTCCATCACTTTAGTACCTGTCGTTCCTGTTCCATAAAGCTCATGTTTTGCTAAAATCTTTTCATAGGCTATCGCAAATTGAACCATATCTGGCTTTTTCTTATCGTGTGCAATTAGTGCAATTCTCATTTGTTTCTCCCCCTTAATAAATGAATTCTTTATTCAATAATGTGCTCTAATCCATAGACTAACGTATCAATCTTTAAAGCAGATTCAACTGCTAATTTTACTCCAGGCATAAATGAAGCACGATTAATCGAATCGTGACGAATCGTTAATGTTTGACCTTCCCCACCAAAAATCACTTCCTGATGAGCGACACGCCCAGGTAATCGAACACTATGTATACGCATCCCTTCAAAATCTGCTCCTCTTGCCCCTTGTAATTCTTCTGTTTCATTTGGGTGGCCTTGAGCTTTCTCTGCACGTACTTCCGAGATAAGCTGAGCGGTTTTTATCGCCGTACCAGAAGGGGCATCTAATTTCCGGTCATGATGTTGTTCAATAATTTCTACATCTGGTAAATACTTAGCAGCTAATTGTGAGAATTTCATCATTAAGATAGCTCCTATAGCAAAGTTTGGAGCAATAATCGCTCCGAGTCCTTTCTCTTCAGCGATTGCTCTCAACTCAGAAATATCAGAATCCGTAAACCCTGTTGTTCCTACAACTGGACGTACTCCATTTGCAAAAGCAATCTCCATATGTTTACGACCAAAGGCCGGTGCCGTTAAATCAATTAGTACATCCACGTCCAATTCTTCAAAACACTTTTGCATATCTATATAAACAGGTGCGTCTATACCGTGAAATCCTTCTATTTCACTTAAATTCATTCCCTCATGTTTTGAATCAACAACTGCTACAAGACTAAAATGCTCTGTTTCCGATACCATTTTCACAGCTTCTTTTCCCATATTCCCCCGAGGCCCAGCTACTACAATCTTAACTTTATTCATCATCTTTACCGTCTCCTTCTATTCTTGTCCATCTATTTTTATCACGTACTTCAAATTTTTTCATTACTAAATCGAAAGCTTCATCCAAATTAATATTCAAGGAATTGGCAAAACAGATTAACACAAATAAGATATCGCCCATTTCCTGTTCCATCGTGTTCGCTTCTTCATTAGCCTTTTTTGGCTTCTCACCATAATAATGATTCACTTCTCTTGCTAGTTCTCCTACCTCCTCACTCATTCGTGCAAGCATAGCTAGCGGAGAAAAATAACCTTCTTTAAATTGACTTATATATGTATCAACTTCTTCTTGCATTTGTTTCATTGATTTCTCTGACATTTACTTCACCTCTACTCTCTCGAAATCCATGTTAACGAATTGTGACCATTTTGACAAATACATACACCTGTTATAGAGTCCGAGGGCCAAAAAGAAAACGATTGATCTTTGGATTTGCCGTTGTCAGATAGTTTCTATATAATAGGCATGAAATTCCAATATTATTTTATCATAAGGAGGTCTTCATGGCTTATAAGGTGCGTATAAAAAATATATTATTTATATTGTTTGGCTCTGCCATTTTATCCTTTGGACTTGTTTATTTTAATATGGAAAATAATTTAGCTGACGGTGGCTTTACAGGCATTACACTAATACTTTATTTTATTTTTCTTATTAATCCAGCGATTTCAAATCTTATCTTAAATATACCTCTTTTCTTCATTGGATGGAAAGTCCTTGGCAAAGTTACTTTTATTTATACAATTATCGGGACAGTTGGTGTTTCCCTTTTTCTTGAAATTTTTCAACGATATCGTGTAATCAATATCCCTTTACATGACGACATGACATTAGCTGCTCTTTTCGCTGGGGTCTTTATTGGCGTTGGATTAGGAATTGTTTTTCGTTATGGCGGGACAACAGGTGGGGTTGATATAATAGCCAAACTTGGATATAAGTATTTAGGTTGGAGTATGGGAAAAACAATGTTTATGTTTGATGCGTTAGTGATTGCAACTTCTTTAATATACTTAAATTATCGTGAAGCTATGTATACACTTCTTGCTGTTTTCGTCGCTGCAAAAGTAATTGATTTTATCCAACAAGGTGCTTATTCAGCAAAAGCTTCTCACATCATCTCAGATAAAGTTCCAGAAATTGCATCAGCCATCATGCAAGAGATGGACCGTGGAGCTACAATACTTAAAGGCAAAGGAAGCTTCACTGGTACTGATAAAGAAATCCTCTATTGTGTCGTTGGTCGTAATGAATTGATTCGCCTAAAGACCCTGGTAGAGAGAATCGATCCACATGCCTTTGTTACTGTAAATGATGTTCAAGATGTCATTGGAGAAGGTTTCACTTTAGATGAAAATAAAAAACCATTAAACATATAAACAAAAAAAGCTTGGAGCTAATGCCCCAAGCTTCTTAATCATCATTATTCATCCCAATATACATAAGGATAAAACGAGCTAACTCTAATAACGCTACAAGTGCACCTGCAACATACGTTAAAGCTGCTGCATTTAACACTTTGCGAGTCTCACGTTCTTCATCGTTTCGAATTACACCAGTCGATACAATCTGTTCCATCGCTCGACTAGATGCATTGAACTCAACCGGTAATGTAACAAGCTGGAAAAGAACTGCTGCTGCCATCGCAAAAATTCCTAATAGTATAAAACCAGAAGCGCCCATCAAAATACCTGCAAGAATTAAGAAAAAGGATGCATTGGAACCAAAACTTGCAACCGGAACTAATGCATGACGGAATCTTAAGAAAGCATACCCCTCTGCATCCTGCATTGCGTGACCGACTTCGTGAGCAGCAACTGCTGCACCTGCAACACTCGTTCCATGATAGTTATCCGTGGAGAGACGAACAACCTTTGAACGAGGATCATAGTGGTCTGTCAATGTTCCACGTGTTTCTTCAATTCTCACGTCATATAAACCGTTATCATCTAAAATCTTTCTAGCTACTTGCGCTCCCGTTAAACCTGATGAAGCATGTACTTGAGAATATTTGCGATAAGCGCCTTTTACTCTCATTTGTGCCCAAATCGGGATGATGAGCAACAAGATAAAGTAAATCAAAAAAGCCATTGATGTATCACCTCTATAAGTATTTCTTACTATTTATTTTAAAAGGAATATCAAACAAAGTCAAAACAAAAACACTATTCACGTAGTGGCTTCGTGAAGTTCTCACATTTTTGTCACATTAGTCTTTCTGTCTAACTTTCTGTTTTTCTGCTTTATACTTTTTCCAGCCGACATACGATAGAGATAGAGTAATCATTCCGCCAATAGAAAACATGACCCACCAGAGTGAAGGGTCCGCATTATCTTCCTTCACTCTCTTGTACAGATTACTCCATTCACTTTCCATAATCGTTAAGTGAGACAATACTTTATCTTCATCTACATGCCCCGATCTTATACTTTCTAAATAATTGATTTGTGAATCGATTCTTTGTAATTGTTGTGGTTCGATATCAATAAACAATGCTGGTCTTATCATTTCATAGTGTCGCAAAAATTCATTAAAACGATGTTGAAATGCTTGTATTTCACTTTCTTCTACTGTTTCTTTCATCCTTGACAGTGCATTCATAATGGATTCTTCCGTGTGAAGCCAGAGAGGATGGTAATCACTCGACAAGGCGTCCACAGCTAACCTAAACGCTGTCACTTTATAAATCCTCCGATCAAGAGACATATCCATAGCTGTAACAGCTTCTACAGCACTTTCAAAAGAGCTAGTCACTGTTCGTAAAGCACTCATCGTTACCCCTTCTTTTTGGAAGTCAACTTCAAGAAAAGAAGCTGAAAAATAATCCAACAATTGCTTCGCTTCTTCAAATTCTTGTTGTTTGACTAGCTGAAGGATTTGATCAGATGTGTTGTTTAAACTTTTCCATGTATGTACGGATGAATTTTCATCAGCTAAGATACTTTGTGGTACAGAGAATACTAGTATTAAGATCATTAATATGATTCGTTTACGCATGTTTGTCCCTCCTTCTTCTATTTTCATCCTATGAAGAAATGGACAAGAGTAGACCAAGAAAGAGAGACAAACGTTACATTAACGTGAGATTGTAAGAAATCACCAAAAATAAGGGAGCTCACTAGTAAGCTCCCTTGAATAATCTGCTCTATTTGATTTCTAGAGTTAAACGATTTCCTCTAACACCAATAACATATACGAGAGAAATAGAAATAATACTTAACCAAAATGTAAAATAACCAATTAAATCAATATTCGGAAGTAACTGATGCGACACCCATGGATGCATCATGAATACGTAATCGATTATATCATTATGTAACGTCCATATTGCCGCAACAAGCAAATGCCAAAGTTTCATTCGGTAATAAGGTGCATAGAGGACAGCTTGAATTGCCATTCCTAAATGAGAAAAGATCAGCATATAATTATCAAAAGTTAATGTTGCCCCAGCAATTCCACCAGAAATATTCATGGCAACCGCCCAAATGCCATATTTAATCAAAGTTACAGCACCTAACGCTTCCATTAGCGGCCAATTCTTATGAAATAAGAAGGCAATTAAAACAAAGACAAAAAACAAACTTGCTGTTGGACTATCAGGTACAAAAAGTAAAAAGTACCAAGGGGTCTGCTCGAGTTGCTTTCCATACCAAACATATCCAAAGATCGTTCCTGGAATATTTATTACTAGCATTAAAATGATAACCCACTTTTGACCAAAAAAACGAAGTAAATTTGTTATCATCGCGTATCCTACCTTCTGTCATGATATGAAAAGAGCTGACTGTAACAGTCAGCTCTACTAAATCTTATTCGTCTTCAGGATTACCATGTGCTGCGATGTATTCTGCTAGAATCTCAAGCTCTTCATCAGATCCATCGAATAATCCTGCTGGCATTGCACCAATACCATTAATAATGACATCCTTAACTTCTTCAGCATTTTTCTCAGTAGTAAGGATTGAAGGACCACCAGCTCCACCAGCCATTGTGTCACCGTGACAGCCAATACATGATTGAACAGCATAAATAGAATATCCTTCAGCATCTGTATTAATGTCTGCTTCTTCTACAATTGCACCTTGTTCAGCAGCGGCTTCCCAATCGTGTTGGTCCACTGATTCCCATGTTAAGTAGAAGACAGAGATAAATCCTAGAAGCATCATACTTGTTGCAATAGGACGTCTAAACGGTCGACGTTCTCTACCAGTGTCTAACCAAGGAGCAAGTAATAAAGCACCAAAAGCTAAACCTGGCATAACGATTGTTCCGATAACATTATAGTCACCAGAAGCATATTGATATTTTAAAAGTTGATACAAGAATAAAAAGTACCAGTCAGGTAACGGAATATATCCAGCATCAGTAGGGTCAGCCATACGCTCTAGCGGCGCTGGATGAGCAACTGTAATAAGCAAGTAACCCATTAAGAAAACAGCACCAACCATCCACTCTTTCAAGAGGAAGTTCGGCCAGAACGCTTCTGTTTTACCTGGATACTCCGAGTAGTCTTTAGGAATATTGGGTTTTCGGTTGTTTGCCTTGACACGAGAGTCACCGACAAACTTCATCCCTTTACCACGTTCCATCTCGTTCCCTCCTTTTTCATTTGTCTGCAAGTATGTACAAAAGAGAATCAAACTTTGTCAGTTGGTTACTCTTTTGCAAAACCTAATATTTTTTACAACGGACCAGAAATACCTTGTTTACGGATCATATAGAAGTGAGCCGCTAATAAACCAAGCAATGCTGCTGGTAAGAAGAAGACATGAATCGCAAAGAATCGTGCTAGTGTAGCTGCACCGATCACTTCACCACCGGCAAGTAGCGTCTTAGCAAATCCACCGATTAAAGGTACACTTTCAGCAATTTGAAGAACAACTGCTGTAGCAAAGTATGCTTTCATATCCCAAGGTAATAAGTAACCCGTTACTCCTAATGCAAGCATAACAAAGAAAATAAGGACACCAACTACCCAGTTTAATTCACGAGGTTTTTTATATGAACCTGTAAAGAATACACGCAATGTATGTAAGAACATCATTACGATAACTAAACTTGCGCCCCAGT